>NZ_JBIBUK010000009.1:36066-300620 GCF_043079345.1 Streptomyces sp. NPDC015220 | reverse complement strand
CGACATCGTCGCCGGGCAGGGCCGCAGCATCGCGGAGATCTTCGTCGACGACGGTGAGAGCGCCTTCCGGGCCCTGGAGAAGCAGGCGGTGCGGGCGGCGCTCGCCGGGCACGAGGGTGTCCTCGCGCTCGGCGGCGGCGCCGTCCTCGACGCCGGCACCCGGGCCCTGCTCGCCGGACTGCCCGTGGTCCACCTGTCGATGGACGTCGAGGAGGCCGTCCAGCGCGTCGCGGGCGACCGGACACGGCCCCTGCTGGCGGGCGACCCGGGTGCGCGCTGGTCCGCGCTGGCCCGGGCCCGCCGCCCGCTGTACGAGGAGGTCGCGACCTGCGTGGTGGCGGTGGACGGCCGGACCCCCGAGGAGGTCGCCGCTGCCGTCCTGCGGGCTCTGCGACCGCTGGAGGAACGCGGGCGGGGACTCGGCCCGCCCGGCGCGGGCTGAGCCGCGCCCCGGTGATCGAGGCGAAACTCGGGAACTGGGCGCCCGTGTTCACATCCTTCGGGAGCGTGACGTACGAGGTGCGCGACCTGACGCTCACCGTGGGCGACGACATCGCCTTCGGACACGCGTTCGCTCGTCTCGGCGGCACGCTCCGGGACGGGACGGCGGCGAACGGCATGTGGGTCAGGGTCACGTACTGCCTGCGGAGGACCGACGGCGCCTGGCTGGGCGTGCACGACCAGGTCTCGGTGCCGCTCGACGTCCTGAGCGGCAAGGGAGTGGTCGACCTCGAGCCCTGACCGCCGCCCCGCGCCGGGTCGCCGCGTGCGCGGAGGACGTCCGTGGAGGACGCCATGAGCCCCGTCCCGCGACGATCGGGCCCCCGGGCCGGCCGCTGGAGGGCCGGCCCGGTGCGCTCCACGGCGTCACACGGCGCCCGCCGTGTCCGGTTGCTGTTCGAACTGGGTGCGGTACAGCTCCGCGTACCGGCCGCCGGCCGCCAGGAGTTCGTCATGGGTGCCGCGTTCGACGATCGTGCCCGCCTCGACGACCAGGATGAGGTCGGCGGCGCGGACCGTGGACAGCCGGTGGGCGATCACGACCGCCGTACGGTCGGCCAGGGCCTCGGCGAGCGCCTCCTGGACGGCGGCCTCCGAGGTGTTGTCGAGGTGGGCGGTGGCCTCGTCGAGGATGACGACCCGCTGGCGGGCCAGCAGCAGCCGGGCGATGGTCATGCGCTGCCGTTCACCGCCGGACAGCCGGTAGCCGCGCTCGCCGACGACCGTGTCGAGGCCGTCGGGCAGGGCGTGGACGAGGTCGTCGAGGCGGGCCCGGCGCAGGGCGTCCCACAGTTCGTCGTCGTCGGCCGTGGGGCGGGCCAGCAGCAGGTTGGCGCGCACCGAGTCGTGGAAGAGGTGGCCGTCCTGGGTGACCATGCCGAGGGTGGCGCGCAGGGTGGCCGCGCTCAGGTCGCGCACGTCGACGCCGCCGACGCGTACGGCGCCCTCGTCGGTGTCGTACAGCCGCGGCAGGAGTTGGGCGATGGTCGACTTGCCGGCGCCGGAGGACCCGACCAGCGCGACGGTCTGGCCCGGTTCGGCGCGGAAGGAGACGCCGTGCAGGACCTCGGCGCCGCCCCGGGTGTCCAGGCTCGCGACCTCCTCCAGCGAGGCGAGGGAGACCTTGTCGGCGGACGGGTAGCCGAAGCGCACGTCGTCGAACTCGACCGCGACCGGGCCGTCCGGGACCTCACGGGCGTCCGGCTTCTCCTCGATCAGCGGCCTGAGGTCGAGCACCTCGAAGACCCTTTCGAAGCTGACCAGGGCGCTCATCACCTCCACGCGTGCCCCGGCGAGCGCGGTGAGCGGTGCGTAGAGCCGGGTCAGCAGCAGCGCGAGCGAGACGACGGCGCCCGGTTCCAGGCTGCCGCGCAGGGCGAAGAAGCCGCCGAGCCCGTAGACCAGGGCGAGCGCCAGGGAGGACACCAGGGTCAGCGCGGTGATGAACGCCGACTGCGCGGTGGCCGTACGGATGCCGATGTCCCGGACCTGGCGGGCGCGGGCCGCGAACTCCGCGGACTCCTCCTCGGGGCGGCCGAAGAGCTTGACCAGGGTGGCGCCGGGGGCGGAGAACCGCTCGGTCATCCGGGTGCCCATCGCCGCGTTGAGCGTGGCCGCCTCGCGCTGCATCCGGGCCATCCTGCTGCCCATCCGCCGGGCCGGCAGCACGAACACCGGCAGCAGCACCAGTGCGAGCAGGGTGATCTGCCAGGACAGCGTGAGCATGACGGCGAGCGTGAGCAGCAGCGTGACGACGTTGCTCACCACTCCGGACAGGGTGTTGCTGAAGGCCCGCTGGGCGCCGATGACGTCGTTGTTGAGCCGGGAGACCAGCGCTCCGGTGCGGGTGCGGGTGAAGAAGGCGACCGGCATGCGCTGCACATGGTCGAAGACCGCCGTCCGCAGGTCGAGGATGAGCCCTTCGCCGAGCGTCGCCGACAGGCGTCTGCCGAGGATGCCGAGCGCGGCCTCGGCCACCGCGATCGCGGCGATCAGCAGGGCCAGGCGTACGACGGTGCCCCGGTCGCCGTGCGAGACGATCGTGTCGACGACCCGGCCGGCGAGTACCGGGGTCGCCACGGCGAGCAGCGCGGTGGCCACCCCGAGCGCGACGAACTGTGCGATACGGCTACGGTGCGGACGGGCGAACGCGCCGATGCGGCGCAGCGTCGCCCGGGCGAAGGGGCGGCGTTCCTGCTGGGCGGTCATGACGCTGTGCAACTGCGTCCACGCCGTGGTCTCCATGCTCATGGGAGAGAACCTAGGACCTTGAGCAAGGTTGAGGTCAATGGTGGGGGGCGTCAGGGGGCGCGGGACGGGTACCGAAAAGCGCTTCCCGGCGGCTCGGACGCCCCTTGGCGCGGTGCGACCAAGGAGTAACCTGCCGTTCCCGTCCCGCGGAGCAGGAGGAGTCGCCGCCCATGCCGGTACGCGTCGAGCGTCAGGGGTACGTCACCACGGTCGTCCTGTCCCGGCCGGCCGCCCGCAACGCGGTGGACGGGCCGACCGCCGCCGAACTCGTCCGCGCCTTCCGCGAGTTCGAGGACGACGACGAGGCCAGGGTGGCGGTGTTGTGGGGCGAGGGCGGCACGTTCTGCGCGGGGGCGGACCTGAAGGCGATCGGCACCGAGCGCGGCAACCGGGTCGCCGAGGACGGCGACGGGCCGATGGGGCCGACCCGCATGCGGCTGTCGAAGCCGGTCGTCGCGGCGGTCGCGGGGCACGCGGTGGCCGGCGGTCTGGAGCTCGCGCTGTGGTGCGATCTGCGGGTGGCGGAGGAGGACGCCGTGTTCGGGGTGTTCTGCCGCCGCTGGGGCGTGCCGCTGATCGACGGCGGCACGGTCCGGCTGCCCCGGCTGATCGGCACCGGCCGCGCCCTGGACATGATCCTCACCGGCCGTCCGGTCCCGGCCCGGGAGGCGTACGGGATCGGGCTGGTGAGCCGGGTCGTCGCCGCCGGGCGGGCCCGCGCCGAGGCGGAGCGGCTGGCCGCGGAGATCGGCCGGTTCCCGCAGGAGTGCCTGCGCTCCGACCGGGCCTCGGTGCTCGACCAGGAGGGCCTGGAGGAGGAGGCGGCGATGCGGGGCGAACTCCGGCACGGCATCGGCGTGCTGTCCGCCGGTACGGAGGGCGCCGCCCGGTTCGCTGCGGGGGCGGGGCGGCACGGCTCGTTCACGGAGGGGTGAGCCGCCGCGCGGCGGCGGGAACGGCGCGCCCAGGGCGCCGGGCGCCCGGCGTCGCCCCGGAGGCGGTGGCGAGCGGGCCGCGCCGCGCGCAGTGGGCGCGGGCCAGGACGACGCGGCGCGGGCCGAGGCGGTGCGGGAGGCGCTCCAGGTCCGGGGCGGTGTGCTGGGTGCGGCGCCGGACGCGGCCGGCCGTGCCGCCGGGCCGGTGCCGGGCACGGCGGTCGAGGGGGCGTCCGGGCGGCCCGCCTCCGGGCCGGTAACGGTACGAACCGCCCTGCTGGATGCGGCAGGATGAGCGACTGCGCAGGCAGGGGCCCCGGGGCCGGCCGGCGCGCTCGCACATCCCGGAACCGAGCAGGTGACAACGTGACGCAATCCCACATCCGGCCTTCGGCGGCCCCGTGCGCCGCAGACCGTCTCCCCGGAGGTGGCCGGTGAACCGCGCCGTGACCCTGGACGACCTCATCCTCGCCGGCGTCGCCCTGGCCGCGGGACTGGCGGGCGCGTTCCTGTCCCGCACGCTGCTGCTCTGGCTGGCCAAGCACGCCAAGCGGACCAAGTGGAGCGGCGACGACGTGATCGTGGACGCGCTGCGCACGGTGGTGCCGTGGGCGGCGATCGCGGGCGGCGCGGCGGCCGGCGCGGCGATGCTGCCGCTGACCCGGCCGGTGCAGCACCACGTCAACCAGATCCTTACCGTCTGGATCATCTTCGTGGTCACCCTCTCGGCGGCCCGGGTGATCGCCGGTCTGGTGCGGACGGTGACGCAGTCCCGCTCCGGGGTCGCCGGTTCGGCCACGATCTTCGTCAACATCACCCGCATCCTGGTGCTGGCGATCGGCTTCCTGGTCGTGCTGCAGACCCTGGGCATCTCCATAGCCCCGCTGCTCACCGCCCTGGGCGTGGGTGGTCTCGCGGTCGCCCTCGCCCTGCAGGACACCCTGGCCAACCTCTTCGCCGGCGTGCACATCCTCGCCTCCAAGACCGTCCAGCCCGGTGACTACATCCGGCTGAGCACGGGCGAGGAGGGCTACGTCGAGGACATCAACTGGCGCCAGACGACGGTCCGCCAGCTCTCCAACAACCTGGTCGTGATCCCCAACGGGCAGCTCGCCAAGACGAACATGACCAACTTCACCCGGCCCGAGCAGCGGCTGACGATCCTGGTCCAGGTGGGCGTCGGCTACGACAGCGATCTGGAGCACGTCGAGCGGGTGACGCTGGAGGTGGTCGCCGAGGTGATGCACGAGATCACCGGCGCCCTGCCGGAGCACGAGCCCGCCATCCGGTTCCACACCTTCGGCGACTCGCGGATCGACTTCACCGTCATCCTGGGCGTCGGCGAGTTCAGCGACCAGTACCGGATCAAACACGAGTTCATCAAGCGCCTGCACCGGCGCTACCGCGAGGAGGGCATCGCCATCCCCGCGCCGACCCGCACGGTCGCGTTGCACCAGGGCACCGCGGTGATACCGCAGCAGCGCAGCGGCGCGGACGCGGAGTCGGGTTCCGGTGTCGCCGGATAGCGGCGGCGGACACGGAGCCGGATTCCGGGGCGCCGGACAGCGGAGGCGTGACAGGGAGACGGAATCCGGGGTCGCCGGGCGGCCGGGGCGGACACGGAGCCGGATCCCGGGGGCGCGCCGGACAGCCGGGGCGGGTCGGAGGGGAGGTTCGCGGGGACGGCGCGCGAAGTGGCGTCGCCAGGCGGGACCGGGCTCCGCGGCCGCCCGGGAACGGGTTCGGCGCCCCGCCACCCCGGTGCCGCCGCATCGGGGTCATATGCTCGAGACAGCATGATTCCTTCCCCCGACGCACCGATGCCCGAACCAGCGCGCGGCCGGGTGCCCGGTCCGGCGGACGAGCGAGTGCCCGGTCCGGCGGACGAGCGGGCGACGGGCCCGGCGCCCGAGCCGACGACCGGTCCGGAGCCCGAGCCGACGGCCGACCCGGCGGACGGGCCCGTCGCCGGTCAGGCGCCCGGACCGGCGACCGGCCCCGTCCCCGCGCCCCGGTCGCTCGACGCGCGGCTGGACACGATCGCCCGGCATCCGTTCCGGGCCAAGTTCCACCTGCGCGGCCGCGACCGGGTCACCGCCGAGCTGAGCGGCCCGGCCACCCTGCGGTGGCACGCGCGCGACCTCATCGCCAAGCGGCTGGCGCCGGCCGCGCCGCACAAGGACGGCAAGCAGACGCCCTACCGGGGCCACCCGGTCTTCGTCGCCCAGCACGCGACCGCGACCTGCTGCCGCGGCTGCCTCCTGCGCTGGCACGGGATACCCAAGGGACGAGAGCTGAGCCGCGCCGAGCGGGCCTATGTGGTGGAGGTGATCTGCCGCTGGATCGAGCGGGAGGTGGCGGACGGGTGAACGGGTGCGCATCCGCACGAGCCGCGACACCCGCTCCACCGGCCCCGTCCGCCCGACCGGGCCTCACCCGGGCCACCGGCCCCGCCCGCTCCACCGCCTCGGTCAACCCTCCCCGTCCGTTCCACCCCCGGCCCGGCTCGGCTCGGCTCGGTCGACCCGCACCCTCCAGTCCACCGGCCCCCAGTCCACCGGCCTCCCCCGGCCGACCCGCCCCGTCCGGCCGGCCTGCCCGAAGGCCCGGCCCACCCGGCCGCACCGGCCCGTTCCGGCCGTCGGGCGAGACCCGTGACGGACCCCTGTCGAGCCGGGGCCGATCACGAGATATCTTGATGTCGAGCAATGTTGCAGACGTGGACGTGGAGCGGAGCACCCGGTGACTGACTCGACCATCATCTACACACACACTGACGAGGCCCCGGCCCTGGCGACGTATTCCTTCCTGCCGGTGGTGCGGGCGTACGCCTCGCAGGCGGGTGTGACTGTGGAGACCCGTGACATCTCGCTGGCGGGACGCATCATCGCCGTGTTCCCGGAGTACCTGACCGAGGACCAGCGGATCCCCGACGCGCTGTCCGAGCTCGGTGAGCTGGCCAAGACGCCCGAGGCCAACATCATCAAGCTGCCGAACATCTCGGCGTCCATCCCGCAGCTCAAGGCCGCGGTCGCCGAGCTCCAGGGCCAGGGCTACGCGCTGCCGGACTACCCGGACGACCCGAAGACCGACGAGGAGCGCGAGATCCGCGCCCGCTACGACAAGGTCAAGGGCTCCGCGGTGAACCCGGTGCTGCGTGAGGGCAACTCCGACCGCCGCGCCCCCGCCTCGGTGAAGAACTACGCCAAGACCCACCCGCACCGCATGGGCGCCTGGACCGCCGAGTCCAAGACGAACGTGGCCACCATGGGCGTCGACGACTTCCGCTCCACCGAGAAGTCCGTCGTCATCGCCGAGGACGGCGCGCTGCGCATCGAGCTGAAGGGCGACGACGGCTCCACCACCGTGCTGCGCGAGTCGGTCCCGGTCCTGGCCGGCGAGGTCGTCGACGCCTCGGTGATGCGGGTCGCCGCGCTGCGCGAGTTCCTCACCGCGCAGGTCGCCCGCGCCAAGGCGGAGGGCGTGCTGTTCTCGGTGCACCTGAAGGCCACGATGATGAAGGTCTCCGACCCGATCGTCTTCGGTCACGTGCTGCGTGCCTTCTTCCCGAAGACCTTCGCGAAGTACGGCGAGACGTTCGCCGCGGCCGGCCTGACCCCGAACGACGGTCTGGGCGGCATCTTCAAGGGCCTGGACAGCCTGCCGGAGGGCGCCGAGATCAAGGCCTCCTTCGACGCCGAGCTCGCCGAGGGCCCCGAGCTGGCCATGGTCGACTCCGACAAGGGCATCACCAACCTGCACGTGCCCTCCGACGTGATCGTCGACGCCTCCATGCCGGCCATGATCCGCACCTCCGGCCACATGTGGGGCCCGGACGGCCAGGAGCACGACACCCTCGCGGTCCTGCCGGACTCCTCCTACGCGGGCGTCTACCAGGCCGTCCTCGACGACTGCCGCGCCAACGGCGCCTACGACCCGTCGACCATGGGCTCGGTCCCGAACGTCGGTCTGATGGCGCAGAAGGCCGAGGAGTACGGCAGCCACGACAAGACCTTCGAGATCCCGGTCACCGGCACGGTCCGCCTCGTCGACCAGGCCGGCGACGTCGTGCTCGAGCAGACCGTCTCGGCCGGCGACATCTTCCGCGCCTGCCAGACCAAGGACGCCCCGATCAGGGACTGGGTGAAGCTGGCCGTCACCCGTGCCCGCGCCACCGGCGACCCGGCCGTCTTCTGGCTGGACGCCACCCGCGCCCACGACGCCAACCTGATCGCCAAGGTCGAGCAGTACCTGCCGGAGCACGACACCGAGGGCCTGGACATCAGGATCCTGTCCCCGGTGGAGGCCACCAAGCTGTCGGTGGAGCGCATCCGCCGCGGTGAGAACACCATCTCCGTCACCGGCAACGTGCTCCGCGACTACCTGACCGACCTCTTCCCGATCCTGGAGCTGGGCACCAGCGCCAAGATGCTGTCGGTCGTCCCGCTGATGGCGGGCGGCGGCCTGTTCGAGACCGGCGCCGGCGGCTCCGCGCCCAAGCACGTGCAGCAGCTCGTCAAGGAGAACTACCTGCGCTGGGACTCCCTGGGCGAGTTCTTCGCCCTGGTGCCGTCCTTCGAGCAGTACGCCGAGGCCACGGGCAACGCCCGCGCCAAGGTCCTGGCCGACACCCTCGACCGGGCCACGGCGACCTTCCTCGACGAGGACAAGTCCCCGACCCGCCGGGTCGGCGGCATCGACAACCGCGGCAGCCACTTCTACCTGTCCCTGTACTGGGCGCAGGAGCTGGCCCGGCAGACCGACGACGCCGACCTGGCCAAGGCCTTCGCGCCGCTCGCCGAGACGCTCGCCGCCAACGAGCGGCAGATCGTCGACGAGCTGATCGCCGCCCAGGGCAAGCCGGCCGACATCGGCGGCTACTACCAGCCCGACCCGGCCAAGGCCGCCGAGGTCATGCGTCCGTCGGCCACCTGGAACGAGACGCTCGCCTCCCTGAGCTGACCCCGGTGACTCCCCGGGCCTGACGGGCCCGCACCACTCCGCCCCGGCCGGCACCGCGCCGGCCGGGGCGGAGCCGTAGCACGGGGGCGGCGCCGGGCTCCCGGTGCCCGGCCCGGGACCCGGCGCGTGGAGCACTGGGGCGCGACGAGCGCGGGACGGGCTGGTGAGGGCGGGGGCGGTGAGGGCGGACACCGGCCCGGATCGAGGTCGCCCGGCGCCGCCGGACGACGATCCGCGGTCCGCGGGCCCTCCCCGTCACCCGGTGAGCGGCTCGGGCGTGCTCACGCCCGCAGCCATTCGGTGACCACCGTGTCCCCGCCGGTGCGCAGCCGCAGCGCGAACGGGCCGGCGGGCGGGGCCTCACCGGTGAAGCGGCCGAGGTCGTCGGCGGTGAGCCGGGCTCCCGGGCGGGGGCCGTGCAGCACCTCGATCCGGGCCGGCCGTGGCGGTATCAACTGGCCCATCAGGCCGTCCCCGGTGACCTCCACGTCGATGGTCAGCCCGCCCGCCTGGAAGGTGAGCATCCGCGGGACGTCCGAGGCGCCCCTGACCGGGATGGCGTCGAGCAGGGAGTCGAAGGTCAGGTCGGCGACGCGGGCGTCGAGGTCGTGCAGCGCGTAGGCGTCCAGGGCCAGTTGGCGCAACTCGACCGGTACCGGGTCCAGTACGGCGGCCGCCTGTCGCAGCTCCTCCTCCAGCAGTGCCTCGTCGAACCCGTCGGCACTGTCGTTGCCGCCGCTGTGCTCGTTCACTGTGTCCCCCGTGCGTCGAGTCGTGCGCGCAGCCGCCTCAGACAGCGCTGGCGCAGTGGTCCGATGCTGCCCACGGCCACGCCCAGCGCGGCCGAGACCTCCTGGTAGCTGGGCGGCGGCGAGGCGATCAGCACCCGCAGCAACTGGCGGCAGCGGTCGCCGAGTTCCTCGAACTCCTGCCACAGTCTGCGGACCCGCTCGCTCTGCGCGGCGGCCTCCTCCAAGTCCAGCACCGACTGCTCCGGGGTGCTCTCCTCGCTGATCCGGTCGAGCAGCCGCGGGTCGTTCGTCACCGTCAGCCGGCTCAGGCCCCGCAGCGTCTTCAGGCACTCGTTGCGCGCGGTGCTCGCCAGCCACGAGCCCGCCTTGTCGGGTTCCCGGATCCGCCCGAGGTGCTGGGCGAAGCGGAACCACACGGTCTGGTACACCTCGTGTCCGTCGGCGTCGGAGAGCCGGTGCGCGCGCACGACCGACCACACCAGCGGGCTGAGCCCCTCCACCAGCGCCTTCCAGGCAGCCGCGTCGCCGTCGACAGCGGATTGGACGAGCACGCCGACATCTGCACGATCCACCGACTCACCCCTCGTGTACGGCAAGCAATCGTACGCCGTGGAGGGGACGGTTCCGCTCCTCATGCCGGAGGATCGAGTCGTGCGACGGGCACCGGGCGCCAAGTCGGCGGGCGCAGCGCGGGCACGTGCGCCCCGCGCACCTCCGCGTACTCGGTGTTGGACTCCAGGAGCCGGCGACGGGCCGCGCGCGCGTCCCGCTCCTTGTGCGCCGTCATGTGGGCGGCGACCATGGCGGCGGCCACGGGGGTGGCGAAGGAGGTCCCGCTCCACTGGGCGTACCCCTCGAACATCACCTGGTCCGCCTTGGCCGATCCGCTGTCCTCGCCCTCGGTCAACACCCCGCTGTGGCGCGGGTACTGGCAGGTGCAGGCATAGCCGAATCCGAACCGGCAGGCGTCGAAGGTGGAGTGCTGGTAGACGTAGGGCACCGGGGTCTCGAAGCCGGTGAGGACGCTGGTGAGGCGTTCCCCCGGCGCGTACGCCTTGACCCAGCCGCCGTGGTTGCTGAAGCAGGCGCCGTGCTCCCCGTCGCCGCGCAGCGCGCCGACGGACAGCACGGAGTCGGCGTAGGCGGGCAGGTCGGCGTAGGCGGCGGGCCAGAACGGGGTGGCGCTGGCGTTGTTGCCGGCGGCGGCCACGAGCAGGGTGCCCCGGGACCGCAGTTCCCGCATGAAGGCGTCGACGCCGAGCAGGCCGTCGGTGCGGCCGTTGGAGGTGCCGGCCGAGAGGCTGATGATGTCCGGCCAGCCGCCGGCGTCGACCGCTTCGAAGAGCTTGTGCCCGAAGTCGGACTCCAGGATGGCGCCGGCGTCGTTGAGGGTGCCGCGCACCGTGATGTCGGTGTTGGGGGCGACGGCGGCGACGAGTCCGGCGATGAACGTGCCGTGGCCGACGTACTGCTGGAGGACGCCCCGGTCGTCGGTCTCCCTGGCCTGGGCGTCGCCCTGGACGTGGGCGAGCAGCGCGAGCGCACGGTGGTCGCTCATGAGGCCGGTGTCGATGACGAGGACGCCGACGGCGGTGTCCGGGTCGTAAGCGGTCCGCTCGGGGGCCGGGTTGGTGCCCTGGGCGAGCGGGGCGGGCACCGGCTCGTCGCCGGGGCAGGCGTTGACCGAGGCGATCGACACCACGTGGTTGCGGCTGACCAGCCGCCGGCCGGCCCGTCCCTCGTGCGTGCGCAGGGCGCGCAGCGCGTTCGCGACGGCGTGGTCGCCGGTGTGGTCGCCGTGCCCGGGGTCGCCGACCTGGATCCGGGTGATGCCGGTTCGGTTGTTCTCCGGGCTCGCCCGGCGCACCCGGTCGGCGGTCAGTCCGGTCGTCCGGGTGAAGTGCGTGCGGACGGTGTCCTCGACCAGCCGGGCCTCCTCGCCGTCGCGGGCGAGGACGACTCCCTTCTCGTAGAGGAACTCGGCCGCGTCGTCCGGGCCCATCGCCAGCGGGACGTCGGGCATCGAGCGCTGGATCTGCCGGTACTGCTCCTGGAAACGCTGTGGGGCCATGGCGGTCCTCCCGTCGGGACGGTGGTCGTCAGTCAGATGCGGCGCCGGGTCGATTGATACAGCGCCGGCCGGTGCGGCGTCGACGGGTGTGACCGCGTTCCGCGGGGCCACTACCATCCGAGGCGTGACAGCGGGAAGCAGCGAATCGGTTCTCGACCTGCTGCCGATGGTGTTCGCCGCCCCCGGCGAGGCGCTGGCCCGGGCCCGTGGGCTGCTCGAAGCCGGCCCGGCGCCGTTGCACGGTTCCGTGGCGCACCAGGTGATCGGCATCTGGCAGCGGGACTTCGGTGACATGCGGCTGGCCCTGCGGCACCTGCGGCGGGCCCGGGACCTGGCGGCGCGGGCGGACTCGGCCGAGCGGGAGGCCGACGTGCTGGCCACGCTCGGGGTGGCGCTGGTGCACGCGGGGCGGACCCGGCACGGACTGGCGGCGTTCGAGCGGGGCGTCGCGCGCGGCACGGGGCACACCCGGGCCCGGGTGCTGTACCGCAGGGCGTACGTCTGGTGGGTGCTGGGCCGGCATCGTGAGGCGCTGGAGGACGTACGCCGCGCCGTGCCGGTGCTGCGGCAGGCGGACGACGTGATCTGGACGGCCCGGGCGCTGACCCTGCGGGCCACCGTGCACCTGGCGCTGGGCGCGGTGGAGCGGGCGGACGCCGACTTCACGGCGGCCGAGGCGCTGTGGGACACCACGGACCAGGAGCACGACAAGGCCGACGCCGTGGAGAGCCGGGGCCTGGCGGCCTTCCGGCGGGGTGACATCCCGGTGGCGCTGCGGCTGCTGGACGAGGCCGAGGAGAGGTACGCCAAGCTGGGCACGCCGACGTTCATGCTGAACATCCGGCGCTGCGAGGTCCTGATGGCGGCCGGGCTCGCCCCGGAGGCGCTGGCCGAGGCGGACGCGGCGATCGCGGAGCTCGACCGGCTGGGCGGCCAGTCCACCCGCAAGGCGGAACTGCTGCTGGCCGCGGCCCGCGCGGCGCGGCTGGCGGACGACCCGGACACGGCGACCGAGCGGGCGGCGGTGGCGGTGCGGCTGTTCGCCGGTCAGCGGCGTGCCTGGTGGGCGACGCACGCCCGGCTGGTGCTGATCGAGGCCCGGGTCGCCACCGGGCTCCGGTCCGGCCGTCTGGTGGCGGACGCCGCCGCGGTGGCCGGGCGGCTGGCGGCCTTCGGCTCGCCGGCCGCGCCCGAGGCGTCGTTGCTGGCCGGCCGGATCGCGCTCGCCCTGGGCCGGCCGGTGGAGGCGGAGCGGCATCTGGCCGTCGCCGCGCGCAGCCGGCACGGCGGGCCGCCGCTGGCCCGGGTGACCGGCTGGGCCGCGCAGGCGCTGCGGGCGCGGGCGGCCGGCTCGGGCCGGGGGGTGCTGGAAGCGTGCCGGCGCGGGCTCGACGTGCTCGACGACCACCGGATGACGCTGGGCGCCTCGGAGTTGCGCGCCCGGGCGAGCGCGCAGGGGGCCGAGCTGGCCGCGCTGGCGCAGGAGGCCGCTCTCGCCTCCGGTGAGCCGCGGCGGCTGCTGGTGTGGAGCGAGCGCTGGCGGGCCACCGTGCTGTCCGCGCCGTCCACCCGGCCGCCCGCCGACCCGGCGCTGCTCAGCGGTCTGACGGCGTTCCGGGAGATCGCCGCCCGCGCGGAGGAGGCCCGGCAGGAGGGGCATCCGGTGCCGGCGCTGGAGCGCGAACAGCGCCGCCTGGAGCGGGAGATCCGCTCCCGCACCCTGCGCCTGCGCGGTGCGGCCCCCGGCGGCGGCGCCCGGTTCGAGCCCGGCCGGCTGCTGGAACGGCTCGGGGACGGGCTGCTGGTCGAGCTGGCCGTGCTGGACGGCCGGGTGCACGTGCTGCTGTGCGCCCAGGGCCGGGTCAGGCGCTTCGAGGCCGGACGGCTCGCCGACGCGGTGCTCGAGGCCGAGCACGTCCAGGCGGGGCTGCGGCGGCTGGCGCACCCGGGGGCGGCGGCCCGGTTGCCGCTGGTGGAGGCGGCGGGCCGGCGTCTGGAGGAGCTGCTGCTCGGTCCGGCCGTCCGGCACCTGGGGTCCGGGCCGGTCGTGGTGGTGCCGCCGGGCTCGCTGCACCGGGTGCCGTGGGCGCTGCTGCCGTCGCTGCGAGACCGGGTGCTGAGCGTGTCGCCGTCGGCGAGCAGCTGGCTGCGCGCCCGGGAGACCGCGCCGCCGCCGGCCGGCCGGCCGGTGCTGGTGCGCGGTCCCGGTCTGGCCTCCGGTGGCGCGGAGGTGCCGGAGCTGGCCGGCCGGTACGGCGCCCCGGTGCTCCTGGAGGGGGCCGCGGCGCACGTGTCGCGGGTGCTGCGGGAGCTGGACGGGGCGGCGCTGGCGCACATCGCCGCCCACGGCACCTTCCGCGCGGACAGCCCCCTGTTCTCGGCGCTGACGATGGCGGACGGTCCGCTCATCGTGCACGACTTCGAGGGCCTGCGCCGCAGCCCCTACCGGATCATCCTGTCCTGCTGCGACACCGCCCGGTTCGCGTCGGTCGGCGCCGATGAACTGCTCGGCCTGGTCACGGCGTTGCTGCCGCTGGGCACGGCCGGGGTGGTGGCGTGCAGCGCGCCGGTGAACGACGAGGCGGTGGTGCCCCTCATGCTGGCCCTGCACCAGGGGATCGCCGCCGGGCTGTCGCTCGCCGAGGCGCTGCGCGACGCGCGGGCCGCGCTGCCGGACGACGCGACGCACCGGGCCACCGGCTGGGCGTTCTCGGCGTTCGGCGCGGCCTGAGGACGCCCTCGCACCGGCCGCCCGTCCACCGGAACCGGGCGGACCGGGCCGGGCAAACGGGCGGACGGGACGTGGGAGCGGGCTCCGGACGGACCGGCCGCGTCGCCCGGGGGTGCCGGGCGGCACGACCGGGCGAACGGTGCGTCGCCCGCTGCGCTTCAGGCCTCGGGTCCGGGGCGGTGCTCGCCCCCGGGCTCCGGCGTGTCCGGGGCGAGCACCGGCCGCCAGGCGAAGGGCGGGTCGGGGATCTCCTCGCGCAGCACGGGCGCGACCTCGCTCTGGAACAGCTCCAGAGAGTCCCGGTGCCGGGTGGCGGTCCCTCCGCCGGCGTCCGCGGGCAGGTGCAGCACCGTGTGTCCGAACCGTTCGTGGTAGCGGTGCACCTTCTCGATCACCTGCTGCGGACTGCCGATCAGCGCCGAGCTGCGCTCGGCGAAGTCCTCCGGCGTCTCGAAGACGACGGGCAGGCCGGCCTTCCGCTGGAACGCCAGGTTGCTCTCGAAGACCGGCCGGTACGCGTCCAGCGCCTCCTGTGAGGTGCGGGCCACCTGGAGGCCCGCCGAGCCGGCGCCCACGGCGATGCCGGCCGGATCGTGGCCGTGGTGCTCCCACCGCTCGCGGTAGTACCGGATCAGCTCTGCGTACGGCTCGATCGGGTGGGTGACGTTCGCGGAGAACAGCGGGTCGCCGTGGCGGGCGGCCAGGTCGACGCTCTCCTTGCTGGTCGCGCTGCCGTGCCAGATCCGGACGGGCTGCTGGTAGGGACGCGGCCACACCTCCGCGTCCTTCAGCGGCGGCCGGAAGCGGGTGTCGGCGGTCACCTTGTCCTGTCGCCAGATCCGCCGGAACACCTCGTAGCCCTCGGCGTTGCGGTCCCACTGCTCCTCGGGCGTGACGTGGAAGAGCTCGCGCTGGGCGGTGCCGTTGCCCTTGCCGATGATGAGGTCGAGCCGGCCGTCGGAGAGGTGGTCCAGCGTCGCGTAGTCCTCGTAGGCGCGGACCGGGTCCAGCAGGCTCAGTGTGGTGACGGCGGTGAACAGCCGGATGCGCCGGGTGATCGCGGCGATGTGGCTGAGCACCACCGTGGGCGAGGAGGAGAGGAACGGCCGCTCGTGCCGCTCCCCCACTCCGAATCCGTCGAAGCCCAGTTCCTCGGCGAGCAGCGCGCTGTCGAGGACTTCCCGGAAGCGTTCCCGGGGCGTCACGCGCACGCCGGTCTCCGGGTCCGGGCGGTGCGCGATCAGGGTGACGGCGAGGAACCTCACGACGCCGCCCGCTCGTCGCGCGCCTGGTCCGGGTGGGCGAGGCCGAGGTGGTCGCGCAGGGTCGTGCCCGCGTAGTCGGCGCGGAAGACACCCTGTTCCTGGAGGAGCGGGACCACCTTGTCGGCGAACGGGTCGAGGCCGCCGGGGGTGATGTGCGGGACCAGGATGAAGCCGTCGGCGACGTCCCCCTGGACGAACTCGTCGATGGTCCGGGCGACGGTCGCCGGCGAACCGACGAAGGTCTGCCGGTTGCCGGTGTTGATGACCAGGTCGCGGATCGACCAGCCCTTGGCGGCCGCGAGTTCGCGCCACTCACGGGCCGTGGTCAGCGGGTCCCGGTACATCCGCACCTGGGCGCGGCCCCGCGCGATGTGGTCCTCGCCGGTGTCCGGGTCGATGTCGGGCAGCGGGCCGTCCGGATCGTACGCGGACAGGTCCCGGTTCCAGACGAACTCCAGGTGCTTGATCGCGGTGGCGCCGCTGACCTGCTGTCGGCGCACCTCGCGGGCGAGTTCCCCGGCCTCGGCGTCGGTGTCGCCGAGCACGAAGGTGGCGGCGGGCAGGATGAGCAGCTGGTCCGGGCGGCGGCCGTACCTGGCCAGGCGTGACTTGACGTCCGCGTAGAAGGACCGGCCCTCTTCCCAGGTGGCGTACCGGCTGAAGATGGCGTCGGCGCCCGCGGCGGCGAACTCCCGGCCCTCCTCGGAGTCGCCGGCCTGGAAGATCACCGGGCGGCCCTGCGGCGAGCGCGGGACGTCGAACCGGCCGTGGATGTCGAAGTGCTTGCCCCGGTGGACGAACGCGCCGGCGCTCGCGTCGCGCAGGAAGGCGCCGGTGGCCGGATCCGCGACGATCTCGTCCTCCCGCCAGGAGTCGAACAGTTCGTTCGCGGTGGCCAGGAACTCCTTGGCGCGCGAGTAGCGTTCGGCCTGCGGGAGGAAGCCGCCGCGCCGGAAGTTCTCACCGGTGAAGGCGTCCCAGGAGGTGACGACGTTCCACGCGGAACGGCCGCCGGAGAGGTGGTCGAGGCTCGCGAACTGCCGGGCCACCTCGTAGGGCTCGTTGAAGGTGGAGTTGATCGTGCCGGTCAGGCCGATGCGATCGGTGACGGCGGCCAGCGCGGCCAGGACGGTGAAGGTGTCGGGGCGGCCGACGACGTCCAGGTCGTATATCTTCCCGCCCTGTTCGCGCAGGCGCAGCCCCTCGGCGAGGAACAGGAAGTCGAACCTGGCGCGTTCGGCGGTGCGCGCGAAGTGGGTGAAGGAGTCGAACTCGATGTGGCTGCCCGCGGCCGGATCGCTCCACACGGTGGTGTTGTTGACGCCGGGGAAGTGCGCGGCCAGGTGGATCTGCTTCAGCGGCTTACTCATGGTCGTGGGTTCCTCCGGCTCAGACGGTGGCGGCGTAGCGGTTCGCGGGGCGGGCCAGTCCCAGCAGTCCGCGCAGGGTGCCGGCCTCGTAGGCGCGGCGGAAGACGCCCCGGCGCTGGAGTTCGGGCACCAGGTTCCGGGTGATCGCCGGCAGGTCGTGGCCTGCCACGGCCGGCCGCAACCGGAATCCGCTCAGCCCGGCGGACGACAACTCCTCCAGCAGATCGGCGAGTTGTGTCGCGGTCCCGGTGAACACGCGGGCATCGCCGGTGTACGGCTCGCCGGCGAGGTCGTCGAGACGTTCCCGGCGGGCGGCCGCGGCGGACGGGTCGTCGTCGAGGAAGACCGCGAGGTCTGCGAAGACGTGCAGCGGTTCGCCGGCCCGGCCGGCCGCCTCCTGCTCGGCACGTATCTCGGCGACGATCGCGCGGGCCTCGTCGGCGTCCCGCGGGGTGACGTACCCGATGTCGGCCTGCCGGGCCACGAGCCGGTACGGCAGGGTCTGGTGGGCGAGGGCGGTGACCACCGGCTGGCCCTGCGGCGGCCGGGGTGTGATGGAGGGGCCCCGGACGCTGAAGTGCCGGCCCTCGAAGTCGATGTAGTGCAGCTTGTCGCGGTCCACGAAACGGCCCGTGGCCACGTCCCGGATCTCGGCGTCGTCCTCCCAGCTGTCCCACAGCCGCCGGACGACCTCCACGTGGTCGGCGGCCTCGTCGAACAGGTCGCTCAGCACGTCCTGCGCGGCGGGGCTGTCGTAGCCCTCGATGCGCGGGACGGTGCGGCGGCCGAAGTGTCCCGCCTCGTTCGGGCGGGCGCTGATCCGCACGCGCACTCCGGCTCGGCCGTGGCTGACGTGGTCGAGGGTGGCGATCGCCTTGGAGATGTGGAACGGCTCGGTGTGGGTGGCGACGACGGTCGGCACGAGGCCTATGTGCCGGGTGAGCGGGGCGACCCGGGCCGCGGTCAGGACGGCGTCGAGGCGGCCGCGTACCTGGTCGGTGCGCTCGTCGGGGTCGAGGAAGTGCGAGGACTGCGGGCCTAGGCCGTCCTCGAAGGTCACGAAGTCGAGCAGGCCGCGCTCGGCCTCGGCGACGAGCTCGGCCCAGTACCGGGCGGTGAACAGTTCGCGGGGCCGGGACACCGGCTCCCGCCAGGAGGCGGGGTGCCAGCCGGTGCCGTCGAGGGCCACGGCGAGGTGCAGGGGCGCGGAAGGGTTCGGGGACACGGGTGGGTTGCCTTCCTTCGGGTCCGTACGGGAACGGGGTCGGGCGCCGTCGAGCGGCGGGCCCGGGTGCCGTCGAGCGGCGGCCGGGGCGGGCCGGTCCGGCACCGACGGCGTCGGCGTCGGCTTCGGCTTCGGCTTCGGCTTCGGCTTCGGGGGGCCTCCCCGCGGTCTTCACCGAGGTCTGCCGCAAGCTCCCCGACGTGGTCCCCTCGGTGGCGCCGAGGGCTCCGGGCGGCCCCGGGGCTCGCTCGATGCGGGGAACTCCGCGGCGCCGGGCGCCCCGGCACCGCCACGGCACGGCTGCCGCGGCCACTCGACGGGGCCGGTGGCGCTCCGGCGGGTCGGCCGGTGCGCGGAGGACGCGCGGGACCTGGGGCGGGCCGGACGACGGCGCACCGCTTCAGCGGTGTTCGCGGGGAAGCCGGCGGCTGTGGTGAGTCGTCAGCCCCGGCCGCGGCCGGCGGCCGTACACAGGGCGCTGCTGACCCGGAGCAGGTCGACGGCGCGGTCGGCGACGAGGAGTTGGGCGGCCGGCGGGACGCAGTCCTGCGGGCGGCGCGGGGCCGTCCGGGAAGCTGCGCGCATGTCCGTCACCTGTCACCGTTCCGGCCCCGTGGGGCCCTCGCGCTCGGCGAGACGCCGCCCGGCCCGGCCGTCGCCCGGGGCGCCCCACCGCGGCGCGGGGGTCGCCGGCCGGCGGGCCGGGGCCTGTCGCAGACGCTCATGACCGTCGTGGCGGTAAGTAAGTCAGTCGTCCGGTCGGAAGTCAACGCCCGGTCCAGCAGGTGGAACGGGTCAGGGCCGGTGCGCACGGCGGGCGGTGTCGGCGTGGGCGGCCCAGTCCAGGATCTGGACGGCCGAACCCGCGGCTTCCAGCCCACGGCAGCGGGCGTGGTGGCGGCGGGCGATGCCGTCGAGGTCGAGGCGGGTGCCGAAGGCCGGGTGGGCGGTGAGACGGCGGGCGTGCGCCCACAGGGCCGGGTGGTCGGCGACGCGTTGCACGGCACGGGCGTCGAGGTGGTGCCGGTGCACGATGTCGAGCTGGACCAGCGCCGTCCACAGCACCACGTCGGCGGCGGTCAGCCGGTCGCCCACGAGATGGTCCCGGCCGGTCAGCCGGCGGTCCAGGGTGCCCAGTGCGCCCAGCAGCTCCTCCAGTGCCTCGGCGCGCTCGGCCGGTCCGGCGTCGGCCCGGCCTGCACGTTGCGCCGCCTCCTCGACGCCCTGGTCGCAGAGCCGTTCGACGGCCTCGATCTCCGCCTCGGCGTGGTGCGGGTACAGCGCGGCCCGGCCGTCGCCGAAGCGGCCGTCCAGGTCGCGCATGATGTCGGGGGCGTGGGTGCTGACGATCCGCCCGGACCAGTCGTCGCTGAGCACCGGCGCGAGGGCCGGTCCCGGGTGGTGGTGGGCGCTCGCCTCGTACAGCGGGCGCAGTGCCGCGTGGCCGCCGCCCGGACAGTCCGGTACGGCCGGCAGGAGGGTCACCGGACACTCCTCGCCGATGCCGAGCAGGCCGTGGGTCACGGCGATGGCCAGTCCCCGCGGACAGGCGGTGGACAGGTGGAGGCGGTAGCGGCGCGGCACGGCGTAGTGGCCGCTGCGCGGGTCCCGGCCGATCCGGCCCCGGAAGGCGGGCGCGGACCGGGTGGCGGGGCGGGCGGCCGACGGTGTGACGGACATGGGTCTCCCCGGGTGAAGGGCGCGCACGGACGCACGCGCCGCTGAGGCGATGACGAAACCGTGGCGGCCGGGGCGGACCGGTGGCCCCGGCTCAGCCCTTGGGACCGATGGCGCTGCAGACGCGCAGCAGGTCGATGTGCCGGCGGGAGGTGAGGAGGGGCGAGGGCCCAGGCGTGCGGCTACGGCTCGGACGGCCGGCGACCGGCTCAAGGCGCCCCATGTATCCCTACCTGTTCACTAGGATTCCCTACTGGAGTGTCATGCCGCCCGGACCCGCAGTCAAGAGGAGGAGCACCAAAGCACCCGGGAGTGCGGCCACCCACGCCGGAGCCGCGCCGGAAGGCACACTTCGAGCCCCCGACCGCCGACCGCACGGCACCGGGCGACCCCCCGACCGCACGGCACCGCAGCGGGCGCCCCGGCCGAGCCGCACCGCAGCGACTCCGCCGGCCTCCGACCACCGACCGCCGGCTCGCGGCCGGCCCCGGCACGGCGGCGAGGCCCGCGCCCCGCGCGGCCGTACCGTCAACGGGGTCGCGTTCGGCTTCGTGTTCCTGTACTTCGTCCAGGACGGCGGCACCCTCGACCCGGTGCTGTCCCTCTTCGGGTCCGGCGGCGACCACGCCTGGCTCGGCGACCCGCGGTCGGCCAACACCGCCCGGGCCGGGTTCTCGGTGTGGCGCTCCACCGGGCTCAACCTCGTGCTGTTCCTCGGCGCGATCCAGTCCGTTCCCGGCGAGCTCTACGAGCTTCCTCTACATGCCCTCGAAGGACAGGGCACGATCTCCAGGGCGCTGTTCCGCTTCAAGGGCCCCTCCGGGGCGCACTGGGAGGACATCTCGGCGGGAGCCGTCCTGGTCATCCTGCCGACCCTGCTGGTCTTCCTCTTGCCCCAGCGCTCCATCTACGACGGGTCCAGCCAGGGGGCGACCAAGTGACGGCGCCGCGGACGCCGGGGGGCGAACCGGCACCACCCGGTCCCCCTCGTCGGCGTCGGCAGTGATGCCGGGGCGGGGCGTTCCGCGGTCGCCAGTGGGCGGTGGTGGGCGGTCGACGGCCGGTGGTCGGCCGATGACCGGTGGCCGGCAGTGGGCAGTGGCCGGCAGTGGGCGGTGGTCGATGACCGGCCGATCTCCGGTGCGGCGGTGAGCGGTCGGCAGTCGGCCGATGGCGGGCGGTCGGCGGTCGGCGAATGACCGGCGGCCGACAGTCTCCAGTGGGCGGTGGTCGACGACCGGCCGGTGGCCGGTAGCCGGTAGCCGGTAGCCGGTAGCCGGTAGCCGGCGGTCGATGGCCCAGGGTGTTCCACGGTTCCGCCGCCGTGCCCGGCGGCCGGGAGCGGCTTCCTCGGCGGCGGCGGCGACCGCACCGGTGGGGCGTCTTCCGGCCGGGCCGGGGGGGGGGGGGGGGGGGGGGCCCCCCCCCCCCCCCCCCCCCCCCCCCCCCCCCCCCCACCGCGGGGGGCTGCCACCGACAGTGGCTCCGGGCGGCTACTTCGTGAGCCGCGAGGGGTGCTGCGCCTGCTCGGTGACGCGGCGGCGGACGCCGAACCAGCCGCCCACCAGCAGGACCGCGACCAGGGGGATCAGGAAGAGGGTCCTGCGGCCCACCTCCGGGTCGTTCCACATCAGGCCGAGGCAGGCCAGCAGGAAGGCGATGGTGGCGATCTCGGTGACCGGGCTGCCCGGGAGGCGGAAGTGCGGCCGGGTGACCAGGCCCGCCTTGGCCCGGCGGACGAAGACCAGGTGGCAGACCATGATGATCACCCAGGTGCTGACGATGCCGAGCGAGGCGACGTTCAGCACGATCTCGAAGGCCTGGCTGGGCACCAGGTAGTTCAGTCCGACGCCGAGCACGCAGACCGCGCAGGTCAGCAGGATGCCGCCGTAGGGCACCTGGCTGCGGCTCATGACACGGGTGAACTTGGGCGCGGAGCCGGCCATCGCCATGGAGCGCAGGATGCGGCCGGTGGAGTAGAGGCCGGAGTTCAGCGACGACATGGCGGCGGTCAGCACCACGAGGTTCATGACGTCGCCGGCGGCCGGGACGCCGATCTTCGACAGGACGGTGACGAACGGGCTCTCGTCGCCCGAGTAGACCGAGCCCGGCAGCAGCAGCGCCAGCAGGACGACCGAGCCGACGTAGAAGAGGGCGACCCGCCACATGATCGAGTTCACCGCGCGCGGGACGACCTTCTCCGGCTCGGCGGTCTCGCCGGCGGCGACGCCGACCAGCTCCAGCGCGGCGTAGGCGAAGATCACGCCCTGCATGACGAGGACGACCGGCATCGCTCCGTGCGGCAGCAGTCCGCCGTGGTCGTTGATCACGCTCAGGCCGGGCGTCTGACCGTCCACCTGGTGCTGCGTGGCCAGCAGGAAGATGCCGATCAGCATGAAGGCGACCAGGGTGGCCACCTTGACGATGGCGAACCAGAACTCCATCTCGCCGAAGATCTTCACCGAGATCAGGTTCACGGTGAGCACCACGGCGAGGGCGATCAGGGCCAGCACCCACTGCGGGATGGGTGTGAAGAAGCTCCAGTAGTGCGTGTAGAGCGCGATGGCCGTGATGTCGGCGATGCCGGTCGTCGACCAGTTCAGGAAGTACATCCAGCCGGCGACGTAGGCGCCCTTCTCGCCGAGGAACTCGCGCGCGTACGACACGAAGGACCCGGACGAGGGCCGGTAGAGGACCAGCTCTCCCAGGGCGCGGACGACGAAGAACGCGAAGACTCCGCACACCAGGTAGGCCAGCGCCAGCGCCGGGCCCGCCGAGTGCAGACGGCCGCCGGCGCCCAGGAAGAGGCCGGTGCCGATCGCGCCGCCGATGGCGATCATGTTGACGTGGCGGTGCTTGAGGTCCTTGCTGTACCCGGCGTCGCCCGCGTCGGCGGGCGTACCGGTCGCCTGGGGATGGTCGACGACTGGTGCCGTGTGCACGTCCTTGGTCAAGGGTGGTTCCACTCTCTGGTGTCCCGGGCGGGATGGGCCCGGGGGTCCGTACGGTTCCGGCCCGCACCACCCATGGACGCGGTACAGACCAGGAAACCAGCTTCCCCCTGCGATCACTTTCATGCGATGGCCGATGTCACAGAGCGGAACTTCTCACACGACCTGCGCAGATCGGGCACTGGCTTTCACAGTGACGGTGTAACAGCGATACTGCTGAACATGACGACGGACACCGGGGAGCCGGCCCTCACGATCGACGAGCTCGCCGCGCGGGCCGGCGTCACGGTGCGCACGGTCCGCTTCTACGGCAGCCGGGGTCTGCTGCCCCCGCCCGTGATCGGTCCGCGCCGGGTGGGCCGCTACGGCAGGGACCACCTGGCCCGGCTGGCCCTGATCGAGGAGATGCAGCACCAGGGCATGACGCTCGCCGCGATCGAGCGGCACCTGCGGCAGCTCCCGCCCGACCTCGGCCCGCACGACCTGGCGGTGCACCGCGCGGTCGTCGCCTCCTGGGCGCCTCAGAGCGTGGAGACGGTGTCCCGGCGCGAGCTGGGACGTCGGGCCGGCCGCCCGCTCACCGACGAGGAGGTGGACCGGCTGGCGGCGATGGACGTGCTGGCCCGGGACGGCGAGTCCTTCCGCGTCGACTCCGGGCTGTTCCGGCTCGGTGTGCGGCTGCTGGACGTGCCGCTGTCCCAGGAGACGATCCTCGCGGCCCGTACGGTGCTGATCGAACACGCGCGCGCCGCCGCCCATGAGCTGTCGGGACTGCTGCGCGACGCGGTCGCCGAGCGCGACGCCGAGGACGTGCGGTCGCTCTCGGCCGACATGCGCCCGCTGGTGGTGGAGGCGCTGCTCACCACCTTCCAGCGGTCGCTGAGGGAGGAGCTGCGCGAGTGGGTCGACGCGGCCCGTGCGCGGGGCGCGTCCCCGGACACCGGTCCCGGGGACGCGCCCTCCGCGTGAGCGCGCGCCTCAGCGGCCGTCGGTGAAGGTCTCCCCGCGCTCCGCCTTCGCCACCAGCAGGGCGGGCGGGGTGAACCGCTCGCCGTAGCGCTCGGCGAGTTCCCGCGCACGGGCCACGAAGCCGGGCAGGCCGCCCTCGTAGCCGTTGACGTACTGGAGCACGCCGCCGGTCCAGCCGGGGAAGCCGATGCCGAAGATCGAGCCGATGTTTGCGTCGGCGACCGAGGTCAGGACGCCCTCCTCCAGGAGCCTGACGGTGTCGAGCGCCTCCGAGAAGAGCATCCGCTCCTGCATGTCCCTGAACGGGATCTCGTGGCCGGGCCGGGTGAAGTGCTCGCGCAGGCCGGGCCAGAGTCCGGCCCGCTTGCCGTCCTCGCCGTAGTCGTAGAAGCCGGCGCCGCCGCTGCGGCCCGTGCGGCCGAACTCGTCGACCATGCGGTCGACGACCGCCTCGGCGGGGTGCGCCGGCCAGGTGCCGCCCGCTTCCTCCACGGCCCGCCTGGACTCGTTACGGATCTTGCGGGGCAGGGTGAGGGTCAGCTCGTCCATCAGGGACAGGACCTTGGCCGGGTAACCCGCCTGGGCCGCCGCCTGCTCCACCGAGGCGGGTTCGACGCCCTCGCCGACCATGGCCACGCCCTCGTTGATGAAGTGGCCGATGACCCGGGAGGTGAAGAAGCCGCGCGAGTCGTTGACGACGATCGGGGTCTTCCTGATCTGCCGGACCAGGTCGAAGGCGCGGGCCAGCGCCTCCTCGCCGGTGCGCTCGCCCTTGATGATCTCCACCAGCGGCATCTTGTCGACGGGCGAGAAGAAGTGCAGCCCGATGAAGTCGCCCTGGCGCTCCACGCCCTCGGCGAGCGCGGTGATCGGCAGGGTCGAGGTGTTGGAGCACAGCAGCGCGTCGGGCTCGACGACGTGCTCGATCTCCTGGAAGACCTTGTGCTTGAGCGCCGGGTCCTCGAAGACCGCCTCGATCACCGCGTCGCAGCCCGCGAGGTCGGCCGCGTCGGCGGTGGGCGTGATGCGGGCGAGCAGCGCGTCCGCCTTCTCCTGGCTGGTGCGGCCCCGGGCCACGGCCTTGGCGCACAGCTTCTCGGAGTAGCCCTTGCCCTTGACGGCGGCTTCCAGGGACACGTCCTTGAGGACCACGTCGATGCCCGCGCGGGCGCAGGAGTAGGCGATGCCGGCGCCCATCATCCCGGCGCCGAGGACGGCGACCCTGCGGACCTGGCGGGGCTCGACGCCCTTGGGGCGGTTGGCGCCGGAGTTGACCGCCTGGAGGTCGAAGAAGAACGCCTGGATCATGTTCTTCGAGGTCTGCCCGGCGGCCAGCTCCACGAAGTAGCGGGCCTCGATGACCTGGGCGGTCTCGAAGTCGACCTGGGCTCCCTCGACGGCGGCGGCGAGGATGTTGCGCGGGGCCGGGTAGGGCGCGCCGTTCGTCTGCTTGCGCAGATTGGCCGGGAAGGCCGGCAGGTTGGCGGCGAACCTGGGGCTGGCCGGGGTGCCGCCCGGGATGCGGTAACCGGGCTCGTCCCAGGGCTGCCGCGAGGCGGGGTGGGCGTCGATGAAGGCGCGGGCCTTGGCCAGCATCTCCTCCGGGGTCCCGGCCACCTCGTGCACGAGGCCGTTCTCCCGGGCGCGGCGCGCGTCGTACTGCGTGCCCTGGAGCAGCACCTTGAGCAGGGCGTCGGCGATGCCCAGCAGCCGCACGGTGCGGACGACGCCGCCGCCTCCGGGGAGCAGGCCGAGGGTCACCTCGGGGCAGCCGATCTTCGTGCCGGGGGTGTCGAGGGCGATCCGGTGGTGGCAGGCGAGGGCGAGTTCGTAGCCGCCGCCCAGGGCCGCGCCGTTGATCGCGGCGACGAGCGGCTTGCCGAGGGTTTCCAGGCGCCGCATGTCCCGCTTGACGGCGAGGCCGCCGTCGAACAGTTCGCGGGCGGTTTCGGGGGTGACCTGGATCAGGTCCCGCAGGTCGCCGCCGGCGAAGAAGGTCTTCTTGGCCGAGGTGAGGATGATGCCGCGGACGGAGTCGGGGTCGGCCTGGATCTGCGCCTGAAGGCGGTCGGTGACCGCGGTGAAGGAGTCGCGGAACGCCTGGTTCATGGTGTTCGCGGACTGATCGGGGTCGTCGAGGACGAGGGTGACGACACCGGTGTCGTCCTGTTCCCAGCGGATGGTGGTGCTCTCGGTCATGTCAGGGGTCTCCGTTGAGGTCTGTGGCTGAGGGTGCCGCTGGGTCAGAGGCGCTCGACGACGGTGGCCACGCCCATTCCGCCGCCCACGCAGAGCGTGGCGAGCCCGTAGCGCTTGTCCTGGCGCTCCAGCTCGTCGACGAGGGTGCCGAGGATCATCGCGCCGGTGGCGCCGAGCGGGTGGCCGAGCGCGATCGCGCCGCCGTTGACGTTGATCTTGTCCAGGGACAGGCCCATGTCCTTGGCGAAGCGCAGGACGACGGCGGCGAACGCCTCGTTGATCTCGACGAGGTCGATGTCGTCGATGGTGAGGCCGGCCTTGGCGAGCGCCTTGCGGGTGGCCGGAGCGGGGCCGGTGAGCATGATGGTGGGCTCGGAGCCGGAGACGGCCGCGGAGACGATCCGCGCGCGCGGGGTGAGGCCGTACCGCTCTCCGACCTCCTTGGAGCCGATGGCGACGAGGGAGGCGCCGTCGACGATGCCGGAGGAGTTGCCGGCGTGGTGGACGTGGTCGATCCTCTCCACCCAGTGGTACTGCTGGAGGGCGACGGCGTCGAAGCCGCCCAGCTCCCCGATGTCCGCGAAGGACGGCTTCAGCCGGGCCAGGGAGTCGGCGGTGGTGCCGGGGCGCGGGTGCTCGTCGTGGTCGAGGACGACGAGCCCGTTGCGGTCCCTGACCGGGACGACGGACCGGTCGAAACGGCCGTCCTTCCAGGCCGCCGCGGCACGTTCCTGGGACAGGGCGGCGTACTCGTCCACGTCCCGCCGGGAGAAGCCCTCGATGGTGGCGATCAGGTCGGCGCCGATGCCCTGGGGCACGAAGTTGACGGCCAGGTTGGTCATCGGGTCGTTGAACCAGGCGCCGCCGTCGGAGGCCATCGGCACCCGGGACATCGACTCGACGCCGCCCGCGAGGACCAGGTCCTCCCAGCCGGAGCGGACCTTGGCGGCGGCCAGGTTGACGGCCTCCAGGCCCGAGGCGCAGAAGCGGTTCTCCTGCACGCCGGCCACGGTGTCGGGCAGTCCGGCCGCGATCGCGGCGATGCGCGCGATGTCGGACCCCTGGTCGCCGACCGGGCCGACGACGCCGAGCACGACGTCGTCGACGGCGGCCGGGTCCAGGCCGGGGAAGCGGTCGCGGATCTCGTGGATGAGGCCGACGACCAGGTCGATCGGCTTGGTGCCGTGCAGGGCGCCGTCGGCCTTGCCGCGCCCGCGCGGGGTGCGGATCGCGTCGTACACGTACGCTTCGGTGCTCACTGACAAGCCTTTCGATGAGGGTTCTCGTGGCTGGGGGGCGGGGGCGCGGCAGCGCCGTCGGGCCGTCGGTCGCCGTCGGGCCGTCGGTCGCCGTCCTGGAGGAGTGCGGGCAGGTCCCAGTCGCGGGCCACGCCGGCCGTGTCGGCGCCCGGCCGGGCGGGGCCGGTGCGGACGGCGGCGGGGGTCGCGGAGAAACGGGGCGCGGGGGCGGGCTGGGTGAGCCCGTCGTGGTCGGTGAAGGTGCCGCGGGCGGCGAGGTGCGGGTGGTGCGGGGCCTCGCGCAGCGACAGCACGGGGGCCACGCACGCGTCGGAGCCCTCGAAGACGG
This sequence comes from Streptomyces sp. NPDC015220, assembly GCF_043079345.1. Classification (NCBI taxonomy): domain Bacteria; kingdom Bacillati; phylum Actinomycetota; class Actinomycetes; order Kitasatosporales; family Streptomycetaceae; genus Streptomyces; species Streptomyces sp. NPDC015220. Next base: position 273,175 of record NZ_JBIBUK010000009.1, on the reverse strand, counting down.
CGGTCCACTCCTCGCGGGTGCGGGTCCTGAAGCGGGCCGTGACGGCCTCGCGCAGTCCGTCCCAGCGGGTGAGGTCCGCGTGCGCCCCGGCCTGGTCCGGCAGGCCGAGCAGGCGCAGGAACTCGTCGTAGAAGCGCCGTTCCAGGGCCCCGACCGCCATGTGTCCGCCGTCGGCGGTCTCGTAGACGCCGTAGTAGGGGCAGCCGCCGTCGAGGAGGTTGGCGCCGCGTCGGTCCTGCCAGGCCCCGGCGGCGAGCATGCCGTGGATCATCGCGGCCAGGTGGGCGGTTCCGTCGACGATGGCGGCGTCCACGACCTGGCCGGCGCCGGTCGCGCGGGCGTGGTGCAGGGCGGCGAGTACGCCGACGACGAGGTAGAGCGAGCCGCCCGCGTAGTCGCCGAGGAGGTTGGCGGGGACGGCCGGGGCCCCGTCCGGGGCGCCGATCAGGCCGAGGGTGCCAGTGACGGCGACGTAGGCGATGTCGTGTCCCGCGCGCGGGGCGAGCGGTCCGTCCTGGCCCCAGCCGGTCATGCGGCCGTAGACGAGCGCGGGGTTGCGGGCGTGGCAGGCGTCGGGGCCGACGCCGAGGCGTTCGGCGACGCCGGGGCGGTAGCCCTCGATCAAGATGTCGGCTCGGGCGACGAGGTCCAGGACGCGGGCGGGGCCCTCGGCGGACTTCAGGTCGAGCAGGACCGAGCGCTTGTTGCGGTTGGTGACGTCGCGGGCCGGGTCGATGCCGAGGCCGGCGCCTCCGGGACGGTCCACCCGGACCACGTCGGCGCCCAGGTCGGCCAGCAGCATCGCGGCGAACGGACCCGGACCGATGCCCGCCAGCTCGACGACGCGCACTCCGGTCAGCGGCCCGTGCCGCCCCGGCGTCTGTGCCGCTGTCATCCGGCCCCCTCGCTGCGACCTCTGTGACACAACCGATGTAACACCGACGATGCTAAGAACGTGTTCCACCGGGCACAAGCCCCGAACGAGCAAGCGCTTAGCCAAGCCGTGTCCGAGTGGTACCCGATGCGACCACGGCCGTACCGCACACCACTCCCCCGGTCGCCACCGGCGCCGCGACCGGCACCGCGGCACCGCCGTCCCACCCCTCGCCGACGCCGCCGGGCACCTCTCACGCTAGCCTCGGCCACCGACCGCGGCGCGCGCTGCGCGAGTAAGGGGTGTCATGAGCAGGCCGAAAAGGACCGACCGTCCGTACGACATCGTGCTCTTCGGGGCCACCGGCTTCGTGGGGGAACTGACCGCTCGGTACCTGGCCGCGCACGCGCCGGAGGGGCTGCGCTGGGCGGTCGCCGGCCGCAGCGGACGACGGCTGGAGGAGCTGCGCGAGCGACTGCCCGGCGGCGCGTCCGTCGGAGTGCTGACGGCGGACGCGGCCGACCCGGACTCGCTGCGCGCGCTCGCCGGGCAGGCGCGCGTGGTGGCCACCACCGTGGGCCCCTACGTGACGTACGGCGAGGGGCTGGTCGCCGCCTGCGCCGACCGCGGCACGGACTATCTGGACCTGACCGGCGAGCCCGAGTTCGTCGACCTGGTCTACGTCCGGCACGACGCTCGCGCGCGGGAGACCGGCGCGCGGCTGGTGCACGCGTGCGGGTTCGACTCGGTCCCGCACGACCTGGGCGTGTACTTCACGGTGCGGCAGCTTCCGCGGGGAGTGCCGCTGACCGTGGACGGTTTCGTCCGGGTGTCGGCGGCCTTCTCCGGCGGCACCTTCGCCTCGGCGCTGGGCCAGTTCGCGCGGCCGCTGCGGATGCGGGCCGCCGCCCGGGACCGCGCCCGGCACGAGCCGCGGCTGGTGGGGCGGCGGGCTTCCGCGCCGGCCGGCGCACCGCGCTACGCCGGGGAGGTGGGCGCCTGGGCGCTGCCGCTGCCGACCATCGACCCGCAGATCGTGGTGCGCTCGGCCCGGGCGCTGGAGCGCTACGGCCCCGACTTCCGCTACCGCCACTACGCGGCCGTCAGGCGCCTGCCGGTGGCGCTGGGCGGGGTCGCGGCCGTCGGCGCGATCGCGGCCGCCGCCCAACTGCCGGCCGCCCGGCGCTGGTTGTCGGACCGGCTGGAACCGGGTGACGGCCCGAGCGCCGAGCGGCGGGCCCGGAGCTGGTTCTCCGTGCGCTTCGTGGGCGAGGGCGGCGGCCGGCGGGTGCTCACCGAGGTCGCCGGCGGCGACCCCGGGTACGACGAGACGGCGATGATGTTCGCCGAGTCGGCCCTCTCGCTGGCCCTCGACGACCTGCCCGCGACGTCGGGCCAGGTGACGACGGCCGTGGCCATGGGCGACGCGTTGCTGGGCCGGCTGCGCGCGGCCGGCCTCACCTTCCGCACGGCGGCGAGCCGTTAGGGTCCGTCCGGCCCGGCCGGGCCGGACGCCGGCGAAGGCTCCTCGGGCCGCGGCTCCGCCGTGGCCTCCCGCAGTGCCCGCCGGCACAGCGCGTCGGCCCTGCGGGTGGTCTCCGGCAGGCGGTAGGCCGGGGTGAGGGCGAGGGTGTGGGCGCAGGCGGCGTCCAGGGTCGTGCGGTGCCCCACGGAGACGAAGACCGGCTTGACGCCGTCCCGGGTGCGCAGGGCGCGGCCGACCTCGTCCGCGCCGGCCAGGAGCGGCGAGGCGCTGCCGCGCGGGGCGTCCGGCTCGTCGTGGGCGAAGGTGAACGGGTTCTTGGCGACGCCGATCGTCGGGAGCCCGGTCAGCACGCCGAGGTGGCTGGCGAGGCCGAACCGGCGGGGGTGGGCCAGGCCGTAGCCGTCGCAGACGATCAGGCCGGGCGGGTGGTCGAGGGCGCCCAGCGCGGCGAGCACGGTGGGGATCTCCCGGAAGGCCAGCAGTCCGGGCACGTAGGGGAAGGAGATCCGCCCGACCGCGGTGGCCTCGGCGACGACCCGCAGGGTGGCCGCGTCCAGCACCACGGCGGCCGCCGCGACGACGTCCCGCTCGTCGTCGTAGGCGACGTCCACCCCCGTGACGTTCCCCGTCCCGGGTGCCGGGCCCGTCTCGTCCAGCACCACCCGCGCGCGCAACTCGTCCTGCACGGCGCGCGCCTGCCGCTCTGTCGCGGGCCAGCCCGCGGGGATGCCTACGGTCGTCGTCATGGTGGTGACGAGAGTACGGCCCGGCGGACCGCGAGGGGCACGGGGCCCCGGCGGGGGCGGCCGCCGGGCGACGGGAGCGCGACGGGACCGCGACGGGGACGCAGGGCGGGCTCGGCGGGCGGCGACGGGAGGGGCCGACGCGGCGTCGCGGGACGGGGCGGGCCGACGACGGGGCGGGCCGGCGGCGGGACGGGCCGGCGGCGGGACGGGCTCGCGACTTCCCGGGCCCGTCCCGCCCGGGGCCGGTCAGCCCTTGTCCAGTGCCTGCCGCAGCTGCTGCTTGTTCATGTCCGAGCGGCCGTGGATGTTGCGCCGCTTGGCCTCCTCGTAGAGCTGGTCGTAGGTGGGGCCCTCGGAGCCCCGGCCCGAGCGCTGCCCGCCCCGCTTGCCGGAGGACATGTCCTGGGTGGACGAGCGGCTGGCGGTCTTCGACTCGCCCGAGCGGGCTCGCTCCTTGTTCACCGTGCGCGCGGCGATCTCCTTGGCGCGGCCGGTGCTCTCCCCCCGGTCCTGCGCGCTCTCCTTGATGTGCTCGTACTGGCGCTCGCGTTTGGAACTCGAACCGCGTGGCATGCCGTTCACTTCCTCTCTGTCAAGGAACGGATACCCGCATCCTGGAACAGTTCGTCATATCAGGCGATATTCAATCCCCCAGTCGAGCTACCCGCCCGGCTCGCCGGACGCCCCGTCGCCGGACGGCCGCACCGTGCCGCCTGCGACGCGTCGCCCCGGTGCATGAACGCGGTGACAGAGGTCACTCTCTTCGCAGGTGCACTCAGGCGCCGGATCCGTCGTCTCCTCCAGTACCCGGTCCCGTCCGCCCGAACGTCCGTCCAGCCGTCGCACGCCACACGTCACAAGGGAGCAAGGCGTTGTCCACCGTCATCGAGCAGCCCGTCGAGGCGCGCCTGGTCGCCGCCGCGCCGCGGATGCCCAGCATCCCCGCCACGCTGCACTACGACCGCCGCGACCCGTTCGCCGTCCGCATGACCTTCCCGGCCCCGGCCACCCTCGAGGGCGTCGAGGTCTGCTGGACCTTCGCCCGGGACCTCCTCACGGCCGGCCTGCGGGAACCCGAGGGAGACGGCGACGTACGGGTGCGGCCGTACGGGTACGACCGCACCGTACTGGAGTTCCACGCCCCGGAGGGCACCGCCGTGGTCCACGTCCACAGCGGTGAGATACGCCGGTTCCTGCGCGCCACCGGCGAACTGGTGCCCGCCGGCCTGGAGCACCTCCAGCTCGACCTCGACCACGACCTGGCCGAGTTGATGCGGGACGCCTGCTGAGGACTTGTCCGGGGTCATGCGGCCGACGGCCGACTACCACCGGTGTGTCGCGCCCGCCGCGGCCGAGCCCGCCCGGGGCGGCCCCGTCGTGGGTGCCCGCGTGCGGCACCTTCCGCGCGGCGCGGCGGACCACCGCGCGGGCGGCCCGCGCGGCACGACGGACCACGATGCGGGCGGCTGCGCGCGACGGCCGGCCCAGCGTCCCGCGGGGCTCCCGGGCCGGCCATGACGGCGAGCGGCCCGTCCGGTGCGCCACTCGGCCGGCGGGGCGGCCGAAGGGGGCCGGAAGCCCGGCCGGGGTCCGGCCGGGATCTGATGCGACCCCGGCCGTCGGAGGGACCGCGACCCGGCCGTCGGAGGGCCCGCGACCCGGCCGTCATGAGGCCCGCGGCCCGGCCGCCCGCGGGGCGCTCAGGCCGCTGCCGCCGCCGGGGTGAGCGCGGCGCGGACCTCGTGGACGACTCCGCGCAGGGCGGGGGCCGCCGCCGCGCTGCGTTCGGTCAGTTCCTCCACGCGTCGTTGGTGGCGTCCGCGGTCCCCGCCGGGCGCGAGGGTGCGCAGCCGCGCGGCGGCGGCGAGGGCGGCGACGGCGGCGGCGCGCTCGCAGACGTCCGCGGCCGGCCGTGCGCCCTCCAGCACCCGCCGGGTCTCCTCGCGCAGCGCGTCCACGGCCGCGACCCGCTCCAGGGCGTACTCCACCGACGGGAACACCCCCAGAACGCGCCGCTTCTCGGCGCGCAGGTACCCCTCGGCGGCCAGTTGCTCCCGTACGGCCACGAGCGTGCGCCCGGCCCGCAGGGTCACCCATGTGCGCCAGCGGCGCGGGCAGGACTCGCGGACCAGGTCGAGAAGCCCGTCCAGCACCGGGTCACCGGTGCGAGCGTCCAGGTCGACGGGGGTGGCGATGCCGTCGTCGTCGACGAGCAGCCCGCGCTGGGCCAGCTCGGTGAGCGCGCCGGCCCGGACCAGGTGGTGCAGGCGGGTGGCGCCGGTGACGCGCAGCCGGGTGGTGTCCCAGGCCAGCAGGTAGAGCCGGGCCGGCAGCGAGAGCCGGGGCGGCGGGAGCGGGCCGTCGGGCACGGGCGGACCTCCTTCGCACGGTGGGCCCGGGGCCCACGCCGATATTCGTTGGACAGCCGCCCCGGCCGCTCGTACGGTGTGAATGGTCCTGTTGCCGTCGATTGGAGAAGGACGTTGCTCGTCTGAGGTCCTGAGACACCGCGTCACACCGAACAGGTGTGTGCGTCGCGTGCGACCTCGGCGTCCGAGCCGTCCTCCTGGAAGTCCGGCCCAGGGCTCTTCTCATGCCCCGCGGCTCCTTCCCTACACGGCCCCCCGTCGTCTCGCGGTGTCCCGGCACGCGTTCGCCACCGATCCGACCACACGCAGCAACCGTGAGGCGCCCATGTCCCCGTCCGTATCCGTCACCTGTACCTCCCTCTCCTTCGCCTGGCCCGACGGCGTCCCCGTCCTCACCGGCCTCGACGTCGCCTTCGGTCCCGGCCGCACCGGACTCGTCGGCGTCAACGGCACGGGGAAGTCGACCCTGTTGAGACTGATCGCCGGTGAGCTCGCACCGGGCGACGGCGTCGTCCGCGTCACCGGCCAGGTGGGGTACCTCCCGCAGAACGTCACGCTCGACACCGCGCTGCGGGTGGACCAGGCGCTCGGCATCGCCGCGCAGCGGGCCGCGCTGCACGCCATCGAGGCGGGCGACGCGTCCGAGGGCCACTTCGAGACCGTCGGCGACGACTGGGACGTCGAGGAACGCGCCCTGGCCACGCTCGGCGAGCTCGGGCTCGGCCACGTCGGCCTGGACCGCACCGTCGGCGAGGTGTCCGGCGGCGAGTCGGTGCTGCTGCGCCTGGCCGCGCTGCTGCTGCGCCGGCCGGACGTGCTGCTGCTGGACGAACCGACGAACAACCTCGACCTGTACGCCCGGCGGCGGCTGTACGCGGCCGTCACGGCCTGGCCCGGCGTGCTCGTCGTGGTCAGCCACGACCGCGAACTGCTGGAGCTGGTCGACCGGATCGCCGACCTGCGCTCCGGCGGGATCACCTGGTACGGCGGTGGCTTCTCGGCGTACCAGGAGGCCCTCGCCGTCGAACAGGACGCCGCCGAACGGATGGTGCGCGTGGCCGGGGCCGACCTGCGCAGGCAGCAGCGCGAGCTGGCCGACGCCCAGGTCAAGCTGGCCCGCCGCAAGCGGTACGGCCAGAAGATGTGGGAGAACAAGCGCGAGCCGAAGATCGTCATGGGGGCGCGCAAACGCGCGGCGCAGGAGTCCTCGGGCAAGCACCGCATCCTGCACGAGGAGAAGCTCGCCGAGGCCAGGGAGCGGCTCGACGAGGCGGTGGAGGCGGTGCGCGACGACGACGAGATCCGCGTCGAGCTGCCGTACACGGCCGTGCCGCCGGGACGGGGCGTCCTCACCCTCCGGGACCTGGAACTGGCGCACGGCGCGCGGCTGACCGGCGGTCTCGACCTGCGCGGTCCCGAGCGCGTCGCGCTGATCGGGCGCAACGGCGCGGGCAAGACGACCCTGCTGCGCACCGTCGCCGGCCAACTGGCGCCGGTGTCGGGCGAGGCGACGGCGCACGTCCCGCTGCGGTTCCTGCCGCAGCGGCTGGACGTCCTCGACGATGAGCTGAGCGTCGTCGAGAACGTGGCCCGGTTCGCGCCGGGCGCCACCGGCAACCGGATCCGGGCGCGTTTGGCCCGCTTCCTGTTCCGGGGCGCGCGGGCCGACCGGAAGGCGGGGACGCTGTCCGGCGGCGAGCGCTTCCGGGCCGCGCTGGCCGCGCTGATGCTGGCCGAGCCCGCGCCCCAGTTGCTCCTGCTCGACGAGCCGACGAACAACCTGGACATGGCGAGCGTGCGCCGGCTGACCACCGCCCTGGAGTCCTATGAGGGCGCCCTGGTCGTGGCCGGCCACGACCTGCCGTTCCTGAGGTCCATCGGCATCACCCGCTGGCTGCTGATGTCGGAGGGGGAACTGACGGAGACCACCTGGGAGGCCGTGGCGGATCCGGCGTGACCGGGCGGGGCGGCGCACGACGCGCCGCCCCGCCCGGCACGACGACAGGCCCGAAAGGCGGCGGAGTTGTCCGCGGGCGGCGCGCGGCGGCGGCCCGGCGCCGCGCCCTGCCGCGACGGCCGCTCCCGGGCGCCGGTCCGAGAGCACGAGGGACGTGTGACGTGCCTCTCGGCACGACCGCTGAGGGCCGCGCTCCCGAGCCGGTGAGCAGTGCCCGTCCGGCGCCCCGACCTGCGGGGCGCGGGAGCGCCGACACTCCGTCAACCGCCCTGGTCCGGTGGCCTGATCAGCGCTCTTTTACAGCGCCCTTAACCTACGGCTTCGTAACCTACGGCTTCGTAGCCTACGATCCCGTAGGTTCCCGGCACCGCTCGCCGGTTCGTCCGCTGTCCCCGCTTGTCCTCGCCGGCTCCGCCCGGCGCGCGCGTCCCCTGGAGTTCCTGTGACGATCACCTCCCCTCACCTCGGCAGCCCCTCCGTTTGGACCGACGCGCGGCTGCTGTACGCACTGGAGGAAGTGGTCGAGAAGGAGCTCAACCGGCATCTCCAGGTGGCCCGGGACTGGATGCCGCACGAGTACGTCCCGTGGAGCGACGGCCGTAACTTCCCGGGCCACTTCGCCGACGGCGAGGCGTGGGACAAGGAGCAGTCCAAGGTCACGGAGATCGGCCGGATCGCGCTCGTCGTCAACCTGCTGACCGAGGACAACCTCCCCAGTTACCACCACGAGATCGCCACGCTCTTCGGCCGCAACGGCGCCTGGGGCACCTGGGTGCACCGCTGGACCGCGGAGGAGGGCCGGCACGGCATCGTGATGCGCGACTACCTGCTCGCCTCGCGCGCGGTCGACCCGGACGCGCTGGAGCGGTTCCGGATGGCGCACATGAGCGAGGGCTTCGAGTCCGACAACCGGCACTCGATGCTGCACTCGGTCGCCTATGTGGCCTTCCAGGAACTCGCCACCCGCATCTCGCACCGCAACACCGGCCACCAGTCCGGCGATCCGGTCTGCGACCGCATGCTCGCCCGCATCGCGACCGACGAGAACCTGCACATGGTCTTCTACCGCAACCTGCTCAAGGCCGCGTTCGAGATCGCCCCCGACCCGACCATGCTGGCGGTGCGGGACGTGGTGGTGGACTTCCGCATGCCCGGCCACGGCATCCCCGGCTTCGAACGGGCGGCGGCCCAGATGGCGATCGGCGAGGTCTACAACCTGCGCATCCACCACGACGACGTGCTGCAGCCGGTGCTGCGCTTCCTGAAGATCATGGAGATCGACGGACTCGGCCCCGAGGGCCGCCGGGCGCAGGAGGAACTGGGTCTGTACATGGGCGGCCTGGACGCGGAGGCCACCAAGTTCGACGAGAAGCTGGCGGCCCGCAAGGCGCGGATGGCGGCGCGGGCCGGCGCCTGAACCAACGCCCCCCGCCGCGGGAACGGCCTCCGCGGCGGGCGGGGCACCCGAGCGCGCGGGAGGCGGCCCTCCCGCGCGAACCGGTGCTGCCGCGCCCCCCGCAGGGCCGGAGCCGGTCCTGCCGCGACCCCGCCGGGCCGGCGCTGCCTCCGGAGCGTTCCACCGCGAGCCCCGCCCCGCGGGCCTCCGCACGCGGGCCCCGCCCCGCGGGCGGACGACGGGAGTCCGACGACAGGGGCCAGGGCCGCGGCAGGAGCCGTCCGCCCCGTCGCGACGCCCGGCACGCCTCCTCCGGCTCCTCGAGCGGGCCCCCACCCCCACGCCGGCCGAAAGCCCAGGTACGCCCCGTACGAGGACTCCCGGCCGGCACTCCCCCGAGCTCTTCGAGCAGCGGGCTCCCCCAGGGCATCTTCGAGCAGGGGACTCCCCCGGAACACGCGCCGACGCCGCCGCCTGACGGGCGAACGGCGCCGGCCGCGGCTCTAGCGCGCGGCCCGTCGCAGGCTCAGGCGTTCCTTCTCGGACAGGCCGCCCCAGACACCGAAGCGCTCGTCGTTCGCCAGCGCGTACTCCAGACAGGCCGGGCGCATCTCGCACATGGCGCAGATGCGCTTCGCCTCGCGCACCGAACTGCCCGGCTCGGGAAAGAAGAAGTCGGCCCCGGTCTGCGCGCACAGCGCCTGGGTCTGCCAGGCGGGCTCGGCCGGGATGATCGTGTCGATGTGCATGAACGAGATCGTGCCGGGCGGCGAAAAACGTTCGATCAACGCGGGATCAACGCAGCTCACTCGCCCGGGACCGCCTCGATCATGGCCCGGCGAACGGCGCCGGCGCACGGCGGCGCGCCCACCCGCGTGCTCCGGCGGCGATCGCCGGTGGGCGGTGCGAGACTCGGCAGAGCGGACAACGGGTCCCTTCGAAGGAGGGCGAGGATGCTCACCACCCGTTTCGTCGACGGCGCTCCGAACTGGATCGACGTCGGCACGGCAGACCTGGACCGCGCCCGCGCCTTCTACGGCGGGCTGTTCGGCTGGCGGTTCCGGTCGGCGGGTCCCGACGCCGGCGGCTACGGCTTCTTCCGGTCCGAGGACCGGACCGTGGCCGGCGGGATGCCGATCACCCCGGAGCAGGGGCCGCCCTCCTGGACCGTGTACTTCCGCAGCTCGGACGCGCGGGCCACGGCACAGGCCGCCGAGCAGGCGCACGGCAGGGTGCTGGTCCGGCCGCTGGACGTGATGGACCAGGGCCGCATGGCCGTCCTCGCCGATCGGGCGGGTGTGCCGTTCGGTCTCTGGCAGCCGGGCCGGACCCCGGGCGTGGAGGTGGCCGGCGCCCCGGGCTCGCTGTGCTGGGTCGAGCTGCACACGCCGGACGTCCCGGCCGCCGCAGCCTTCTACCACCGGGTTCTGGGCCTGGAGACCTCGGCGGTTCACTTCCCCGGCGGGGCGTACACGTGCGTCAGCCCCGCCGAGGGCGGGCAGGACGCCATGTTCGGCGGCATCGTCCCGCTCGCCGACGACCCGGCCGAGGCGGCGGACGGCCCGTACTGGCTGCCGTACTTCGACGTCACGGACGCCGACGCGACGGTCGCCAGGGCCGAGGAACTGGGCGGCACCGTCCGCGCGGCCGCCGCCGACGTCCCGGGCGTCGGCCGCGTCGCCCGGCTCGCCGATCCCTGCGGCGCCCGGTTCGCGGTGATCAGGCCCGTCCCGCCGCAGCGGCCGTGAGCCGGCCGGAACGGTGAGCCTCCTCCCGGGCGCCGGCGCCCGGGAGTTCGACGACGGGGCTCAGGCGGAGGCGCGTCGTACCAGTGTCGTGGGCAGGACGACACCGCGCGGCAGGCCGTCCACGTCCTCGCCGGCGCCCGCCCGGTCCGGGCCGCGCAGCAGTATGCGGGCCATCAGCCGGCCCATCTCCTCGATGTCCTGCCGGACGGTCGTCAGCGGCGGATCGGTCTGCTCGGCGACGGGCAGCATGTCGTCGAAGCCGACCACGGCGACGTCCTCCGGCACCCGCAGCCCGCGTTCGCGCAGCACGCGCAGCGCGCCGGAGGCGGCCAGGTCGTTCGCGGCGAACACGGCGTCGAGGTCCGGCCGGCGGTCGAGGAGTTCACGCATGGCGCGCTCGCCGCCGGACGGCGTGAAGTCGCTCTCCACGACGAGTGCCGGATCGGCGTCGGCCATGACGTCCCGGAAGCCGTCGAGCCGGTCCACCGCCGAGGTCTGGTCCAGGGCGCCGGTGATGTGCCCGATCCGGGTGCGCCCGAGCCCGACGAGATGGCGCACGGCCTCCCGTGCCCCGCCCCGGTTGTCGCTGTCGACGTACACCACGGCCGGGTCCGCGCCGGCCCCGGCGGGCGTGCCGTCGCTCCAGCCGGGCCGGCCGCCGAACACGGTCGGCACCCCGGCGCGCCGGATCAGGCCGGGCAGCGGGTCGTCGAGGTGGAGCGAGAAGACGAGCGCGCCGTCGACGTGACCGCCCGCGAGGTAGCGCCCGACCCGGGCGTGGTCCTCCCGCCCCTCGGTCAGCAGCAGGACGAGCTGGGTGTCATGGGCCGTCAGCTCCTTGCTGATGCCGCGCAGTTGCAGCGCGAAGAAGGGGTCGGCGAAGACGCGGGTCTCCGGCTCGGCGACGACGACGGCGACGGCGTCGTGCCGCCTGGTCACCAGGCTGCGGGCCGCCTGGTTGGGCACGTAGCCGAGTTCCTCCACGGCCCGCCTGACCCGCTCGGCCAGCGGGGCTCTGACCCCCTCGGCGCCGTTGACCACCCGGGAGACGGTGGCCCGGGACACCCCCGCCCGCGCGGCCACGGCCTCCAGTGTGGGTCGCGGCGCTGTCTCGGTCACTTCGGGGCTCCTCACCGGCGGGTTCGCCGGATCAGGATAGCCGCGGGCCGATCGGCCCCATGAGAGCGCTCTCACCACGCGGGACGCGGTCCGGAGCGGCACGGCCGTGCGTTCCCCCTCGCTCTCCGGGCCGGCCGCCCCGCGCGCGGTGGGCGGCCGGGGCGCCCCCGGATGCCCGGCGCCGGGGCTCTACGACGCCTCCGGCTCGGATGCGGACGGGGGCCCGGCGGCGGGCGGGTCCGGGCGTCTGGCGCGGCTCGGCTGCACCCGCTTGGGCTCGCCCGGCATCTTCGGATACTCGGGCGGATAGGGGAGGTCGCCGAGGCCGTGGGCGCGCTCGTCGCGTGCGGCCAGTTCCAGCAGGGAGTCCAGGGAGAAGGCGTGGTCGTCCATGTCGGCGTGCACGTCGCCCGCCTCGGCGAAGCGGACGGGCATGGTCGCGATGTCGAAGTCCCGGGGGTGGGCGACGCCCACCTCCGCCCAGCGCAGGGGCGCCGAGACGGGGGCGTGCGGACGGGGGCGCACCGAGTAGGCGGAGGCGATGGTGCGGTCGCGGGCGGTCTGGTTGTAGTCCACGAAGATCCGGGCGCCCCGCTCCTCCTTCCACCACTTGGTCGTCACCTGCTCGGGCATCCGCCGCTCCAGCTCCCTGCCCACCGCGATGGCGGCCCTCCGCACCTGGGTGAAGGTCCAGCGCGCCTCGATGGGCACGAAGACGTGCAGTCCGCGTCCGCCCGAGGTCTTGGGCCAGCCCCGCAGACCGCCGAACTCGTCCAGCACGGCGCGCAGTTCGTGCGCGGCGCGGACCGCGTCCGCGTAGTCGGTGCCGGGCTGCGGGTCCAGGTCGATGCGCAGTTCGTCGGGGTGGTCGACGTCCTCGCGCCGGACCGGCCAGGGGTGGAAGGTGAGCGTGCCGTACTGGGCGGCCCACACCACGGCCGCCTCCTCGGTGGGGCACATCTCGTCGGCGCTGCGCCCGCTGGGGAAGGTGATGTGGGCGGTCGGGATCCAGCCGGGCATGCCCTTGGGCGCCCGCTTCTGGAAGAACCACTCGCCGCTGATGCCGTCCGGGTAGCGCTCCAGGGTGGTGGGACGGTCGCGCAGGGCGCGCAGGATGCCGGGGGCCACCGCCTGGTAGTACCGGGCGACGTCCAGCTTGGTGTAGCCGCGCTCCGGGAAGAAGACCTTGTCGGGGCTGGACAGCCGTACGGTCCGTCCGGCCACGTCCAGTTCCACCGCATCGCCCATGGGAGCCACGGTAGGCGTCCCGCGCACGCCTCGCACACCGGGCGCAGCGGACCGTGCGCGCGCACAATCGCTTGCATGGATCTGCCCGTGATGCCGCCCGTGAAGCCGATGCTCGCCAAGTCGGTGGCGAGGATCCCGCCGGACATGCAGTACGAGGCGAAGTGGGACGGGTTCCGGGCGATCGTGTTCCGCGACGGCTCGGAGGTCGAGCTCGGCAGCCGTACGGGCAAGCCGCTGACCAGGTACTTCCCGGAACTGGTGGAAGCGCTGAAGGAGCGGGTGCCCGAGCGGTGCGTCCTGGACGGGGAGATCGTGATCGCCCGGGAGGGGCGGCTGGACTTCGACGCGCTGACCGAGCGGATCCACCCGGCCGCTTCCCGGGTGCGGATGCTGGCCGAGCGGACCCCGTCCTCCTTCGTGGCCTTCGACCTGCTCGCGCTGGACCGCGAGTCGCTGCTGGACGTGCCGCTGTCGGACCGGCGGGCGCTGCTGGTCCGGGCGCTGGAGGGGGTGACGGCCCCGGTCCACGTCGCACCGGCCACGACCGACGTCGACGTGGCCCGGCAGTGGTTCGAGCAGTACGAGGGCGCGGGTCTGGACGGGGTGATCGCCAAACCGCCGGGGCTGCGCTACCGCCAGGACGAGCGGGCCATGTTCAAGATCAAGCACGAACGCACGGCGGACGTGGTGGTGGCCGGCTACCGCCACCACAAGAGCGGCCCCGTCGTCGGCTCCCTGCTGCTCGGGCTCCACGACGACCAGGGGCGGCTCCAGCACGTCGGCGTGGCGGCCGCCTTCACGATGCGCAGGCGCGCCGAGCTGATCGAGGAGCTGGCTCCGCTGCGGATGGACGACCCGGCCGGACATCCGTGGGCGGCCTGGTCGGACGCGGCGGCCCACGAGTCGGACCGGCTGCCGGGGGCGCCCAGCCGCTGGTCGGGCGGGAAGGACCTGTCGTGGGTGCCGCTGCGGCCGGAGCGGGTGGCCGAGGTGGCGTACGACCACATGGAGAACGGGGCGCGGTTCCGGCACACGGCGCGCTTCCGCCGCTGGCGCCCGGACCGCACCCCGGAGAGCTGCACCTACGCCCAGTTGGAGGAGCCGGTCCGCTACGACCTCGCGGAGATCCTCGGCCGGCCCCCCGGAAGCTGAGGACGCCCTGCCCGGCGCGGGCCGGAGGTCCGTCCGGCGCGGGCCGGAGGTCCGTCCGGCGCGGGCCGGGGGCGGCACGAGCCGGGGAGCGGCGTCAGGGGCGCCCGGTCACGGCGTCATGAGCACCTTGACCGCGCCGTCCTCCTTGCGCTGGAACATCTCGTACGCGTGCGGCGCGTCCGACAGCGGCACCCGGTGCGTGGCGAAGTCGTCCACGCCGAGCACGTCCTCGTCCGTCAGGAAGGGCATGATCACGTCGGTCCAGCGGCGCACGTTGGCCTGGCCCATCCGGATCTGGAGCTGCTTGTCGAACATGGTGAGCATCGGCATCGGGTCGGCGGAGCCGCCGTAGACACCGGACAGCGAGATGGTGCCGCCGCGGCGCACCAGGTCGATGGCGGTGTAGAGGGCGGCGAGCCGGTCCACGCTGAAACGCTCCGCGAGCGGTCCGCTCAGGGCGCGGGGCATCACCGCGGCGGCCTGCTGGACCATGCGGGCGACCGCGCTGCCGTGCGCCTCGGTGCCGACCGCGTCGATCACGGCGTCGGGGCCGCGTCCGTCGGTCTCGTCGTGGATGGCGGCGACCAGTTCCTTCTCGCTGTCGAAGGCGCGCAGGTCGTACGTCTTCACACCGCGCCGGCGCGCCCGCTCCAGCCGCTCCGGGACCAGGTCCACGCCGAACACCCGCTCGGCGCCGCGCACCTGGGCGATCCGGCAGGCCATGTCGCCGATGGGGCCGAGGCCCAGCACGGCGACGGTGCCGCCGGGCGGGACGTCGGCGTAGGCGACCGCCTGCCAGGCGGTGGGCAGCACGTCGGAGAGGTAGACGAAGCGGTCGTCGGCGGGCCCCACCGGGACCTTGATCGGCCCGTACTGGGCCTGGGGGACGCGCAGGTACTCGGCCTGGGCGCCCGGGACGGCGCCGTACAGACGGGTGTAGCCGAACAGCGGGGCGCCCATGTGCTCGCTGGTGACCTGCGTGGTCTCGCACTGGGTCTGCAGGCCCGAGGAGCACATGTAGCAGTGGCCGCAGGAGATCTGGAACGGCACGACCACACGGTCGCCGCGCTTGAGGTTGGGCACCTCCGGTCCCACCTCCTCGACGATGCCCATCGGCTCGTGACCGAGGATGTCCCCGGGTGTCATGAACGGGGTGAGCACTTCGTACAGGTGCAGGTCGGAGCCGCACAGGCCGGAGGAGGTGATCCGGATGACGGCGTCCGTCGGCTCCTGGATCTTCGGATCGGGGACGTCCTCCACCCGGACGTCGCGCTTGCCCTGCCAGGTCACTGCCTTCATCGCGTCGCGCCCTTCGTCGCGTTCCGTCACCTTCGCCGACGCCCGGGTACCCGGGGCCGACCGGGCGAACCGCCGGGCCGGGCCGGCCGGGCGGAGCACGGACGGGCCGAACCGGGCGGCGACGGCCGGACCAGGGCGCGGGCACGGCCGGTGGCGGGCGGGCACGGCACTTGGCGGACGGGGGAAGACACGGCCCCGGCACGCGCGGCCGGTGACGAGCGAGGAAGACCACGGCGGGCGACACGACCCTCGGCACACGGGGACAGCCCCGGCACGCGGGAAAGGCCCGGCCCCGCGCGCACGGCCGGTGACCGGCACGCACCGCCGGAGGCGGGCGCCCGTGACCGGGAGCGGGCGCGGTGGGCGCCGTCCTCAGGTCCGGGCGGGGTCCGCCGGGTTGCGCAGCCCCTCGGCCGCGTCCGCGACGCGGCGGATGAGGTCGAAGAACTGGGTCCGCTCCTCGGTGCTGAGCGGGCCGAGGAAGACCTGGTTCATCCGGGCCGTGCGCACGGCGAGCCTGCGATGGGTCCGCTCGCCCTCGTCGGTGAGCCGCAGCAGGAAGCGGCGGCCGTCCTGCGGGTCGCGGACCTTGTCGAGCAGCCCGCGGCGGCCGAGCCGGCTGATGACCTCGGCGATGGTGGAGCGGTCCAGACCGACCCGCTCCCCCACCGTGCGCTGGTCGAGTCCCGGCTCGGCGACGAGCGCGTTGAGGACCGCGAACTGCGGCGAGGTGATCTCCTCGGAGACCATCGCGTTCCACAGCAGGTAGTGGGCCTGCTGGAGCCGCCGGGCCAGGTGCCCGGGGTGGGTCGTGAGGTCCACCGCGGCCATGTGCGCTCCTCGCCAGAGTCCTTGCCGTGTCACCGACATTTCGTAGGTGCACTGAACGATACAGCGTGTTGCCGCCATCCGGATCAGCGTCCAATCGGGAGACACAGGCCATTTTGGCGGACTCTTGACTGCTCACCCGCCTAGTGGCAGCGTGAGGGCAACCTCGCGGAAATAATCAGTGCGCTGACTATTCGGGGCGCTGAGGTCGCTGGGTGTCGCTGCGAGCCCACCAGGTGTCGCTGGGTATCGCTCGGTAGAGATGAGGCTTCTTTCGATGGACAAGGTGGTCGCCACGGCCGTGGAGGCGGTGGCGGACGTGCCGGACGGCGCGTCCCTGGCGGTGGGCGGTTTCGGGCTGAGCGGCGTGCCGAACGTGCTGATCCAGGCGCTCCACGAGCGCGGGGTCGGCGGCCTGTCGGTCGTCTCCAACAACTGCGGCGCGATGGACTCCGGTCTGGCGGTGCTGCTGGCGGCCGGGCGGATCGCCCGGGTGACCGGCTCCTACATCGGGGCGAACAAGGAGTTCGCCCGCCAGTACCTGGCCGGTGAGCTGGAGGTCGAGCTGATCCCGCAGGGCACGCTGGCCGAGCGGCTGCGGGCCGGCGGCGCCGGGATCCCCGCCTTCTACACCCCCGCCGGTGTGGGCACCCAGGTCGCCGACGGCGGACTGCCCTGGCGCTACGACGGTTCCGGCGGCGTCTCGCTGGCCTCGCCGCCCAAGGAGGTCCGCGAGTTCGACGGCGCCGAGTACGTGCTGGAACGCGGCATCCGCACCGACTTCGCCCTGGTCCGGGCGGCCCGGGGCGACCGGCACGGGAACCTGGTCTTCAACAAGTCCGCCCGCAACTTCAACCCGCTCGCCGCGATGGCCGGCAAGGTCACGGTCGCGGAGGTGGAGGAGCTGGTCGAGCCGGGCGAGCTGGACCCGGACGCGGTGCACCTGCCGGGGATCTTCGTCCAGCGGGTGGTCGCGCTGACTCCCGGGCAGGCGTCGGACAAGCGGATCGAGAAGCGGACGGTGTCCACGCCCGCCGCGCGGGAGACGGTGAGCGACTGATGGCCTGGACGCGTGAGGAGATGGCCGCCCGTGCGGCGCGCGAGCTGCGCGACGGCCAGTACGTCAACCTCGGCATCGGTCTGCCGACGCTGATCCCGAACTACCTGCCCGAGGACGTCGAGGTGGTCCTGGAGTCGGAGAACGGCATCCTGGGCACCGGCCCCTACCCCGCCGAGGAGCAGGTCGACCCGGACCTGATCAACGCCGGCAAGGAGACCGTCACGGTCCTGCCGGGGGCTTCGTTCTTCGACTCGGCGCTGTCCTTCTCGATGATCCGCGGCGGCCACATCGACGTCGCGGTGCTCGGGGCCATGCAGGTCTCCGCCGGCGGCGACCTGGCCAACTGGGCCGTCCCGGGCAAGATGATCACCGGGATCGGCGGGGCGATGGACCTGGTCCACGGCGCCCGCACGGTGATCGTGGTGATGACCCACACGGCCAAGGACGGCTCGCCCAAGATCCTGAAGGAGTGCGCGCTGCCGCTGACCGGCAGGGCGTGCGTGAACCGGATCATCACCGACCTGGGCGTCCTCGACGTCACCGAGGACGGCCTGGTCCTGGTCGAGACCGCGCCCGGCGTCAGCGTGGACGAGATCGCCGCCCGGACCGACGCCGAACTGACCGTCGTGGAGGGGCTGAAGTGAGCAGCACGGTGAAGACCGTCTACGTGGTCGACGCGGTCCGCACGCCGATCGGCCGTTACAACGGCGGCCTGGCGGGCGTGCGCCCGGACGACCTGGCCGCCCACGCCATCCGCGAACTCCTCGCCCGGACCCCCGGGCTGGACCCGGCCCGGGTGGAGGACGTGTACTTCGGCAACGCCAACGGCGCCGGCGAGGAGAACCGCAACGTCGGCCGGATGGCCGCGCTGCTGGCCGGCCTGCCCACCAGCGTGCCCGGGGTGACCGTCAACCGGCTGTGCGCCTCCGGCCTCGAGGCCGTGATCCAGGCCGCCCGCGCCATCGCCGTCGGCGACGCCTCCGTCGCCGTGGCCGGCGGCGTGGAGTCCATGACCCGCGCCCCGTACGTGCTGCCCAAGTCGGACCGGCCGTTCCCGGCCGGCCACGCCGAGCTGTTCTCGACCACCCTCGGCTGGCGCATGGTCAACCCGCGGATGGAGCCGCAGTGGACCGTTCCGCTGGGCGAGAGCGCGGAGCTGATCGCCGACAAGCACGGGATCAGCCGTGAGCGGCAGGACGAGTTCGCCCTCTCCTCCCACCGCAAGGCCGCAAAGGCGCAGGCCGACGGCCTGTTCGACGCCGAGCTCGTACCGGTGAGCGTCCCGCGGCGCAAGGGCGAACCGGTCGTCCTCGCCGCCGACGAGTCGGTACGCCCCGACACCTCGCCGGCGGCGCTGGCCGGGCTCAAGCCGTCGTTCCGCACCGAGAACGGGACGGTCACGGCGGGCAACGCCTCGCCCCTGAACGACGGCGCGGCGGCCCTGCTGCTGACCGACGAGGCGGGCCTGAGGGCCACCGGCCGCGAGCCGCTGGCCCGGATCTCCGCCACCGGGGTCAGCGCCCTCGAACCGCACTACTTCGGTCTCGCCCCCGTCGAAGCCGTCAACCGCGCCCTGGCCAGGGCCGGGAGGACCTTCGCCGACCTGGACGTCCTCGAACTCAACGAGGCCTTCGCCGCACAGGTGCTCGGCTGCCTCGCCGAGTGGCCCGAGTTCGACCCCGCGGTGCTCAATCCGCAGGGTGGCGCCATCGCCCTCGGCCATCCGCTCGGCGCCTCCGGCGCCCGCCTCGCCGGCACGGTCGCCCACCAGCTCGCCCGCCGGGGCGGCGGCACCGGAGTCGCCACCCTCTGCATCGGCGTCGGCCAGGGCCTCGCCCTCGTCCTCGAACGCTAAGGAAGCGTCAGGTAACCCACATGGCTCTCACCCAGCACGACATCGACCAGGAGATCGCGGCGGAGCACGCCGCGTACGAGAAGCGGCTCGCCGAGGGCGCCCCCGTGGAGCACCACCCGCGCCGCGACTACGCGCCGTACCGCTCCTCGGTGCTGCGCCACCCCAAGCAGCCGCTGGTCGCCATCGACACCTCCAAGGACCCGGAGCTGGTCGAGCTGTCCTCGCCCGCGTTCGGCGAGCGGGACGTCACCGGGATCGACAACGACCTCACCCGGCAGCACACCGGGGAGCCGGTCGGCGAGCGGATCACCGTGTCGGGCCGGCTGCTGGACCGCGCGGGACGCCCGGTGCGCGGTCAGCTCGTCGAGATCTGGCAGGCCAACTCCGCCGGCCGCTACGCCCACCAGCGCGAGCAGCACGACGCCCCGCTCGACCCCAACTTCACGGGCTTCGGCCGCACCCTGACCGACGCGGACGGCCACTACCGGTTCACCACCGTTCAGCCGGGCCCGTACCCCTGGCGCAACCACCTCAACGCCTGGCGTCCCGCGCACATCCACTTCTCGGTCTTCGGCTCGGCGTTCACCCAGCGGCTCGTGACGCAGATGTACTTCCCGAACGACCCGCTCTTCCCGTACGACCCGATCCTCCAGTCCGTGACGGACGACGCCGCACGGCAGCGGCTGATCGCCACCTACGACCACGACCTGTCGGTGCCGGAGTTCTCGCTCGGCTACCACTGGGACATCGTGCTGGACGGCCCCGCCGCCACCTGGATCGAAGAAGGACGCTGACCTGCCATGACGAAGATCGACACGAGCGGCCCGGAGGGCGTGCCGCCCACTCCGTCGCACACCGTGGGCCCCTTCTACGGTTACGCGCTGCCCTTCCGAGGCGGCGAGGACATCGCGCCGCTGGGCCACCCGGAGACGGTCACCGTGCACGGGTACGTCCACGACGGCGAGGGCCGGCCGCTGCCGGACGCGCTGGTGGAGGTGTGGGGGCCGGACCCGGACGGCGCCCTGCCGGCCGTCGACGGCTCGATGCGCCGCGATCCGGCCTCCGGCGGCTTCCTCGGCCGCAACGGCGTGGAGTTCACCGGCTTCGGGCGCATCCAGACGGACGCCGACGGACACTGGTACGCGCGGACCCTGCGGCCCGGCGCGCGCGGGCGCAACGCCCCCTACCTCAGCGTGTGCGTGTTCGCGCGCGGGCTGCTGGTGCACCTGTTCACCCGGATCTACCTGCCCGGCGACGAGGCGGCCCTCGCCGCCGACCCGCTGCTCGCGCGGCTGGACCAGCAGCGACGCGGCACGCTGATCGCCGCGGACCAGGGGAACGCGACGTACCGTTTCGACATCCGCCTTCAGGGCGAGGGCGAGACGGTCTTCCTGGAGTTCCGGTGACATCACCCGCGTCATCCGCCGAGGCCGACCGCGGCCTGCTCGGGCCCGGCTGGTCCGCTTCCCCCGCCGCCGCGGCGACGAGCGACGGCGCCTACCTGCGGGCGCTGCTCGACGCCGAGGCCGCCCTCACCCGGGCCCAGGCCGCGCTCGGCCTCGCCCCGGCGGGGGCGGCGGAGGCGGTCACCCGGGCGGCCGACCCGGCCCGCTTCGACCCGGGCGCGCTCGCCGAGCGCGCCCGCGGCGGCGGGAACCCGGTCATCGCCCTGGTCGCGGAGCTGACCCGGGCGGTCGGCGAGGAGTACGGCCCCTACGTCCACCGGGGCGCGACCAGCCAGGACATCATGGACACCGCGACGATGCTGGTCGCCGTACGCGCCCTGGACCCGGCCCTGGAGGATCTGGCCCGCACCGAGGCGGCACTGGCCCGGCTCGCCGCCGAGCACCGCGACACGGCGATGCCCGGCCGGACCCTCACCCAGCACGCCGTCCCGACGACCTTCGGCCTCAAGGCGGCCGGGTGGCGGTCACTGGTGCTGGACGCCCGGGACCGTCTGGCGCGCGTACGGGACTCGCTGCCCGCCCAGCTCGGCGGGGCGGCGGGCACCCTGGCGGCGTTCTCGGCCTACGGCGCCGACGACCCCACCGCCCTGCCCGCGGCCTACGCCCGTGAACTGGGCCTGCGCGCGCCGCTGCTGCCCTGGCACACCCTGCGCACCCCGGTCGCCGACCTCGCCGGCTGCCTCGCCTTCGCGGCCGGGGCGCTGGGCAAGACGGCCGTGGACGTGCTGGTGCTCTCCCGTACGGAGATCGCCGAACTGGCGGAGGGCAGCGGCGGCGGCTCCTCGGCCATGCCGCACAAGGCGAACCCGGTGCGCTCCACCCTGATCGCGGCGGCTGCCCGGCGGGCCCCGCAGCTCGCCGCCACGCTGTACGGCTCGCTGGCGGCCGAGGACGAACGCCCGGCCGGCGCCTGGCACGCCGAGTGGGAGCCGCTGCGCGACCTGCTGCGCCTGGTCGGCGGCGCGGCGCGGGACGCCGCGGAGCTGACCGAGGGGCTGCGGGTGGACGCGGACGCCATGCTCGCCCACCTCGGGCTCACCCACGGACTGATCGTCTCCGAGCGGCTGTCGGCCGAGCTGGCCGGGGTGCTCGGCCGCACCCGCGCCGGACGGCTGCTCACCGAGCTGGCCCGCCGCTGCTACGCCGAAGGCCGAAGCCTCGGTGAACTCCTCTCCGAACAGGAGGAGTTGACCGGTATCGACGTGAGCGAGCTCACCGACCCCACCCGCTACACCGGCTCCGCCGGAGCCCTCACCGACCGCGCTCTGGAGCGACGTTGACACTGCACCACCTCCTCGAAGGCCCCGCCTCCGCTCCCCCGCTGCTGCTCGGGCCGTCCCTCGGCACGTCGTACGCGCTCTGGGACGCGGTCGCCCCCGAGCTGGCCGTCTCGCACCGGGTGGTCCGCTGGGACCTGCCGGGGCACGGCGGATCGGCGGCCGGCCTCATCGCACCGGGCGCGAGCGTCGGCGACCTCGCCGATCTGGTGCTGGCGCTCGCCGACTCGCTGGGCATCGAGCGGTTCGCCTACGCCGGTGTGTCGCTGGGCGGCGCGGTGGGTCTGCACCTCGCCGTGCACCACCCCGAGCGCGTGGCGTCGCTGGCGGTGCTCTGCTCCTCGGCCCACTTCAACGGTGCGCGGGCGTGGCGGGAACGGGCCGAGCGGGTCCGCCGCGAGGGCCTCCAGTGGCTGGTGGAGAGCGCCGGAGCGCGCTGGTTCGCCGGTGACTTCACCGTCCCCGGGCTGCTCCGCGACCACCGGGAGGCCGACCCGGAGGCGTACGCCGCCTGCTGCGACGCGCTCGCCGCCTTCGACCTGACCGACCGGCTGCCGGCGATCGGAGCGCCCACGCTGCTCGTCGCGGGCCGTGAGGACCCGGCCACCCCGCCCGCGCACCTGCGGCAGATCGCGGACGCGGTGCCGGGCGCCGCGCTCGTGGAGATCCCGGGCGCCTCGCACCTGGCGCCCGCGCAGTGCCCGGAGGCGGTCCTGGCCGCGCTGCGCACCCACCTCGGCGGCGCTCCCCGGCGCGGGGTCCAGGTGCGGCGCGAGGTGCTGGGCGATGCGCACGTCGACCGGGCGCAGGCCCGGCAGACCCCGTTCACGGCCCGGTTCCAGGACTTCATCTCCCGTTACGCCTGGGGCGAGATCTGGACCGACCCGACGCTCACCCGCCGTGAGCGCAGCATGATCACGATGACGGCGCTGGTCGCCCACGGCCACTACGACGAACTGGCCATGCACGTGCGCGCGGCCCGGCGCAACGGGCTCACCCCCGAGGAGATCGGCGCGGTGCTGTTGCAGAGCGCCGTGTACTGCGGGGTGCCGGCCGCGAACTCGGCGTTCGCGGTGGCCCAGCGGGTGCTGGCCGAGGAGCCGGGGACGGACGCGGCGGGCTGACCCGCGGCCGCCGGCCCGGGGTCCGGCCCCGGCCCGGCGGCGCCCGCCCTATCCCGGGCGGCTCCCCGAGCGCAGCGCCTCCCGCGCCCGGTCCGCCAGCCCGTCCGCGCCGCACGAACGCGCCAGCGCCAGGCCGCGGTCCAGCTCGGCGGCCGAGCCGGAGAGGATGCCGTACTCGACGCGGGCGGCGGCGTGCTCGTACTGGCACGGGGAGGCTTCGAGGTAGGTGACGGCCTGGGCGGCCAGGCCGAGCGCGCGCTGACCGGTCTCCAGGGCGGCCGCGCAGCGCAGCGCCTCGCCTATCGCGGTGTCGGTGCCGAACCGCTCGGCCTGCCGGCGGACGTCCGCGGCGAGCCGGGCGGCGCGGGCCGGGTCCTCGGTGGCCAGGGCGCGGGCCAGGTCGGCCGCCCAGGGGGCCATCACCGGGTTGTGGTGGCCGCGCACGGCCGCGGCCTTCTCGGCGGCCTCCAGCTCGTCGATCCCTTCCTCGGTGCGGCCGGCGGCGAGCAGCAGCCTGCCGCGGACGCTGCGCGGGTCGGGGATCACGATGGTGGCCGGGTAGGGCGGGGCGAACTCGTGGCGCTCGGCGGCCTCCCACGCCTCCTGCACGTGGCCGCGGGCGAGCAGCGTGTCGACGAGGTTGCAGGTCGCCGTCCAGTACAGGGGCAGTCCGCGTCCGACCCGCTCGGCGATCCGCAGCGACTCGCGCAGTGATGCCTCCGCGTCCCTCAGCCGGCCGCGCCGGCGGTGCCCCAGACCGACGTAGGCGTGCGCGAGGGCGAGGTGGCCGCCGTTCCAGCCCGCGCTCTCGTAGGCGCGCAGGGCCTCGGTGTAGAAGGCCTCGGCGCGGTCCAGGCGGTCGCTGTAGGCGTAGGCGCCGGCGAGCATCAGCAGCAGTTCGATGCCCCACTCGGTGTCGGTCCAGCCGAGTCCGGGCGCGAGGCGGCCGTTGACCAGGGCGCGGTCGCAGACCTCGACGACCTCCTCGGCGTTCTCGCCGCGGACCATCGCGTCGAAGCCGCGCAGGATCAGCAGGGCCCGCTCGGAGTTGTCGCGCCCGGTGCAGCCGGCGGCGAGTTCGGCGAGCCGCTGGGAGCGGTCCGGTGAGATCGTCGCACCGGCGTGCAGGCCCTCCCACATGTACTGCACGGCGTGCAGCCGCAGCCGGGTGGGGCCCGGTTCGTGGCGGATGGCCTCGGCCTCGACCGTGCGGACGGCCTCCTCCAACTGGTTGTTGTGGAGCATGGCCTGGGAGAGCCGCCAGACGGCGTCCACCCGGGCCGGCCCGTCCAGGCCCGGCATGCTCAGCGCCAGGCGCAGGTGCTCGATGGTGGTGGCGGGGGCGGTCAGGAGTGTGGCGCAGCCCAGTTCGTGGAGCACCCGCGGGTGGACCTCGGGCGTGGGCGGCTCGCGCAGGGCCCGTTCCAGGCAGCGGCGGGCCGCCTCGGGGGCGCCGACCGCGAGGTGTTCGCGGGCGGCCTGCCGGAGCTGGTCGACGAGTTCCTCGTCGTCGTCCGGGTGCACCTCGATCAGGTGCCGGGAGGCGGCGGCGGCGCCCCGGCCGGAGTCGGTGACGACCTGGGCGGCGATGCCGTGCATGGCGGTGCGCAGGGCGTCGGGGATGGAGTTGTACACGGCGGTGGCGATCAGCGGGTGGACGAACTCCAGGTCCCCGTCGTCGCCGCGGGCGGTCGCCGGGTCCGGTTCGGTGAGGATGCGGGCGCCGCGCAGCCGTTCGGCGCAGCGTGCCGCGTCCGCGCGGTCCATGGTGGCGAGCCGGGCGACCAGGTCCACGGAGATGTCGGTGCCGAGGATGGCGGCGGCCCAGGCGAACCGGGTGGCGTCGACGCCCAGTTCCTCCAGGCGCGCGACGATGCCGCCGCCGCGGGCCGAGCGGTTCAGGTCGCGCAGTTCGGCGGCCCGGGCCTCGACCGGTTGGAGTTCGCCGTCGCGCACCTTGGCGAGGAGTTCGACGGTGTCGTAGGGGTTGCCGTCGGTGACCGCCCACACCTCGCGGCAGAACGGCGCGTCCGCGTGCGGGCCGAGGACGGCGCGGGTGAGTCCGGCGGTGGCGTCCGGGGACAGGGAGCTGAGGTCGCTGACGCCGGCGGCGGCGGCGACCGCGTCCAGCAGCCGGGCGCTCTCCCCGCCGGTCCCGCCGGGCCTGCGGGCCACCACGAGCAGCACGGGCAGGTCGGCCAGGCGCTCGACGAACGCGGCGAGCCAGTGCAGGGTCTCCTCGTCGGCCCAGTGGGCGTCGTCGATCATCAGTACCAGCGGCCACTGGCGCCCGGCCAGCCGGCGCGCCACGTGCACCAGGCCCTCGCACACCCCCTGCGGGTCCGCCTGCCGGTCCCCGGGTTCCGTGATGCCGAGGGCCGGCCCGGCGATGCCGTACCACTCGCCGAGGTAGTCGCGGGCCTCCTCCTCGAGCAGCGACATCAGCGCCGGCCGGAGCAACTGCCGTACCACGTTGAACGGCACGGAGCGGAGGATCTCGCCGCCCCGTGCCGTCCACACGGTGCAGCCGCGCCGTTCGGCGATGCGGCGGGTCTCGGCCAGCAGGGCGGTCTTGCCCAGCCCCGCCTCGCCCTGGAAGACCAGCAGCCCCCCGGCGGTCGTGCCCTCGTCGCACAGGGCGTCCACCGCCCGCTGGACGGCGGTGACTTCCTCGTCGCGCTCCCACAGGGAAGCCGAGGCGGCCGTGCCCGGCCGTACCTCCGTCATCCCGGTACCTCCCCAAGTCGCCCGAACGACGTACGAATCCCGAGCGTAGCGGCCGGATGGCCCGGTCGGAGGCCGGACCACGCACCTGTTGCCGTGACGGGTGACGGCCGGTGCGGCCGCGCGACGCGGCGGGCCCGCGACCTGCGCGGGAAGGGGTGAGACGTCAACAGGGGTGGTGAGGCCCGTTCTTCGCGGTGGAGTCGGGGGCCTCTCATACCTCTTTCACGGACGCCTCATACGGTGGGAACATGACGCAGGTGACTCCTCCCGGGTGGTACCCCGACCCGGGGCAGACAAGTGACGGCCCCGCCACCGAACGCTGGTGGGACGGTGGGGCATGGACGGACCGGACCCGCCCGGCCGGGTCGGCCGCCGCATGGGGTCCGCCGGCGCAGCCGCCCGCCGCGGGGCCGTACCCGGCGCCCGCGGGGAACGCCGGTTACCCGCAGGCGCCCGGAAATCACGGTTACCCGCGGGTTCCCGGAGATGCCGGTCACCCGCAGGCTCCTGGCCAGGCGGCGTACCCGCCGGCGTACCAGGGCCCGCCGGCGTACCCGGGGCACCCCGGATACCCGGGGCAGCCGGCCGCGGCCCCGCGCCGCGGGCTGCGCACGGGCATCGCCGTGGCGGTGGCCGCCGCGGTGCTGGCGAGCATAGGGGTCGGTGTGTACGCGCTGACCAAGGACGACGGCGGCAGCGGCAGCCGGGCCGGTTCGCAGCAGGGGCAGGGCGGCCGGGACGGCTCCGGCGGCCGGGGCGGGCCCTTCGGCGGCGGCACGGGCGGCAACGGCGGCTCCGGGAATTCGGGCGGTTCCGGGGACTCCGGCGGTTCCGGGGGCTCCGGGGGCTCCGGCGGGCAGGCGCCCGGGCCCGGGCAGTCCGAGCCGCCGAAGATCAGGAGCGGTTCGGTGACCGACCTGGCCAGCGGCATCAGCCTGCCCGTCCCCGACGGCTGGTACGGCCAGCAGGGCACCCGGGGCGGCGCCCAGGTCAACTCCGACGACTCCTACAAGTGCCCCGGCGACACCTCCGCGACCTGCAACAAGGGCGGCGCCTCCTCGGCGCCCACGGTGCTCGGCGCACTGGGCGACACGGCGGAGGAGGTCGCCAAGGCCGACATCGCGGCCAACGCCGAGCAGGCCTACGGCAAGGCGTACGGCGGCATCACCTCGCACGAGGTGCTGGCCGCCCAGGCGGTCACCGTGGCCGGGCAGAAGGGCTATCTGGTGCGCTGGAAGGCGGTCACCGCCAAGGGCGCCGACGGATATGTCGAGTCCCTGGCCTTCCCCTCCCCGGCGGACCCCGGGCGGATGGTCGTCGTGCGCTTCGGCCTGGACGTCGGGCAGAAGCTGTCCCTGATCGACGAGATCACCCGGGGCATCAAGGTGTCCTCGGGCGGGGGCGACGGCCAGAACGTCTGAGCCGCCCCCCTGTGCCGGCCGGCCGGGGTCCCTCTCCGCTCCAGAGGGACCCCGCCCGGCCGGGGGTGTGCGCCGCCCCCGTCCCCACGGTGCGGCGCCTACAGGTCACCGTCCAGTCATCCCTTGGACGGCGGCCTGGGTTCCGGGTCCAGGCCGAGTGCGGGCAGCACCGCGGCCTCCACAAACCGGACCAGGTAGTCCGGGTCGGCGTAGTCCCCCTCCAGCACCGGCCGGATGCGCAGCACGCCGAACATCTGCGCGGGCACGTACTCCAGCGCCGGATTGCCGGCGTCGACCTCCCCGCGCTCGACGCCGCGCCGCAGGATCTCCCGCAGCGCCGCGACCTCCGGCTCCACCAGCGTCTCGCGCAGGGCCTGCTTCAGCTCCCGGTCCTGCGTGATCGCGTGGCCGAGCGCCTGGAGGAGCCGGGTGTCCTTGCCCGACCACTCGCCGGCCGCCCGCGCGGCCTGCCGCAGGTCCTCGGCGAGCGAGCCGCTGTCGATGCCCGCGAACCTCGCCCGGCGGTTGGCGCGCAGCGCGGCCACCACGAACTGCGGCTTGTTCTTCCACTGCCGGTAGAGCGTGGACTTGCTGCAACGGGTGCTGGCGGCGACGCCCTCCATGGTGACGGCGTCGTACCCGCACTCGCGGATCTGTTCGAGCACGGCGTCGAAGAACTCCTGCTCACGCTCGGGCGTGATCTTGGAGCGGCGCGAGGCGACAACCGTGTCCGGTCCGTCCGCGGCCTGCGACGTCATCGCTCTTCTCCTCGCTCGTGCTCCGGCTCCGGACCACTTCCAGTGTGACGCGGCGCCGTGTGACGTACCGATCCGATACGCAAGTGTACCGGTACTGCGCCGTATCGGTACACTTGCGTATCGGTACGCTACCGTATCGATGCCGTTCCGCATCAGCGTGCCGGTCGGCAGCAGGGCTCGACAGGCCCGAGCACAGGCCACGCATGCACACACACCGCCAGCGAGGGGGCCGGGGCATGAAATCCCGAAACGAGGCCGCCGCAGCGGCGCCCGACAGGCCCGCGCGGCCTCCGCTCGTACGCGAGCTCCTGCTCGTCACGGGGCTGTTCCTGGTCTACAAGGTGGGCCGGCAGCTCGCCGCGGACCACACCGGCGAGGCCTTCCGCAACGCACACCACGTGTGGGACCTGGAGCGGTGGGCCCATCTGCCCGGCGAGGGCGCGGTGCAGTCCCTGCTGCTGCACGGCGACACCCTGGTGCACGTCGCGAACACCTACTACGCCACCGTGCACTTCCCCGCCACCGCGGGCCTGCTCGTCTGGCTCTACCTGCGCCGCCCGGCGCACTACGTCTGGACCCGCCGGGCGCTCGCCGCCGTGACCGCCGCGGCCCTGGTGCTGCACCTCACGTTCCCGCTCGCGCCGCCGCGCATGCTCACGGCGACCGGCCTGGTGGACACCGCACGACTGTACGGTCCCTCGGTGTACGGACCGCCGAAGACCGACCACCTCTCGAACCAGTTCGCCGCGATGCCCTCGCTGCACTTCGGCTGGGCCCTCATGGTGGCCGTCGCGCTGATCGTCGCCACGCGGTCCCGGTGGCGCTGGCTGTGGCTGCTGCACCCGCTGTTCACGCTGCTGGTGATCGTGGGCACCGCGAACCACTACTGGCTCGACGCGATGGCGGCGACGGCCCTGCTGGGTCTGGTGCTCGCGGCGATACCGCTGCCGCACCGCACGCCGGCCGCCACCGCACCGACCCCGCGCCGGCCCGTGCCGGCCGAGGAGCACGTCCTGGTCGGAGCGGCCCGATGAGCGCCGCCCTGCTCGCCGTGCTCCTGTCGCTGGTCTCGGCCGTCGCCTACGCGGCCG
This sequence comes from Streptomyces sp. NPDC015220, assembly GCF_043079345.1. Lineage (NCBI taxonomy): Bacteria > Bacillati > Actinomycetota > Actinomycetes > Kitasatosporales > Streptomycetaceae > Streptomyces > Streptomyces sp. NPDC015220. The sequence continues at coordinate 244,174 of NZ_JBIBUK010000009.1, read as the reverse complement.
CCGCCGTCGCCCAGGAGCGGCTCGCCTCGCGCGCCGCGGGCGCCGGCCCGCTGCGGCTGCTGCGCTCGGGCGGCTGGTGGTGGGCCGTCACGCTGAACGGCGGGGCGGCCCTGCTGCACGTGGTGGCCCTCAAGTACGGCCCGCTCACCGTGGTGCAGCCGCTGGGCGCGCTCACACTGGTGGCGGCCGTGCCGATGGGGGCGCGGATGGCGGGGCGGCGGGTCGTCGCGGCCGAGTGGCGGGGCACGGTGTGCACGCTGCTCGGGCTCGGCGCGCTCCTCCTCGCGGCCGCGGGGCCCGCCCCCGAACAGGTGCTGAGCCCGGCCGAGGCGCTGGCGGTGGCCGGCGCGACGGCCGTCCTCATCGGCGCCCTCTCGCGGCCCGGGGCGCGGCCGGGGCTGCGGCACGCCACCGCGTCCGGAGTCGCCTCCGGTGTGGCGTCCGCGCTCACCCAGACGGTGACGGTGGCCGCGACGGACCACACCGGGCCGCTGCTCAGTGCCCGGGTGATCGTCGTGGCGCTGCTCGTCGCGGCCTTCGCGGCCGGCGGGCTGCTGCTGGCGCAGACCGCCTACCGGGGCGGCCTGGGCGCTCCGCTGGCGGTGGTGACGCTGGCCAACCCGGTGGCGGCCGCGGTGATCGGGCTGACGCTGCTCGGCCAGGGGCTCCAGGGCGGCCCGCGGGGCGTACTGCTCGCCCTGGCGGGAGCGGCGCTCGCCGCCTGGGGGGTCGTGGAACTCTCCCGGGCCGCTCCGCGCGCGGCGGCCGCTTCGGACCCGGACGCGGCGGCCGCGGACACGGCGGCCGCGGACGCTTCGGACCCGGTCTCGTCCGGCCCGGTCTCGTCCGGCCCGGTCCCGGCGGACGCCCGCGCCTCGGCAGACGCCCGCGCCTCGGCGGACGCCCCTGCCTCGCCGGACCCGGAACCGGCGGGCCGGGGGCCGGCCGGCCTCGACTCGGTGCCCTTGGTCCCGGCGACCGCGCACCGGGCGGCCGGGGGTTCGCGACCGGCGGTGTCTTCGGACCCCGCGCGTCCGCGGTCCGGTGGCATGCAACCCGCTCCCGCGGTCCCCGCCGCCCGGTCCGGAGCGGGGCACGGACGGCCGGACGGCCACGAGGAGCACCCCGTGGCCGCCGTACTGGCCCTGGAACCGGACTCGGCGGCCCAGGAACCGGCGCTCCTGCCCCGGCCGCGGCCGGCCGGTCCGGAACACCTCACACCCCTGTGACGGCCGCACCCGCGCGGTGACGGTCGCGCCGTCGCGACGGTCGCACCCTCGCGGTGACGGCCGCCCCGTCGTGCGGTCCCCTCAGCCCAGGCCGCGCGAGTCCTGCTTGAGCGCCGTGTCGACGGTCAGGGCCGTCGCCACCACGAGGCTCAGCAGCGGCTCGGGCAGTTGGTAGTGGATCTGCAGCACGTAGTTGTCCGCCGTCGTGAACATCGTCTTGGCCAGGCCCTCCCAGGTCTTGGTGATCCGGGCGACCTCGTGGTCGGCGTGGTCGACGATCGCGAAGTTCCAGGCGCGCCAGTTCTCCGCCTTGATCGCGCCGACCTGCTGCCCGTTCGCGTTCATCGCGAAGTTGATCTTGCCGAAGACGTTCCGCTGGACGATCTCGCCGACCTGCGAGCCGTCGGGACGGGACACGACCACCCGCGACTTGAGGAACTTCGCGGGCCGGGTGAGCAACAGCTGCGGCTGCCCGTAGCCGTCCCGGATCTCCAGCTTGTGCGTCAGGAACTGGTCGAGGCTGGAGACGAACCGCAGGATCTTCCTGAACACGCCCTGCCCGATCTCGGTGACCGAGCCGATCTGGTTGCCGTTCTGGTCGAAGACCTTGTACTCGTTGGTCAGCTCGATCAGCTTCGCCTTCTGGTTCACCACGAGCACCGGCTCGCTGAACAGGCTGCCGCCGCCGACGCCGGCGGTCGCGACGCCGGCCTCCTCCCGTACCTGGCGCCGCACGCCCGCGTCGGGGCCGGCCGGCTGGGCCGGCATCTGCGGCGGTACCTGCTGCGCCGCGGGGGCCTGGTGTTCGGCATGGGTGTGCTCGGTCCACTGCGAGCCGTCCCAGTACCGCAGCGTCTGCGCCGCCCCGTGCGGATCGGCGTACCAGCCTGCAGGTGTGTTCGAATGCGTGGTCACCGGGGCACACTACCGCGAGCCCGCCGGGGGGCCACCGCTCTCCCCGCTCCCGCCAGGGTGCCCCGGGCACCCGGTGGAGCGCCCCCGCCGGGCCGCGGCCGGCGGTACGCGTGTTCGGCGACGCGGCGCGGGCCGGCCGGGGCCCCTACACCCTGCCGGCGCCCGTCGTGTCCGCCGACAGCCGCTGGGCGACGTGGACGGGCAGGACGGACAGCAGCACGAGGACGGCGGCGACGACGTTGACCACCGGGGCCTGCTGCGGCCGGGTCATGTTGTCGTAGATCCAGATGGGCAGGGTCTCCACGCCCGGCCCGGCGGTGAAGGTGGTCACCACGATCTCGTCGAAGGACAGGGCGAAGGCGAGCAGCCCGCCGGCGAACAGCGCGGAGCGCACCAGCGGGAAGGTGATGTCGGCGAAGGCGCGGAAGGCGGACGCGCCGAGGTCCATCGCCGCCTCCTCGTAGGAACCGGAGGTGCGCCGCAGCCGGGCGACGACGTTGTTGAAGACGACGACGACGCAGAACGTGGCATGGCCGACGACCACCGTGAACAGGCCGAGGCCGACCCCGAGCGGCCGGAGCACCGCGGCGAAGGCCGAGTTGAGGGCGATGCCCGTGACGATGCCGGGCAGCGCGATCGGCAGGACGACCACGAAGGACACCGCGGAGCGGCCGAAGAAGCGGTGCCGGGCCACCGCGAAGGCGATGAGCGTGCCCAGCACCAGCGCGATCCCGGTGGCGCCGAGGCCCGCCTTCACCGACACCCACAGCGCGTGGCGGGCGCCGGTGTTCCGCCAGGCCGCGGCCCACCAGTGCGTGGTGAGGCCGGACGGCGGCCAGCCCGCGCTGCGGTCCGGGTTGAAGGAGTTGACGAGGACCAGCAGCAGCGGGAGGTAGATCAGCGCGAAGCCGAGGGCGGCGGCGGCGCCCAGTGCGACGCGCGCGCCGCGGGAGAGCTGCATGACGTGCGGACACCCCCTCTAGAGACTGCTGAGCGCGCCCGTGCGGCGCACGGCCAGCAGGTAGAGCACGATGACGAGGACGGGGACCGTGCCGAGGGCGGCGGCCATGGGCAGGTTGAGCTCGATGTTCGAGTAGACGAGGTTGCCGATGAGCTGTGTCTTGCCGCCGACGATCTGCACGGTGATGTAGTCGCCGAGGCTGAGCGAGAAGGTGAAGACCGAGCCGGCGGCGACGGAGGGCAGCACCATGGGCAGCACGACCGACCGGAAGGTGCGCCCGGGCCTGGCGCCGAGGTCGGCGGAGGCGTCGAGCAGGTTGGCCGGCAGCCGCTCCAGCGCGGTGTGGACGGGCAGGATCATGTACGGCAGCCAGAGGTAGGTCAGCGTCAGGACGGCCGCGGGCAGTCCGAATCCCGGCCCGGCGAGCCCGAACGGTCTCAGCATCCAGTCGGCCGGTCCGCCCTGGGACAGGATCAGCCGCCAGGCGTACACCTTGACCAGGTAGCTCGCCCACAGCGGGGTGAGGATCGCCACCACGAGCAGCGGCCGCCACCGGGGCCGCGCGACACGGGCGGTCCAGTAGGCCAGCGGAAGGGCGACGAGCGCGCACAGCACGGTGACCGCCAGTGCCACGCCGATGCTGCGCACGACCACCTGGCGGTAGACGGGGGTGGTCAGCAGGGCGCGGAAGTTGTCCACCGACCAGACCCTGACGACCTCGGAGGTGAAGGAGTCGGTCGTCCAGAAGGCGGAGGCGAACAGCGCGGCCAGCGAGCCCAGGTAGAGCACGGTCAGCCACAGCAGCGGGGCGGTCAGCAGCAGGGCGAGTGAGAGCCGGGGCCTGCGGTGCAGCGCCCCGGCCGGCCGACGGGCGGCGCCCGGGGAGCCGGGCCCGCCGGGACGCGCGGCGGCGGTCGCGCTCAGCCCTTGATCTCGGTCCATGCCTCCACCCACTTCGCGTACGGCACGCACCTGACGTCCCTGCGGCCGTCCAGGCACTGCTGGATGGGCGTGTTCCAGAACGCGATCCGCTTCCAGTAGGCCGTGTCACCGGCGTGGTAGACGGCGCAGAAGTTCCGGTCCGCGGTCCGCGCGCACGCCTTCGCGTTGGCGGGCGCCTCGCCGAAGTACTCGGCGACCTGGGCGTTCACCTTCGGGGAGACGATCCAGTCCAGCCACTTGTAGGCGCAGTCGGGGTGCTTGGCCTTCGCGGAGACCATCCAGGTGTCGGACCAGCCGGTCGAGCCCTCCTTCGGTACGAACGCCTTGACGTGGGCTCCTTCGGAGGCGGCGAGGTTGGCGATGACCTGCCAGGTGGTGCCGATCACGGAGTCGCCGCTCTTGAAGGCGGAGACCTCCTTGAGGTAGTCGCTCCAGTACTCGCCGATGTCGGCGTTCTGCTTCTTCAGCAGGGCCACGGCGGCGTCGAACTGCTTCTGGTCCAGCGCGTACGGGTCCTTGATGCCCAGCTCGGGCCTGGTGGCCCGGAGGTAGAGCGCCGCGTCGGCGATGTAGATGGGCGAGTCGTAGGCGGTGACGTGTCCCTTGTGCGCCGCGGCGTCGTCGAAGACCGCGGACCAGGAGGTGGGGGCGGGCGTCACCTTCCTGGTGTCGTACATCAGCAGATTGGCGCCGCGGCCGTGCGGGATGCCGTAGGCCTTGCCGTCGACGGAGTTCCAGGCCTGCGTCTTCAGGTCGGGGAAGATGTCCTTGTAGTTCGGTACGAGATCGGTGTTGACCGGTGCGGCGTCGCCGGAGGCGATCAGCCGCAGGGAGGCGTCGCCGGAGGCGGACACGGCGTCGTACTCCCCCGTCTTCATCAGCTTGACCATCTCGTCCGAACTGGCCGCGACCTTGGAGCGGACCTGGCAGCCGGTCCGCTTCTCGAAACCGCTGACCCAGTCGGCCTCGGGGTCGTTGGAGCCGTCCTCCACGTAGCCGGCCCAGGCGATCAGGTCGACCTCGCCCTCGGGTGGGCCGAGGCTGGACCGCGCCTTGAGATCCGGGGGGTTGAGGCCGCCGGCGGTGGCGCCGCCCGCGTCGTCCGAGGATCCGCAGGCGGTGGCGGCCAGGAGCAGTGCGGCGGCTGCGGCCGACTTCAGGGTTCGGGTGAGGCGCACGGCGTGACTCCCAACGGGACGGGGGTGTTCAGCGGGCGTCGGGTAGCTGGACGGTGTGGCGGCGGTCCCAGGCCAGGCGCACCCGGGTGCCGCGGTAGGCGGCGACGTCCGCCGCGGACGTCTCCAGGTTCTGCTGGAGCGCGATGAGGCGGCCGCCGGCGTCGAGGTCGACCAGGAAGCGGGTGGTGTCGCCCAGGTAGACGACCTCGGCGACGGTGCCGGTGGCGGTGGCGTGCCCGTGGTCGTCGACGATCGCGTGCTCCTTGAGGACCCGGATCCTCTCCGGCCGGACGCTGTGCGCGCCGGCGGCGCCGAGCACGCGCCGGGCGGCCTCGCCGCGCAGCAGGTTGGAGGTGCCCACGAAGGAGGCGACGAAGGACGTCGCGGGGCGTTCGTAGATCTCCGCGGGGGTGCCGACCTGTTCGAGCCGGCCCTGCCGGAGGACGGCGATGCGGTCGCTGAGCGTCAGGGCCTCCTCCTGGTCGTGGGTGACCAGGACGAAGGTGATGCCGACCTCGCGCTGGAGCGCCTTGAGCTCGAGCTGCATCTGCTCGCGCAGCTTGAGGTCGAGGGCGCCGAGCGGCTCGTCGAGCAGCAGCAGCCGGGGGCGGCCGACGAGGGCGCGGGCGAGGGCGACCCGCTGACGCTGGCCGCCGGAGAGCCGGTCCGGGCGCCGTCCGCCGTACCCCTCGAGGCGGACCTCGGCGAGCGCCTTGCGGGCCCGCGCCAGCCGCTCCGCCTTGGGCACCTTGCGCACCTTGAGGGCGTAGGCGACGTTCTGCTCGACGGTCATGTGCGGGAAGAGGGCGTAGTCCTGGAAGACGGTGTGGACGTCCCGTTCGAAGGGAGCGAGGCCGGTGACCTCCTGGCCGGCCAGTTCGATCCGGCCCTCGGTGGGGGCCTCGAACCCGGCGACGAGCCGCAGCACGGTGGTCTTCCCCGAGCCGGACGGGCCGAGCATCGAGAAGAACTCCCCGTCCCGGATCTCCAGGTCCAGCCCGCCCACCGCGGTGGTCTCCCCGAACGTCTTGCGCAGGCCCTGCAGCCGGACCGCAATTCCCTCCATACGGGAACCTCTCTGGCGCTCGCCGACGTTGCAACGCTGAACGGAAAGATATGAAGTCATAGTTCAAAGCTCAAGACCGCCTGCGGGCGATGCCCGGGCCGGTCGGGCAGGGTGGTGGCCGTGAGGCAGCGACACGTCGGGAGCGGGGCCGGGGGCTCGGGCGCCCGCTGCACCGCCGGAGCGGACGGTACGGACGTCATCGGCGGAACGGACGTCATGGGGGCCCGGCCGTCATGACGGGCGGGAGCGGGGGCACGGGCGGCGCGGGTGACGCGGGCGGCGCGGGTGACGCGGGCGGCGCGGTCAGGACGCGCGGCTCACTCGGGGTGTACGGCGGGGGCGGCGCGCGCGGTGCGGGCGGCGCGCGCGGTGCGGGCGGTGCGGGCGGCGCCGGCGGGGAGGGCGGCGCGCGCGGTGCGGGCGGCGCCGGCGGGGAGGGCGGCGCGCGCGGTGCGGGCGGCGCCGGCGGGGAGGGGGCCGAACCGCGTCGGTCCGGTGCGCTGGGGGCGGTCTTCGCGCCGGTGGAGAGCCGGGCCCGGGTGGAGGCGGTCGTCCGCCGGATCGGCGACGCCATAGAGCTCGGCCTGCTCGCCGACGGAGAGCAGTTGCCCGGCGAGAGCCGGCTGGCCGGGCAGTTGGGCGTGTCCACGGTGACCCTGCGGGAGGCGCTGACGGTGCTGCGGCAGCAGGGGCTGGTCACCACCCGGCGCGGACGCGGCGGGGGCAGTTTCGTCGCCGTGCCCGAACCACCTGGCGTGGAGCGGCTGTTGAGCCGGCTGCGCGGCTGGAGCAGCCAGGAGCTGCGCGACCTCGGCGATCACTGGGCCGCGCTGTCGGGCGCCGCGGCCCGGCTCGCGGCCGGCCGTACGGAGCCGGCGGACCTCGCTGACCTGCGGCGCTCGGTCGAGGAGTTGGCGGGGGCCGCGGAGGCCGCCGCGCGCGGCCGGGTCCATGGCCGGTTCCACGTGGAGCTCGCGGCGGCGGCGCGGTCCGCCCGGCTCGCCCGGGAGCAGGTCGCGCTCCAGACCGAGGTCGGCGCGCTGCTGTGTCTCGTGCTGGGGGACGACGAGTACCGCGAGGAAGTCGCGGAGCGGCAGCGCGCCGTCGTCCGCGCCGTGCGGGACGGGACGGCCGAATCGGCCCGTTCGCTGGCCGAGCGGTGCGTCGAGGAGTCGGCGGCGCGGCTCGTGGCCCTGCGGCTGACTCTCTAGTGCGGCGGCAGGCAGCGTTTGCCCGTCACGGAGCGGCGTACGGTGCGCCGCGAGGCGGAGCACCGCCCGCGTGCCTCTGGTGAACGCCCTCGGCCGGGTCGCCGCCTCGACCGGTCCGGCTCCTTCGGCCTGATCCCTCACCAGGGCAAGGGCTTCGCGTCGGCGCTGCGCGAGGCGGGCGCCGTCACGTCCGGCGGGTCGCGGCCGGCTCCGCGCGCGGGCGTGCCGCTGGTCCCGGTCCCGGCCGGGCCGTGAGCGGGGGGACCCGGCGCCGTCGGCGACCTGAACGCCGACGGTGCCGGGGCGTCAGGCCTCGCGCGCGGGCACCACGCTGAGGTGGCCGGCCGGGCGGCGGGCGCGGCGCGGCCGGTGCCGGGGGCGAGCGGGGCGGGGCGGCTCCCTCAGGACCAGGGTGAGCCGGGTGTAGCCCAGGTCCCGCAGGGTGGCCGGGGTCTCCTCGATGACCCGGCAGTCGGTGGCGCCCCAGCGCGGATCGGGGTGGAGCAGCGGGCGGACGGCGCCGTCGGAGATGGTGGCCGACGGGCCGACGGCGCGGATCCAGTGCGGCAGCCCCTGCCGGAAGGCGGCGTCCATGATCGGGTCCTGGGCGATGTCCCGGCGGATGGCCTGCACGCCGTGGTCGTGGCCCATGCGTTCCACGGTCACCGAGAACTGCGCCAGCATCGGCAGGCACCAGCGGGTCTCGTGGTCGCCGAGGACGGTGCCGGCGTCCGGGTGGAACAGGACGAAACGCAGGAAGTTCTCCTCGGGCATGGCGGTCGGATACTGACCGACGCCCTGGAAGAGCGAGGTGTAGGCGCCGTTGGTCAGGACGACGTCCCAGCGGTGGTCGATGACGAGAGAGGGAAAGGAGACGGCCTCCAGAAAGACGGCGTAGTCCTGTAGATAGGCCTGCGCCTCGGGACTGACGGGAACGGGCCGCGGCGCCGGCCGCTGCCCTCCTGCCTGAAATGCCATCGGGAGGTCACCCCTCTTGCCTCTGCGGCCTTCACGCGGCGCCTTGATCCTGCTGTTCGGACGCGACTGTGTCAACTATCGTGGCATTTCATGCCGGTTGACGGCTGGAATTAGCCACAGTTGTGGCGAGACCTGGATGTGAGTTCGAGCGACGGGCTACTCTCCGGGAAGTTCACGGCACCCCGCCCTGTGAGAACTCTGTGAGAGACGTAGGAGATCTGTCGGTGACGGATGGCATCGAGGATCCGGGTACCGTGGCTTCGGCTGTGCTGTCGGCGGTCGTCGCACGTGTCAGCACGCTCGCCGACCGGCTGGGCGTTCCCCAGTCGGAGGTCTTCGACGTCGGCCGCCTGTCGGTGGCCTGTGGCGTGCCGGAGCCCGTGATCAGGGCGTTGCTGAGCGGCCGGCCGGCGGGCGAACCGGATGTGCAGGCCCGCTTCCTGCAACGGCTGGACCTGCTGCGCCGTACCCGGCTCAAGCCCAACAGACGGCGCTACACCCAGCAGGAGATAGCCGACGGCGCGGGCATGTCGCGGCAGCAGGCCGGGGCCCTCATCAACGGCGACCGGCGCCCCACCATGGAGCACTGCGACGCCATCCAGCGGTTCTTCCGCGTGCACGCCGGCTTCCTCACCGCCGAGGACCCCGAGGCGCTCGCCGGCGCCCTGCAACGCACCGAGCAGGAACTGCTCCAACGGCTCGCGGACTCCGAGCGCGAGGCCGCCGCGGCCGCCGACGACCCGCTGGAGCGGCTGCTGCAGGACCACGGGGTGCGCGGGATCGCCTGGCGGGCCGCGCAACTGCCCACCGACCAGCACCGCGACAAGGTCGCGGAGTGGCTGGACATGCTTCTGGAGAGCGTCAAGCGGCCCGAGTCGTGATGCTGCGCAGGGGCGTGGGCATCGGGCGGGACATGCGCCGGCTGTGCGGCGCGCTGGTCGGCGAGCTGAACCTGACGGCGCCGGCCCGGCCGGACGATCTGTACGCCGCGCTGTGCGACGCGATGAGCAGGCGGCGCGAACGGCCGGTGCGGTTCCGTACGGCCGCCTTCCCGCCCGGGACCGCGAGCGGGCTGTGGCTCGACATGGCCGACCAGGACCTGGTGCTCGTCGAGGAACGCACCGCTCCCGACCACCAGTTGGTGATCCTGGGCCACGAGCTGTGGCACATGCGGGCGGGGCACGGGCGCCACCACGTCGACGGGGTCGCCGTCGCCGCGCGCCTGCTGGACGACCGCGCCGACCGCGCCGGTCTCCTCGCGGCCGTCCGCAGCGCGGCCGCGCGCAGCCGCTTCGACGTGGCCGAGGAGGAGGAAGCGGAGAGCTTCGGCCTGCTGCTCGCCAGCAAGTGCCGTACCTGGCTGGCCGGTTCGTCGCTGCGCGGACCGGTGCAGCGCGATCACCTGGCCGGGCGGATCGAGGCGTCGCTGGGCTACCTGGGCCGGCGGGTGGAAGCGGAAGCGGAAGCGGACCCGCTGCCCCGGAACCGGCCGTAGAGGCGGCGTTTTCCGCTCCGCCGAGCGGGCGAACCGGAACGGACGGCGGGGGCATTGTCAGTGGTGGGCGGCAAGCTGGGGGGACCGCGCCGTACGGGCAACCGGGCGCGTGACCGCGTGACGCCGAAACCGGGGAGAGCGACCATGCCGACCGCCGTACTGACCGACCACGAGCGCACCGCCGTCCAGGCCTACCTGCGGTTGCTGCACACCGTGCGCGCCACCTTCGACGGCCCGGCGACCGCCGGCCGGCCACCGCTCGTCCCGCCCTCCGTCCTCGCCGAGGCGGAACTGGCCCTGACCCGGGCCGGTCTCGCGGGCAACGAGGCGGCCTTCTTCGACCTCCTCGGCAACTGGTGCACGGAGCCCTGAGCCCCTGGAGCCCGGCCCGCCGGGCCGGGGCATCCGGCGCGGGGTGTCCGACCTGGCTATCCGGCGCGGGGGGTCCGACCTGGGTAACCGGCCCGGGGCCGCGCGCCCGCCCGGCGTCCCGTCCGAGGCCGCGTGTCTGCCCCACGTTCCCTCCGAGTCCGCGCGTCCGCTCCACTTGCCCTCCGGAGCCGCGGACCTGAGCAGGGGGGCGTGGGCCGGGACCAGGCGGGGACGGGGTGCCGCGCCGTGCGCCGCCCCGTGCCGGGCGGGCCCGGCGGCCGGCAGGCCGGGTCAGGCGTGCGGGACGGTCACCGCGGTGGCGACATGGCTTCCGGTGACGGTCCAGCGGCCCTCGAAGCCGCTGAGACGGCGGCCGCCGACCACGGGCCCGGGCACGAGCAGCGCGGCGCGGAACCCACCGAGCCGGGACGTGCCGGGGTCCGTGTGCACCTCGATGTCCGCCTCCTTGAAGTCGAGCCACTTCCCGGTCAGCGGGAACCACGCCTTGTACACGGACTCCTTGGCGCTGAACAGCAGCCGGTCCCAGTGGACTTCGGGGTGGAGCGCCGTCAGGTTCGCCAGGCGCCGGGCCTCGTCGGGCAGGGCGACGCTGGGCAGCACCCCGTCCGGAAGGGGGCCGTGCGGTTCGGCGTCGACACCGAGGGAGGCCAGGTCACCGGCCCGGACCAGAGCCGCGGCGCAGTAGCCGTCGCAGTGGGTCATGCTGCCGATCAGGCCCTCCGGCCAGCGCGGGGCCCCCCGCTCACCGGGGACGACGGCCTGCGGCTGGACGCCGAGCTTCTCCATGGCGCGGCGGGCACAGGCCCGTACGGCGGCGAACTCACGGCGGCGCTTGTCCACCGCACGCGCCACGCAGGCCAGTTCCTCGGGGTACAGCGGGGCGAGGCGGCGCGCTTCCTCGCCGTACGCCTCCACGGCCACCACCGAGTCCGGGAGCAGCTCATCGATCACCGGTTCAGTCCTCCGTGGGCAGGATCCGGCGCAGCCGGCCCGGAGGTCCCGGGCGTTTGCGCCACTCGCGGGGGTATCCCACCGAGACCTCCTCGAAGCGGACCCCCTCGTGCCAGGTGGTCCGGGGGATGTGGAGGTGTCCGTAGACCATGGCGGCCACGCGGAACCTGCGGTGCCAGTCGGCGGTCAGCCGGGTGCCGCACCACATCGCGAACTCGGGGTACCACAGCACGTCCATGGGGTGCCGGTCCAGCGGGTAGTGGTTGACGAGCACGGTGGGCAGGTCACCGGGCAGTTCGGCGAGTCTGCGCTCGGTCTCGGCGACCCGGGCCCGGCACCACGCCTCGCGGGTCGGGTACGGGTCGGGGTGCAGCAGGTGCTCGTCGTTGCAGACGATTCCGGTGCCGTGCGCGTAGGCCAGCCCCTCCTCCTTGGTGGCGCAGCCGGCCGGCAGGAACGAGTAGTCGTACAGCAGGAACAGCGGCGCCACGGCGACCGGGCCGCCGGGGCCGTCCCAGACCGGGTAGGGGTCCTCGGGCGTCACCACGTCCAGTTCGCGGCAGAGGTCGACCAGGTGCTCGTACCGGGCGACCCCGCGCAGTTCGACGGTGTCCCGCGGATGGGTCCACAGTTCGTGGTTGCCGGGCGCCCAGACGACCTTGCGGAAGCGGCCCGCCAGCGTCTTCAGCGCCCAGCGGATGTCGGCCACGGTCTCGGCGACGTCCCCGGCCACGATCAGCCAGTCGTCGTCCGACCCGGGTTCCATGCCCTCGACCAGCGCCCGGTTCTCGCGGTAGCCGATGTGCAGGTCGCTGACGGCCAGCAGCCGCCCGCCCCCGCCCGCTGTCCCCGTCACCGCTCTCCCTCTGTCCGTACCACACCGGTCGGGCACCACAAGAACACAGCCGCGCGCATCCGGACAAGGGGGTTCCCGGGCCACCGTTCCGGCCGCGTGGCCGAATCCGCGCGCCGTGCCTCACCCGGCCGAGGGACCCGCGACAGGCCGACCCACGGGCGTGGCAGGCCGGTCGGCGCCCGGCGGTCGACCAGACGGCGGTCAGCCGGTCAGCGGTCAGCCGGTCAGCGGTCGGCCGGTCGGACTCCCCACCGCGGAATCCTTCCCCGAGATTTTTTCCGTCAGGGGTGTATCAGGGCGGCCGCCCCCGACTCTCAAGGGTGGGGAAGCGGGGATCACGGGGGATCACGGGGGATCACGGGGGATCACGGGGGACGGGGGAGCACGGGGGACGGGGCGGTCGGCCGCTGTACGGGGGAGCGGCCGGCCGCCCCGGTGTGTTCTCCCTCGGCGTTCAGCCGAGGTACGCCAGACCGGGGTGGACCCGGGTGTACCCCTCGACCAGCCTGCGGGCCACGTTCACCGAGTCGACCAGCGGGTGCAGCGCGAAGGCCTTCACGGCCGTCGCGCGGGAGCCCGACTCGGCCGCGGCGAGCACCTCGCGCTCGACCGCCTTGACCGCGCAGACCAGTCCGGTGGCGTGGCCGGGCAGCGGGTCGACCGAGAAGGGGTGTGCGCCGCCCGCGTCGACCAGGCAGGGGACCTCGATGACGGCGTCGGCGTCCAGGGCCGAAAGGGTGCCGCGGTTGCGGACGTTGAGGATCAGCGTCGCGCGCTCGTCGCGGGCGATGGCCCGCATCAGGGCGAGGGCCACCTTCTCGTAGCCGCCCGAGAGGTCGTCGGCCTCCCGCTCCCCCGCCCCGGCCGCCTCGCGGTTCTCCGCCATGTAGGTGGCCTCCCGCTCGGCGCGGGTGCGCATCCAGGCCGCGAGCGCCGGAGCGTCCGGGTCGCGCAACTCCTCGTAGAACCGCGCCTGCTGGTCGCGCAGGAAGGCGCCCCTGGTCTTCTCGGCCCGCTGGTAGGCGTGTACGGCCTCGCGGTTGAAGTAGTAGTAGTGCAGGTACTCGTTGGGCACCGCGCCGAGCGACCGCAGCCACTCGGCGCCGAAGAGCCTGCCCTCCTCGAAGGACCCGAGCAGTTCGGGGTCGTCCAGCAGGCGCGGCAGTTGGTCGCGTCCGGCCACCCGCAGGCCGCGCACCCAGCCGAGGTGGTTGAGCCCGACGTAGTCGATCCACGCCTCCCGAGGGTCGGCGCCGAGCACGCGGGCGATGCGGCGGCCCAGGCCGACCGGCGAGTCGCAGATGCCGATGACCCGGTCGCCGAGGTGGCGGGACATGGCCTCGGTGACCAGTCCGGCCGGGTTGGTGAAGTTGATCAGCCAGGCGTCGGGCGCGAGACGGGCCACCCGCCGGGCGATGTCGACCGCGACGGGCACCGTGCGCAGACCGTAGGCGATGCCGCCCGCGCCGACGGTCTCCTGGCCGAGCACCCCTTCCTCCAGGGCCACCCGCTCGTCGTTCGCCCGCCCCTCCAGACCGCCCACCCGGATCGCGGAGAAGACGAAGTCGGCGCCGCTCAGCGCCTCGTCGAGATCGGTGGTCGCCCGCACCGCCGGAGCGTCGGGCACCCCGGCGGCCTGCTCGGCCAGCACTCGGGTCACCGCGGACAGCCGTCCGGTGTCGAGGTCGTGCAGCACGACCTCGGTGACCCGGCCCTCGGCGCGGTCGCCCAGCAGCGCCCCGTACACCAACGGCACCCGGAATCCGCCGCCGCCCAGAATGGTCAGCCTCACCCTCGCACCCTTCCCGCCACGCCTGCTGCGCCGGCCGTCGCCGGCTCGCCACGAACCCTACTCGTCGCCGGTGTCACGGCCCGCGAACCGCTCGCGGAACGGCGGGACTCCGGGGGAACGACGCGGGCCGGTGCCCGGACGCTTCGAGCCGGCGGGATCCGAACGAGCGGCCCCGGTGACCGGTCCGGACCGCCCGCCGCAAAGCCGTGCCCCGGCGGCCGCGCGCGTGGTTCGATGCGAACCCATCCTCTCCTCGTGGACACGGCAGGTACTGATGAGACGTCAACTGTTCGTCCTGGCCGCTCTGTCGGCGGCGGTCACCCTCGGCGCGGCCACCTCCGCCGCGGCCGCCGGCCCGCTCTGGCAGGAGTCCGGCACCGCGTACACCGACTCGCTGACCGGTGGGCAGGGGCTCGCCAGCCGCGCGGACGGCTCGCTGTTGCACCGGGGGCTCGCCTCGATCCCGCTGAGCCTGCGGGTCAAGGGCTGGAACCACATAGGCGACCCGGACATCGCGCGGGGTCACGTCTTCGACGCGTACCAGGGCGCGGACACGGCGACGTCCAAGATGTTCGCGGTGACCACCCCGGACGGGAAGCGCTACGAGTACGTCCACCCGCTCGACGCGGGCGAGAAGGTGAACAACTCCTTCGCCGCCGTCTCACCGGACGCCCAATGGCTGGTGTCGGGCGAGTGGGGCGACCAGAACCGGCTCCAGGTCTTCCCCGCTCCGCTGCTCAACCCGGCCACCCCGCCCACCGGCGGCTCACTGCCGCAGGCACCCCAGATCACCCTGGACAAGCCCGTGCGCGACATCCAGGGCTGCGACTTCGTCGACGACACCCGGCTGCTGTGCGCGTCGAACGACGGCTCGAAGGCGCTCTTCCCCGAGGACCGGCCGCTGCTCCAGGTGGACCTGGCCCACAAGCTGGACGGCGGCCCGGTCGCCGGGCACGTGTCCAGCCTGTTCGCGCTGCCCCAGCGCAGCGTGTGCTCCGGGACGTTCGAGGCGGAGGGCGTGGACTACGACGCGGCACGCGGCACGCTGCGCGCCGAGGTCGTCGCACCGGGCGTGTGCGAGGTCACGACGACCGTCTACTCGTACCGGCAGCGGTAGGACCACGACGGCTTCCGCCGCACGCGGACGGAAGCGGACGGCGGTGGAAGCGGACACCGGGCGCCGGACCACGACCACGGACCGGCGCCCCACCGCCCCGCCCACCGCCATCGCCGCCGCCGCCATCACCGTCGCCGTCGCCGTCGCCGTCGCCGTCGCAACGGGACCCTCGCTGATCGGCCCACCGCGACGGCGCCGCCCGGCCTGACGGACCACGCCGCGGCCACGCGGCGGCCGGGTAAGAGGCCCGCCCCGCCCCAGCCCCTCCCCCACGCGGGCGGCAGACCGCGCATGACCGGCCGGGTCCCTCCGTTCCCCTCCCTCCACCGCCGGGACAACTCGGATTTCTCCGGCTTCATCAGCTGAACTCGCGTACGGGCCAAGCACTTTCCTCGCTTCAAGTCTTGACGACCCGGGCGGCCGGGAGCACATTCTCAGGCGCACCCACCGCTTGAGAGCGCTCTCACAGTTCTCCTCGGAACCCCGGAAGCCCCGGAACCCCAGGGCCTCCGGAACCCCCCACACCCCTCCCACCCCTCCCCACCGCTCCGTACCCGAGAGGCACCCCCCATGAGCGAACCCTCCGGCATACCCCTCGGCATGTCCTCCGACGTGCCCTCCGGCCCGCCCGCGGGCAGATCCGTCGGCGCTCGGCACGGACGGCGTTCCGTGCGGCGGGCACTCGTCGCGGTGCTCGGCACGCTCGGTCTGGCGGCGGCGGCCGCGACCGTCGCGACGCCGTCCGCGAACGCCTCCGCGCCCGCTCCCCCGTCCGGCTGGACCCAGGTCTTCCTCGACGACTTCAACGGCGCCGCCGGATCCGGCGTCAACACGGCGAACTGGCAGTACGACACGGGCACGTCGTATCCGGGCGGGGCCGCCAACTGGGGCACCGGTGAGGTCGAGACGATGACCTCCGCCACCGGCAACGTCTCGCTCGACGGCAACGGCGACCTGCTCATCACCCCGCGCCGGGACGCCTCCGGTCACTGGACCTCGGGCCGGATCGAGACCACCCGCACCGACTTCCAGCCCCCGGCGGGCGGCAAACTGCGCGTGCAGGCGCGGATCCAGCTCCCGAACGTCACCGGCGCCGCGGCGAAGGGCTACTGGCCCGCCTTCTGGATGCTGGGCTCGCCCTACCGGGGCAACTACCAGAACTGGCCGGCCGTCGGCGAGCTGGACGTCATGGAGAACGTGCAGGGCCTCAACACCGACTGGGCCACGATGCACTGCGGCACCAACCCGGGCGGCCCCTGCAACGAGACCTCCGGCATCGGCGGTACGACCCCCTGTGCCGGAGCCACCTGCCAGGCCGGGTTCCACACCTACGCGATGGAGTGGGACAGGTCCACCAGCCCCGAGGAGATCCGCTTCTACCTCGACGGCGTCAATTTCCACACGGTCAGGGCCAGTCAGGTCGACGCCACGACCTGGGCCAACGCCACGAACCACGGTTACTTCGTCATCCTGAACGTGGCCATGGGCGGCGGCTTCCCCGGCGCGTTCGGCGGCGGTCCGGACAGCGGCACCGAGCCCGGCCACCCGATGGTGGTGGACTATGTGCAGGTGCTCCGCTCCGCCGGCAGCGGCGGCGGCACCACTCCCCCGCCGACCGGCGGCCGCGACGCCTACGGCCCCGTGCAGGCCGAGTCCTACGACGGCCAGAGCGGTGTGATCACCGAGTCGACCACCGACAGCGGCGGCGGGCGGGACATCGGGGCGATCGCCAACGGCGACTGGGCGCTCTACAAGGGCGTCGACTTCGGCTCCACGCCCGCCAAGCAGTTCTACGGCCGGGTCGCGAGCGGGGCGGCGGCCGGCGTCAGCGGGCTGGTCGAGGTGCGCCTGGACAGCCGGAGCAACGCGCCCGTCGGCAGCTTCGCGCTGGCCGGCACGGGCGGCTGGCAGTCATGGCGCACCGTGCCCGCGAACATCTCCCCGGTCACCGGCACCCACGACGTCTACCTCACCTTCACCAGCGGCCAGCCGGCCGACTTCGTGAACGTCAACTGGTTCGACTTCGGCCACTGATACCCGTGCCCGGGCAGGGCGCGCGGGGGCTCCACGCGACTCGCGTGGAGCCCCCGCGCGTTCACCGCAGCTCCGCCCGGAACGTCACCGGCGCCTGCCCCGTGTGGAGCTGGAAGAACTTGGAGAAGTTGGCCGCGTCGGGGAAGCCGACGGCCACGCCGACCCGGCCGATCGGCAGTTCGGTGTGGGCGAGCAGGCGTTTGGCCTCCAGCACGACCCGTTTGTCGATGAAGCCCTTGGGGGTCTCGCCGGTGGCGGCGCGGACCGCGCGGACGAGGGTGCGGCGGGAGTAGCCGAGGGCGTCGGCGTAGGCGCTGACGCTGTGGTTGGTGGTGAACCCCTGCTCGACCGCGTCGCGGAACAGGGTGAAGGTGGTGTCGTCCTGCCGGCGGGCCGCCTCGGCCGAGCTGGCCGCGAGGTGGGCGAGGCGCAGCAGGAACGCGGTGAGCGAGTGGCGCAGCACCGCGGTGTGCAGGCTCAGCGGGAGGGTGTCGGTGTCCTCGTACTCCCGGCGGAGCTGGGCGAGCGCCGACTCGAGCGCCGAGCGCTGGGCCTCGTCGGGGTGGAGCAGGGGCGGCAGGTCGTAGCGGTACAGGCCGGCCGCCTCGACCGTGGCCCGGGGCAGGAAGCCGGGTTGCATGGTCAGCACGGTTCCGCGGTACTCGTCGGTGCGGGAGAAGCGATGGACCTGTCCGGGGCGGACCCACAGCACGTCGCCGGCCGCGGCCTCGAACTCGGCGAAGTCGACCATGTGCCGTACGGGGCCGTCGCTGAAGAGCATGACCACGTGGAAGTCGATGCGGTGGACGCGATGCAGAGGAGCCTCGGCGTGCCAGGTGCGCTCGCTGCCCATCGGGCCGATCTGGAGCCCGACGCCGCCGAGGCTGAGGTCGACCGGGAAGGGGAAGGTCCTGATCCCCTCGCCGCCGTCGTCCCGGGCGCCGTGCGCTCCCCGGGTGATCGCGTCCGCCATGTCCGTTCCGTACCACCTTGATCGCCCGCCGGGCGATCTCGTCCGTCGGGGGTGTCCCATTTTCACCACAGGCTGACACACACAGACCTTCCCGCGAAAAAGTCAGACTTTTAAGTTCGAACACGTCCGACAGCAATCCCGCTTCTTCCGAGGACTTCTTGAAGATGAGCGAGCAGACAACCGACCGCTTCGAGTGGACCGACCTCGACCGGCGTGCCGTCGACACCGCCCGCCTGCTGGCGGCCGATGCCGTGCAGAAGGTGGGCAACGGCCACCCCGGCACCGCGATGAGCCTGGCCCCGGCGGCGTACACGATCTTTCAAAAGGTGATGCGTCACGATCCGGCCGATCCCGAGTGGACGGGCCGTGACCGTTTCGTGCTCTCCCCCGGGCACACGTCGCTCACCCTCTACACGCAGCTCTACCTGGCCGGCTACGAACTGGAGCTGGACGACCTCAAGGCGTTCCGCACCTACGGTTCGAAGACGCCCGGGCACCCCGAGTACGGGCACACCGCGGGCGTGGAGTCCACGACCGGCCCGCTCGGCCAGGGTGTCGCGATGGCCGTGGGCATGGCGATGGCCGCCCGCTACGAGCGCGGCCTGTTCGACCCGGACGCGCCCGAGGGCGAGTCCCCCTTCGACCACACCATCTGGGCGATCGTCTCCGACGGCGACCTGGAGGAGGGCGTCTCCGCCGAGGCCTCCTCGCTCGCCGGCCACCAGCGGCTCGGCAACCTGGTCTTCCTCTACGACGACAACCACATCTCCATCGAGGGCGACACCGCCACCGCCTTCTCCGAGGACGTGCTGAAGCGCTACGAGGCCTACGGCTGGCACACCCAGCGCGTGGAGCCGACGCGGGACGGCGACATCGACGTGCCCGCCCTGTACACGGCGCTGACGGCGGCGAAGGCCGAGACCGGCCGCCCCTCGATCATCGCGATGCGCACGATCATCGCCTGGCCGGCCCCGAACGCCCGGAACACCGAGGCGGCGCACGGCTCGGCGCTGGGCGAGGACGAGATCGCCGCCACCAAGCGCCTCCTGGGCTTCGACCCGGAGCGGTCCTTCCAGGTGGACGAGGACGTCCTCGCCCACACCCGGCAGGCCCTGGACCGGGGCGCCGAGGCGCACGCGGCCTGGGACAAGCGGCTCGACAAGTGGCGCGGGGCCCAGCCGGAGCGCGCCGGGCTGCTCGACCGGATCGTGGCCGGGAAGCTGCCCGAGGGCTGGGAGGACTCGGTGCCGGTCTTCGAGGAGGGCAAGGCGGTCGCCACCCGTGCCGCATCCGGCAAGGTGCTCCAGGCGCTCGGCGCGGTGCTGCCCGAGCTGTGGGGCGGCTCCGCCGACCTGGCCGGCTCGAACAACACCACCATCGACAAGACGTCGTCCTTCCTGCCCGTCGGCAACCCGCTGCCGGGGGCCGACCCCTACGGGCGCACCGTCCACTTCGGCATCCGCGAGTTCTCCATGGCCGCGGAGCTGAACGGCATCGCCCTGCACGGCAACACCCGCGTCTACGGCGGCACCTTCCTGGTCTTCTCCGACTACATGCGCAACGCGGTGCGGCTGTCCGCGCTGATGCAGCTCCCGGTGACGTACGTGTGGACGCACGACTCCATCGGCCTCGGCGAGGACGGCCCCACCCACCAGCCGGTCGAGCACCTGGCCTCGCTGCGCGCCATCCCTGGGCTGAACCTGATCCGCCCGGCCGACGCCAACGAGACCGCGATCGCCTGGGCGGAGATCCTCAAGCGGCACTCCACCAACCCGGCCCCGCACGGTCTGGCCCTCACCCGCCAGGGCGTGCCGACGTACGCGCCGAACCCGGACGCGGCCAAGGGCGGCTACGTCCTCAAGGAGTCCTCCACCGGCGCCCCGGACGTCGTGCTCATCGCCACCGGCTCCGAGGTGCAGCTCGCCGTGGCCGCGCGGGAACGGCTGGAGGCCGAGGGGATCGGCACCCGCGTGGTGTCGATGCCGTCCGTGGAGTGGTTCGAGGAGCAGCCCCGCGAGTACCGCGAGCGCGTGCTGCCGCCCTCGGTGCGGGCGCGGGTCGCGGTCGAGGCCGGCATCGGACTGACCTGGTACCGCTACGTGGGTGACGCGGGACGCATCGTCTCCCTGGAACACTTCGGCGCCTCCGCCGACGCCGGGACCCTCTTCGCCGAGTACGGCTTCACCCCCGAGAACGTCGCCGCCGCGGCCCGCGAATCGCTGGCCGCAGCGCGCGCATGATGAGAACGCAACAAGGAAGATGATCACTGTGACCAAAGCAACCGCGACCGCCGGAGCGCTCCAGCGCCTGTCCGCGCAGGGCGTGTCGATCTGGCTGGACGACCTGTCGCGGCGGCGGATCGACTCGGGCAACCTGGCCGGTCTTCTCGAGAGCAAGCACGTGGTGGGTGTCACCACGAACCCGTCGATCTTCCAGGCCGCCATCGGCTCCGGCGAGGGCTACGAGGAGCAGCTCGCCGACCTGGCGGTGCGCGGCGTCACCGTCGACGAGGCGGTGCGCATGATGACCACCGCCGACGTGCGCGCCGCCGCCGACGTCCTGCGGCCGGTGTACGAGGCGAGCGGCGGCCGGGACGGCCGGGTCTCCATCGAGGTCGACCCGCGCCTCGCGCACGAGACGGTGGCGACCGTCGCCGAGGCGCGGCAGCTCGCCTGGCTGGTGGACCGCCCCAACGTGATGATCAAGATTCCGGCCACCCGCGCGGGCCTGCCGGCGATCACCGAGGTCGTCGGAGCGGGTATCAGTGTCAATGTGACGCTGATCTTCTCCCTGGAGCGCTACCGCGAGGTGATGGACGCCTACCTCGCCGGTCTGGAGAAGGCGCGTGCCGCGGGCCGTGACCTGTCGCTGATCCACTCGGTGGCCTCCTTCTTCGTCTCCCGGGTCGACTCCGAGATCGACAAGCGGCTGACCCTGCTGGGCGGCGAGGAGGCCCTGGCGCTGAAGGGCCGCGCGGCGCTGGCGAACGCACGGCTGGCGTACGAGGCGTACGAGCAGGTGTTCGGCTCCGCCGACGGCGCGCGGCCGGCCGGCGAGCGCTTCGCCGAGCTGGCGGGCGCCGGCGCGAACGCGCAGCGTCCGCTGTGGGCGTCGACCGGGGTGAAGGATCCGGCCTACAAGGACACCCTGTATGTGGACGAGCTGGTCGCGCCCGGCACGGTGAACACCATGCCGGAGGCCACGCTGAACGCCACCGCCGACCACGGCGACATCACCGGGGACACGGTGACCGGCGGCTACGAGCGGGCCCGCGCCGACCTGGCGGCGGTCGAGCGGCTGGGGATCTCCTACGACGAGGTCGTGCAGCAGCTCGAGGACGAGGGCGTCGCCAAGTTCGAGGCGGCCTGGCAGGACCTGCTGGACGCGGTCACGAAGTCCCTGAACAGCAAGGGAGTTGACGCGGAATGAGCAAGAAGCCCGCCGAACCGGCGACGCCGGACGCGGCGCAGAGCCCGTCGGTGGACGCCGCCGGGCGCCCGCAGGAGCCGGGCCCCAAGGCCATGCAGTCCGAGACCGCACCGGCCCCCGCCGAGCGGTCCGGACGGAAGCCGTCGAAGGATGCCCCGTCCGGGGCCGCCGCGGCCGGGACCGCGCCGTCCGACGTGCGCCTCCCGGTCGCTCCCGCCGCCGAATGGGCGAATCCGCTGCGCGACGACCGGGACCGCCGGCTGCCCAGGATCGCGGGCCCCTCCGGGCTCGTCATCTTCGGCGTCACCGGCGACCTGTCCCGCAAGAAGCTGATGCCCGCCGTCTACGACCTCGCCAACCGCGGTCTGCTGCCGCCGGGCTTCTCCCTGGTCGGGTTCGCCCGGCGCGACTGGGAGAACCAGGACTTCGCCCAGGTGGTGTACGAGGCGGTCAAGGAGCACTCCCGCACCCCGTTCCGCGAGGAGGTCTGGCAGCAGCTCACCGAGGGGATGCGGTTCATCCCCGGCGACTTCGACGACGACACCGCCTTCAAGCAGCTCAAGGAGGCCGTCGACGAGCTGGACGCCTCCCGGGGCACCGGCGGCAACTTCGCCTTCTACCTCTCGGTGCCGCCGAAGTTCTTCCCCAAGGTCGTGCAGCAGCTCAAGAAGCACGGGCTGGCGCAGGCCCAGCAGGGTTCGTGGCGACGCGCGGTGATCGAGAAGCCGTTCGGCCACGACCTGGACAGCGCCTGCGAGCTGAACCGGATCGTGCACGACGTGTTCGACCCGGAGCAGGTCTTCCGGATCGACCACTACCTGGGCAAGGAGACCGTCCAGAACATCCTGGCGCTGCGCTTCGCCAACCAGATGTACGAGCCGATCTGGAACCGGTCCTACGTCGACCACGTGCAGATCACCATGGCCGAGGACATCGGCATCGGCGGTCGCGCGGGCTACTACGACGGGATCGGCGCCGCCCGTGACGTCATCCAGAACCACCTGCTGCAGCTGATGGCGCTCACCGCGATGGAGGAGCCGATCGCCTTCGACGCGGAGGCGCTGCTCACCGAGAAGCTGAAGGTGCTGAAGTCGGTGCGGCTGCCCGAGGACCTGGGCGCCCACACGGTGCGCGGCCAGTACGCCGAGGGCTGGCAGGGCGGCGCCAAGGTGGTCGGCTACCTCCAGGAGGAGGGGATCGACCCGCACTCCAAGACCGACACCTTCGCGGCGGTCAAACTGGAGATCGACAACCGCCGCTGGGCCGGAATCCCGTTCTACCTGCGCACCGGCAAGCGGCTGGGCCGCCGGGTGACGGAGATCGCGGTGGTGTTCAAGCGGGCCCCGCACTCCCCGTTCGACTCCACGGCCACCGAGGAGCTGGGCGAGAACGCCGTGGTGATCCGGGTCCAGCCGGACGAGGGCATGACGGTCCGGTTCGGTTCCAAGGTGCCGGGCACCTCGATGGAGATCCGGGACGTGTCGATGGACTTCGCCTACGGCGAGTCCTTCACCGAGTCCAGCCCGGAGGCGTACGAGCGCCTCATCCTGGACGTGCTGCTCGGTGACGCCAACCTGTTCCCCCGGCACCAGGAAGTGGAAGAGTCCTGGAAGATCCTCGACCCGATCGAGGCCTACTGGGACGAGCACGGCAGGCCCGCCCAGTACCGGTCGGGGACATGGGGTCCGCGGGAAGCCGACGAGATGCTCGCACGAGACGGACGGAGCTGGCGCAGGCCATGAAGATCGACCTGACCGACACCACGGCAAGCAAGATCAACAAGGCGTTGGTCCAGGGCCGCAGGGCCATCGGCACGCCCGCCGTGGGCATGGTCCTGACGATGGTCATCGTCACGGACGAGGAGAACGCCTACGACTCGGTCAAGGCGGCCGAGGACGCCTCGCGCGAGCACCCCTCGCGCACCCTGGTCGTGATCAAGCGGCACGCGCGCACGCTGCGGGACCGCACCCACTCCCGGCTGGACGCGGAGGTCCGGGTCGGCTCCGAGGCCGGCACCGGCGAGACGGTGGTGCTGCGCACCTACGGCGAGGTCTCCGACCACGCCGACTCCGTGGTCCTGCCGCTGCTGCTCCCGGACGCGCCGGTCGTCGTCTGGTGGCCGGTGGACGCGCCGGCCAACCTGGCCGAGGACCCGCTGGGCGCGCTGGCCCAGCGCAGGATCACCGACCTGTACGCCTTCGACCGCCCGCTGGAGGTCCTGGAGTCGAGGGCGCGGCACTACGCGCCCGGCGACACCGACCTCGCCTGGACCCGGCTCACCCTGTGGCGCTCGATGCTCGCCGCCGCACTGGACCAGGCCCGGGTGAAGGTGACCTCGGCGGCCGTGGAGGCCGAGCCGGACAACCCGAGCGCCGAGCTGCTGGCCCGCTGGCTGGAGGCCCGGCTGGGCGTCACGGCCGACCGGGTCGGCAGCCCCGGACCGTTCGTGACGGCCGTCCGCCTCGGCACCGAGGCCGGCGAGATCGTCATCGACCGGCCCGAGGGCCCGCTGGCCACGCTGACCCTGCCGGGCCAGCCGTCGCGCACCCTCGCGCTGAAGGTCCGCCCCACCTCCGAACTGATCGCCGAGGAGCTGCGCCGCCTCGACGCCGACGAGATGTACGCCATCGCCCTGCGCGGCGACGGCATCAAGGAGACCGTCTGACATGTCCGACACCCCCGAGCTCAACCGGCGGCCCGAGTGGTCCGCCCTGGCGGACCACCGCGGCCAGTGGACGTCGCACCTGCGGGAGCTGTTCGCCGAGGATCCCTCCCGCGCGGAGCGGTACACGGTGCGCGTCGGCGATCTGCGCATCGACTACTCCAAGCACCTGATCACCGACGAGACCCTGGCCCTGCTGCGGGAACTGGCCGCCGCCACCGACGTCTTCGGACTGCGCGACGCCATGTTCCGCGGCGAGAGGATCAACCTCACCGAGAACCGGGCCGTGCTGCACACCGCGCTGCGCGCCCCCAGGGACGCGGTGGTCGAGGTCGACGGCGAGAACGTCGTGCCGAAGGTGCACGCCGTGCTGGACAAGATGGCCGGCTTCGCCGACCGGGTCCGCTCCGGACAGTGGACCGGACACACCGGCAAGCGCATCCGCAATATCGTCAACATCGGCATCGGCGGCTCCGACCTCGGCCCCGCCATGGCCTACGAGGTCCTGCGCGCCTTCACCGACCGCGACCTCACCGTCCGGTTCGTCTCCAACGTCGACGGCGCCGACCTGCACGAGGCCACCCGTGACCTCGACCCGGCCGAGACCCTGTTCATCGTCGCCTCCAAGACGTTCACCACCATCGAGACGATCACCAACGCCACCTCCGCCCGGACCTGGCTGCTGAACGGACTCGACGGCGACGACAAGGCCGTCGCCAAGCACTTCGTGGCCCTGTCCACGAACAGCGAGAAGGTCACCGCGTTCGGCATCGACGTCGACAACATGTTCGAGTTCTGGGACTGGGTCGGCGGACGCTACTCCTACGACTCCGCCATCGGCCTGTCCCTGATGATCGCCATCGGCCCAGACCGCTTCCGCGAGATGCTCGACGGCTTCCGCATCGTCGACGACCACTTCCAAAACGCCCCCGCCGAGGCCAACGCCCCCCTCCTGCTCGGCCTGCTGGGCATCTGGTACGGCAACTTCTTCGACGCCCAGACCCACGCGGTCCTGCCCTACAGCCACTACCTGTCGAAGTTCACCGCCTACCTCCAGCAGCTCGACATGGAGTCCAACGGCAAGTCCGTGCAGCGCGACGGCGAACCCGTCCACTGGCAGACCGGCCCGGTCGTCTGGGGCACCCCCGGCACCAACGGCCAGCACGCCTACTACCAGCTCATCCACCAGGGCACCAAGCTCATCCCCGCCGACCTCATCGGCTTCGCCAACCCCGTCGCCGAACTCAGCGGCGAACTCAAGGCCCAGCACGACCTGCTCATGGCCAACCTCTTCGCCCAGGGCCAGGCCCTCGCCTTCGGCAAGAGCGCCGACGAGGTACGCGCCGAGGGCGTGCCCGAGGAACAGGTCGCCCACCGCACCTTCCACGGCAACCACCCCACCACCACCATCCTGGCGACCGAGCTGACCCCCTCCGTCCTCGGCCAGCTCATCGCCCTGTACGAACACAAGGTCTTCGTCCAGGGCGCGGTGTGGAACATCGACTCCTTCGACCAGTGGGGCGTCGAACTCGGCAAGGTCCTCGCCAAACGCGTCGAACCCGCCCTCACCGAGGGCGCGGACGTGCCCGGCCTCGACCCGTCCACCGCCGCCCTCGTGGCCGCCTACCGCACACTCAGGAAGTGAACTGACATGCAGCTCGGACTCATCGGCCTCGGCAAGATGGGCGGCAACATGCGGGAGCGCCTCCGCAACGCCGGCCACACGGTCGTCGGATACGACCGCAACCCCGAACTCTCCGACGTCGAAAGCCTGGTCGACCTCGTCGACGCGCTCGACGGCCCGCGCACCGTCTGGGTGATGGTCCCGGCCGGCGGCGCCACCCAGCACGTCATCGACCAGCTCGCCACCCTGCTCAAGCCGGGCGACGTGGTCGTGGACGGCGGCAACTCCCGCTGGACGGACGACGAGAAGCACGCCAAGCAGCTGCACGCGCGGGGCATCGGCTTCGTCGACGCGGGCGTCTCGGGCGGCGTGTGGGGTCTGAAGAACGGCTACGCGCTCATGGTGGGCGGCGAGAAGGAGTGCGTCGACCACCTCAAGCCGATCTTCGACGCGCTCAAGCCGGAGGGCCCGTACGGGTACGTCCACGCCGGCAAGGTGGGCGCCGGCCACTTCGCGAAGATGGTCCACAACGGCATCGAGTACGCGATGATGCAGGCCTACGCCGAGGGCTGGGAGCTGCTGGAGAAGGCCGACTCCGTGGAGAACGTCCGCGAGGTCTTCCGTTCCTGGCAGGAGGGCACGGTCATCCGCTCCTGGCTGCTCGACCTCGCGGTCGACGCCCTCGACGAGGACGAGCACCTGGACAAGCTGCGCGGCTACGCGGAGGACTCCGGCGAGGGCCGGTGGACCGTCGAGGCGGCCATCGACAACGCCGTGCCGCTGCCGACGATCACCGCCTCGCTGTTCGCGCGGTTCGCCTCCCGCCAGGAGGACTCGCCGCAGATGAAGATGATCGCCGCGCTGCGCAACCAGTTCGGCGGCCACGCCGTCGAGTCGGCGAAGAAGGGCTGATCCGCCGTGGGGGACCTTCTCCTGGTCCGCCACGGTGAGACGGAGTGGAGCGTGTCGGGCCAGCACACCAGCCACACCGACCTGCCCCTCACCCAGCACGGTGAGGAACAGGCCAAGTCGCTCGCTCCGCTCCTGTCCGGCCGGACCTTCGCACTGGTGCTCACCAGCCCGCTCGGCCGCGCCGTGCGCACCGCCGAACTCGCGGGCCTGACCGGGGCCGTGCCGGACCCCGATCTGCACGAGTGGGACTACGGCGGCTACGAGGGCGTGACCACGGCCGAGATCCACCGCACCCGTCCCACCTGGGACCTGTGGACCGACGGGGTGCCGCCGGGGCCGGACGGCGCCCCCGGCGAGTCGCCCGAGGAGGTCGGGCGGCGCGCCGACCGGGTGCTCGCCCGGGCCGACGCCGCGCTCGGCCAGGACGCCGGGGACGTGGTCCTGGTCGCGCACGCCCACTTCCTGCGGGTGCTGACCGCCCGCAGGCTGGGCCTGACGCCCGCGGACGGGCGGCTGTTCCAACTGGCGACGGGCACGGTCAGCCGGCTGTCCACGGAGCACGACCGGCCGGTCGTCGCGGAGTGGAACACCAGGCCGTAGCGGAACACCGGGCCGTAGCGGGCTTTGCCCCTCGGCGGCCCGCTCCTCGGCGGCCGCCGGGCGACGAGGAGCGGGGCCCGGCGGTGACCTCGCGCCCTCGGCCGAGCGGGGCCCCGGCGGGAACGCCCGGGGCCCCGCGCTCGTCCGACGAGGCGCGCCGGTCGCCGGAGTACCCCGCGTTCCGGTCAGACCCCGTCCCGGCCGGCGGTGGCGCGGTGGTCGTCGGCCGGTGACACGGCCGCGTCCAGGAGCGGACCCAGTTCACGGGCCACGGTCGTCAGGGGCCCGGTGCCGCCTTCGGCCCTGGCCATGATGATCGCCCCTTCCAGGCTGCTGATCATCAGCGTGGCCAGCGACTCCGCCCGCCCGGTCGGCACGCCCAGCTCGGCCAGGGCCTCGGCCACCGGCTGCCGCCAGTTCGCGAACGCGGCGGCGGCCGCCTCCCGGGTGGACGCGCCGCAGGACGCGTGGTCGACGGTCGCCGCGGCGACCGGGCAGCCGCCCACGGCGCCGGTCGTCTCGTACTCGTCGGTCCACTGGCGGACCATCGCGGCGAACAGACCGCTCGGCGTCGGCTCGGCCAGCCCCGCCAGGAAGCGGGGGACGCGCCGGCCGGCGTAGCGGCCGGCCCACGCCACCGCCTCGTTGACCAGTTGCTCCTTGCCGCCCGGGAAGTAGTGCTGGAGCGATCCGCGCGGCGCCTCGGCGTGGGCGGCGACGTCCCGCATGCCCGTCGCGCCGACTCCGTCGCGCCGGATGAGCTGGGCCG
The DNA here is from genome assembly GCF_043079345.1 of Streptomyces sp. NPDC015220. NCBI lineage: Bacteria > Bacillati > Actinomycetota > Actinomycetes > Kitasatosporales > Streptomycetaceae > Streptomyces > Streptomyces sp. NPDC015220. The sequence goes on along the minus strand of NZ_JBIBUK010000009.1, from coordinate 216,087 downwards.
CGCTGAAGACCATCCGCTCGCGCGGCCCCCGTCGGCTTCCCGTCATCGTGTTACCTCCCGGCGCCGTTCGGCGGACTTCTCGGCCTCCACCCTATGACTGACGTCATAAACCCCGCTACTATGACCGCCGTCATAGAACTGTCTCGCCCCCAGGACGGTCTCCCGTGAACGTCGGTTTCATCGGTCTCGGAGTCATGGGACGGCCCATGGCGCTCCGGCTGCTCCGCTCCGGCACCCCCCTCGTCGTCTGGAACCGCACGGCCGCCCGCACCGCCGCGCTGTGCGCCGCCGGCGCCGAGGCGGCGGCCGGGCCGGGCGAGGTGTTCGCCCGTGCGGACACGGTGATCCTGATGCTCGCCGACGGCGCCGCGATCGACGCCGTCCTGTGCCGGGGCACGGCGGACTTCGCGGACCGGGTGGCGGGGCGGACGGTCGTCCACATGGGCACCACCTCGCCCGGGTACTCCCGGGACCTGGAGGCCGCCGTCCGGGCCGCGGGCGGGAGTTACGTGGAGGCGCCGGTCTCCGGCTCCCGCGTCCCGGCGGAGGACGGCAGGCTGGTGGCGATGCTGGCCGGGGAGGAACGGGCCGTCGAGGCCGTGCGGCCGCTGCTCGCGCCCATGTGCGAGCGGACGTTCGTGTGCGGTCCGGCGCCCGGCGCGCTGCTGATGAAGCTGGCGGTGAACCTGTTCCTGATCACGCAGGTGACCGGGCTCACCGAGTCCTTCCACTTCGCCGGGCGGCAGGGGCTAGACCCGCGGCTGTTCCTGGAGGTCCTGGGCGCCGGCCCGATGGCCAGCCCGGTCTCGCTGATGAAGGCGCCCAAGCTCCTGGCCGGGGACTTCGCGGTGCAGGCGGCCGCCCTCGACGTGCTCAAGAACAACCGGCTGATCGCCGAGGCCGCCCGCGCGTCCGGCATCGCCTCGCCGCTGCTCGACGTCTGCCACGCCCTGTTCGAGGAGACGGTGACGCTCGGGCACGGCGCCGAGGACATGGTGGCGGTCCTGCGCGCGCTGGAGGCGCGCACCGGCCTCCGGGACTGACGCGCGGGACCGCCCGGCCGGGGCGCGTCAGTCCTCGCCCGGCCCCCCGGTCCTCGCCGGGATGCCGTACGCCCGTTCCACCCGCAGCCGCAGCACAAGCCGCCGGTCGCGGACCATAGCGGCGCGGAAGTCCTCCCAGTCGGGGTGTTCCCCGAGCACGGCCCGGTACAGGCGGATCAGTTCCTCCACGGTCTCGTCGTACGGGTCGGCCGCCACCGCGGAGAGTTCCGCGGTGCCCTCGGCGACCGTGTAGGCCCAGCGGTCCGGGCCGGTGACGTGGTAGGAGGCCCGGGGGTCCCTGCGCAGGTTGCGGGTCTTGGCGCGGTCGTCGGTGATCGACACCCGGATGACGCGCTCGTCCGGGTCGTAGGCGTGGCTGACGTTCGAGAGCTGGGGCCGGCCGTCGCGCTTAAGGGTGACCAGCACTCCGCCGTGCCCTTCGGAGAGCAGGGCGAGGAGTGCGGCCTGCGCGGGATCGTGCGCTGTGTCCTGGGTCATGCCGGGGTCAACTCGCCGGGCAGCGCCGCGCATTCCCCGGCCGACAGCGGTAGACACTGTCTACTCCCAACTGGTAGACACTGTCTATGAGTGATGCGGAGAAGGGTCCGGGAGCACTGCGGGACCGGCTGGTCGACGTGGGGACGCGGCTGGTGGCCGAGGAGGGCGCCCAGGCGCTGACCCTGCGGGAGATCGCCCGCCGGGCGGGTGTCTCGCACGGGGCGCCGCGCCGTTACTTCCCCACCCATCTGGAGCTGCTGTCGGCCATCGCGCGCCGCGGCTTCGCCGAGCTGGCCGAGCGGGTCGCGGCCGCGCTCGGCGACGGCACGGCGAGCCCGCGCGCCCAGCTCACCGCGCTGGGCCGGGTCCATCTGGAGTTCGCGCTGGGCAATCGCGGCATGTACGAGCTGATGTTCCGGCACGACCTGCTGGAGAGCGGCCACCTGGGCCTGCGGGACACCAGCCTGCCGCTCTTCGGGATCCTGGTGGACCTCGTCGCCCGGGTCCGCCCCGGCGCCGACGCCCGCCTGGTCGCCGGCTCCCTGTGGGCCGGCCTGCACGGCGTCGCCCAGCTCTGGGGCTGGGGAAGCCTCCAGCTCGCCACGGGCGCCGACGACCTCGCGCCGCTGCTGCGTACGGTCCTCGACGCGCACCTCGGGCCGGAGGAGACCCCGTGAGCCGCCGCGAGCGGGCGGTGGCGCTCACCTGCAGTGTGGGCGGGGCGGTGATCGTCGCCCTGGACGGCACGGTCCTCACCGTCGCCCAGCCCAGGCTGCAACGGGAGCTGGGGGCGTCGTACGCGCAGGTCCAGTGGACCAGCACCGGGTATCTCGTCGCGGTGGCGAGCCTGCTGGTGTTCGCGGGCCGGCTGGGCGATCTCCCCCACGGCCTGCGGCGCGGGGGGCGCCCCGTCGGGCACCGGCGGCTGTTCGCCGTCGGCATGCTGGGCTTCGGCGCGGCCTCGGCGGGCATCGGCCTGGCGCCCGGCATCGGCTGGGTGATCGCACTGCGCGTCGTCCAGGGGGTGTTCGGGGCGCTGGCGCAGCCCGCCACGCTGGGGATGCTGCGCGCCGCGTTCCCGCCCGACCGGCTCGGCCCGCCCCTGGCGGTGCGGACGAGCGCCATCGCGTTGGCGGCCGCCGCCGGGCCGGTGGCAGGCGGGGCGCTGGTGGCCGGGCCGGGCTGGCGGGCGGTGTTCTTCCTCAACGTCGCACCGGCGCTGCTGTTCGGGCTGCTCGCGCTCCTGCTCCCCGGCCCTGGGCGGACCGGGCCGGACCGGCCCCCGGCGGGACGGCTCGACCTGCCCGGCGCGCTGCTGCTCGCCCTGGCCCTCGGCTGCGCGGTGCACACCCTGGTCGCGCTGCCGGAACCCGGCGGCGGCGGACCGGCCGCGGCCGTCGGCGCGCTGGTGGCGGTGGCCGCCATGACCGGCTTCGTCCGGCACGAACGCCGGACCGGCGACCCGCTGCTGCCGCCCGACGTCATCGGGTCGGCGGCCGTCGGCTCGGCGCTGGCCGTGCTGGTGGCCGCGTCGGCGGCCCTGTCCGGCACCCTGTTCGTCGTCACGTACGTCCTTCAGGACACCCTCGGCCTCGACCCCTTCCAAAGCGCCCTGCGCAGTCTGCCGCTGGCCCTGCTGATGGTGCTCGCGGCGCCCGCCTGCCCGGTGCTGCTGCGCCGCTGCGGAGCCCGCCGTACGTCGGTGGCGGCGATGGCCGCGCTGGCGCTGGGCGTCCTGGTGCTCGCCCGGGCCTCGGGCGCCCTCGGTCTCGGCGTCGGCTTCGCGCTGCTCGGCGCGGGGTTCGGCACGGTGATGGTGGCGGCGACGCACGTCGTCGTACGGGAGGCGGCGGTCACCTCCGCGGGGGTCGCGGGCGGCTTGCAGCAGACCGCGATGAACGTGGGCCCGGTCCTGGGCGTGGCCGCGGCGACCGCGCTGCGGACGGCCGGCGGGAGCGCCGGGCTGCCCCTGGCGGTGCTCGCCGGGGTCGCCGGGGCGGGCGCGGTGGCGGGCCGCGCGCTGCCGGGCCGGGAGGGGGCCGGTGCGCTGCCCGGACGTCCCCCTACGGCGGCCGCGGGGGCGGGCGGCCGTGCGGCGCGGGCGGACCCGGCCAGGACACCGCCCGCTCAGGACGGGTGAGCCACCGCCGCGTCCGGATGGGGCAGGTGGTGGTCGAGGCGCGCCCGTTCGGTGCGCGCCGCTGGTCGCTGGAGTCCGCCTGGGAGCGGCGAGGTACGGGTGCCGGTCCTCATGGCGAAGGTGGGCGCTTCCTCGGGCGAAGCGCCCACCTCACGAGTCGCCCCGCGCCTCCGCTCGACCGGCCAGGGGACGGCCGGCTCACGGTGGCCCCGGGCTCACACCGCCTCGAGGCGTGCACATGCAGCTCAACCGCTTCCGGCTCCAACGCTGCAGCGTCCCGGAAGAACGCCGGATACCGAGCCCTGGCCACCTCGTCCTTCATCACCACCAGCAGCCCGCCGGCCCCGAGCGCCGCGTCCGCCCGGTCGATGAACTCCGGTCTCGGGATGCGCCGCCCCAACTCCACCGAGGCGATCATGTCCTCGCCGTAACCCAGCATCGCGCCCAGCTCGGCGCGGGTCAGCCCCCGGCTCGTCCTCAGCAACCGCAACTGCTGCCCGAAGCAACGGAGGATGCCCGTCTCGCCCTCGCCGTTCCCCGTCCACGGTGCCCTCCCACCTCAACCCGCCCACGCGGAAGCGCCACCGCGGCACTCCGCCGCGTGGCGCGTGACCCTCACTTTCCGCACACCATAGGGACACACACCGTGTCTGTCGCCCGACTGGGGCCGCTTCCCCCGTACCGCGTACCGACGCCCCCCGCCTGACGTCGCTCGCTGTCGGCCCTCGCCGACCTGGGAGCACGCCTCCGCCGCGCTACGACGTGCCGACGAAGCCCCTGCGAAGGGGGCCGAAAAGGTAGCGAGTTGGGGCCGAAGTGCCTACTGTCGTATCAGAGTTGACTCAGCGAGGGGGAGCGCACGATGGATCCGATCGTGTTGGCGGCGGGGTCGGCCCTGGTCAGTTCGATGGCCACGGACGGCTGGGAGCAAGCCCGAGCGGGACTGGTCGCGCTGTGGCGGCGGGTGCGCCCGGCACAGGCCGACGCCGTCGGGGACGAACTCGCCGACGTCCGCACCCAGGTCCTCACCGCCCAGGACGCGGAGGACACCGCGACCGTGACCGCGCTGACCGGCAGTTGGCAGGTGCGGCTCCAGGAACTGCTGGGTGAGGACCCCGCGTTGGCGGACGGACTGCGACGACTGCTCGATGAGACGCTGGACCCGGTGCTGAGGGAGCACGCCCGGGCCCACGACGGGTCGATCGTGATCACCGCGACCGCCTCCGGACATGCCCGGATGAACGTGGCGGGCAGGGACGTCAACGTCAGGTGACCGCGTCGGCGTCCGCCCCCCGCGGACCCCTCGCTCCCGCACGGCCCTTGCGGGACGCACACGGCAGGAGGCCCCTCGCCCCGGCGCGGGTGCTGATCGAGGTGTTCCCGGCCGCTTGACGACTGTTCCGGTTCGTCGCAGGAGCAGCGGCCCCCTGGAGGGAGTCGAGGTGCCGCGTCTTCGCTGGTTCAGGAACCGGCCGACCGACAAGAACGGACGGCCGCCGGACAGCCGCACCGGCGAAGCCGGCCCTCACGGGGTGCCCGCTCCCCCGTCCGCGGGGGAGGACCGTCCCGGCGTGTCGATGAAGGCATCGGCGTCGGACCACGGCCGCATCGTCATGTCCGCCGGGGACACGACCGTCTACGAGGCGCCGGCGCCGTACGGCCTCACGAGTTGGTCCGCCGACCTGCCCGTCCTGGCCCCGGAGCGAGCGCGCTCGCACCCCAGCCTGCTGCTGCGTACGAACAACGCGGTCGTGCGCTTCACCGGCCGCGAGGCGGAGCTGGAGAGCCTTCGCCGCTGGCGGGACGACGTCTCCCTGCCCGTCGTGGCGGTGCGGTTGGTGCACGGCCCCGGTGGGCAGGGCAAGTCCCGCCTGGCCGCACAGGTCGCCCGGCTGTGGTCGGCCGACGGGTGGTCGGTGCTGATCGCCCATCACCGCCGGGACCAGCCCGCGCCGGCCGCGCGGTCCGCCGGTCCGACGGCAGGCGCCCGCGGCACACTGGTGGTGGTCGACTACGCCGAGCGGTGGGACACCGCCGATCTGCTCTCCCTGCTGAAGGACCTCCTCGTGCCCGGCGGCGGCCCCGTCCGGGTCCTCCTCCTCGCCCGGTCACCCGGCCACTGGTGGCAGGGACTCCAGTACCCGATCACCTACCGCATGGAAGTGCCCGCGGACGCCCAGGAGCTGGGACCGCTCGCACAGCACCCCGTCGGCCGGATCGACCTCTTCACGGCGGCCCGCGACAGCTTCGCCGAGCAGCTCGGCGTGCCGGAGCCGGAAGCCGTGGCGGCACCGCCGGCCCTCATGCGGCACGAGGCGTACCGCCTGGTCCTCAGTGTGCACATGGCCGCGCTCACCGCCGTCCTCGCGCATCTCGACGGGACCACGGCGCCTACCGAACCCACGGAGGTCTCCGCCTACCTCCTCGCCCGCGAACGTTATTTCTGGCAGGAGCTGTACAACGGTCCCGGCCGCCTGGTCCCGACCGACCCGGGCACCATGGCCCGAGCCGTCTACACCGCGACGCTCACCGGCCCACTGCCCCACCGTGTCGGGGTGCGAGCCCTGCACAGGATCGGTATGCGCTCCGCCGACCCCGATCAGGTCCTCACCAGCCACACCGTCTGCTATCCCCCGTCGGCCGCCGGCATGGTCCTCGAACCGCTGTATCCGGACCGCCTCGGCGAGGACTTCCTCGCCCTGTCCACTCCCTTACCCGCTCGCACGCACGAATCCGACCCATGGGCGGACGAGGCGATGGCGAAGCTGCTGTCCGAAGCACCGGAGGACCCCGCGTCCCCCTGGATCCGCCCGGCACTGACCGTCATGATCGAGACCGCGCGCCGTTGGCCGCACATCGCGGAGCGGCTGTGCCGGGCGCTTCGAGAACGTCCCTGGCTCGCGGTGCGGGGCGGCAACGGCGTGCTGACCGCGCTGGCCGAACTCGACTTCCTCGACAGCGACCTGCTGGAAGGCATCGACGCCCATCTCCCCGTCGGTCCCAGCCTGGAACTCGACGTCGGCATCGCCGCGTTCGCCCGCCGTCTGACCGAGGACCGGCTGGCCCGCACCGACGACGCCGCGGCCCGCGCCTGGCTGCGGACCCTGCTCGGTGCCAGGCTGGCGTCCGCGGACCTCCATCTCCAGGCGGTGGTCGAATACCGGGAAGCCATCGCGATCTACCGCGGGCTCGACCAGGCCGACTTCTCGGTCGACCAGGCCGGCGGACTGCTGACCGCCCTCGGCGGCCTCGGCAACTCCCAGGCCGCGCTGGGCCGGTACGAGGACGCGCTGACGAACACCACGGCGGCGGTGCGGGCCCACCGCGTGTGGGCCGGGATCGATCCGGCCGCTCACGGGCCGACGCTCGTGCGGCTCCTGACCAATCAGGGAGGCCAGTTATGGGCGCTGGGACGGCATCAGGAGGCCGTGGAAGTCGCCGAGGAGGCCGTCGGAACCTGCCGCTCGCTGCGTGAGGGCCCCGTCCCGCACGCCGCCGAAGCGGCCCTCGGCGCCGCGTTGGGCAATCTCGGCATGATGTACGCGCAGACGGGCCGGCCGGAGGAAGCCCTCACCGCCACCGCCGAGTCGGTGGACGTCCAACGACGGCTCGCCGAGGCCGATCCGGCCGCCCACCGGCCGGGCCTCGCGGAGAGCCTGCACAAGTACGCGGCGGTCCGGGAGGTGCTGCGGACCGACACCGGCCGCGCCGCCACCGCCGCGGCCGAGGCGACCGAGACCTACACGGAGCTGGCCGCCGTACGGCGGGATCGGTACACCGAGGCCGTGCGGTCCAGCCGGGAGGTCCAGGAGGACCTCGACGACACCTCGTTCCCGGCCGAGCTGCGGCGGACCGCTCTCCGGCGCGGGGTCCGCCACATCTCGGTGTCCTCCGTCGGCGCGTACGCCCTGGCCGCTGCCGTCCTGGTCCACCGAGCGGAGCAGTACCTCGCCGAAGGCGACTTCGCGCAGGGCCGTGACCTGCTCACCCAGGCCGTCGAGCGGTACCGCGACCTCGCCGGGAACGACCCGGACGCGTACCGGCACGAACTGGGGAACGCCCTGCACCTGACCTCGATCGCCGAAGCCGCACTGGAGGACTTCGAGCCGGCTCTCGCACACAGCGCGGAGGCGACGGAGCTCATCCGGCTCTGCGTACGGGCCGACGCCGTCACGCCACCGGCGCTGGCCGCCGTTCTCGTGGCGAACGCCAGTATGCGCCTCGCGGCGGGGGCGGAGCTTCCCGCGGCCCTCGACGCCGCCATGGAGGCGGTGGAGCTCTACCAGGAGCTCGCGGAGCGGGCACCGGCCACGTACGGCCGGGACCTCGTCGCCGCCTATCACGTACTCGTCGGCGTACTGCGGGGCCTCGGCGACCACCCACGGGCCGACCGGATCTCGCGCGCCCTCGACGGACTCGGCCAGGGCGAGTCATAGGCCCGGCACCCGCCGGAGCCGGACGGCAACCAACGGAGCCGGGCGGAGGAGCAGGTGACGGGCTGGAACCCCACCGCGACGACCCGTGCCGTACCCCGTCGACGACGTCCTCCCACCTCACCCCGCGCAGGCGGCGGCGCCGGTACAGAAGCCCGCTGTACGGAGGCCGACCTCCACTCCCCCTCACCACGGGGACAGCCGCACCGTACCCGTCGCCGCCCTGGCCGACGCCTGGGGCGTCACCGACCGCGGCGGCGGCTCCGGCAAGACGGTGTGGGCAGTGGTCGGCACCGCACCGGACGGTCACCCGACCCCCGCGGCCCCCGGTGCCGTCACAGGTCTTCCGTCCCTGTGTCACGGCTCCCCCTCGCGGGACTCCGGGCCGACCGGCCGACGACCCGCCCCGCGCGTCGTCCCGCGGGGGTCGGACGCGTGACAGGGAATGCCCCATTTCGCGACGCGCCCGGCCCGGATCGAGCCCGTCCCGGGTGCGCACACCGTGCGAAGCGACCCGCCCCGCCCCGTACCGACCGCGCGGGCGGTGCGAAGATGGTGTCCTGACAGCCCCTCACCGCCGTACTACCGGCGGTGGGACGCGAGTTGACGACGGAGCCAGGTATCGATGACCTCCCTCAGCAGCGGCGACAGCGACGCCGCCCACCTGTTCGAGATTGACACGAGCAAGCCCCATCCCGCCCGGATGTACGACTACTTCCTCGGCGGGAAGGACAACTACGAGGTCGACCAGGCGGCGGCCGAGCGGTTCATGAAGGCGGCCCCGGAGGTGCGGGCGGGGGTGCTCGCCAACCGGCACTTCATGCACCGCGCCGTCCGGCACGTCGTCTCCGAGGGCGGCGTCCGGCAGATCCTGGACGTGGGGACGGGGCTGCCCACCGAGCCGAACGTGCACCAGATCGCGCGCTCGATCGCCCCCGACACCCGCATCGCCTACGTCGACAACGACCCGATCGTCAGCACGCACTCGATGGCGCTGCTGGAGGGCACCGGGACCTCCGTCGTCCTCGGCGACCTGCGCGATCCCCGCGCCGTCCTCGACCACCCCGAGGTGCGCCGCGTCATCGACTTCGACCAGCCGGTGGCGTTGCTGCTGGTGGCCGTCGTGCACTTCCTGTCCGACGCGGACGACCCGGAGGGCGTGCTCGCCACGCTCCGCGACGCGCTGCCCGCCGGTTCCTACCTCGTCCTCTCGCACGCCACCGGCGATGTGCACGAGGACCGGCGCGAGGACGCCGCGGCCGTCTACAACAGCGCCACCGCCACCTTGAACCTGCGGTCCCACGACCGGGTCCTCGACTTCTTCGGCGACTTCACCCTCGTCGAACCCGGCCTGGTGAAGGTGACGGACTGGCGCCCGGAGGAGCCCCCGCGGCGCGACGCCCCGCCGATCGGCATCTACGGCGCCGTCGCCCGCAAGGACCGCTGACCGGCCGCCGCCCCGGCCGGCCCCTCCTTCCGCCCGCACCCGGTCCGCCCCGGCCCGCGGTGCGGGCTCGGCGCCCCACGCCCACCGGGGGCCGGCAGGGCTACGCCGCCTTCCGGCTCCCTTCCCGGTGCGCGCGCACGATCTCCGCGTACCGGTGTCCGCTGCCCTTGATGGTGCGGGCCTGGGTCCGGTAGTCGACGTGGACGAGGCCGAAGCGCTTGTCGTAGCCGTACGCCCACTCGAAGTTGTCCAGCAGCGACCAGGCGAAGTAGCCGGCCAGCGGGGCTCCCTTGCGGGCGGCGGAGGCGCAGGCGGCGAGGTGCCCGACCAGGTAGTCCTGGCGCTCGGGGTCGTCCACCGAGCCGTCGGGGCGGACCACGTCCGAGAAGGCGGAGCCGTTCTCGGTGACATGGATCTTCCGGGCGCCGTACTCGTCGGTGAGGCGCAGCAGCAGGGTCTCGATGCCGCTCGCGTCGATCTCCCAGTCCATGCCGGTGCGCGGCACGTCCGGGCGGCGCACGGAGCGCGCGTGCGGGGCGGGGCCGGCGGGGTCGTCGGCGACGTGGGCCGGGAAGTAGTAGTTCAGGCCCAGCCAGTCCAGCGGTGCCGCGATGGTCTCCAGGTCGCCCGCGCGCTCGGGGAGTTCGACCCCGTAGACCTCGCGCATGTCGGCGGGGAAGCCGCGGCCGTGCACCGGGTCCAGCCACCAGCGGTTGACGTGCCCGTCGTGGCGGCGGGCGGCCGCGAGGTCCTCGGGGCGGTCGGTGGCGGGGAAGACGGTGGAGAGGTTGTTGACGATGCCGACCTTGGCGTCGGGGGCGGCGGCGCGGATCGCCTGGGTGGCCAGGCCGTGGCCCAGCAGCAGGTGGTAGGAGGCGCGGACCGCCGCGGTCAGGTCGGTCAGGCCGGGCGCCATCTTGCCCTCCAGATGGCCGATCCAGGCGGAGCAGGAGGGCTCGTTGAGGGTGGTCCAGTGGACCACCCGGTCGCCCAGGCGGTCGGCGACGACCGCCGCGTAGGAGGCGAAGAGCTCGGCCGTCGCCCGCTCGGGCCAGCCGCCCCGGTCCTGGAGGGTCTGCGGGAGGTCCCAGTGGTAGAGGGTGACGGACGGCGTGATGCCCGCCGCCAGCAGGCCGTCGACCAGCTCGTCGTAGAAGGCCAGGCCCTTGGCGTTGACCGGGCCGTCGCCGCCGGGCACCACCCGGGGCCAGGCGATGGACAACCGGTAGGCGTTGACGCCCAGTCGGCGCATCAGGCCGATGTCCTCGCGCCAGCGGTGGTAGTGGTCGCAGGCGGTGTCGCCGTGGTCGCCGCTGTCGGTCTTTCCCGGGGTGTGCGAGAAGGTGTCCCAGATCGACGGCGAGCGGCCGTCCTCGGCGACGGCTCCCTCGATCTGGTAGGCGGAGGTTGCCGTGCCCCACAGGAAGTCGCGTGGGAGCGCGGCGAGGTCGATGGTCACGAAAGTCCTCTCGGAGTCGGGGAGTTCGGTCATTTCACGGCTCCGGCGGTGAGTCCGGTGACGAGGTAGCGCTGGAGGAGGAGGAAGCCGGCGACGACGGGGACGCTGACCACCAGCGAGGCGGCCATGATCTGGTTCCAGTACACGTCGTTGAGGGTGGAGTAGCCCTGGAGGCCCACGGCGAGGGTGCGGGTGGTCTCGTTGGTCATGACCGAGGCGAACAGGACCTCGCCCCAGGCGGTCATGAACGCGTAGACCGCCACGGCGACGATGCCCGGGACCGCGGCCGGCACGACGACCCGGAACAGCGCGCCCAGCGGGCCGCAGCCGTCCACCAGCGCCGCCTCGTCCAGATCGCGCGGCACCGAGTCGAAGTACCCGATCAGCATCCAGATCGAGAACGGCAGGGAGAAGGTCAGGTACGTCAGGATCAGCCCGCCCCGCGACCCGAACAGGGCGATGCCGGTGGCGTTGCCGATGTTGACGTAGAGGAGGAACAGCGGCAGCAGGAACAGGATGCCGGGGAACATCTGCGTGGACAGCACGGTGACGGTGAAGACACGTCTGCCGCGGAAGGAGTGGCGGCTGACCGCGTAGGCGGCGAACACCGCGATCACCACCGAGCAGGCCGTCGCCGCCCCGGCCACGATCAGGGAGTTCACGAAGTACCGGGCGAGCGGGACCGTGGACCAGATGTCGATGTAGGGGCGGACGGTCAGGCCGGAGGGCAGCCAGCGGAACTTCCCCGAGACGTCGGCCAGCGGCTTCAGCGAGCTGGAGACCATGACGTAGACCGGGACCAGCACGAAACCGGTCAGCAGGGTCAGGAAGATCCGCCGGAACCACAGGAACGAACGGGGCGGGGCCATCGGCGAGCGGGCCGGCCGGGGCGCGGGGCCGGGCGCGGGCGCGGGCGCGGGTGCGGTGCTAGACATCGGCCGTCCTCCTTCCCCGGGAGGTCAGCAGCAGGTACCCGCCCGTCACCACGAGCAGGAAGAGCAGCAGCAGGACCGACATGGCCGAGCCGGTGCCGAAGTTCCAGGTGACGAAGGACGACTGGTAGATGTGGACGGAGATGAGGTCGGCGGCTTCGGGGGCGGACCTGCCGAACAGGACGTAGGGGGTGTTGAAGTCGTTGAAGGTCCACAGGAACAGCACCAGGACCAGCACCTGGTTGACCGGACGCAGGGAGGGCAGGGTGATGCGGCGGATCTGCTGCCACATCCCCGCCCCGTCCAGCGCGGCCGCCTCGTACAGCTCCTTGGGGATGTTCTGGAGTCCGGCCGTCACGATGAGGAAGGCGAACGGCCAGCCCTTCCACACCGAGACGGTCAGCAGCGCGTAGAAGCTGTTGTCGCCGATGAGCCAGAAGGACGGCTCGCCGGTGAGGTGGAGCTGGTCGTGCAGGACGTGGTTCACCAGGCCGTTGTCGTGCTGGAACATGAACGCCCAGGTGATGACGGCCGTGTAGACCGGCAGCGCGTACGGGACCAGGAAGAGGGCCCGCAGCAGGCCGCGGCCGCGGAAGGAGTCCTGGAGGCAGATCGCGGCCGCCGTGCCGATCAGCCAGCACAGGCCCACCGACAGCAGGGTGAAGACGACGGTCACCCAGAACGAGTGCCACAGCGCCTCGCCGACCGGACCGTCGATGTCCACCGAGAGCCGGTAGTTGTCGATGCCGGACCAGGGCGCCGCGCCCCAGTCGCGGATGTAGAACTGGGTGAGCTCCTTGAAACTCATCGCGATGCCGATCACCATCGGCACCAGATGCACCAGCAGTTCCAGGAGCAGCGCGGGCAGCAGCAGGAGGTACGGCAGGCCGATGCGCCTTATCCGCCCGGGGCGGCGCCGGCCGCGCGCCGCCCCGCCGGAGGAGTCCCCGCGCGCGGGAGGCGCTTGTGCCTCCGTCGTGACGGTGGTGGTCATCCCGCTCACTTCGCCGGCATCTGCTGCTGGGCCTTCTGGAGCTTGGCCTTCACCGATTCGGTGGTCACCGCACGGCCGGCCGCCGCGTCGGCGAACAGCTCCTTCACCGCCGTGCCGACCGTCGTCTCGAACTGGGACTCGGTGGCGACCTGGGGCAGGGCGGCGGCGCTGCCGGCCAGGGTGTCCTTCAGCACGGCGTTGGCCGGGGTGCCGAAGGCCGCGTCCGCCTGTGCGGACTTGACCGGCGGGATGGTGCTGTACGCCTTGTTCAGGATCTTCTGCTCGTCGTCACTGGTCATGAACTTCACGAACTGCGTGGCGCCGTCGAGGTTGTGGGTGTTGCCGAACACGGCCATGTTGATGCCGGCCACCATGGAGTTGACCTGGTTCCCGGCGCCGGGGACGCCGGACCGCACGGGCACCGGGGTGATTCCGTAGGCGTCCTCGCTCATCCCCTGGGACTTGAGGTTGGCGGAGGCGGACTGCCACAGCAGCATCGCGGTACGGCCCTTGGCGAAGTCGCTGACCGACTGGTTCTGCGCGTACTCGGCGTTGCCCCGCGGGATGGCCTTGTCCTCGGCCATCAGGCCGACGTACTGCTTGACCGCCGCTACCACGCCGTCGGCGGTGAAGTCGGGCTTGCCGTCGGCGGTGAAGAAGTCCGCGCCGTGCTGCTTGGCGAAGACGAAGACGTGGTGGATGTTCTCCGAGACGTTGGCGCCCTCCGCGCCGAGGGCCTGCTTGCCCTTCGCCTGGATCTTCTTGCCGTCGGCGGTCAGCTCCGCCCAGGTGGCCGGCGGCTTGGCGATGCCCGCGTCGGCGAAGATCTTCTTGTTGTAGTACAGCGCGTACGCCATCGAGTACAGCGGCACGGCGGCCGGGTCCTTGCCCCGCGCTCCGGTCGAGCCGAGGGCCGAGTCGACGAAGCGGTCCTTGCCGCCGATCTTGGCGAAGTTCTCGGCGTCCCAGGGCAGCAGCGCGCCGGTGGCCTGGAGGGAGGCGCTCCAGGTGTTGCCGATGTTCAGGACGTCGGGGCCCTGGCCGGAGGTGGTCGCGGTGAGGATCCGGTTCAGCAGATCCGACCAGGGCACGACCTCCAGCTTCACCTTGATGCCGGTCCGCTTCTCGAACTTGTCGAGCTCGGGCCGGAGTACCTTCTTGTCGACCTCGATGCTGGCACCCTGGTTGGAGGCCCAGTAGGTGAGCGTCTTCGGCGAGTCGTCGGAACCGCCGCCGGTCGACGAACCGCCGCCGCAGGCCGTGGCCGCGAGGGCGAGAGACATGGTGACGGCGCCTACGGCCGCGGCTCGGATGCTGCGCATGGCTCCTGGTGTCCCTTTCCGGGAGTCGAGAGCCAGAGGAGACCTCCGGACGCCGACGACGACTCGTCCCCATTCGACTTCCGAAGCCCCTCATGGCTTAATTTAGGACGTGAGTTAAACCTTCCGGGGAGGGTCCGTCAAGGGATACGGCAAGGGCGAATCGGCAGCGGACGGCGGCGGGTCCCCGACCGCCGGCCGCGCGCACCCCCCGCACAGCGTCTGACCTGGGCCAAACCGTCCGACAGGCCCAGTGCAACGGTTGGGTATCGGCAGCCCGGCCCGGCGACCGGCCAGGAGCCCGCCGGGCTCCCGCCCGACTCCCGTACGGCCTCCCGCGCGGCGTCCGAAGAGCGCCGGCCGGTCAACGGCCCGTGCCGCGACCGCCGTCACCAATCCCCACCGCTCCTGACGCCCCGTTCACTCCCAGTAGGCCCAGGCCGCCCGGAGAGGGCTCTCGACGGCCCCTACGTTCACTTCCCGAAATGCACGGGCGCGACGCGGGCGTGCGGGGCGGGCGCACGGCCGCCCCGCACGCTTACGGCGCCCGGCCCCGTGCGGCTGCCGGACCGGCGTACGGCTCCGAAGCCGGGGCCCAAGCCGGGCTAAGCCGGGCTCGCCGCCGGAACCGGAGCCGGGCCCCCACGCAAGGCCCGGACTCCACGCCGGAACCGAGCCCGGACTCCACGCCGGAACCGAGCCCGGACTCCACGCCGGAACCGAGCCCGGGCTCCACGCCGGAACCGAGCCCGGGCTCCACGCCGGAACCGAGCCCGGACTCTAGGCCTGAGCCAGGCCCGGACTCTGGGCCGGAGTCGCGGCCGGGCTCTGGTCCTGGGCCGGAGCGGGCGCGTAACCCGCGGGACGGGTCGTGAACGTGCCCCGGCCCTGGGTGCGGCTGCGCAGCCTGGTCGCGTAGCCGAACAGCTCGGCCAGCGGCACGGTGGCCGTGACCACCGCCGTGCCGGCCCGCGCGACCTGGCCCGAGATCCGGCCGCGCCGGGCCGCGAGGTCGCCCAGGACACCGCCCACGGCGTCCTCGGGCACCGTCACCGTCACCTCGGCGACCGGCTCCAGCAGGCGCATCGCGCAGGCCCGCAGCGCGTCCCTGAGACCGAGCCGGCCCGCCGTGCGGAACGCCATCTCCGAGGAGTCCTTCGAGTGCGTCGCGCCGTCGGTGAGGGTCACCCGCAGCCCGGTCACCGGATGGCCGCCGAGCGGTCCCTCGGCCAGGGCGTCACGGCAGCCCGCCTCGACCGAGCGGACGTACTCCTGGGGCACCCGGCCGCCGACGACGACCGACCGGAAGGCGAACCCGTCGCCCTCGGCCGGTTCGACGTCCAGGACGACCTGGGCGAACTGACCGGCCCCGCCGTCCTGTTTGACATGCCGGAAGAGGAATCCCGACACCCCTCGGACGACCGTCTCGCGCAGCGCCACCCGTGGCCGGCCGACGTTGACGTCGAGCCCGTGCGCCCGGCGGAGCTGCTCCACGGCCACCTCCAGGTGCAGTTCGCCCATGCCCGCCAGCACGGTCTGCCCGGTCTCGGAGTCGGTCCGCACGACCAGCGACGGATCCTCCTCGGCGAGCCGGACCAGCGCCGAGGCCAGCCGGCCGGTGTCGGTGCTCCTGCGAGCCTCGACGGCGACCGACACCACCGGCTCGGCCGTGCCGGGCGGTTCGAGGACGATCGGGGCGCCGGGGTCGCACAGCGTCGAACCGGCCCGGGCGGACTTCAGCCCGACCACGGCGACGATGTCCCCGGCGAGCGCGCGTTCCAGCGGCGTCCGGCGGTCGGCCTGCACCCGCAGGATGCGTCCGACGCGCTCGGTGCGCCGCGCGGTCGGGTCCCACACGGTGTCTCCCCTCTCGATCGTCCCCGAGTACACGCGGAGGTAGGTCAGGCGCCCGGTGGCGGTGGCGTTCACCTTGAAGGCGAGCGCCGCGAAGGGCGCCTCCGGGTCGGCGGGCCGCCGCTCCGGTTCCGTGCCGCCACCCGTGCCCCGCACCGCGGGAACGTCGAGCGGCGAGGGCAGGTAGGCCACGACGGCGTCGAGCAACGGCTCGATCCCCCGGTTGCGGTAGGCGGAGCCGCACAGCACGACGACAGCGTCTCCGGTCCGGGTCAGGTCGCGCAGCGCGGCGGCGAGGGTGGCGGCGGTGAGCGTCTCCCGTTCGCAGTACTCCTCCAGAGCCGCCGGATGGCGCTCGGCCACCGCCTCCTCGAGCAGCCGCCGACGGCGCAGGGCCTCCTCGCGGAGGGCGTCCGGCACGGGGACCGGTGCGACACCGCCGCCGCCGTCCCCGTCCCCGTCCCAGAGGAACGCGCGCATGCGCACCAGGTCCACGACACCGCGGAAGCCGTCCTCCGCTCCGACGGGCAACTGCACGACCAGCGGCGCCGGGTGCAGCCGCTCCCGGATGGAGGCGACGGCGGCGTCGAGGCCGGCCCCGGCCCGGTCCATCTTGTTGACGAACGCGATCCGCGGCACGCCGTGCCGGTCGGCCTGCCGCCACACCGACTCGCTCTGCGGCTCCACCCCGGCGACGGCGTCGAACACGGCGACCGCCCCGTCGAGCACCCGCAGCGCCCGCTCCACCTCGTCGGCGAAGTCGACGTGCCCGGGTGTGTCGATCAGGTTGATCCGGTGCCCGTCCCACGAACAGCTCACGGCGGCCGAGAAGATGGTGATGCCGCGCTCCCGCTCCTGCGGGTCGAAGTCGGTGACGGTGGTGCCGTCGTGCACCTCACCACGCCGGTGGGTGGCGCCGGTGGCGTAGAGGATCCGCTCGGTGACGGTGGTCTTGCCGGCGTCGACGTGGGCGAGGATGCCGAGGTTGCGGACGACGGCGAGGGGGTTGCTGGTGTTGCGCACGGCCCATGGCCTTTCGGGACGATCCGGAAAAGGGCGGCGCGATCTCCCGTGCCGGGCACACACCCGACCTGACGCCCGCCGGTGAGCAGCGGGCGGTTCCTGATGGCGGGTCAGGTCCTCGACACGGACATCCGGTACCGGCCGCGCAGCGGGCACCGGAGCCCCGAGGACACCAGGATCACCTCGAACCGCGACGGGGGGACGACGGCAGCGGTGCGGTTGCGGTCACGCACGGCCGGGCTCCCCTCGATGGTCACGGTGCGCGCGCCGCCACCGGTCGGGACGGCGCGCAAGGTGTTGGTGAGTCTAGGAAACCGACCAGACGCCGGGTAGCGAATTAGGACGAGTACGGGCTCGTAACCACGAGCGGGTGGAGCGGCATCGCGAAGAAGACCGGATCCGTGAGTGGGACAGCCGGTTACTGGAGGACCGGCGGGCCGCGTACACGCGGTTGAACGCCACGGCGCGAGCGGCTCGGGACGCTCTGGCGGGGTGCATGCACGGCTTTCGCCAGACCGGCACCCTCGACGATACGCAGAGGGCGGATCTGGAGGAACGCTGGAGTGCCTACGTCGTCCAGCACGCGGAGTCCCACATGATCGTGTCCGATGCTGTGCTGCCGCTTCTGGGAGCCGCCAACGGTTCGCTGCGGCGGATCTACGGACTGGTCAAGCGTCTGGACACGGATCAGTCGGAGCAGGCGGAGGACCTCCAGGAACTGAGCCGCCGGATGGACGGCCTGTGGGACCGGCTGACCGACCTGCGTGACGAGATGCGCCGTGACCTTGGCGTCACCGCACGCGTGGAGGCGCCGAGCAGGTGAGCGGGCGAGGGTCGAGCCCGCTGCAGCGGTTGGGTCCTTCCCTTCCGGATCGTAGACGAAGCCCGTATGACGAGCGCGGTTCCAGGCCGGCTACGGCCGGGCGAGGCCCGCTTCCCAGCGCCTCGAGAGACATGTTCCCGCGGTCTCAGGCGGAACCGCTGAAGGCAACGAGACGCACGTGCTCCGCCAACACCGCACGGGCGCCATCGAAGTCGGCCAAGCGGGCCGCGACGGTGGCGACGGCGAGGCGTTCGGGCAGGGCGGCGGAGAACTTCAGGCCGCGTACGGCGCGCCGGTCGATGTCCGGCAGGACCAGGTTCTCGCCGACGTTCTCGCGGGCCGCGCGCCAGTCGGCGGGAGCGAGGTCCTCGCGCAGGCGCAGCCAGCAGTCGGTGGGGCGCTGCAAGGGGTCGGTGACCGATTGCAGGGTGGCGGCGAGGGTGGCGTTGGCGCGGTAGCCGGCCCAGGTCCACCAGCGGACGTCGGTGCCGGTGCGGGTGACGAGGGTGCCGGCCGGGTGCACGGTGTCGGGTGCGTCGCTCTCGCGTTGCTCGGCCAGGCATGCCCCGGCGCGGCGGGTGAGGGACACAGGCGGGTCCTCGCCCAGCAGCACCTCGCGCATGGCGCGGGTGAGGGCGTAGGACAGGCCGGCGATGCCGCCGTTCATCCACTTGGCGATGCCGCCGCCGTCGGCGGGTTCGACGAAGACGCGTTTGCGCGTCCAGTCGATGTAGGTGACCTGCCAACTGCGTCCGCCGAGCAGCAGTCTCCGGGGCCCTGGCCGTTCCTCGGTGAGGACGCTCGGGTCGGTGCGGCCGATCTCTGTGCGGCCGGACAGGACGGTGAACTGCGGGGGGGCGGTGAAGGACGCCGTGAGTTCGATGAAGTGCCGCTTGCCGAAGCGTCGTTCCGCCTCCGGCCCGACGAACAGCATGCCGCCGTCGGTGTCCAGGAAGCCCTCGTCGGTGAGGTGGCGCAGGATCGGCGCGGCGGAGTGGTCGAAGGGGGCGAGGCCGTTCCACTGCTGGTCCCACAACTGGTCGCCCAGTTTGTGCTGTTGCAGGGTGACTGCGAGCAGTTGCTGGGCCACGAGGTGGCGCGGCTCGGGCGGCGGGAGGACCGGCTCCACCCAGCCGCGCGCCCACAGCAGGAGCAGCCCGGCCGCCTGCAGAAGCGTGTCCTTGCGAGTGGTGAGGAACAGGCAGTTGCGCACGGTGCCCGCGCGCCGGCCGGTGCGGCCGATGCGTTGCAGGAAGGAGGCGACGGTGCCCGGTGAGTCGATCTGGATGACACGGTCCAGGTCGCCCACGTCGATGCCGAGTTCGAGGGTGGAGGTGGAGACGATGACGCAGTCCCGCGCCTCGGCGAACGCCTGCTCGGAGCGAGTGCGTTCGTCGACGGAGAGGGAGGCGTGGGACAGGAAGACGGTCACCTCGCGCGCGCGCAGCGCGGCGCCCAGTTCCTCGACCTGGCGGCGCGAGTCGCAGAACACTAGCCGTTTCTCGCCCCGGTGCAGGGCCGCGATGAGTTTGGCGGCGTTGTCCAGGGAGCCCACGTAGTCGAGTTCCACCTCTCCGGCCGGCCTGGGTGGCTGCTCCGCGGTGGCCTTGTCACCGCTGTCCGTCCCGCCGGACGCGGGCAGTACGACCCCGGGAGCCACGACCTGTCCGGTGCGGCTCCCCGCGCCGGCCCCCTGCAGCCAGTGCAACAACTGTCCCGGGTTGCCGACCGTCGCCGACAGCCCGATCCGCTGGATGGGCTGTCCGGTGACGCGTTCCAGCCGTTCCAGTACGGTCAGCAGGTGCCAGCCGCGATCGTCGCCCGCGAAGGCGTGGACCTCGTCGACGACGACGGCCCGTACGCCGCCCAGCAGCCTCGCGTGGTCGGTCTTGACGCCGATGAGCATCGCCTCGAGCGACTCGGGCGTGGTGAGCAGGATGTCCGGTGGGTCGGTGCGGATGCGCCGGCGCTGCGACTCCTTGGTGTCGCCGTGCCAGAGCATGGCGCGCCGCCCCAGCCACTGGGCGTAGGTGTCGACACGGCCGACCAGGTTGTTGAGGAGTGCCTTGAGCGGGCACAGGTACAGCACCGAGGTGCCGGTCCACCTGTGTTCGGCCATCGCCGACAGCAGGGGGAAGCAGGCCGCCTCTGTCTTGCCGCCCGCCGTCGGCGCCAGGAGGACGGCGTCCTCGCCGTCCATGAGCGGGGTGATCGCCGCCCGCTGGAGGGGGCGCAGGTCGGGCCAGCCGAGGGTGTTGACGATGTGGTGCAGGACGACCGGGTCGAGCCGGTCGAGTACGTCGGCCTCACCCCCGGCCGATCCTGCCCCGGCCGGGTTCTCGGCGTCCGCCATCACAGCTCCAGGTCGATGTCGTCGGCGGAACCGGAGCCGCCGGTGACCGCGGCGGCCAGGTTCCGCTCCACGTCGGTGAGCTCGCTGCTCGCGACGGTCAGCTTGTAGTGCCGACGGGGGTCGAAGTCGTCGAACTGGTCCACCCGGTCGAGGACGTCCCCGACGAGCTTCTTGAGGAACAGCCGGGGCGCCACGCCGACTTTCCCACCCAGGGCTCCGCCGACGGCCCGCGCGAGGTCCCCGACGTAGACGTCGTCGACGACCGTCCGTACGCGCTCGGGTGACGTGGCCGCGTCCGCGTACAGGTCCCGGATGGTGATGCCGAGGCCGACCAGGGAGTCCTGGGTGAAGCCGGGCAGGCGGATCTGGACGGCGCGGGGGTTGTCGAAACGCGGGTCGGTGGTGAAGTCGGTGGCGAGCCGCTGGGCGAGCGGGGCCAGTCGCTGGACGCCCTGCTGACCGTCGTAGAAGGCCGGTGTGCCGGTGATGACGAGGTACAGACCGGGGAAGCGGCCGGAGTGCACCTCGTCGATGAGCTGGCGCAGCGCGTTGAGCGCCTTGTCGCGGGCGTCGGAGCGGACCCGCTGAAGCGTCTCCACCTCGTCGAGGACGACGAAGAGTCCGGTGTGCCCGGAGTCGCGCAGCACGGTGAGCAGGCCCTGCAGGAAGCCGAGTGCCCCGAAGTGGTCGAGGTCGCCGCGCACCCCGGCGGACCGGCGCGCGGAGGCGGCGACGTGCGGCTGGCCGCCGAGCCACGCCAGCACGGCCGCAGCGGTCGCCTCGTCGCCGTCGGCGAGGGCGGCTCGGTAGCCGCGCAGGGCGGTGGCGAACGACGGGGCGTGCCGGGAGACCTCGGCGAGCCGTGCGACGAGCAGCTTCTCCACCTCGCCGGGCAGTTCGTCCTCGGTCGCGCCGGCGGCGAGGGCGTCCTCCTCCAGGGCGTAGAACCAGGCGTCGACGACCGGGCGCAGGGCGCTGGGCGGGAAGCTGGAGGTGGTGAGGCGCTCGGTGAGCCGCCGGTAGACGGTCTCCAGCTTGTGCAGCGGCGTCTCGTTCTCCGAGATCTGGATCTCGGCCACGGCGAAGTTGCGGCGCTTGGCCCGCTCCCCCAGCCAGCGGGTGAAGAAGGTCTTGCCGGAGCCGTACTCACCGCGCACCGCCTTGAACACAGCCCCGCCGGACGCGACGGCGTCCAGTTCCGCGTCGAGGGCAGCCTCGAACCGGTCGAGCCCGGTGGCGAGCAGGTCGAGCCCGCTCTCGGGTACGGCCCCGCGGCGCAGGGCGTCGATGACGGTACGGCGGCGAGCCGCGCTGACCTGTGCGGGGCGCTTGGATCCGGTGGTGCTCACGGGGACCAGTGTTTCATTTCCTGGGCGACGGAGTGCGCGGCCGGAGGTGCAGCGTGGCCGTTGCACCACTGCACCGCTCGGATCGACGGGGCACGGTCAGGACAATGGAGAGGTGCATGAGGTGACGGGCTGGGGCTGCTCCTCACTGCGGGCATGCGATCTCGGCCCTCACCGTCTTCGCGCAGGTGTCCCGTACCTCGCGGCCCCAGCGTCCGGTGTACGCCGGCACCAGGAGCAGCCCTCGTCCCGAGTCCGCTCGGAGAGAGCGGGATCCGGCGGCGAGGGCTGCGGGCGCTCCGGGGCGCCGTCCGAGCTGTTCCGTCAGCCCGTTTCCAGCACGAACTGC
This sequence comes from Streptomyces sp. NPDC015220, assembly GCF_043079345.1. Lineage (NCBI taxonomy): Bacteria > Bacillati > Actinomycetota > Actinomycetes > Kitasatosporales > Streptomycetaceae > Streptomyces > Streptomyces sp. NPDC015220. Next base: position 194,074 of record NZ_JBIBUK010000009.1, on the reverse strand, counting down.
TCGCGCAGCAATGCCTCGTGGAGCCGTAGGGTGCGGCCGTCCGGCAGGGTCTCCAGGACCTGTACGCCGTCGTAGTTGAGGAGCTGCCGCAGGACGGCGGCGAAGCCGTCGCCCCGGGTGACGGGCATGCCGGCGCGCTGGGCGAGCGCGGTCACGGGCAGGGTGCCGCCCGCGTCCAGCAGGGCGGCGAGCGCCTTGTGGACCTGCTCCTGCTGCGGCTTGCGGGCCAGTCCGCCGAGCTGGGCCTGGTACGTCTCCGAGTCGAGCAGCGCCGTCACCAGCGTCTCGGTCCGGGAGACGACTGTCGGGGTGAGCAGGGCGTCGTCTCCTCCGGTGGTCAGCGCGACGTCGAAGAGCGCGTCGTGGGTCCGGGCGACCTCCGCTTGTTCCTTCCTGGCCTTCCCGGTCGGCTTCTTGGGAGCGGAGACCGTTCCGGCTGCGGGCCGGGTGGTGGGCTCGCTCGCCGACGGCGTCCTTCCGATCTGCTCCGGGGCCCACCAGTCCGGCCGCTGGTCGCCCAGTTCCCGCCATCCCTTGGGAGGTTCCGCCCCGAACGGCAGGAAGGCGAGCACCGGGATGGTGACCTCGGCGAGTGAGGCGCCGCCGTGGTAGCCGGCCTTGAGAGCGGTGTAGCGGGAGTCGGCGTCCCACAGGGTGACGATGGACGCGCCGGGCTCGGGCCAGACCACCCGCGGTCCGGACAACGCGATCTCCCGTTCGGCGAGCGGGCCGTCGCCGGGCAGGCGGTGACGGGCGGACGCGGGATCGACGGCCATGTCGACCTTCGTGCCGTGCCGGTCGACGACGTGGCCGTGGTCGCTGGTGAGGACGACCGCCATGCCCTGGGCGGCCGCCACCCGAAGCAGGTCGCGCAGGCCGGGCACGTCGTCGATCCGCCAGGCGCCGTCGCCGAGCTTCTGCTCCTTGGCGAGCCGGTCGTCGATGGCGTTGAGGACGACGGCGACATGGGTCCTTCCGTCGCCGAGTGCCTCGGTGAGCGCCGGGCCGAAGGTGTCGCCCGCGGTCTCGGTGCGCAGGTCGTCCTTGTGGAACACGGCGGCCGGGGCCCCGCCCCACAGCTTCAGTGCGGGGAAGAGCCGCTTCTCGTCGGCCTGGACGCCCTTCATCAGGGCGCCCGCGAAGAGGGAGGTGCGGGACACGGCCGTCACGGTGGGCAGGGCGGCGGCCATCGCCCGCCGGTGTGGCGTGTCGCCCTCGGGCAGCGGGTCGAACTCGGCCCAGGAGCGGCGAAGTTCCTCACCGAGTTCGTTGGCGATGGCGGCGCTCATGCCGTCGAGGACGAGCAGCAGCACCCGCCGTTCCTCCCCGCGCCGGACGACCGGGCCGACGACGCGGTCGAGGAAGGTCTCGACGGTGAGCATGGAGCCGGGCTGGGTGCCGGCCTGCGTCCAGGCGGCCAGGGAACGGGCGAAGGACGCGTCGATCTGCCGGCGCCGGTCCCTGACGCGGGTGCCGAGGGTGTCGTAGGCGGCCTTGAGAACGGGGTCCGGGTCGCCGCCGGCCTCGATGTGCTCCAGGGCGAGGTCCGCCCAGCCGGTCTCGGCGACGTGTCGCCGTATGGCGTCGGCGACGGTGGGCGCGTCGGCGGGCGGGTCGGTGGCCAGCCAGCGGGCGAGGCGCTGCCCCATGCGGGCGCGTTCGACGCGCGCGGACTCGTCGGGCTCGGCGGCGAGCCGGTGGTCCTCCAGACGGCGGACGGCGTCCGACACCGCGGCCGGGTCGCCCGCCGCGAGGGCTCGGCCCACGGCGGTGAAGCGGGCCTCGAGCCCGCCGCGCAGGACGGGGCTCGCCTCCACAGCCTGCTCCGCGCCGAACTGGCGGGCCAGCGCGGACGCCCGGTCGAGCACGATGCCGACGGTGCGACGTGCCTCGCGGGCCTGGTCGGCGCCGGTGCCACCGGTGCGGTGTCCGCTCGCCAGGAGCGTGGTCACGTGCTCCTCGGCGGCCCGTCCGAAGACGGTCACCAGGGCGTCGAGCTGGTCGCCGGTCGCCGGGGGCTGGTCGCCGAAGTAGCGTTCGGCGCGGCCCCGGGCCCGGTAGGTCTCCGGGGCGGGTTCGGCGTGCTGCCACAGCGCCGCGCACACCAGGCCGAAGGCGGCGGCGTCCGCTCCGCGTTCGGCGTCGAGGAGGGCGAGCAGAGCGCGTCCGGCGAGGCCCGCCTGGTCCTCCTCGCCGAGGAAGGCGGCCAGTCCGGCGCGTTCGGGGCCGCGCAGGGTCAGGAACCGTTCGGGGGCACCGGGCCGGGTCGACCAGTGCAGCAGGGCCTGGGCGTCGAGCCGGTCGTCGCCGGGGCGGCGCGTGCCGCCCTCGGTGTCGTAGCGGCCCAGGCGCAGGCGGCGCTGGGCGAGCGCGGTGAGGGCGTACTGGCGGGACAGCCAGCCGCCGGGCACGGCCGACCAGCCGCCGGGCGGGGTGGCGTCGAGCAGGGCCTCGGCGGCCCAGTTGACGTCCTTGAGCCGGGGGTCTATCTGCCGGGCGCCGAACGCCTCGCGGACGACGTCCCAGCTGTCGACCGTGTCGATGCGCAGCTTGTGGACGCGGGCGAGGATCGCCGGGTCGAGTTCGTACTGCTCGCGGTCGGTGAGGACGACCAGGACGGCTGGGCCGGGGCGGCGGCCCGCCAGGTGGTCGAGGACGAGTTCGTGGACGGCGAGCGGGGAGGGCGCCACCGCGACGCCGGCCGTGCGGCCGTCGCCCCAGGCGGGTTCGGCGGGGCCGTCCCACTGCGGCGCGGACCGCAGCAGCACGATCCGGCGCCGCCCCTGCTCCTGACCCGTCAGAGAGGTGGCGAGGGACGACTGCGAGGACAGGTACTGGGTGACGGTCGCGGTGTTCAGCCGGACCGCGCCCGGCGCGGCGGTGGCGGTGTCCGTCATTCGATGACCTGCCAGGTGATCTCGATGGTCGCGTGCGGGTGGCGGGCGGCCAGTTCGGCCAGCTCCGCCTGGAGGTCGGCGGCGGCCCGGGACACGGTCGTGCTGCGGCGTCCGGACTTCCGCGCGGTGCCGCCGGCGCTCGCCGGGGCGGGCGTCTCCTGCGACGGGGTGTACGGGATGCGCGGGTCGCTGGTCGGTGTGTTCAGGGACAGGTCGTCGGCCGAGGAGAGCTGGGGCGTGACGGGCGCGGGCGGCGGGGTGGCGGCCGCCTGGGTGCGCTTGATCAGGGCGACGACCTCGCGCTGGGTGCGGGCGAGGGCATCGCGCAGGTCGGCGGTGCGCTGGTCGTCGCGGGCCACGTTGCGCAGCGAGTCGAGCAGTGCCTCGCCCTCGGGGCCGAGTCCGGCGGCGAGTTCCAGGGTGGACCAGGGGGCGGAGGCGACGGCCTCGGCGACGGCACGGGCCTTCTTGACGCAGGTGCCGTACCGGTCGGCGCCGGTCTCGCCCAGGTCGAAGGAGGCGAGGGCCTCCACGGTCTTCTTCGCCCCGGCCGCGCCCTTGCCTGCTTCGGCCGTGAGCGCGTCCAGCAGTTCCAGGGAGCGGCGGGCGAGGGCGAGCCGTCCGGTGTCGGCGGTCTGGTCGAGGCCGAGGAAGGAGGCGTGGGTCTCCAGCTGGTGCACCAGGTCGGCCGCGTGGTCCCGGTGGGCGCGGGCGGCCTCGATGATCTGGCGGGCGAACTGGTTGACCATCCGGCCGCGCCGCAGCGCGGGCGGCTTCGCCCCGAAGATCGTCTCGAAGCGCTCGCGTGCGGTGTCCCAGTCGGACTCGGCGGGCAGCGGCTGGCTGCGCAGCGCGTCGTGGTCCTTGATCGCGGTCAGCTCGGGCGCGGGGTCGAGGACGGTGCCGCCGCGCACCCACACCCGGTCGTCCATCTCGGCGAAGGCGGCGACGACGAGCCGGGCGAGGAAGTCGGGCAGGCCGCGCGGGTCGGGCTTGTCCGTCCAGTCGGTCAGCCTGATCAGGGACAGGTCCCCGGCGACGCCCTCCGCGCTGGCGAGCTGGCGGAAGTGGTCGGCCCAGTAGCGGGACAGCTCGAAGTACGCCTCCTTCTGCTGTCCGAGGCGCAGCGGCCCGGCGATCCGCTGCATGAGCTTGCGCTCGGCGGCCGGGACCTCCACCCGCCCGTCGCGGGCCTCGGCGGCGGCCCGGACGTGGGTGAACACCTTCTTGGTGTCGGCGGGCTTGACCGCGGTGCCGGTGGCGTCGGGGTCGAGGTCGGGGTGGGCCGGGTACTGGTGGGCGAGCAGCTTGCCCGCGACGTGCCGGATGCCGTCGTGCATGTTCTGCCCGAAGGACAGGGTGAGGCTGTCGACGTCGGGCAGGGCGACGAGGTGGTCGTCGAAGTCGGGCACGACGTCGGCGGCCTGCTTCTGGGCGAGTCCGTACGCCTGCTTGAAGGCGCCCTTGACCTGCTTGAGCAGGGCCTCGCGCTGAGTTTCGAGGAGGCCCTTGGCGCGGCTGCGGTTGTCGGCGTTGAGGTGGCCGGCGTACTGGGTGTCGAAGCGGTGCTCGTCGGCGAGTGCCTTGTCGATGACGACGAGGCGCCGGAAGTCGGCGAAGCGCTGCGCGGACAGGTGCGCGGGCAGCCAGGCGACGGTGCGGGACCGCTCGCCCTGCTGGCGTTCGCGCAGCCGCTGGATGCGGTTGACGTCCTCGACCGGGCCCCACTCGCCTTCGTCGAAGGGGAGGTCTATGGCGATGCGCCAGCGGCCCTCCTCCTGCGGCATCAGGTCGTGGTCGGGCAGCTCGTCCTCGTCGGCGAGGTTGCCGAAGACGATCTCGGCGGTGCGGGCGGTGCCGCGCCAGATGAAGCTGAGCTGGTCGTTCAACTGGCCGTGCTCGACGCCCAGTTCCTCGGAGAGCAGGCGGCGGGCGAGGGCGACGCGGTTGCCGGGGTTGTCGTTGACCTGGGCGTTGGCGATGACGGAGTCCACGTCGACGCCGGACAGTTCGAGGCGGACGCCGGGGTTGGCGTCGGTGCCGGTCTCCTTGATCTCCGGGAACCTGGCCGCCCACTCGGCGACCTTGTTCTTGATGATGCCGACCTCGGCGCCCGGGATGGGGGCGAGGACCGACCCGTGGTTGAGCGCGCCGAGCCGCCGGATGGTCAGCTCGGACAGCGCGGGCACGCTGGGCGCGAGCGCCGACAGCAGCAACGTGCACACTAGCCGGTTGTCGCCGACGAACATCTTGCAGCCGGTGAGCCGCTTGGGGTCGGTGAGGGACTCGGGCCGGTTGCGGTACTGCTCGACGTCGTCCTCGGTGATGTCGTACGAGCTGAGCAGGTAGGGCCGCAGCTTGGTCTTGTAGAGCTTGTCGGCGGCCTCGAAGACGACCTTCAGGCTGTCGGTGAACGGCTTGTCGCCGCCCTCCGCGATCACCGGGTAGAGGTCGCCGACGGGGACGAGCTGGCCGAGGCGGATCTCGTCGCGGTGGTCGGCGAGGAGCTGGCCCATCAGCTTCAGACCGGTGCGGGAGCGCTGGAGCGCGGACGAGATGTGGACGAGGGTGTCCATGAACGCCGGCGAGAACGGGTACGTCAGCCGGAACGCCTCCGCGTCCGCGCCGGTGGTGCCCTTCTCCGAGCCGAGCAGGGTGTCCCAGACCTGCGGGCCGACCCGCTTGGTCTGCTCGAAGGCCGCGTCGATCTGCTGTGCCGCCTCGGCGTCCTTGGGCTTGAGGAGGCGGGCGTGGGCGATCTGCGGGAGGTTGCGGTCCTCCAGAGTGATCTTGTCGAAGCGGCCGGAGGCCAGGTTCAGGGTGTCCTGGATGGACGACTCGGCGGCGCCGGACACCTCCTCGCCGACCAGCTCGCGCAGGTCGCGCTGGCGGGCGATGAACGACACGACGGGGATGGCGCGGCGGGCGTCGCCGCCCTCCACGAAGTTCGTGATCTTGCTGGCCTCGCGCGCCACGAACTTCTCGTCGTGGATGAGGGTGGCCAGCCACAGGATCAGCTCGTCCATGAACAGGATCAGGCCGTCGTAGCCGAGCGACTTGGCGTGCTCGGCGATGACGGACAGACCGGCGTCCAGGGAGATGAAGCCGTGCTCGTCCTCGGCGGCGTTCTTGGTGAAGCCGGGGAGGAGGTTGGTGCCGGCGTCGTTGACCAGCTTGGCGCGCAGCTCGGCCGGGGTGGAGGGGTTGGTGAGGTTGAGCGGGACGCCGGCCTCGTGGTTCTCCTCGGCGGCGAGCGCGATGTCCAGGAGCTGCGGGGTCCAGGCGAAGCCCTCGCCCCACTCGTCCTCGTCGTCGTCGCCCGCGCCGCTGCCGCCCAGGCCGCGGATGACGGCTTCGTCGCCCGTGCTGACGCGCAGCGCGCGGATGTCGTCGAAGAGGGAGTCGGTCCGGTACACCTGCGGGGTCGGCGCCTGCGGGTGCAGCTTCTTGACGTGGTGCACGTACCCGCCGAGCACCCGCTGTTCCAGGGCCTTCGCGCCGAGCATGTGGTACGGCACGAGCAGGAACTTCTTGCCGTCGGTGCTCAGCCAGTCGTGCCTGGTCAGCACCGGGTCGAACTCGGTGCGGGCGCGGGCGGCCGGGTTGCCGCTGAGCAGCGCGTACAGCACGGCCATGAAGTGCGACTTACCGGAACCGAACGAGCCGTGGAGATACGCCGCCTTCGAGCGGTGCCCGTCCAGCGCGGACTTGATGAGCTTCAGCGCCTCGTCGAAGTTCTCCAGCAGCCGTTCGGTGACGACGTAGTCCTTGAGCGCGTGCTGGGCGCCCTCGTCTGTCGTCGCCTCGGCGAGGGACAGCACGAAGTCCGAGGTGGAGATGGACTCCTTGATGTCGATGACATCGCGGAGGAGCGGCTGCTGGGCCATGGGGTGTCTCGCTCTCCTTCTGTGGAGGTCCTCTACGCGCACTCAGCGGCGCACTCGATGGTGTGAAGCTGTCCGTCCGGGCTGGCAGTCTCTTCGGAACCGTCGGTATGGTCGATGGTATGGCAACCAAGAAGTACACCGTGACGCTCCCCGAAGAGCTGGCCGAGGCCATCCGCGCCGAGGTCGGCCCCGGCGGTTTCAGCCGCTATGTCACGCACGCCATAGAGCGCCAGCGGGAGCAGGAGCGTCTGCACGAGGCGGTGCGGTGGTGGGAGTCCGAGTACGGGGAGATCACCGAGGCGGAACTGGCCGAGGTGGAGGCCGAGCACCGCGACCTGGAGCGGCGGCACGCCGAGCGGACCGGGGCCCACGAAGCCGGTGAGCAGCGGCACGGGCAGAAGCGGGATGCCGCATGACCGGGAACCGGATCTACGTACTCGACAGCGAAGGGCTTTCCCAGTGGGTGCGCGGAGGGCGTCGCATGGGTGCCTACCTGAGGCACGCCGACGATGCGGGTATCCCGGTCGTCACCACCTCCATGACTCTCATTGAGGCATACGACCCGACGCGCCACCTGCCGAAGTGGCACTGGGCTCTCTCCAAGATCCGTATCGAGCCGGTGACGGAGGAGATCGCCAAGAAAGCGACCGGCCTCTTGACGGAGGCGGGCCTGCACGGCCACAAGTACGCCATCGACGCGGCCCTCGCCGCCGTCGCCCTGCGGCACAACGGCCCGGTCACCGTGTTCACGTCGGACGAGGACGACATGCGCAAGCTGTGCGCCGACCGCGTCCTGGTCGTGAAGCTCTGAGCCGAACACGGACCGTCCCCCTTCGTACTTCGCTTCCCCGGAGTGTCCGCCCTCCCCGTACGGGGAGGGCGGCGGCACCCACGGCCTGCCCATCCTACGGACGCCCGAACGCCGACGGTCACCGCGGGCCGACCCCGCGTGAGCGGGTTGACAAGCGCCGGGCGCACGGGCCGGCACCGGGGACGCCAGGCTGTCGCCGAGGTGCCGGCGGGGACCTTGCGCCAGTACGACCGGCTCCGCACTCCGGTCGCTGAACCTCGTCACGCCCCCGCCGTCATCCGCCGGGCGGTCGCGGCGGGCGCCGTCGCCCCGATCGGTACTCGTCGAGCAGCCGACGGCCCGCGACCGTGAAGGGATGCTCGGAACCCAGGCCGCGTTCCCGCCGCGCGACGACACGGTCATCAGCTCGATTCCCTCCTCAACGCGACCGCCCCGGTCCTCGGTGTGACCGTCCGTCCACCCGTCATCGCTCGGCGATGTGCGGCTCTCGCGGCCCGGCCTACTTGCGGGCCGCGGCCTCGTACCGGTCGACCTGGTCGCGAAGGAGCTTGGTGGCCGTGTCGGCATCCGCGTTCGTGAGGCCGCCGGTGCCGACGTTGATCAAGGCGGGTCCGTCGAGGGTGAACTGCTGGAGCAGGGTGGTGCCGTCGCTGTCGATGCGCACGCCCAAGGACCGGTCGCCGAGCTTGTCCACGCTCATCGGCGCGTACTTCAGCACCGACCCCTGATAGGTCTCCTGATGACAGGTCTCCAGTGCCTTCTCCATCGCGGTGAACGACTCGGCGGCGTCGCTCGCGCTCACGTACTGCCGAATGCCCACAGTCGTGACCGTGGCGGTCAGCCCTCCGCCCTTCTGGAAGCTGCGGGAGACCTGGATCCGGGCCTTGTGCGGCTGACGGTAGTCGCAGAACGTCTTGTCGCCCGGGCTGGAGTCGCCGTCGGTCGACCAGCCGGCGGGCATCTGCTCCAGCGACAGCAGAGCGGAAGTGAGCTGGGCCTTGGTGAGGAGCGCCGCGTGGGGAGTCGGGGAGGAGGATGCCGGACCGGCCGCGGCGGAGCTGCTCGGCATGGCAGGCTGCGCAGCCGTGGGCGTGGCGGTGCCGCCACACGCGGCAAGCGCCAGGGAGATGGCGGCAGCGCCCAGCGCGCCGAAGTATGTCCGGTGAAGCACGGAGATCGTTCCCCCGAGAAACATGGAGACGGAGTGGAGCGGATGGATGCCATATGAAGTTACTTCGGGGGTGGGCCACTCGGCCAGGGGGCCGGGGTTTCGACCTGTCGTGCGCCGCCCCCGGCGCCGGATCGCTGGACTGCCCGCCCTCGGTGCCGGCGAGCCGACTCGACCGTCTCAACGGCATGATCGGCATGGCCACGGTCGGGCTGGGCGTCATCCCCTCCGCGGCGCCCGTCAAGATCGTTCCTGCCAACGGCTTCTGGGTGCTCGACGACCGCCTGGTCGTCGCCGAGGACCGGCACGCCGGGCTGTGGCTGGACGACGCCGACAACAGCGCGCTCTACGGAAAGGTCCGGAAGACCCTCGGCGAGTCGGCGGTGTACGGGGTTGACGCCCACAACGTCATCGTCTCGGCCCACCGACCCCTGAACCCACGGTGATGGCGTTGCGTGCGTACGTCGAAGACGGAAGGCCGGAGCCTCGGGCAGCCAGGAGGGCACTCGCGCATCAGGACCTGGGCTCCTCCAGCTTGACGGCAGTGGTGTCCGCGCCGTGCGGTTCGGCGTCCGCCGAGGCGAAGGAGTCGTACTCCTCCACGACTTCGCCGTCCACGACGTCCTCCTCCGTCACTCGGCGCGACGGGTCCGCCAGTGGCAGGCCGGCGAGGTGCTTCTTGAGTCTTTTGGCCATCGGCAGGTAGGTCGCGAAGGTGAGCCCGCCGGAGACGGCGGCCCCTACGAGGGGGATGGCTTTGGAGACGGTCTTCGCGAAAGACTGCTTGGTCATCTGAACGCCGAGGTAAGCCGCGGACTTCTTCACGAGCGGGTAGATGACACCCTTGGTGAGCGCCTTCTGGGGCAGCTTCTTCGCGACCTGTTTCGACATCATCCCGGCGACCTTCCCCACGGCAACGTTCGCCGACTGGGTGCCGAACATTACGCCGAAGAACAGCGTGAGCACCCCCATGGTCGCGTCATCGACGTCGTCGCCCTCGTCGGAGAACAGATCGGGCCAGCTGTAGAGATAGGCGAGCTTCTGCGCGATGCGCAGCATGTGGCCGACGTACTGGGCCACGTCGGCGGGCACCGTGGCGGGAAGGGCGAGGATGCCGGGTATCCCGGCGGCGGCCGAGAGAGCGCTGACTTTGGCGGTCTCGTAGCGGATGGAGTCGTTGGCGACCTTGTCGAGGAGCTCGACGGTGATGCCCGCCGCGGCGGGAGTCTCTTCTACAGCTCGTCGGATCTCCTCCTCGGAGCAGTGGCGAGCCAGCGCGCTTCGGAGGTACGCCTCCCTGTGGATACGCACGCCCGGAAGCTTCGCCGCCGCCAACAGCACCGTGAAGAAACGCGACTCGGGGTTCTCGACCTCTTTACCCTGCTTCATGGCAGGAACTTACAGGAGCTCCGCGCTCCAAGGGCCGGCATGCACCGAGCGCTTTCCATCCTCGCTCCGAGCCGGCCGGATGAAGGGTGAGGGCGGCCTGGACGAGGCTGGTGATCCGGGTGGTCGAGCACCGCAGTTCGCGCAGCAGCTACCAGGACTTGAGGGGGCGATGGTCTGCTCGGCCGGTGACACGTGGGTGGGCCTGAGTGCCGGCGCCGGCTCCGTGCGCTTCGACGTGACGTGGAAGGAGTACCAAGGGGCACAGAGCGAGGCGCCGAGCGGGTCCTGTCGGCGGACGGTTCACGGGCGGTGGAAGACGTCGAGCGGGCCGTAAGCAGTCGGCTTGCTGTCGGCCAGCTCGGGGTGGTCGCCCACGCGGTCCCGGAGGATGCCGACGGTGTCGGGCCACACGGTGAAGTGCCCTCCGTCGCCGACGAGGATGCGGTCCCAGTCCTGGGCAGCCGAAACGCCGGCTCGGTCGATGACGAATCCGCGGCAGTCGGCCGCGCCCTGATCGAGCGTGCGCACCAGTGCCGCGACCGCCTCCTCACGGTCGGGCGCGGGGACGTCGGTGAGGCGCAGCGTGATGCCCTGCGTCGTCTCGTCCGTGCGTCGCACGATGCCGGTCAGGGACTGGTCGTAGCCCTTCCAGCAGGTGAACTCGATCGTCGAGTACCGGTCGTCGGCCAGGGCGGCGGCCAGGGCGGCGCCCTCACCCATCAGCGGCTCCCGGTGTCCGGCCGGCGTCTCGCGGAATCCGAAGAGGGCGTTGGTCAGCGGGTGCACGGCGAAGAGCCCGGCGGTCTCCAGGTACGTGAGGAGCTGATGGGCGCGCGCGCCGTCCAGCTTCGGCACGTACCAGGTGAAGAAGCCGGCGGCCTTGGGCGGGGCCGCGGCGGGGGCGGTGTCCGGGAACTCCTCCCAGAAGACGCGCCTGGCCTGCTCGTCGGGCACGGCGGGGACCGTGTAGTCGTTGGCCCGGATGTGGTCCAGGAACTCCTGCGGCAGGGCCGCGTGGTGACGCCGTACGTAGTGCGTGAGATCGACGGGCCAGAGCCAGGTGCCGTCCGTCATCAGGGATCCGGAGCCGGCGATCCACTCCTCGCCCGTGAGGACGTCGCGCTCGGCGCCCATCGTGGAGTAGATCTCCAGGCCCGATTCCAGGTAGGCGAGGACACGGTCCTCGTCCCAGGGCCCACTGTCCTGTACGGCGTCTCGCAGCGACGGCGCATCGTCCGCCGTGGTGGCCCGGCCGCCGATCTCCCGGTAGAAGCCCGCTCGCTTGATCATTTCCACTCCTGTGAGCCTGCCCTAGTGGGCCATGGGCAGGTAGGTGCGCCAGTAGCCATTGTCGCCGATGGTGGGCGTCTGGTTGAGGCCGAGCTGGGGGGACGTGCCCACCTTGCTCGTGGGCGCCGTCACGGGCACGCCGAGCTCGTTGGCGACGGACTGCGCGAGGGGCAGCTCGGGCGGTCTCGCGTCGGCGCCGGAGTAGCAGGAGATGAGGCGCACCGGTTCACCGTGGTAGTCGGGGTTGCTGCGGATCGCGTCCGCGATGTGGTTGGGGTGCACTTCGAAGTCCGTGAGGGTCTTTCCCGCGGCGTTGACGCGGCCGGGGACGAAGACCCCCTCGTCCGTGCCGTGGACGACCACGTCGTGTACGCCGGGGACACGGGCGACCCGTTGCAGGTTGTTCAGGGTGCGCTCGTCGTAGCCCACCGTGGTGGTGTTCTTGCCGAAGTAGACCGGGTCGCCCGAGACCAGCTCGTAGTCGCCGGCCCGCGCCGGAGGAGCGGGAATCTTCGAGTCGGGGGACTGGATCAGCTTCCACGTACGGGACTTGCCCATCTCGTCGAGGGCCGCGCTGTTCAGCCGGAAGCCGTTGAACAGGCTTTCCATGCCGCCGTTCTCGGCGACGACGCGGGCTGTGCTCCCACCCGCCCCGAAGGCGCCGCCGAACTCCATGCCGTAGCGGGCGGAGTCGCTCACCTCGTCGAGGCTGAGGCCCTTGCTCTCGCCGGTGGCGATGGCGACGGGCTGGGTGACGGCGAGGTCGACGGTGATCGACTCGAGTCCACCGATGGCGGCCGTGGCCAGGGTGGTGCCGGCGATGGTGGCGATCTCGGTGGACACGGTGACGCCGAGCGTGGCGGACAGCTCCAGGATCGAGGCGGTGGCGGCTGCCGCGGCGCCCTCGGAGATGCCGAACGTGAAGACCGCGAGGGCGGTGCCGGCGACGATGGTGGCGCCGACGATCTCCAGCTCGTGTTCCAGGTGCTTGACGGCCTTGTGGACGACGTCGGCGTACTGGTCGAGGGCCTTGGCCATGTCGCGGGCGCCGTCGATCATGTCCTGGAGCCAGCCGTGGCCGTCGTAGTAGTAGCGGCGCCAGAACGGGTCGTCGAAGGCGGATATCGCCTCGCCCTTGTTGTGCTCGATGATGCCGCGCGCCGACTTGTTCGCGGCGACGGTCACGTCTTCGAGGTCGTCGGCGAAGGCCCGCCAGGCCTTGGCCGCGTCGCGCAGCCCCCCTTCGTCGGCATCCGGCCACCACATGCCGGTCAGGTCCTGGACGATCTCCTTGGCCTTGTCGGCCGCGCTCACCGCGTGTTCCCCTTGCCGTCGTGCGGGGCGGGCTGGATCTTGCTGAACATCGAGCGGACCAGCAGTTCGTTGTCGATGTGACCGTCGGCCATGTCGGTCATGGCCGCTTCGATGCTGGCCAGGCCGAGCGCGAGAATCCCGGCGGCGGTCTCCATCCTCTTGACGTGCGGGCCGTAGGACTCGTGGAACTTCCGTCCCTGTTCGTCGTCACCCCACGGCGAGCCGGCCGCCGCCAGAGCGGTCTTGAGCTTGGTCAGCGCCTTGGCCAGGTCGGAGCTGTGCGTGTGGAACTGCGGGGCTGTCGCCTTCAGATCGGCGATCTTGATGTCGAGTACCTTGCCGTCGCTGTGGTCGCCCATGGCGTCTTCTGCTCCCCCTGAGTCGGCTGACCGGCCCGAAGACGGTAGTTCACCGAGTCGGTTCGCCCTCGCGATCCCGTTCAAGGAGTGGCAAAGTTCTGTCAAGGTGAGCAAAGAGTGGGGGCCTGGGCTGAGTTCGAGGGCGGGCGACTCAAGGCTGAAGATGTTGCGGGAGCGGACGGGCGCGGGGCCCTCGGCAAGCGGTGCGCTCGCCGAGGGCCCCGCTCGGTTCAGAGTGCCGCGAAGGCGACGAACTCGGTCCAAGTCGTGGGGTCCACGGCCAGTACGGCGCGGGTCGTGTCCTTCGAGTCGCGGACATGGACCCTGGCGGGGGTGGCGGCTACCTCTACGCATTCGCCGCCAGCCCCGCTGCTGTAGCTGCTCTTGAACCAGGCCGACTCAGGTACTAGCTGTTCGACGTTCATCTCTCTCCAAGCAACTTCTCGACGAAGGCCAGCGACTCGCGCGGAGTGAGTGCTTGGGCCCGAAGGAGTCCGTACTGCTCCTCGATCTCCCGGACTGGCTTCCGCGCCGTGTAGAGGCGGCTGTCCTGCTGAGCCTCCACGTACGCGATCCTCCGCCCTTCCTTCGTCTCGATCAAGGTGAACGGACCAGCCAGTCCGGCGTGCTCGTCCCGCTCAGTCGGCATCACCTGGATCTCCACGTTACGCCGCTGTCCGTTGAGCAGGATCTGCTCCAACTGCCCTCGCATGACGTTCCACCCGGCCAGTGGTCTACGCAGTACCGACTCCTCGATAACGAAGCTGAGGGTGGGCAACTGCGTGCGGCAGAAGATTTCCTGCCGGGCCAAGCGCGCTGTCACCCTCTGCTCGACCACGTCCTCATGCAGTAGAGGGCGCCAGTTGATGAACACCGCCCGCGCGTACTCTTCCGTCTGCAATAGTCCAGGCACCGCCTGGTTGGCATATACGTGAAGCTCAACCGCTTCGGCCTCCAACTTGGCCGCGTCCCGAAAGAACGCCGGATACTGAGCCCGAGCCACCTCTTCCTTGCTCGCACTCAACACCCCACCCGCCTGGAGCACTTCGTCCGCCTGGTCGATGAACCTCGGCGGCGGGATACGTCTCCCCTGCTCGAACGAGGCGATCGTCGAGGCCGAGTAACCCGTCAGCGACCCGAGCCTCGCGCGGTCCATCCCCGCCCGTTCCCGGAACAGCTTCAACTGCCGCCCAAACACGCACAGCATGCCCGTCCCGACCTCGTACTCCGGCTGCTGAACCTCGTCGTCCACGCCGTAGCTCCTCTCGTACAGCCGCCCAGTCAGCCAACTCGGAGCCCGGGAACCGGTCACGCTCGACATCACGTACAAGCGCACCGCCCGCGTGTACAGCCCGCACCCGTCAGCTCATCGCTCCTGGTCAACGCTACGCAGAGTCCGCCACGGTTGACTCCATGAAGTCAGCAACTCCCCCGAACGGGCATATGCCGCAGCACCCCACACTCGAACGCGAGTTCACCATGCGCTTCACCTCGACCCCGCGCGGTGCCCGCCTCGCCCGCCGACTCGTCTCGCACCGCCTGGACGACTGGGGCCACCCCTACACGACCCCGGTCAACGAGACGCTCACCCTCATCACGGCGGAACTCACCGCCAACGCCGTACGCCACGGCCACGTCCCCGGCCGGGACTTCCACGTCCAACTCACTCTGGCCGACGGCACCTTCCGTATCGAGGTGACCGACACCCGCACCGAGAAACAACCTCCGGCCAGCCCCCCGGCGACCGACTCGCTTTCCGAATCCGGCCGGGGCCTCCTTCTGGTCGCCGCCCTCGCGGACGACTGGGGCGTCAGTCCTCGCCCAGCAGCCCCGGGCAAGACCGTGTGGGCGGAGCTGCACGCGCAGGCAAAGGGCCACCCGCTCACGCACCGGGTGGCCCCTCAACCGACGGATGTCGATCTGCTTCTGGCTACTTCTTCGCTGCTGCGCGACGACCTCGGGTCGCGGCCGGGGGACGCCAGTTGCGGAGGTCGTCGTCGGTGAGTCCGTGCTCGCCCTGCTGCGTCTGGCGGTAACCGGCGAAGAAGTCCGCCGGGGAGCCGCTGTAGAGCATGTCGAACTCGTTGTGCCACTGGGACAGCCAGGGCTGGAGTTCCAGCAGGCCGGCGAGGAACGGGGTGATCTCCTCGGTGGACAGTGCGGTGTTGGTGAAGTAGGTCGCCAGTGCCTGCGCCTGCTCCCGGTGGTCCCAGCCGGCCCAGCCGTACAGCTCGGGGGTGGCGGCGTTGGTCTGCCCGTAGGAGATGAACCGCTCCTTGGGCACGTCCAGCTTGCCGCGCGCCTTCCAGTAGGAGGGGCGCAGGAAGTCGGCCGAGGTGTACTTCGGCGGCACGGGGATGGAGTCCCGGATCTTCCGCTTGGCCGGCTCGTCGGGAGCGGCGTCCTCCTTGCGCTGGAGGTCCCAGACCTCTTCCCAGTCTGCGCGCTTCTTCAGCCCGGAGGGCTTGTAACGCAGGGCGGAGAGGAACGGCACGTGCTCATCGGTGATCAGTTCGGCGACGACCTTCGCGAGTTCCTTGCGGGGCGCATAGAGCTTGGCCACGGAGACGAAGTCCTCGTCGCGCGAAAGCGCGTCGGTGAGGCGGGCCAGGGTAAGGATGGTCGGCTGCGCGTTCTCGTCGAACCAGAGGTCGCGGCTCTCCATCCGGTCGAGCAGCCAGGAGCGCAGGGCCTTCTCCTGGAGCGCGTCCCAGCCTTCGGTGGCCCAGCGGCGCTTGTACTCGGGCCGCTCGATCATGCCGATGGCCCGGTTCGACTCGATGGCGTCGATTCGCTTCTGGACGACCTGCCGGTAGGAGGCAGGCCAGTGGGCGGGGATCTCTGTGATGGGCGTGGAGTTGTGCCGCTTGAACCAATCGTCACTGGCCTCACCGGCAACTACGCGGCGGGCGAGAGCAATTTCGAAGGCACGCTCGCTAAGGGAAAGTTCGGGAATCTGAGGGTCGTCAGGATTCTCGGAGAGACGCAGGTCTTCCGTGTGGAGGTTGTAGAGAGAGTAGACCTGCCAGTCCAATTCTTCCTGCAAAGCAATCATGCGAGCACGAGTCGACTCCCAGCATGCCTTGGCGTTACGCAGCACATCACCCGTGGGGCTGGCCTTAGCAACGACAGTTGCAGGGCTGACCGTAGCCAAGCGCCCGGCAAGAGCGTCCAGGACAGCAGCATGACCGGTCGGATGTTCCGCAGGAAGCGGGAACTCTTGCAATTTGGTTCCGGTGAACTCATAGAAGTCCTCGAACGGAACCGTGGACTGCCGGGCACCTTTGGAGTCAACCGTACTGCCTTTGTTGTGACTCACCTGCTTGAGCCAGAATCCGGCAGTGGAGCTGTTGAGTAGCCCGAGCAATCCCAGGTAATCCTGTTCTGCACCCCCCTCACGCAACTTGACAACCGGAGCCGAGTGGTTAAGTACATTCCCACTACGCTCTAGCACAAAGTGATTGTGAGTAGCCATGAACGAAAAAGCAATTAGGTGCGGCGCTTCAATCCGGTCCGCTTTATGGAACGTGTAGTCGGACCAAGGAATGCCACGCTGCTCCTTGGTCTTCGAGA
The DNA here is from genome assembly GCF_043079345.1 of Streptomyces sp. NPDC015220. Taxonomy (NCBI): domain Bacteria; kingdom Bacillati; phylum Actinomycetota; class Actinomycetes; order Kitasatosporales; family Streptomycetaceae; genus Streptomyces; species Streptomyces sp. NPDC015220. The sequence continues at coordinate 177,386 of NZ_JBIBUK010000009.1, read as the reverse complement.
ACATGAGGCCCGTGCGAAGCATTTGTCGCCGCGTCCATAGATGCCGCTCTTCGAGTGCGCGACGCCCGTCAGGTGAAGCCCCTAGGGGATAGATCGCATCAGCGCCAGGAAAGCTTCCCCAATCACGAATTCGGTCACCAACCAAGAACGGCCGAAGATTCACATCATGACTGGGAATCCAGCGAGCAAGCGGTCGTGGATAAACGAACTGGTCGTCATCTCCTGTAATAACAGAGAATCCAATCGGCTCTACGATCTCCTTGAGCTTCTTGGATGCTGACACTTCAAGCTGTTCAAGCATTTCCCGGCCACCTGCGGTAAGTACCCATGGGTGCTCACCGAAGTACCGAGTCCGCTCCATGTCGTTAACTGACACCCACTGGCTAATCGACCCAGGAGTGTCGATCTGATCGACGATTGCCCGCCAGACGAGACCATCCGCAGCATTCTCCGGCACACCGGGCTCCCCCAGCACACTGCGAACGGTACGAATGGTCGTTGAGCGTCGGCTTCCCTCACGTCGCTTGCCAACCAAGACCACGGTCGGCGTCCCATGACCTGGGATATACGCCCCGGACGTGTCGATCACCTCAGTGAGCTCTACCTCATGCGCAAAGTAACTTTCGATCAGTTTTGCACCGAACTCGCGCTTCATAAAGGAGTTCGCGGTGATCTGCCCAACCAATCCGTAACCACGATCACCCGAGTTCCCCCGCTTTGCCAACTCAAAAAATCGCTGAGCGAACGGAACCGACAGTGCATATTTTCCACTGCACGCGTCATACAGATCCCGATAGAGCTTATTGAGCTCCTTGTCTTTCACCGTAATGTACGGCGGATTTCCTACCACTACATCATATCGCCCCGACCGCAGAATTTCTGGATGTTCGTGCACATCCTCGGTCTCGTATTTGAAATCCGCGAGTTCGTCTGTCCCTGCGACTTCAGATCCGTCGAACAGGTTCCCCTGTCGGTACCGGTGCTTGATCAGCGAGTCGCCTACCGCAAGGTGAATCGGCCACTCATATTTCTCAGCCTCAGCCATGCTGCTGATTCCACTGGCCGCTATCGCAGCAATCAACAACCGGAACCGAGCAATAGCCACCGCGAACGGGTTGATGTCCACCCCGTGCACCGAGTCCAGCGCAGCCCGCACCCGCTCGTGCACATCGCGCCCCGGCTGCCCCTCCCCCCACAACCGCACCAGCCGCCGAAACGCGCCCAGCACGAAGTGCCCCGACCCACACGTAGGGTCGATCATCTTCAGTTCCTCGTACCCGAACTCCCGCACCGCCGGGTTCATCGTCCGGTCGAGAATGAACTCCTCCACGAACTCCGGCGTCTGGAGCAGCGCGTAGGTCTTCCGGGCGGCCTCGCTCAGGTCCTGGTACAGGTCGCCCAGGAACCGCGTGTCCCAGCCCTCCGTGCCGTCCTCGTTCAGCGGGTCGGTGAAGTCGTGGACGAGGACGCCCGCCTCGTCCCGCCCGCGCCAGAACTCGACCAGCTCGCGCGCACCGTCGTGCGAGAGCGGGATCTGGTACAGCGGGTTGTGCCGCTTGTCGAAGAGCAGCCGGCCCGCCTGGCCCTGGCCCAGTTCGTCGAACGCCTTCTCCAGCCACCCCCGGTAGGTCGGGTTGTCGTCCGACTCCACGTACGCGTCGTACCGCGACTCCGCCAGCTCGCGCCGGTCGCCGTCCGGTCCCGTCAGGTACGGCTCGGGGATCAGCCGGTTGTCCTCGCAGAACCGCACGAAGACGGAGCCCAGCACCCACGCCACCGCGACCTGCGTGACCCGCTCGTCCAGCCACGAGGTCCACGTCGCCGCCGTACGCCCCAGCTTGCGCGCCTTGTCGTACTCGGCCCGCAGCCGCGCGCCGACCTCACCGAGCGCCCTCACCTGCTTGCCCAGGTCGGCCTCGACCGCCTTGACCTGCTGCTTCAGGTCGTCCAACAGAGCCTTGCGGTCGATCACTTCGCGTCTCCCTCGACACCACTCGCCACAACCTCGCCGGACCCGCGATGGGCGTTGCCCACCCACGTGTCCGGAAGCTGGATCCACTCCCCCAGGCCGGCCTGGTACGGCACGGCCACCTGCCCGAGCCTCGGCTCGCGCGACGGGTCGCTCTGCGGGACCAGGAGCCACAGCCCCCGCCCGCCCCGCCGGGCCGCCGACGCCAGCCGGTGCAGGACGCCCATCGCGTCGTACCGGGCGAACACCCCGGCCTCCGTCAGCAGGACCGGGCCCGCACCGCCACTACCGCCGGCGCCCAGCAGCTCGGCGATCCGGGGCTCGACCGAGCCCCAGGCCGTGCGCGCGTACTCGGCGAACCGCACCGCGCCCTTCGAGCCCGGCTCGGCGGCGTCCGCCTTGAGCAGGGTCTCCCAGGTCGGCTTGGCGCCCGGAGTGACCTGCCCGTGCAGGGCTTCCAGGAACAGCTCGGTCACCGACACCACCTGCGCGCCCAGCCGTTCGGCGCCCAGTTCGCGAACCGCGTCCCGCACGAGCTGCTGCCGTACGGTCAGCACCCGGTACCCGTCCCGGCGGGCCGAGGCGAGGAGGCGTTCCTCCGCGCGCACCGCGCCCGCGAGCTGCGGGTCGTCCGCGTACCGGGTCACCGCGCCCGTGCGCGTCGACTGCCGCCCCGCGCCCGTCGTGAGGTAGCTGGAGGCCTCGTCCACCCGCGTGGGCAGGTAGCGCAGCGTGCCGGTGTCCTCGCGCATGCTCAGCGACAGCTCGAAGCCGGCGTCGCGCAGCGCCTTGGTGAGCGGGCCGGCGGTCGGCAGTTCGTGGGTCGTGCCGCCGCGGCCGTCCGGGACGACCAGCTCGGGGAAGCGGGAGCGGACCCGCTCGTGCACGTCCTCGCCGGTCAGGCCGGGCTGCCGGCCCTCCGGTACGCCCGGGATCCAGCGGACGAGACCGGCCTGGGTGAGACGCAGCGCCCGGACGAGCGGCAGGTCGCGCGGGTAGATCTCCAGGCGCGGAGTGGCGGCGGCGTTCAGCGACGCGGCGGCGGCCAGCTCCACCATGCGCCGCTCGTCCCAGTCGATCGCGCCGGGCGGGACCGTCAGCGCGCCCAGTTCGGCCAGGACGGTCGCGGCCGTCGGCAGGGTGTCCAGCTCGGCCAGCCGGCCGGCGGTCTTGCCGAGGCGGGTCGCGTAGTCGAGCAGACCGGGCGCGGTCGGGGTGTCCGGGGCGTCGTTCTCGCGGACGTCGAGGGCGAGCAGGCCGGCGCCCAGCGACTCGTCGGTCGCCTTGCGGTTGGGCTGGTGCTGGAACTCGGCTTCCTGCGGCACGAGTTGCTCGATCTCGACGACGGCCCGTACCGCCGCCAGGGCCATCGCGCGCCGCTGCTCGCGTCCGGCGAGGTGCGTGCCGCGCCTTACGGCGAGGGCGTCGGCGATCTCCACGGCGGAGGCGACGCGCCCCATGCCGACGAGCAGGTCGATGATCTCGTCCCGCAGTGCCTGGACGGCGGGCTCCGCCTTCCAGCGCCTGCGCTCCTCCTTGAGTATCTGCGGGATGCGGCCGTGGCTGAGGCCGAGCGCGTCGGCGACGTCCTTCTGCTTCGGCCAGACGCCGATGCCGGGCAGGACGCCGTGCTCGTCGGGCAGGCGCAGCAGCAGCCGCACCATCTCCGCCTTGTTGCGGTTGGAGCCGTTGTTGTTGACGGCCGGCACGAAGACGGTGGCGAGGGTGTCGAGGCTGACCGAGCGCAGGGTGCGCGCGGACAGCGCGCCCGCCGACTCGCTTGTCGCGAGCCGGCCGACGAGGGCGGACTCGGCGGCGGTGAGCTGCTCCAGCTCCTCCTTCGCCTCCGCCCGGCCCTTCGGCGTGAGCGGGGAGACGGGGATCTCGCGCAGCCGCTCGCCCCATTCGCGCTGACGCTGCTGGACCTCGTTGCGGGTCTTGGCGCCGAGGCCGGGGGCGTTGACGAGCTTGCGGCGGCTGTAGTCGAGGAGTTCGCCGACCGTCGTGAGGCCGAGGCCGTAGAGGAAGGACTGCGCGGTGGTCGTGAGGCCGGAGACGGTGAGCGGGGTGTCGCGGGTGACCTCGGCGGCGAGGCGGTCGCGCTGCTGCTCGGCGCTCTCCGGCTCGGCGTCCGCGATGGCCGCGGCGGCGCCCTCGGCGGGTGCGGTCCCCTCGGCGGGGGCCGCGGGGCGGGCGCGGTGGCTGGAGGGGACGGTCTGCGAGGCGTCCAGGAAGACCTTGCGCCAGGCGTCCCGCATCGGCTTCAGCTCGGGGAACCGCTTGCCCGCGTCGCGGTGCAGGGCCTTCTCGAAGAAGGCGACGAGCCCGTCCCGCACGGCCGGGTCGAAGGCCTCGGCCGCGATGGTGGGGTGCGGCCACTCCTTGTGGTCGGTCATGCGCGGCAGGACGCTGCCGTCGCCCCACTTAGGCAGCTCGCCGGAGGCCATCTGGTGCAGGGTGACGGCGACGGCGTACCGCTCGGCGTGCGAGTCGTAGGAGCCGCGGGTGATGACGTCGACGAAGGGGTCCAGGTAGCCCTCGGTGCCCGCGTCGGTGTTCTTCGCCGGGTAGCCGGCCAGCGAGAAGTCGATGAGGACCAGCTCGCGGGTGCGGTTGGGGCGGACCCGGACGGCGATGTTGTCGGGCTTGATGTCGCGGTGCCAGACGCCCTCGCCCTCCAGAAAGTCGACGGCGCCGAAGAGGTAGTCGCCGTACGCCTCCAACTGGTCGACCTGGAGGCGGCCGTGCTCGCGGAGCTGGCGGGCGACGGTCTCCTCGCGGCGGCGCGGGCGGGCCGTGCCCTCGGCGGCCTGGCCGCCGTCCTCGCGCTCGTCGCCGACGTACTCCAGCGCCAGGACGGTGCGGCCGCCGATCTGCAGCGGCTCGGGCTCGACGAGGCGGATGATGCCGGAGTGGGGGCGCAGGCGGCGCATCGCCTCGGCCTCGCGGACGAGGATCTCGCCGCGGCTGTCGGACAGGGCGACCTTCAGCACGGCCAGCGGGCGCGTCCTGCGGGTCTCCGCCTCCAGGTCGCGGACGAGGAAGGCGCGGCTGGTGGATCCGGTGCCGAGACGGCGGCGGATCTCCCACCGGCCGGCGAACACGTCGCCGGCGACGGCCTCCAGCGGGTCCTTGTCGACGGTCGTCCCGGCCTCGTCCTCGGCCTGCCCTTCGAGGGCGGCGGCGGGGGCGGTGAGGGAGTCCTCGACGATCTCCAGCAGCTCCAGGAACTCGTCGACGCTGGAGAGGCGCTGGCCGGGCCGGTAGGCGGTGGCGGCCTGCACCAGCTCGTCCACGTCCTCGGACAGGCCGTCCACCAGGGAGCTGGGGCGCAGGCCCTCGCCCGCCTCCAGGCGGGCGAGCAGCTCGGCCTGGCTGGCGGCCGGGGCCTTGCCGGTGACCAGCAGGTAGGTGAGGACGCCGAGCCCGTAGACGTCGAGGTAGACGGGGTCGGGGTGGAGGGCGGTGAGTTCCGGCGCGAGATAGGCGTCGGCGTCGTCGGACAGGTGCATGGCGGACAGGGCGGTCGGCGCGAACCGGGTCATGCCCTGGCCCTGCGAGGAGTCGCCGCTGCGCTGGGTGGCGATCTGCCAGTCGGAGATCTGCAGCTGCGGGGTGAGCCAGGCGGCCTCCTCCCCGACCGCCTGTCCCTTCCGGCCGCGCGGCCGGGGGACGACGTGGACGGAGCGGGCGGCGAGCGCGCGGTGGTGGATGCGGCTGGCGTGCGCTGAGCGCATCGTCTCGGCGAGCTGGCGCACCAGTGCCATCCGGCCGAGGATGTCCAGCTTCTCGCCGTACTGGACCAGGTACTCGTCCAGCTTCAAGGTGGCCGGGTGGTAGTCGAAGATCAGCGCGGGACCGGCGGCGTGCCCGGAGGGGAAGTACTGCTTGAGCTGGACGACGCCCGGGTGCTTGAAGCGGCCCAGCACCGCGGCCTCGCGCCGGGCGGCGTTCTCGACGGACTGGCGCAGGGAGGCGTCGGAGCCGCGCTCGCTGAGGTAGATGCGCACGCGCGCGGCCTCGGGCAGGTCGCTGTGGTCGGCAAGGTAGTCGGCCCAGGTGGGGCCGGAATCGAAGGCCTTCCGCTTCAGCTCGTAGGGGCCGACCTTGTACTGTGCGTCGCTCTTGCGGATGCCGATGCCCTTCAGGGCCGCCGCGACCTCGCGCGAGCCGACCGCGGTGACGCGACGCCGCTCGTCGGACGGGGGCTGCTTGAGCATGTCGACCAGCTCGCCGACCGTGTAGACGCCGTTCTGGTCGTGGGCGGGCAGCCGTACGCGGAGGCTGTTGTCGGTGAAGCAGACCGCCTCGGCGACCCAGACCCGCTTGGCGCCGGCCTGGGCGAGCAGCCCGGCCAGCTCCTTGGCCTTGCGGTTGACCAGGTGCAGCGGGTTGCCGTGCGTGCGGCGGTAACCACTGGGCGTGGTCTGCACCCAGGTTCCGTTCTCGGAGGTGACCGAGCCGTGCCAGTCCTTGAGTTCGATCATGCAGAGGCCGCCGGGGGCGACGACCAGCAGATCGACCTCGCGGACGTGGCCGGTGTTCGCGGTGAAGGTGAAGTTCGACCAGGCACGCCAGGGGTCGGAGTCCGGCAGTTTCTCCCGGATCGCCTCCAGGCCGCGGCGTTCGTGCTCGAACTCGGACTCGGTGACCGTGACCCACCGGCCTTCCCGCATGCCTGTCCCCAGTCGTTCGTTCCCTCGAGGCCCGTCGTTCCCCGGATACGGGCCTGTCAGAGATCCTAATGGCTGCCTGCTACGTGGGAAGACTTCGTGAAGGACAGGACTATAGGACATACCTCTGTATGACCGGACTCAGAATTCCACCCCATAGGGGCATATCGGCTTGAAGTGGTAAGTTGCCCTAAAAGTCTATGGCCGTGGCACGACCGACCAGTCGACCGTCATGTGGCGCTGTAAGCGAGTTCGGCCAGGGCGAGCGCCTGCCTCAGCGTTTCTTCGTCGCGGATCTGAATGCTCATCCTGTATTGACGATGGCCTGTGGTGAGTGCGTAGGCGTCCGACGCCAGCTTCGCGATCTCGTCGCTGTGCTGAAGGCGAAGGTTGATCAAGCCTGTCGAGGGGAAGGCATAGGCGAAACCGCCGTACTGGCTGCCCTTGCGACGGAGTCGGAGATAGCCGGTGTAGTCGAGTGGATCGCCCTCCTGCGATGTCTGGCGCTTGATGCCGTGGACTCCGACGCTCTCCCAGGAGCCGGCTACCGTCATGAACTTGATGAACTGCTGAGCAGCGGGGTTGAAGGCGAGCTGTGCCTTCACGGTGTCCTGTCCCTCCTCCGCGACTCCTGGCACCTCGCCCTCGATCAGCCGCGCGAAGTCCGCCTCGTCATCGTTATGGAGATCGGCGGCCGCCACAGGCGACTGCCGAGCCGCGTCGGCCGTAGCGGACTGCTGGTGGACGAGCTTGTGAACCAGTTCGGAGGCGTCCAACTCCTCCGGTGTGCCTTCAAAGCAGAAATAGGTGACCTTCATGGGTCCCCCCTCATGTGTCGCGTGGACTCTGCCGGCAATCGGGTGCCGGTGCACTCGAAGTGGCTCAGACTCCGTGGAAGGCCGGAGCCCAGGTCAACTGGATGCCCACCTCCTGGGCCAGTGAGATCCACCTGTCGTCTGCCGGAACCTTCTCCAGTACGAGGACTGGCCGTACGGACCGGCCGGAGACCGCGAGCCGAAGCTGATGCGCGTAGTCGAGCACCTGGCCGATGCCCAAGCGGATCTGCTGATCCTGACTCGTACCAGTCAGACTCTTCACCTCGCCGACGAAAATGTCTTTTCCGATCACCCAGCCTGCGTCGAACCGCGGGCTGTTGCGTGCGTGTGAGTGCACCTCGACACCTCTGCGGGCCAAGTGTCCGATGAGCGCTCCGACAGTGGACTCGTGGGCCGCGGTTCCCTCGTCCAACGAACTGAGATCCACGGTGAGCTCGGTCGGCTGATGCCGACTGCTCTTGCGGATGTGAAGGGGAGCGCCAAGTACACCGTACGCAGCGTGTGCGGGAACCACCACGGGGCCGCCGCCCTGCGGCGGGTGCCGCAGCTTCAGGCACGGTGCGGAGAAGCCATGAATGAGATCTCCGAAGCCATGTCCATCCACCACATGCACGTGACGGCCCTGTCCACGCTCACGCTCGGCCGCGACCAACGTGCCGCTGTAGTTCCGCCGAGTATCGGAGACCTGCTTGCCCGCGAGATCGCCGTGGACGACAAGGGTGATGCCGTTGGAGAAGTCGGTTCTGGTCGTTGCACCCCGCTGCTTGGCCCTGCGGGCACACTCCTCGCGAACCATCCACTCGCCGTCTACGACGACCTTGCCGGTGAAGCACAGGGTATGCGCCTTGAGGCTGTGAACCCATCCGTCACATGTCCGATGTGTCACCCGCACCTCCATTGGCGTTCAAGTCCAGTCTGACGCCTGAAGGGCGGCCCAGTCATGGGATCAGACGGATTGACAGGCCTGGCGCCCATGGGCAAGTGACAGCGCTTGAAATGCCTTGACGTGCATGTGCGCGAACTGCTCGGTGCAACGCCGCAAGGCGGCGGCCGGCATGGTGCCGGCCGCCGCCTTGCGGAGGGGACGCGCGTTCAGGGGTGCGCGGAGGAGTGCGGCCTCGCGTCAGTCGGTCGCGCTGCCCGCGACCCACTGGCTCCACGGCATGTTCCAGTCGCTGAAGCCGTTGTCCGGGGCCAGCTTGGCCTTGTCGTCGGAGTTCTTGACGATCACGACGTCGCCGATCAGCGAGTGGTCGAAGAACCAGGCGGCCGGCTGCTTGCCGTCGCTGCCGCCCCTGACGTCCTTCAGGCCCACGCAGCCGTGGCTGGTGTTGGCCTTGCCGAAGACCGAGTCGGCGCCCCAGTAGTTGCCGTGGATGAACGTGCCCGAGTCGGTCAGGCGCATGGCGTGGGGTACGGCCGCGATGTTGTACGAGGGCTTGCCGTCCTTCTCCGTGAGGTTGACGCTCGCCGCGTTCATGCGGATGTGCTGGAACTTCTCGGAGATGACCATCTGACCGTTGTACGTCGGGTGCTCGGGGCTGCCGGACGAGATCGGGATGGTCTTGATCGTCTTGCCGTTCCGCACGACGGTCATCTGCTTCGTCCCGGCGTCGACCGTGCTGATCTGGCTGCGGCCGACCTTGAACGTGACCGTCTTCTGGACGCCGTGGGAGGTGAGCTTGACGGTGACGGTGGAGCCGGGCTTCCAGTAGCTCTGCGGGCGGAAGTCGAGACGGCCGTCGTTGAGCCAGTGGCCGACGACTCGCTGACCGCTGCTGGAGCTGACCTGGATCTTCGACTGCACGGCGGCCTTGTCGCCGACCGCCTTGCCGAAGGTGACCGACACCGGCATGCCCACGCCGACGGTCGAGCCGTCCTGGGGGGAGACGTGCCCGATGAAGTCGTTGGCCGGGGAGACCGTGGTGATCGTGGCGTTCTCGGCCGCGGAGCGGCCCTCGGCGTCCGCGGCCTCCGCGGCGATCTGGTACTTGGTGGCCCGCTCCAGCCCGCCGTCCGGCTTCCAGGAGGTGCCGTCCGCGGACAGGGTGCCCGGAAGCACGGTGCCGGTCGCGACGGCGGTCATGGTCACCTTGGTGAGCTTGCCGTCGCTGACGGTGACCTTGACCGGGGCATTGACCCCGACATTGTGGGCGCCCTGCCCAGGCGTGATCTTTATTTGGGCGTCGGACGCGTCCTGGGCGGCGGCCTGATCCGCCGGAGCCTGCGCCTTCACGTGGTTCCCGGCGCCGTCGTTCCCGGTGGCAGCCATGGCGGTACCGCCGAGGGCCGTGACCGCGAGCACACCGCCGAGTACGCCGGCGGCGGCCGCCAACCTGGTGTGTCGTTTACGTGCCGTGATCAAACGCTTCTCCCATGCCCTTGGTCTGTGAGTCTTCGAAGCTGGCCACCGGAGGAGTGCAACCACCTTTCGCACCACTTTTACACACCGACTAGACCAAAATGGGCATAGTGTGCCGAAGGCCACGTGCCGCCGAGTGTGCCGCCCGCGACGCCCTGCCCGAAGGTCACAACCGTGCGTGACCGAACCCGGCCCGCGCCGGTACTTGCACGCAGACGCCCCGCCGACCGCCTCCTGCCCGCCGGGCACGCCCGGGTCGCCTTCGATCCGCCCGGCGCGTCCGGGTCGCTCCGGCCCGTCGGTCAGGGCGCTGTCAGGAGTGCCGTACCGTCTCCCCCTCGGGTGCCCGGTAGCAGCCGGAGGTGACCTCGATGCCGATGCTCGGGGTGGTCCGCTTGCTGTAGGCGACGATCCACACGCTCGCCTTCGCGGCGTCGTTGTCGGCGATGATGTTGAGGTTCTTGTTGGCGCTGTTGTCCTGGTAGGACCTCTTGATCACCCAGCCGCCCGTGGACAGTTTCCCCTTCAGGTTCTTCATGGCCACGTCGACGTCGGCGCCTGAGGCGGGTTTGAAGTTCCAGGGATGGTAAACCTGGAAATACGTGTCGGGGTCCCTGCCCTCGCACGCCCTCACACCCGGTCCGGGCTCTGAGGCACTGCCGGGAACGCCGAGGAAGTCGTAGATCTGGCTGGAGACGGACTTCACCTTGGCGGCCGCGTCGTCGGTCGAGGCGGTGCCCGCGTCGGGGATCTTCGTGCCGGCGTCGTCCGACGTGCCGGCGCCGGCGGTCGGGGGCTTGGTGTTGTCGTCGTCCGTCATGCCACATCCGCTGAGGAGGAGTCCGGTGAGTACGAGAGCGAGGGTGAAGGAGGCGCTGCCCAGGCGATGCCGATGAGGAGTGGTGAACGGTGCGCGGAGCATGCAGGTCCTAAGTGTCGTTCGGCAGGTCCGTGGTGGTTCGGGTGTGACTCTACGAGCCGGGGCGCGCTTTACCGGGGAGCCGTGACGTCGCCGTACTCGCCGACCACGACCAGCGCCTGGTTCTTCAGCGCCGTCGAGCCCTTGTTCCAGTACTGGCTGTGGCCCTCCGCTCCGGTGGTCGCCGACGGGCCGCTGCCCTCGGCGTCCGTGTTCATCTGATGGGCCCCGAAGATGTCGTCGCTGGGGATGATGAATGTGCCGCCGCCCAGTTTCCACTGGCTGCCGCCGTGGCCCCAGCGACCGATGTCCGGGACCTTGTCCCCGTCCGCCTCCTCGTTCCACACATGTCCCTTTGGAACGTCCATCTCCTCCGCCGAGCCGACCTTGACGCCCGGGCTGCCCGCGAAGATCACGTCGTCCGCATTGAGGTTCCCGGTCTGGGCGGCCGCCCCGATGAGGGTGGTGCCGTAGGAGTGCCCGATGGCCGTGCGGTGCGCATCGCCGGCGCCACTGTGCGAGACGTCCAAGCCGTCCATGAACTGCCGGTAGGCGGGTGCCCCGTCGTAGGCGTAGTGCTCGAACGGGGAGTCCTTGACGATGTCCTGGGGGGCGTCGTAGCCGAGCCAGGTGATGGTGGACACGGACGCGTTCGGGGTGGCTTGCTGCGTCTGGCGCCACAGTTCGGTCATCCGGTCGATGTCGCCGCCGACCTTCCCGAGGTTGGCCGTCGTGCCGGGCACATAGACCGCCTGGTTCTGGGCGGTGTCGGGGTTCCCGGTGGCCACGACCGCCCGGCCGTGGCCCTCCGGACTGAACGCGAGGAGGTACGCCTCGGGCAGCCCGCCCTCGCCCGTCTGGTCGAACCGGGTCCGGATGGCGTTCATGCCCTTCAGCGACGACTCCAGGTGCCGGTACTCGTCGCCGTACTTCTTGTCCCACTCCATCCATTCGTCGGTGTGCACCTTGGACGCCCATCCGCCCGCGTTGATCCACGTCCACTCGTTGGCGGGCGGCTTCGGGATGGAGTCGATCCGGAGCTGGTACTCGGCCTGCTTCTCGTCGAGGACGATGCGGTTGGCCTCGTCGCGGGTCTCGGACGGGAGCCCGTCCAGCCGCCCGACAACGTCCGGATGGAGCGAGAGGTAGGCCTCCCGCTCCTCGGGGCTGAGCCCCTTCCACCAGTCGGCGTTCTGCTGCGGGCTGCCGTCCTGGGGAGGGGCGGCGATGGAATCCAGGTAGTTCTTGGCCGCGTCGCGGACGCCGGCCATGTCCGACTGCGCGTCCTTGAGGTCCTGGTTGGACACAGTGAGGTCGTCGTCTGCCTTCAACGCCCGTATTCTCGGCGCCCACTTGGAGTCCGCCTCCGTCGCCTCCCTCAGCGCGGCAGTGATCCGGTCGGCGACGTCGAGGGCCTCGGCGTGGTGGGGGTTGGGGTCGAAGTGGGCGGACTGGCGGGCGATGCCCTGCACCGCCGGGTCGGTCGCCCCGCTGACCGTGCCGCCCTGGGCGGGCGTCCCGGAGCCGTCCTTCGCCGGCGCCTCCGGGTAGGTGACGCTGCCGTCCGCGTTGACCGTCAACTTCATGGCCTGTGCGTCGTCCAGGGCGGACAGGAGCCTTCTGCGAGCGGCGTCGATGTCGTGGGCGAAGCCACTCAGCGCCGTACTGACCAGTCCGCATTCGATCTGCGTGTAGTGGAAGTCGGCCGAGAGGTCCTTCAGTTCGCCGAGGGCCGCTTCGAGGGCCTGGCCCTTGAGGGACTTGCGCATGCCCGCGACGACGACATTGTCGAGGTGGTCCTTGGCCGCGCTCGCCATGTCGCTGGTGGCGCGGTAACCGTCGGCCGCCTCCTCGAACTCGGACGGCTCCAACTGCTTGAGTGTCGCGAGGTCCATGGCCGCCGCTACCGTCCGGCGTCCTGGCCGCCGACCGCGGGTGTGTCGGCGTACTTGGTCTTGATGACGCCGAACGCCGACCTGACGGAGTCGTCCGTCATCAGCAGGTCGTGTCCGACCTGTTCGAGGATCCCCTTGACGCTGCCGCAGCGCTCGCCGACGCTCTTGACGTAGCGGGCCCAGGAGTCGTACACCTCCTTCTGGGCGCCGGCGGACAGGCATCCCGAGTCCCCGCCGAGCCCCTTCTGCCCGTCGTCCAGGCGGCTCAGCGCCTTGCCCACGTTCGTCCTGAGCCCGTCGACGCCCTCCGCCGCCTTGTTCCACGCCTGTTGGGTGGACTTCACGCCGCCGGTGACGCCGCTGACCGACGGGCCGGGACCGTCACCGGCCGGATACTGATTGAGCTGCATGTGCGTCGTGTGCCGGTCGGCGGCGTCCTGCTTCAGCTGCTCCCACTCGTCCCACGCCATGCGTGGTCTCCTCCCCCGTGGCCCGGGTGCTCCCGGAACTGTCGTCCAGCTTCCCCAGTGTGCGTTGAGATCACCGCGGCCGACGCTATAGGGCGCGTGCGCTGTACCGGATCCGCGCGATCACTCAATTGGCCCCTGAGTATCCGTACCCGGACGGGGGAAGCCGAGTTCCGTCACCGCACGCGCGCGGACTCCAGCAGGAATCGGCCACTGGGCGCCTGCTGGAGGCCTCGGCGTAGCGGCTGGTCGCGAGGTCGGGGCACGGCACGTGCCTCGGCGCGCGCCCATCGGTGGTCGATACGCGCCGACGCCGGAGCGGAGGGCGGGGCACGGCCGGTGTCCGCCGCGGCCCACCAGTCGTCGAACTTCCGCCCGGCTCTCCTCGGCCGCGGAGCGGACCACGGCGAGGGCGTCGACCAGCCAGGGGAAGGGCACTGGTTCGACGACCACCGCATGGCTGGTGAAGACCATGGGGACAGCATGAGTGACCGGGGCCGGTCCTTCCAGGGGGCGGGCGCGGCGAAACCAGGGGCGTCAAGCTGCCGGGAACCGGCAGACAGGACCGTCGGTCCCCGCCCCGAGGCCCACCGGGCCCTCGAACCGAGGGCTGCTCGGCCCTACGGCACTCCATGGCGCCCTGGTGATCATTGGGCGGCGGCCGGAAGGGCCGGGGCCGGTGCCGATGTCCGCGCCCGTGCCCGCGCTCCTCCGGCGCGTCGTTCCGAGGTCGCAGCAAGCAGAGCGGGAGGCACCGTCCGGTGGACGAGGTGCGGGTACAACAGGCGACAGCAGCGGGGCCGGGAGACGAGGTCGCGCCCGGCCGCGGGCGGGAGGCGCCGCCCGCGGGCACAGGGCACGCCTCCCGCCGGCCGTCCTGGGTGCAGTGGCTGACCACCACCGACCACAAGCGGATCGGGACGCTGTATCTCGTCACCGCCTTCGTGTTCTTCGTCGTCGGTGGGGTGATGGCGCTGGCGATGCGTGCCGAACTCGCCCGGCCCGGGCTGCAGATCATGTCGAACGAGCAGTTCAACCAGGCGTTCACGATGCACGGCTCGATCATGCTGCTGATGTTCGCGATGCCGCTGTTCACCGGCTTCGCTAACTGGATCATGCCGTTGCAGATCGGCGCCCCGGACGTCGCCTTCCCGCGGCTGAACATGCTCGCCTTCTGGCTGTTCCTGTTCGGCTCGTCGATCGCCGCCTTCGGCTTCCTCACTCCGGACGGGGCCGCCGACTTCGGCTGGTTCCTCTACGCCCCGCTGTCGGACGCCGTCCACTCGCCGGGGCTCGGCGCCGACATGTGGATCATGGGTGTGGCGCTCTCCGGCTTCGGCAGCATCCTCGGAGCGGTCAACTTCATCACCACGATCATCTGCATGCGCGCGCCGGGCATGACCATGTTCCGCATGCCGATCTTCGTGTGGAACGTGCTGCTCACCGCGCTGCTCGTCCTGATCGTCTTCCCCGTGCTGGCGGCGGCGCTCTTCGCGCTGGAGTGCGACCGGAAGTTCGGCAGCCACATCTTCGACGCGGCCAACGGCGGCGCCCTGCTCTGGCAGCACCTGTTCTGGTTCTTCGGGCACCCGGAGGTGTACATCCTGGCGCTGCCCTTCTTCGGGATCGTCTCCGAGGTGATCCCGGTCTTCTCCCGCAAGCCGATGTTCGGCTACATGGGCCTGGTCGGCGCGACCATCGCCATCGCGGGACTGTCCGTGACCGTGTGGGCCCACCACATGTACGTCACCGGCGGCGTGCTGCTGCCGTTCTTCTCCTTCATGACCTTCCTCATCGCCGTACCGACCGGGGTGAAGTTCTTCAACTGGATCGGCACCATGTGGAAAGGCAGCCTCTCCTTCGAGACCCCGATGCTGTGGACCGTGGGCTTCCTGGTCACGTTCGTCTTCGGCGGGCTGACCGGCGTGATCCTGGCCTCTCCGCCGCTGGACTTCCACGTCTCCGACTCGTACTTCGTGGTGGCGCACTTCCACTACACGGTGTTCGGCACGGTGGTGTACGCGATGTTCGCCGGATTCCACTTCTGGTGGCCGAAGTTCACCGGCAAGATGCTCGACGAACGGCTGGGCAGGATCACCTTCTGGACGCTCACCGTGGGTTTCAACCTCACCTTCCTGGTGCAGCACTGGCTGGGCGCCGAGGGCATGCCGCGCCGCTACGCCGACTACCTCGCGGCCGACGGCTTCACCACCCTCAACACCCTGTCCACCATCGGCGCGTTCCTGCTGGGCCTGTCGGTCCTGCCGTTCTTCTACAACGTGTGGCGCACCGCGAAGTACGGCCGGCCGGTGAACACCGACGACCCCTGGGGGTACGGCCGTTCGCTGGAGTGGGCCACGTCCTGTCCGCCGCCCCGGCACAACTTCGCCTCCCTGCCCCGGATCCGCAGCGAGTCCCCGGCGTTCGACCTGCACCATCCGGAGATCGCCGGGGCCGACGCGGCGGACGCCGAAGCCGGGACCGCCGTGGTGGAAGCGGCGGCGAGGTAGGCCGTGTCGCACATCGTCGCCGCGCTGGGGACCGCGGCGCTCACCGCCGCCGGCTGCGTGTGGTACCTGCCGGCCCTCGCCGACCTGCGGGCCGGCGCCGACCGGCCCGACTCACGGCGTATCGCGGCGGCGGCCTGCGTGACCGGCTGGGCCGGCGCGGGCGTCCTCGCGGTGCTGCTGCTGGTGGCCGAGGGGTGGTGGACCCCGCTCACCGCGGCGGTCGTCGGTGGCGCCGCCACGACCGTCCTGCGCCTGTACGCGGCCGTACGGCGCCGGCACGAGGCGCGGGAGACCGCGCGCCACTGGGCACGGCTGGGCCATGTTCCGCCGCCGGCCGGTCCGGGCCGCGCCCGGGTCGCCGTCGCCGTCGCCGTCATGGTGGGGTGCGGTGCGGCCGCCGCCGTGTCCGTCGCGGCCCTGCCCCCGCACGCCGTCCTCGGCGCGGCGGGCGGCGCGGGCCGGTCGGCGGCCGCCGCTCCGGCCGCCGTGCCGGCCGTGTTCCTCGCCGCGGCGGCCGCCTGCGCCCGGGCGGCCCGCCGCACCACCTCGACGACCGTCCGGCCGGGGGACTCCCCTGGCGGGAAGGCGGCCCGGCGGAAGGTCTGACGGGCGACGCCCGGGGCCTCCGCCGCCCGGTGTTCCCCCGAACTCGCCCTGGCACCGGCGCACCAGGGCATCCGGGCCGTCCCGTTCCGCGCTTGCGGCGCCAACCGCCGCTTCGGCCACCGGTACCGACCGCGAGCGGCAGGAGCGGCGGCAGCGGCGGCAGCGGCGGCAGCCAGGACATGTCCTATGATCAGCGCACCTGATCGGACGGTGTGAGGCGCCGTCCGGTCAGCCGGGCGGGAGGCGCGCTTGCCTCCCGACGTACGACCCACCTCAACGCGCCACAAGGACATTCCAGATGAACAACGTGTCATCCGCCTTCGAGTACCTTCCGGGTTCGCCCGACTCCCCCGTCGTCCTCCACGTCCCGCACTCCTCGCGGACCATCCCGGCGGACGTGCGCGAGACAATCACCCTCGACGACGCCGCGCTCGAACGCGAACTGGACCACATCACCGACTCGCACACGGCTCGGATCGCGTCGGCCGCCGCCGCCCGCGGCTCACTCACGCCGTGGCGGTTCGTCAACCGGCTCTCGCGGCTGGTGGTCGATCCCGAACGGTTCCCCGACGAGCGGGAGGAGATGCTGTCGGTGGGCATGGGCGCGGTGTACACGCGGACCACGCACCGGGAGGAGCTGCGTCCGGCCGGTCACGACGGACGGCCGCTGGTGGAGCGGTACTTCCACCCGTACGCCGCCGCCATGACCGAAGCGGTCCGCGAACGGCTGGCGGCCGTGGGCCGGGCGGTGATCGTGGACGTGCACTCGTACCCGACCGCCCCGCTCCCCTACGAACTGCACGGCGACGGCCCGCGTCCCCCGATCTGCCTGGGGCACGACGGCTTCCACACCCCGGCCGATCTCCTCGCCGAGGCGGAGAAGGCGTTCGCGGACTTCGGCGGCACCGGCGTCAACAGTCCCTTCCAGGGCACGTACGTACCGCTGGAGTACTACGGGAAGGACCCGAGGGTCAGCGCGCTGATGATCGAGATCCGCCGGGACGTGTACATGAGCGAACCGGGCGGCCCGGCCGGCCCCGGCCTGGACGCCCTCGCCGACGCGCTGGCCCAGCTCGTGGACGCGGTGGGCCGGGGCTGACGCCCCCGGGGGCTGCGGCGCGGCCACGGATACGGCGTCGCTGCGGCTGCGGCTTGGTGGTCCGCGTACCGGTCGAGGCCGCTGCTGCGGTTGTAGTCGGCGAGGACGAAGGCCATGCCCTCGGGATCGCGCCGGATCAGCTGGTCCAGGACCCGGTGCAGGAGGTCCCTGCGTGTGCGGGACCGTCGGCCCCGGCACAGCAGGTGCGGCCCGTGGCAGCCGCTCGCTCCGCTTTCCGGATCGAGTCGCACCGGGGCCCGCACGGCGTTCCGCCCGATGGTCACCGCCAAGCGCTTCTGCTCGGGTTCACCGGCGAGGGCCTCGAAGGTGCGCGCCAGTTCGTGCGCGGTCGATCTCCCGCCGGGATCACGGGTCAGGCACGCCAGCAGACTGTCGCGAAGACCGGGACGCAGCCCCGGCACCGAAGAATCCAGGACGTCGGGGGGGTCGCCGGTCACCGGGCGGCCCGTCGCCGTCTCGACGAGGACGCGGCCGGGGCGCAGACGTCCGTCGCCGGCGTCGGCCGGTGGTCGGGGTCCGACGCCTCGGGGGCACGGTAGCGCGGCTCCGGTCGGTGCGGGGCGCGGTGCCGGCCGGTGCGGGGCGCGGTGCCGGTCGGCCAGTCCGCGCACCGACGCCGTCATCCAGCCGGTGATCTGGACGTCGCGTCCGGCGATCAGCACGCAGCGGGGCGTGAGCGCGCCGCGGACCAGCCCGTTGAGGTGTGCCGTGGCCAGGCCGTGCGCGAGCTGGTGGGCGACGGTGAGCAGCGTGGCCTCGTGCTGCTCCTCGGGCACAGCCGTATTGTGCCCGACCGGCACCGGGCCCGTGCGCCAAGTGACGGGACCGTCCGTCCGGTATGGGCGCGCCTGCGACATGTGGAGGTTCCGCGCCCGTCCGCACGGTCGCGTTCCGGGGTGCCGCACGGTCCGCCACCCGCGGCGCCGGACCGGTCGTTGTTCGGAGGCACACCGTCGACGCGGTGCGGGCCGGGCCCCGACCCGCCTCGGCGGTCAGCGCCACGCATACGCGAAAACCCCCGCTGAGCGGGGGTTTTCCCAAAGTGTCCGAGGGGGGACTTGAACCCCCACGCCCGATAAAGGGCACTAGCACCTCAAGCTAGCGCGTCTGCCATTCCGCCACCCGGACCAGGTGTCTGCCGCTTCGCGGGTTCTCCCCGCGGCGACATGGACAACAATACCAAGGTTTCGGAGCGCCTTTCACCTGCGT
Organism: Streptomyces sp. NPDC015220; assembly: GCF_043079345.1. Lineage (NCBI taxonomy): Bacteria > Bacillati > Actinomycetota > Actinomycetes > Kitasatosporales > Streptomycetaceae > Streptomyces > Streptomyces sp. NPDC015220. The sequence continues at coordinate 158,820 of NZ_JBIBUK010000009.1, read as the reverse complement.
ATCCGCCCTGTCCGCACCCGTACGGACCCGCGGAGTCACGGCCCGGCGGCGCCGGGCGCGGGGTGTGACGGCGATGTCACTTCTCGTCGCGCTCGACCGTTGCCGGCCACGGGAGGGCGACGGGGGACGACGGCCCGGAGCGCTCCGTGTGCGCCGCGCGCACCTCATTCAGCGCATGCACCGCGTGCACCGGATGCGCGGGATGCATGGGATGCGCGGGACGCACGGGCCGGAATGCACCGGTCGGCGCGCTCACCGGCTCGCGGACGGAGCCCGTCCTGCCGAGCCCCCGCCGTGCCGGGGCGCGGCGGGCCCCGCGCCGTGGGGGTTGTGCGACGGGGGTGTCGTGCGCCGGACGGACGGAGGGATCTTCGTCCGCCCGCCGGTCACGGGCAGCGCACGACCTGCCCGGCGTAGGAGAGGTTGCCGCCGAAGCCGAACAGCAGCACCGGGTCGCCCGCGGTCACCTCGCCGCGCTCGACCAGCTTGGACAGGGCCAGGGGGATGCTGGCCGCCGAGGTGTTGCCGGACTCGGTGACGTCGCGGGCGACCACCGCGTCGACGGCGCCGAGCCTGAGGGCGAGCGGTTCGACGATCCGCAGGTTCGCCTGGTGCAGGACGACCGCGGCCAGTTCCTCGGGCGCGATGCCCGCCCGCTCGCAGGTGCGCCGGGCCAGCGGCGGAAGCTGGGTGGTGGCCCACCGGTAGACGCTCTGTCCCTCCTGCGCGAACCTCGGGGGCGTGCCCTCGATCCGTACCGCGTGTCCCATCTCGGGCACCGAACCCCACAGCACCGGCCCGATCCCGGCCTCCTCGCCCGGCCGGCAGGCCTCGACCACGGCGGCGCCCGCGCCGTCCCCGACGAGCACACAGGTCGTCCGGTCCGTCCAGTCGGTCACGTCGGACATCTTGTCGGCGCCGATGACCAGGGCGCGCGTCGCGGCCCCGGCCCGTACGGTGTGGTCGGCCGTGGCCAGGGCGTGGGTGAAGCCGGCGCACACCACGTTGACGTCCATCGCGGCCGGTGACGGGATGCCGAGGCGGGCCGCGACGCGTGCGGCGGTGTTCGGGGAGCGGTCCACGGCCGTGGAGGTGGCGACCAGGACCAGGTCGATGTCGGCGGGGGCGAGCCCGGCCGCCGCCAGCGCCTTGGCCGCGGCGTGCGCGGCGAGTTCGTCGACCGGTTCGTCGGGCCCGGCGATGTGCCGGGTCCGGATGCCCACCCGGCTGCTGATCCACTCGTCGCTGGTGTCCACCATGGCCGCCAGGTCGTCGTTGGTGAGCACCTTGGCCGGCTGGTAGTGGCCGACGGCGGTGATGCGCGAGCCGTTCATCGGTGGTCCCCTCGTTGCCGTGGCTGGCGTGAGCCCCCAGTCTGATCAGTGACCCGCGGGTAGGACTGCGGGTGAAACCACAGGAAACGGAGGGCCGGCTTGTCGGCTTCGGTCAGCGACCGGTTCGGCGCGCACGTGCGACGCGGCGACCGTGCCCGCGGGTGTCCCGCGGGGCCGACGCCGTCGGGACCTGAGTCGGAACGCGCCCGGTGGGTATCCGGGACGGGTCGGGCGTGGCCGCGGACCGCGAGGAGCGGGCCCGCGACGGAGTTCGCCGCGGCGCCGCCACCCCACGCGTCCGGGGCGGCCGGTCCGTCGAGGTCACCTCGGGGCACCACGCCGGGGTGTCCCGTGGCAATCTCTGCGGGAAAGGGCCTTTCCGGCCACCAGTGCGTACGAGAACCGGGGCTGATCACGACATGGGACGAGTGACGGAACGACGCAAGGTCATCCGGATCCGGGACGGCGCGGTCTCCGCCCGGCCGGACACGCTCGTCGCCGAGGAGCCACTGGAGATCCGGTTGAACGGCAAGCCGCTCGCGATCACCATGCGCACCCCGGGCGACGACTTCGCGCTGGCCGCGGGATTCCTGGTCAGCGAGGGCGTGCTGGCCGCGACCTCGGACCTGCTGAACATCGTCTACTGCGCGGGGGCGACCGCGGACGGCTCGAACACCTACAACGTGGTGGACGTGCGGACCGCTCCGGGCGTCACCGTCCCGGACATCACCCTCGAACGCAACGTCTACACGACCTCGTCCTGCGGTCTGTGCGGCAAGGCCAGTCTGGACGCCGTGCGCACGACGACCCGCTGGCCGATCGCGGACACGCCGCCGCTGCGCGTGGAGCCCGGGCTGCTCGCCGGCCTGCCCGATCGGCTGCGCGCGGCCCAGCGGGTCTTCGACCGGACCGGCGGGCTGCACGCGGCGGCCCTGTTCTCCGAGGACGGCGAGCTGCTGGACATACGGGAGGACGTGGGCCGGCACAACGCGGTCGACAAACTGGTCGGCCGGGCCCTGCAGAACGGCGGTCTGCCGCTGTCCCGCACGATCCTGCTGGTCTCCGGCCGGGCCTCCTTCGAGCTGGCGCAGAAGGCCGTGATGGCGGGCATTCCGGTGCTCGCGGCGGTCTCCGCGCCGTCCTCACTGGCCGTGGACCTGGCGGCGGAGACCGGTCTGACCCTGGTGGGCTTCCTGCGGGGCGCCTCCATGAACGTGTACGCGGGTGAGGACCGCATCGCGCTGCGGACGGCGTCGCCCCGGGGCTGAGGGCAGTCGGTCGGGGGCCGAGCGGCGATCGGGGCTGAGGGGGCAGCCGCGACCGGCCGGGGTCGGGGCCGGCCGGCGGTGCTACTCCCGCGTGCCCGAGACCCGGGCCAGCAGTTCCGTGAGCCGCCCCCGTTCGGCCGGGGACAGCGGCGCGAGCAGTTCGTCGTTGGCCTCGCGTGCCGCCTTCTCGCAGCGCGCCAGCAGCCGGCCGCCCTCGGGGGTGAGGGAGACGGCGTTCTTGCGCCGGTCCTTCGGGTCGGGCTCACGCAGGACGAGACCCGCGGACTGAAGGTCGTTGAGGACGCCGACGAGGTCCTTGGGGTCGAGCTCGACACCGCGGCCGAGGTCGGCCTGGGCGACGGGGGCGAGGTCACGGACGGCGGAGAGCACCACGTGGTGCCACATCTTCTGTCCCTCGGCGGCCAGCGCCTCGGCGACCAGGGCCCGGCCACGGGCGGCGGCCCGGCCGAGCAGCCAGCTGGGCAGGGAGCGGATCTCGGCGAGGGGGGCTTCGGCCATGACGGCAGCCTACCGAGAAAGTCGTTGGACTTCCCAATGAAAGTCGCTATCGTCCATTTCATTGGGAGCCCCAACGAGTTCGGGTGACTCCCCGGCTTCGGCATGAGATCCCGATGAGTCCCCGTGAGTTCTGGAGGTGCGATGCGACGCGTCCGGTACGAGTCCACCGGCGGCCCGCTGTTCCTGGAGGAGGTGCCCGTCCCCGAGCCGGGCCCCGGCGAGCTCCTGGTGCGCTGCGAGGCCGTCGGCGTCACCCTGCCCGTCGTCCGGAAGGTCACCGAGGCCGCCGACCCCATCGCGCTGGGCGGGGAGATCGCCGGTGAGGTGGTGGCCGTGGGCGCGGGCGTCACCCGCTACCGGAGCGGCGACCGGGTGACCGGGCTGTGCTTCGGGCACGGCTACGCCGACTACGCGCCGCTGCGCGAGGAGATGGCCTCTTCGCTGCCCGACGAGGCCGGCGCCGTGGACGCGGTCGCCCTGGTCCGCAGCGGCCTCATCGCCCTCGGCGCGCTGGCCGCGGCCGGACCCGAGCGCGATGCGGCGGTACTCGTGACGGCGGCGGCCGGCGGCGTCGGCCACCTCGCGGTGCAGCTCGCCCGGATCCGGGGAGCCGCCCGCGTGGTGGGCGCGGTCTCCTCCTCGGACAAGGCGGACTTCGTCCGTTCGCTGGGCGCCGACGAGGTGGTCCGCTACGGCGACGACGCCTGGGGGGAACCGGTCGACCACGTCCTGGACGGGGTCGGCGGCGATCTCCTCACCCCGGCGATCGCCGCACTCGCTCCGGGCGGACGACTGGTGGCGTACAGCTCGGGCGGCGGAACCATCCAGGCGTACGACCTGCTGGTGGGCGCGAAGTCGGTGATCGGCTTCCAGATGGCGCGGATCGCCCGTGACGAGCCAGAGCGGTACGAGCGGTGGCGGCGGGAACTGTGGCGGCTGTTCGCGCGGGGCGCGGTGCGGCCCGTCGTGCACGCCGAGTTCGCGCTGGCGGACGCGGCGAAGGCGCACGAGGTCATCGAGTCCCGCGGCAACCTCGGCAAGGTGGTCCTGCGGCCCTGATCCGCCGCTCGACCGGCGGATCAGGGCCGCCCGGCCGCGCGACGGCGGGCCCGCCCTCGCCCTGGCTCCGGCCGGGCCGGCGACGCCCCGGTCCCCGCGGAAGCGCCCCGGCCTCCCCGGGCGCGGAAGCGGAAGCGCGCCGGCCTCCCGGGGAGCCCGCCGGTGTCGCCAGGAGTGCTCCGGTGTCAACGGGAGCGCGCCGGTGTCAACGGGAGCGGGCCGCCGTGCCGACCGTCGGCCGTGGCGCCGCGGGCTGGGTCGCCTCGGCGGGTTCCTCAGCCGCCTCGGGATCGTGCGCCCGGCGCTTGGCGATCACCGCGCAGACCATGAGCTGCATCTGGTGGAAGAGCATGAGCGGCAGCACGGCCAGGGAGGCGTGGGCGCCGAACAGCACGCTCGCCATGGGCAGCCCGGAGGCCAGGGACTTCTTGGAACCGGCGAACTGGATGGCGATGCGGTCCGCCCGGCCGAAGCGCAGCGCCTTGGCGCCGTACCAGGTCAAGGCGAGCATCACGGCCAGCAGCACGGCCTCGACGGCGAGCAGCCCGCCCAGCCGCACGGGGCTGACCTGGTGCCAGATGCCGCGCACCATGCCCTCGCTGAACGCGGTGTAGACGACGAGCAGGATCGAGCCGCGGTCGACCAGCCCGAGGACCTTCTTGTGCCGGGTGACGAAAGCGCCGACCCAGGGCCGCAGCAGCTGCCCGGCGACGAACGGCACGAGGAGCTGGAGCACGATCGTGACCAGCGAGTGCGCGGAGAAGCCGCCGCCGTCGCTGCCCAGCAGGGCGGCCGCGAGCAACGGGGTGAGGACGATGCCGACCAGCGAGGAGAAGGAGCCCGCGCAGATCGCGGCGGGCACGTTGCCCCGGGCGATGGAGGTGAAGGCGATCGACGACTGGATGGTGGAGGGAACCAGCGTGAGGAAGAGCAGCCCCTGGTAGAGCGGCTGGTTCAGCAGGGTCGGAACCAGACCGCGGGCGGCGAGGCCGAGCAGCGGGAAGACGACGAAGGTGCAAACCAGGACCGTGATGTGCAGCCGCCAGTGCCTGAGCCCGTCCAGCGCCTCACGGGTGGAGAGCCGGGCGCCGTAGAGGAAGAACAGGAAGGCGATCGCGGCCGTCGAGGCGCCGGAGGCCACGTCCGCGGCCGCGCCGCGGGCAGGCAGCAGCGCGGCCAGACCGACGGTGCCGATCAGCAGCACGATGTACGGGTCGACCGGCATCCAGCTCGGCCAGCGCAGGCGTTTCACATCGCTCCAGTCACTCGTGCTCGTCGGCGGTACGGGGCAGGGCGCCATGCCCGTCCGTGCCCGCCCCGTGCCCGTTCGTCCCGGGAGCGGCGGGTTCCCGGTCCATGGTCCTCCTCACCAGGGCGATCGGGAATCCGTCCTACCGCTCTGACTGTCATCGCGGATCATGATGAAGGGGTCTAGCCTGTCCGGTGTGTACGACCCCGCACAGCTGCGCAGCTTCCTCGCAGTCGCCCAGACGCTCGGCTTCACCCGGGCGGCGCGGCGGCTCGGGCTGCGGCAGTCGACGGTGAGCCAGCACGTGCGCCGGCTGGAGGACGCCACCGGACGGCTGCTGTTCACCCGCGACACCCACTCGGTGGAGCTCACCGAGGACGGCGAGGCCATGCTGGGCTTCGCCCGGCGGATCCTGGAGGTGCACGAGCAGGCGACGGCGTTCTTCACGGGCACGCGGGTGCGCGGCAGGCTGCGGTTCGGCGCGTCCGAGGACTTCGTGCTGACCCGGCTGCCGGAGATCCTGGAGGGTTTCCGCTACGAGCATCCGGAGGTCGATCTCGAACTGACGGTCGAGCTGTCGGGCACGCTGCACGAGCAGCTGGCCGCCGGGAAGCTGGATCTGGTGCTGGCCAAACGGCGTCCGCAGGACCCGAGCGGCGAACCCGTCTGGCACGACCGGCTGGTGTGGATCGGCGCGGAGCGGCTGCGCCTGGACCCGGACCGTCCGGTGCCGCTGATCGTCTATCCGCCGCCGGGGATCAGCCGGGCGCTCGCCTTCGAGGCGCTGGAGCGCCAGGGCCGGCCCTGGCGCGTGGCGTGCACCAGCGGCAGCCTCAACGGGCTGATCGCCGCCGCCCGCGCGGGCCTCGGCGTGATGGCGCACTCCCGCGGCCTGATCCCGCCGGGTCTGGTCCGTATCCCGGAGCGGGCGGGGCTGCCGGAGCTGGGCCGGGTCGACTTCGTCCTGGTGCACGGCCGCCACCGCCCCTCCGCCCAGTCCGCGGCCGACGCCCTGGCGGCGGCGATCCTGGCCGGCGGCGACCGCCTCCACCGCCGCTGAGGCCACCGCCGCCTGCGGTCGGCCGCCGCCTGCGAGCAGTGTCGCGGCCGACTGCGCGCCCGTGTCGTGGCCGGTCGTGCGAGTGCGGGTCCGCGTCCGGCGGGCCGGTGCGGGTGCCGCGGTCCGGGCGGGTGCCGCGGTGCCGCGATCCGGCGCGCTCACGCGGTCGGGGGGTCACGCGGCCAGGGGCGCGGGCGAGCACGGCACGGGGGACGCCATGCGCACAGGGACGCCGTACCCACGGAGACGCCGTAGCCACGGGGACGCCGTAGCCACGGGGACGTCGTAGGCACGGGGACGTCGTAGGCACGGGGACGTCGTAGGCACGGGGGCGCCGGCCGGGCGGCGTACAGATTCGGTGGAGGTCGGTGGAGATTACCGCACCGAAACTTACGGAACCGTAAGGATTTCTGTCCGGCCGCGCCCCATGTGAGCGCTTTTTCCGACGCTGACCAGTGCGTACGCGAGCGCCCCCGCTCTCGACCCCCCTCCCGCCCCACCGCCCCGTGGGGTAGCTTTCACGGCGCTGTGCGGAGCGTCACAAGTGAGCCAGAGGAGCGGGAGCGGGGTTTGCGCGAGTTCACCAGCCCTCCGTCGACGGCGGCACCACCGGTGGGCGGGCTGGCCGACGTCGTGTTCCAGCACGCCCGGGACGATCCGGCGCACATCGCGCTCGGCCGCAAGGACGAGGGCGGGACGTGGCGGGACGTGACGTCCGCCGAGTTCCGCGACGAGGTCCTCGCCCTGGCCAAGGGGCTGCTCGCCCAGGGCGTCCGGTTCGGCGACCGGGTCGCCATCATGTCCCGCACCCGCTACGAGTGGACGCTGTTCGACTTCGCGCTGTGGACGATCGGCGCGCAGGTGGTGCCGGTCTACCCCACCTCCTCGGCGGAGCAGTGCTTCTGGATGCTGTACGACGCGGAGGTGACGGCGGCGGTCGTGGAGCACGAGGACCACGCGATGACGATCGCCACCGTGATCGGCCGGCTGCCGAACCTGCGCAGGCTGTGGCAGTTGGACTCGGGCGCCGTGCCGGAACTGTACGACGCGGGCGCGCACATCGGGGACGACGTGGTGCACCGGCACCGCGAGGCGGTCACCCCGGAGTCGGTCGCGACGGTCATCTACACCTCCGGCACCACCGGCCGCCCCAAGGGCTGCGTCATGTCGCACGGGAACTTCATGTTCGAGGCGGACACGGTCCTCTCGCGCTGGGAACCGGTGTTCCACTCCAAGAAGGGCGACGAGGCGTCGACCCTGCTGTTCCTGCCGCTCGCCCACGTCTTCGGGCGGATGGTGGAGGTGGCCGCGGTCCGCGGCCGGGTCCGGTTCGGCCACCAGCCCCAACTGCACGCCGCCGCCCTGCTGCCCGACCTCCAGGCCTTCCGGCCGACGTTCGTCCTCGCGGTGCCGTACATCTTCGAGAAGGTGTTCAACGCGGCCCGCCGCAAGGCGGAGCGGGAGGGCCGGGACGGGCCCTTCGAGAAGGCCGTCGAGATCGCCGTGAAGTACGCGGACGCCGTGGAGGCGAAGGCTTGGGGCGTCGGGCCGGGTCCGTCGGCCGCCCTGCGCGTGCAGCACCAGTTCTTCGACAAGCTGGTGTACGCCAAGGTGCGCGCCGCGATGGGCGGCCGGATCCGCAACGCGATGTCGGGCGGCTCGGGCATGGACCGCCGGCTCGGACTGTTCTTCGCGGGCGCCGGGGTACAGATCTACGAGGGCTACGGGCTGACCGAGTCCACGGCCGCCGCCACCGCCAACCCGCCCGAGCGCACCCGGTACGGAACGGTCGGCCGGGCGATCCCGGGCGTGACGGTGCACATCGCCGACGACGGCGAGGTCTGGCTGCGCGGCGGCAACGTCTTCCAGGGCTACCTGAACAACCAGAAGGCCACCGACGCGACCCTGCACGAAGGCTGGCTGGCCACCGGCGACCTGGGCGCCCTCGACGAGGACGGCTACCTCACCATCACCGGCCGCAAGAAGGAGATCCTGGTCACCTCCGGCGGCAAGAGCGTGGCGCCGGGCGTGCTGGAGGAACGGGTGCGCGACCACCCGCTGGTCTCCCAGTGCATCGTCGTCGGCAACGACCGCCCCTACGTCGCCGCGCTGGTCACCCTCGACCAGGAGGCCGTCGAGCACTGGCTCCAGATGCGCAACAAGCCGAAGCTGACACCCGCCCGGCTGGTGCGCGACCCCGACCTGGAGACGGAGGTCCGGCGCGCCGTGGTCGCCGCCAACACCCTGGTCTCCCAAGCCGAGTCGATCCGCACCTTCCGCATCCTCGCCCAGCCGTTCACCGAGGAGCACGGGCTGCTCACCCCGTCCCTGAAGCTGAAGCGCAAGGCCATCGAGAACGCGTACGCGAACGAGGTCGAGGCGCTGTACCGGGCGTGAGGCCGCGGGAACCGGAAGCGAGAACGTCCGGAGCGCGCGTGAGACCGGCGGGGCGGGGCACAGGACCGGGGCGGCACGGGCCGGGCACCGGACGCGCGCAGCGGGACGGCAACCGCTTTCGGACGGTTCCGCCGGGCAGGAATGCGGCACGGCCCGTGATCGTTGACGATATGAGTACCACCTGACGACAACCGAAGGATCAAGAGCTCGTGAGCAGCAAGGTCCCCCCGATCACCCTCAACAACGGCGTCGAGATGCCCCAGCTGGGCTTCGGCGTCTGGCAGGTGCCGGACGACGAGGCGGAGCGCGCCGTCGCCACCGCGCTGGAGGCCGGGTACCGCAGCATCGACACAGCGGCGATCTACGGCAACGAGGAGGGCACCGGCAAGGCCATCGCCGCCTCCGGCCTTCCCCGTGAGGAGGTCTTCGTCACCACCAAGCTCTGGAACAGCGACCAGGGCTACGACGCCACACTGCGCGCCTTCGACGTGTCGATGGGCAAGCTCGGCCTGGAGTACGTGGACCTGTACCTGATCCACTGGCCGCTGCCGTCCAAGGACGCCTACGTCGACACGTACAAGGCGTTCGAGAAGCTGCACTCCGACGGCCGGATCCGGGCGATCGGCGTGTCCAACTTCCTGCCGGAGCACCTGGAGCGCCTGATCGCGGAGACCTCGGTGATCCCGGCGGTCAACCAGATCGAGCTGCACCCGCACCTCCAGCAGCGCGCCGCCCGTGAGTTGCACGCGGAGCAGGGCATCGCCACCGAGGCGTGGTCGCCGCTCGGCCAGGGCAAGGGCCTGCTGGAGGTCCCGGCGATCGTGGCGATCGCCCGGAAGCACAACCGCACTCCGGCCCAGGTCGTGCTGCGCTGGCACATCCAGCTCGGCAACGTGGTCATCCCCAAGTCGGTGACGCCGTCCCGGATCAAGGAGAACATCGCGGTGTTCGACTTCAGCCTGGACGAGGAGGACCTGGCGGCGATCAGCGCGCTGAACGAGGACCGGCGGCTGGGCCCGGACCCGGCGACGTTCGACGTCGCCTGACCGACCACCCAGCCTGACCGACCACCCAGCCTGACCGACCACCCGGCCTGACCGACCACCCGGCCCGGCGGACGAACCGGGCCGGCGGACGGCTGCGGCCCGGCGGACGGCTGCGGGCCGGCGGACGGCTGCGGGCCGGCGGACGGCTGCGGGCCCGTGCCAGGAGCGGATCGACCGCTCGTGGCACGGGCCCGCCGCGCTGTCCGGGGCCGAGTCCGGGTCTGGGCCCGGGCCCGGGCCCGGGCGCCCGGTCGGTCGGGCCGTCCCGGGGGGGCCGTGCGACGCGGGTCCCGACATCGGCGCCGGCCGACCACCCGATCGCCCGCACCCCCTGCTCAGGCCGGGCGGACCGCCGTGTACACGGTGTACGCCTTGAGGACGAAGACGTCGTTCCTGCGGTGCACGCTCGCCTCGTCCCCGGGGTCGAGGAGGCGGTCCAGGGTGGCGCGGTCCTCCGGATCGATGGCCTCGGCGAGCCCCTCGCGCAGACGGGCGAGGGTGGCGGCGACGTAGTCGCGGGCCGGGCCGGAGGCGGGGGCCGGCAGATCGAGGAGGAAGCTGCGGGTGCCCGTGGGCTTCAGTCCGGCGGCGGTCAGCAGCGCCGGCCAGTCCTCGGTCTCGGCGACGGAGCCCGGCAGTTCCTCGCGCATGCGGGTGAACAGGTCTGCCTCGACCGCGTCCATTCGGGCCTGAAGGCCGGGGCGGCCGATGCCGATGTCGCGGGGCAGGAAGCGGGCGGGCAGTCCGCCCTCCAGCAGGGCCAGGGTGCCGCCGGGCGCGAGGCGCTCGGCGAACGCGGTCAGGGCGGCGCGCTGGTCGCCCAGGTGGTGCAGGCTGTTGGCGGCCCACAGCAGGTCCGCCGGATACTCCAGCTCGGCGAGTGCCCCCGGGAGCCTGCCGGCCACGGTGCTGAAACGGTCGGCGTGGCCGAGGCGGGCGGCTCGGGCGCGGGCGCGTTCGAGGAGCGGCGCGGAACCGTCCACCGCGACGACCCGGGCGCCCGGGAAGGTCTCGGCGAACAGGCAGGAGACGACGCCCGGCCCGCTGCCCGTGTCGGCGATCAGCCCGGGATCGGTCACCCGCTGGGCCAGCCAGGCCATGACCTGCTGGTAGAGCGGCGTGAACAGCTCCGCCTGGGACTCCAGCAGCGGGGCCATCTCGGCCCAGTCGAGGTCGGTGTGGTGTCCGTGGTGCTTCCGGTCTCCGTCGTGGCCGTGCGAGCCGTGGTGGCTGTGTTGGCCGTGCTGGCCGTGCTGGCCGTGCTGGCCGTGCTGGCCGTGGTGTTCGTGCCGTCCCCGCCGTGCCTGGTCTCCCTGCTGTTCCCGCTGTTCCCGCTGTTCCTTCGCCATGGTGGTCAGCCTCTCCTGGTCGGTGCCGCCAGCCTGGGCCTGCGTACCGTGAAGGGGCCAGTTCCGTTGCCGGTACGGCAAATATTCGGGTGCCCGTTTCCCGGGTGGCGCCCCACCCTGGGCGGACGGGCGACGTGAGGCGCAGCGGTTCGTCGAGGCCGGGTCCGTGCGGATCGAGGGCGCCGTCGCTCCGCGCGTCGTGCGGGACCGCGCCCGGGGCACGGCCGGGCTCACGCCTGGCCGTGCCCCGGCTGCCGGCGCCGTACGGCGAGACGGGCGTGTCCGGGCTCGAGATCGCCCCCAAGCTGGTCGAGGCCCGGGCGCCCCGCCCGCTCGCCCACGCCGCCGGCCGCCCCGGCGACGCCTGTCGGTGTCACCCCTTCCCGGTACGCGCGGCCCCGGCCGCACCATGGCGTACGGCCCCGTGTCATGGCCCAGCCGCCGCTGTGCCCGGCGGCGCCGTACGCGCTGGAGCGGCCGTGCGGAAGCTGCTTCCGCGGAGTCGGCGATCCGTCGGGGCCCGGCCCGGCAGGGCCGACCGGCGGGTCCCGGGCCGGTCCCACCCCGGCCCGGGAGGTCTGACCGGTCGGTCCCGGGCCGGTCCCACCCCGGCCCGGACCCGCCGGGCCGGTCCCACCCCGGCCCGGACGCCGGGGCGGTCCCACCCCGGCCCGGACCCGCCGGGCCGGTCCCGCCAGGCCGGTTCCCGGGCCCGGCCCCACCCGGGCCCGGGAGGCCCGGCCCGGACCTCGTCGGTCCGGGCCGTCCCGGCGGATCACCTGTGTGTCACGCGCCTACGGCAGGGCCGGGTAGGCGTTCTTCATCAGCTCCTGGAACTGGGCGGAGAACCAGTGACCGGCCACCGGGGCGTTCGCGAGCGCCCCCGTGGCGTTGTTGCCGTTGCGCGCGTTGCCGCCGTACGTCGGGTCGCACATCCGGTCGAAGCCCTTGCCCTCGTCGTTGGAGACGGCGGAGCTGGACCCGTCCGACTCGCCCGGGGGCTTCACCCAGACGTAGGCGTCGATCCCGGCGGCGGGAGCCGCGGTCGGCCGTTCGCCGAGGCCCGCACCGCTCTGGTTGCACCAGTTGCCGGTGTGGATGCGGCGGTCGATGCGGCCGCCGTTGACGTAGTTGTCCACCGAAGTCAGCGGACCGGCGCCGGCCGGCCGGGCGGTGCCGCCCCAGCCGTTGCGGGAGGTGTCGATCAGCATGCCGAGGCCTGAGTTGAAGCCGGCCGCGACGAGCTTGTCGCGCAGCCCCTGGGCGAAGGACTGCTCGTCCACGTACTGGTTCCAGTCCACCCACTTGGACTGGCGCACGGTCTGCCCGTTGACGCTGTCGGTGACCTTGAAGTACGGCTCCTTGGTGGCCCCGTAGTTGGCCGTGTTGACGATGAAGCCGGCCACGTCGTTCACGCTCGCGCCGTTGCTGGTCGCGGTCTTGTAGAACTCCTGGACGGAGGGACCGAGGTTGGTGTCCCAGCCCAGCCAGCCGTGGTGACCGGCGTCGATGTAGTTGTAGACGTTCGAGATCGCGCCGAGCTTGTCCAGGGCGTAGCTGACGCCCTTCTCGTAGTTGCCGTTGGCCTTCATGGTCACGCAGGCGTCGGTGGTGGTGTTGGTGCCGCCGGCGTTGGTGACCAGGTTGGGCAGCGAGTCGGGCTCGATGACGGTGGCGATCCGCAGGCCCGCGTACTTCGACTCGGACAGGATCGACGCGATCGGGTCGATGTACTGGGTCTTGTACTTGTCGATCTCGGTGGCTCCGAGCTCGCCGTTGGAGGCGAGGGCGGAGCAGTCGCGGCCGGGCAGGTCGTAGATGACCAGCTGGACGACCAGGTTGCCCGAGCCCTTCTGCTTGAGGGCCTCGTCGAGGTGGGCGCGCAGGCCCATGCCGCCGTTGACGCCGTTGATGGCGGCGATGCGGTCGAGCCAGACGGCGGTGGGCTGGCCGGAGATGCGGCTGCCGCCCGGCTCGGCGGCGGCCAGCGCGGACCACTCGGGGTTCACGTAGACCTTGGCGCCGACGTACGGGTTGTCGGCCCGGCCGCTCGGGTCGGGGGTGCCGCCGCCACCGGTGCCGCCACCGGTGCCGCCACCGGTGCCGCCGGTGTCCCCGCCGGTGCCCCCGGTGTCTCCCCCGGTGCCTCCACCGGTTCCGCCGGTGCCTCCGCCGGTGCCTCCGCCGTTGTCGACGTTGCAGGTCACGCCGTCGAGGGTGAAGGTGGCCGGGATCGCGTTGGTGCCGCTGTAGGTGCCCTGGAAGCCGAAGCTGGCCGAGCCGCCGGTGGCGAGGGAGCCGTTGTAGCTCTCATTGTTGGCGGTGACGGCGGTGCCGCTCTGGGTGATCTTGGCGTTCCAGCCGCTGGTGATCTGCTGGTTGCCTGCGTACGACCACTTCAGCGACCAGGACGACTTGGCGGCGCCGTTGTTGGTGACGGTGACGTCGGCGGTGAAACCGGTGCTCCACTGGTTCACCTTGTAGTCGACGGTGCAGGGCACCGCGGCGCTGGCCGGCGCGGCGGTGGTGAGCGCCATGCCGGCGCCTCCGGCGACCAGGGTCAGGGCAGCGAGCATCGCTGTTCTGGTGCGGCTCATGAGTGGGGAATTCCTCCTGTTGAAGGGGGTTGCCGAACTTCGCGGAAAAGGGGAGTCAGGGGTTGAGGGCGCGCAGGTGGTCGCGCAGCCCCGCGCCGTACGCCGTGGGCGTGCCGTCGTAGTCGGAGATCAGGGACGGGCCGGAGGAACAGTCCCAGGTGTTCCAGGTCCAGCCGAGGTAGGACAGGTTCCGGTCGTCGAACCACTTCATGACCTGGTCGGTGAACCCGTGCGAGCAGGTGTTCTCGCCGATCTCCCCCGCCACCAGCGGCACCTGGGCCGCGACCGGGGCGAGTGTGGAGTTCCAGCAGCTCTCACTGGCACAGGCGTTGAAGTTGTAGACGTGGTAGGCGGCGGCGAGATTGCCCGCCGGGTCGGTCGGCCGGTACGTCAGCCACTGACCGAGGTCGTTGGAGTAGGCGAGCCCGCCGGCCAGGATCAGGTTCCTGGCGCCGGTCGCGCGGACGGCGTCGACGAGGCTCTGCATGCCGGCGACCTGGTAGCCGATGCCCGGGCAGGTGCCGCCGTCGCGCCAGCACTTCCACGCGTCGGTGAGGCTGGACGTGGCCCGGTCCGGGTACGGCTCGTTGAACAGGTCGAAGGCGACGGCCTGGTCGTCCTTGAAGACGCCGGCGACCGAGGACCAGAACTTCGGCGTGTACTGGGCGTCGGGCATCGGCTTCTGGCAGGTGGCGTGCACGTCGGAGCAGCCCGCCGAGTTGCCCGTGTACTGGCCGTAGGTCCAGTGCAGGTCGATGACCGGGGTCATGCCGTGCGCCTCGACCCGGGCCACCAGGTCCTTGACCGCGCTGACGTAGTTGGCGCCCGCGTACTCGGGCTTGACGTTGGAAAGACCCAGCCAGCACTCCTCGTTGACGGGGATACGGACGGTGTTCGCCTTCCAGTCGGCGATCGCCTTGATCGCCGCGTCGTCCACCGGGCCGTCGAAGAAGCCGTAGCCCTGGACGCACATGAACTCGCCGCCGGAGCGGTTGACGCCGAGCAGCCGGCGGGTGTTGCCGGCGGCGTCCACGAGCTTGTTCCCGAAGACGTGCAGGGCGGGCGCCTTGCCGTCACCGCCGGTGGGCGGCGGGTCGGTCGGAGTCGGGGTGGGCTCCGGGTCGACGTTGCACGTGGTCCCGTTGAGCTTGAACGCCGTCGGCGCACCCGTGCTCCCCGGCCCGGAGCCGAGGAACCCGGCGCTGACGCTCGCGCCCGTGCCGAGCGAGCCGTTGTAGCTCTCGTTGACGGCCGTCACGGTCGTGCCGGACTGGGACCACTTGGCGTTCCAGCCCTGGGTGACCTTCTGGCCGCCGGCGAAGTCGAAGGTGAGACTCCAACCGGTGAGCGCCGCACGGTTGTTGGTGATCGTGACGGCACCCTGGAAGCCGCCCGACCACTGGCTGGTGACGGAGTACTCCACCGAGCACGCGGGAGTGGCTCCCTGCGCCGTCACGGTCGGTACGACCACGCTCCCCAGGAGCGCGACCGCGCCGGCGACGGCTAAAAGTACTGAACGCGGGGGGTGTCGCATGAGCGACTCCTTGCAGACCTGGCGCGCCGGTACGACGCGTCGACTGATGGAATCGCTCCCACTGGTGCCAGTGAAGGTAGCGCCAAGCGTGGGGGAAGAACAGGGGGTCACGGAGTTTCGATCGACTTTCCCGCAACGCGGCCCGTCAGAAGGGGTCCGAATCTTTTCGGCCCTTCAAGTACTTGACCGTGCCCTGACACGTCCGCACTATGGGAGCGCTCCCACTGGTCAGGGCTTGTTGCTCCTCCCCCACCTCACCTTCTTTCGAGCCGCAAGGAGGGACCAGCACATGCACCCCGTACACAGACACAGACGCCGTCTCGCGCGGCGGCTGTGGACCGCCGTCGTGGCGGCCCTCGCGCTCCCCACGACCATGCTGGCGGCGGGTTCGACCACCGCGCACGCGGCGGGCCTGGCGTGCAGCGTGGACTACAAGACCAACGACTGGGGCTCCGGCTTCACCGCGGACCTGACGATCACCAACCGCGGCACGGACGCCGTCAACGGCTGGACCCTGACGTACGGGTACGCGGGCAACCAGAAGCTGACCAACGGCTGGAACGGCGCCTGGTCGCAGTCCGGACAGTCGGTCACCGTGAAGAACGCCCCGTACAACGCGGCGATCGCCGCCGGGGCCGCCGTGACGACCGGCGCCCAGTTCACCTACAGCGGCGCCAACACCGCTCCCACCGCCTTCGCGGTCAACGGGACCACCTGCGCCGGCGCGCACCAGCCGCCGATCACCGTGCTGACCAGCCCGGCCCCCGGCGCCACCTACGCCCAGGGCGACGAGGTGCCGCTCGCGGCGACCGCGGCGGCCGCCGACGACGCGAAGATCACCAAGGTCGAGTTCTACGACGACACGACGCCGCTGGGCACCGACACCAGCGCGCCGTTCACCCTCTCGACCTCTGGCTTGACCGTGGGCAGTCATTCTCTGCTCGCGAAGGCCTACGACAGCCTGGGCGCGTCCGCGGAGTCCACGCCGGTCGGCATCACCGTCGCCTCGGGACCCGCCGTGGTGGCCTCGCCGAGCCAGCTGGGCGTCCAGCAGGGCAAGTCGGGCACCTTCGACGTGAAGCTCTCCACCCAGCCGAGCGCCGACGTGACCGTGAGCGTCGCCCGCACCGGGGGCAACACGGGCCTGTCCGTGACCGGCGGCTCCTCGCTCACCTTCACCCCGGCCACCTGGAACACGGCCCAGAAGGTGACCGTCACGGCCGACTCCTCCGGGACCGGCGCGGCGACCTTCACCGCCTCGGCCGCCGGCCACTCCAAGGCCACGGTCACCGTGACCGAACTGGCCGCCTCCAAGGCGTACGACGCCCGCTTCCTGGACCTCTACGGGAAGATCACCAACCCGGCCAACGGCTACTTCTCGCCCGAGGGCATCCCCTATCACTCGGTGGAGACACTGATCGTGGAGGCGCCCGACAACGGTCACGAGACCACGTCGGAGGCCTACAGCTACCTGCTCTGGCTCCAGGCCATGTACGGCAAGGTGACGGGCGACTGGTCCAAGTTCAACGGCGCCTGGGACATCATGGAGAAGTACATGATCCCCACCCACGCCGACCAGCCGACCAACGCGTACTACAACGCTTCCAAACCGGCCACCTACGCCCCCGAGCAGGACACCCCGGACCAGTACCCGGCCAGGCTCGACTCCTCGGTGCCGGTGGGCTCGGACCCGATCGCCGGTGAGCTGAAGTCCGCGTACGGCACGGACGACGTCTACGGCATGCACTGGATCCAGGACGTCGACAACGTCTACGGCTACGGCAACGAGCCCGGCAAGTGCGAGGCGGGCCCGACGGCCACCGGACCGTCGTACATCAACACCTTCCAGCGCGGCCCGCAGGAGTCGGTCTGGGAGACGGTCCCGCAGCCGACCTGCGACGCCTTCAAGTACGGCGGCAAGAACGGCTACCTGGACCTGTTCACCGGGGACTCGTCCTACGCCAAGCAGTGGAAGTACACCGACGCCCCGGACGCCGACGCCCGCGCCGTGCAGGCCGCGTACTGGGCGGACGTGTGGGCCAAGGCGCAGGGCAGGAGCGGCGACGTCTCCGCGACCGTGGGCAAGGCCGCGAAGATGGGCGACTATCTGCGCTACGCGATGTACGACAAGTACTTCAAGAAGATCGGCAACTGCACCGGTCCGTCAACCTGCGCGGCCGGTACCGGCAAGGACGCCTCGGACTACCTGCTGTCCTGGTACTACGCCTGGGGCGGCGCCACGGACACCAGCGCCGGCTGGGCCTGGCGCATCGGCTCCAGCCACGTCCACGGCGGCTACCAGAACCCGCTGGCCGCGTACGCGCTCAGCTCCTACGCCGACCTGAAGCCGAAGTCGGCGACGGGCGCGAGCGACTGGAGCAAGTCGCTCCAGCGGCAGCTGGAGTTCTACCAGTGGCTCCAGTCCTCCGAGGGCGCCATCGCGGGCGGCGCGACCAACAGCTGGCAGGGCCGCTACGCCACCCCGCCGGCCGGCACTCCGACCTTCTACGGCATGTACTACGACGAGGCTCCCGTCTACCACGACCCGCCGTCCAACCAGTGGTTCGGCTTCCAGGCCTGGTCGATGGAGCGCGTCGCCGAGTACTACCAGCAGACCGGGGACACCAAGGCGAAGGCCGTCCTCGACAAGTGGGTGAAGTGGGCGCTGTCCAAGACCACGGTCAACCCGGACGGCACCTACCGGATCCCCTCCACCCTGCAGTGGTCCGGCAAGCCGGACACCTGGAACGCGTCCTCCCCCGGCGCCAACAGCTCCCTGCACGTCACGGTCGCCGACTACACCAACGACGTCGGCGTGGCGGCCGCGTACGCCAAGACGCTGTCCTACTACGGCGCCAAGTCCGGTGACTCGCAGGCCAAGTCGACCGCGAAGGCGCTGCTGGACGGAATGTGGAACAACTACCAGGACAGCCTCGGTATCGCCGTCCCGGAGACCCGCACCGACTACAGCAGGTTCAACGACAGCGTGTACGTGCCGAGCGGCTGGACCGGCACCATGCCCAACGGCGACAAGATCGACTCGTCGTCCACGTTCGCCTCGATCCGGTCCTTCTACAAGAACGACCCGGCCTGGTCGAAGATCGAGGCCTATCTGAAGGGCGGGGCCGCTCCCACCTTCACGTACCACCGGTTCTGGGCCCAGGCGGACATCGCCCTCGCCATGGGCTCGTACGCGGAGCTCCTCGAATAAGTCCCCGCTGACGCTCCGCGTACCGCCGGGTGGATCCCCGATGCTGCCGGGGTCCACCCGGTCGGCGTGCCCGTCTTCCCTCCCGCGAGAGGACCCCACCGTGCGAAGAACCCTCCGGAGAACCCCCACCGCACAGGCCGCGTCCTGACGGCCGTGCTCGCGCTCGCCGCCGGACCGCTGGCCGGCACTCCCTCGGCACTGGCAGCGGGCACCGCGCGGACGGCGGTCGCTTCTCCTCTCTCGGTCGCCGCCGCGCGCACGCGGGTCGCCGTGCGGGACGGACTCTTTCAGGCGTCGGCCCGGCGGAACGCCCGCAGGGTGAAGACCGGGTCCGGGCGGGGCCGGTCCTGGTCGGGCAGGGCCGCCAGCCGGGCGGCGAAGTCCTCGGCGAGCGGCTCGCCGGGCGGCAGCGTCACGAACCAGCCGCGCCGCAGGTCGGCGATGGTACGGCGGGGGCTTCGGCCCTGCCCGCGCCCGGCGAAGCGGGCCTGTCCGGCCGGGACCAGGCCGTGTGCGGCCGCGTACTCGGCGACGAGTCCGGCGGCGTCCCGGACGGGGCCGTGCGGCCGGTCGGCGAGCACGGTGTCGATGTCGCTGCCGACGTTGTGCGCGGCGGCCTTGTCGACGGTGGTGATGTAGAGGCCGCCGGGCCGCAGTACCCGGGCGCACTCGGCGACGACCGCCCGGGCCGACTCCTGGCTCGGCGCGAGGTGCAGCAGCCAGACACTGGTGACCGCGTCGAACCGCCGGGCCGGGAAGGGCAGTCGGCGGCTGTCGGCGAGGACGACGGCGCCGGGCAGTCGCGCGGCGGCCTGCCGTGCCATCCCGGACGCCCGGTCGGCGCCGGTGACCCGCAGACCGGGGCGGGCGTCGGCGAGGCGACGGGTCACGATGCCGGTGCCGCAGCCGACGTCCAGCAGCTCCCGCGCGTCCTCGGGCAGGAGGCCGAGGACCGCCGCGGCCGCGGCGGCGGCGCGGGGCTCGCCGCCACGTGAGGCGTCGTAGCGGTCGGCTTCCTCGTCGTAGTCCAGCACGCCGCTCCCCCCGTCCCCGCGCGGTTCAGCTCGCGCCGTGGCGCGGTGCGAGGTCCTGGACCCGGCGGGCGAGCTCGAAGTCCTTCTCGGTCACGGCGCCGCCCGCGCTGTGCGTGTTCACGCTGAGGGAGACGGTGTTGTAGCCGAGGGTGAGGTCGGAGTGGTGGTTCAGCTCCTCCTGCACCTGGGCGATGTGCACCACCATCGCGGTCGCCGCGAAGTGCGAGCCGAGCCGGAAGGAGCGGGTGAGCCGGTCCCCGTCGAGGGACCAGCCGGGCAGTTCGGCCAGCCGGTCCTCGATCTCCTTGTACGACAGCGGTTCGACGGGCATGGGCCGGCTCCCTTCCTGGGCGTGCGTGACGGCCGCCGCCCGCCTGACGGGTGCGGGCCGTCCTCCCGCTCAGCCTGCCACAGGACCGCTCCCGCGTCCCCGGTCGAGCAGGGGCCGGAGCCGGTCGGGCACACATTCGGCCGCCCGGCCGCCTGGCCGCCTGGCCGTCGGCGGGGGCGGGCGGCCGGGCGGCCGGGGCGGGCGGCCGGAGGTGTCGTTCGGTCGACGGCCGGAGGTGTCGTCCGGTCGACGGCCGGAGGTGTCGTCCGGTCGACGGCCGGAGGTGTCGTCCGGTCGACGGCCGGAGGTGTCGTCCGGTCGATGACCGGGGGTGTCGTCCGGTCGAGGGTGCCGCGATTCGCTCATGTGTTCCCTGCTGAGCGGTGGTTTCCATTACGGTCGTGCCTATGACCACTGTCGCTTCCGGCGCCGTCCTGTCCCCCGCCGCCTCCGCCGTGCCCTCCGCGGGACCGGGCGTGGGCCCGTTGCTGCGGGCCTGGCGGGAGCGGCGGCGGGTCAGTCAGCTCGAACTGGCGCTGCGCGCCGACTCCTCGGCCCGGCACATCAGCTTCGTCGAGACCGGCCGGTCCCGGCCCAGCGAGGAGATGGTGCTGCGGCTGGCCGAACACCTGGAGGTGCCGGTGCGCGAGCGCAACGCGCTGCTGCTGGCCGCCGGTTACGCCCCGCACTATCCGGAGACTCCGTTGAACGACCCGGCGCTGGGGGCGCTGCGCGAGGGCCTGGAGCGGCTGATCCTGGGCTACGAGCCCTATCCGGCGCTGGTGGTCGACGCGCACTACGACGTCGTGACGGCGAACCGGGGCATCACGATGCTGCTCGAGGGCGTCCCCGAGTCGCTGCTCGCCCCGCCGCTGAACGCGATGCGGCTGACCCTGCATCCCGAGGGCCTCGCGCCGCGCATCCACAACCTGCGCGAGTGGCGCGGACACCTGCTGGCCCAGATGGAGCGGCAGATCGCACTGCACCGTTCGGGCACGCTGCGGGCGCTGTACGAGGAGGTCGCGGCCTACCCGGTGCCCGAGGCGGGCCACGGTGTCGTGGAGGAACCGGACCAGGACGTGCCGTACTTCGCGCTGCCGATGCGGATCGAGCACGAGGGCCGGGTGCTGTCGTTCGTCTCCTCGATCTCCACCTTCAACACTCCCATGGACGTGACGGTGGCCGAGCTGGCGATCGAGACGTTCCTGCCGGCCGACCCGGCGACCGTCAAGTACCTCCATTCGATGATGTCCTGAGGCCGCTGTGTCACACTGCTGGGCGAACTTCGGCGCGTATGGGGAGGCGTGGCGTGAGTGAACGGCGGCCCGCGCCCACGGTGGGCCAGGTGGTGCTCGGCAGGAGGCTGCAGGAGCTGCGGGAGGCGGCGGACCTCAGCCGTGAGGAGGCCGCGCGGGTGCTGCGGGTCGCCGCCGCGACCGTACGGCGCATGGAACTGGCCGAGGTCGCGCTGAAGATCCCGTACGTGCAGGTCCTGCTGACCACGTACGGGGTCGGCGAGGAGGAGGCGGCCGCGTTCGTGTCGCTGGCCGAGGAGGCCAACCAGCCGGGCTGGTGGCAGCGGTTCCACGACGTGCTGCCGGACTGGTTCAGCATGTACGTGAGCCTGGAGGGCGCCGCCGGGCTGATCCGTTCCTACGAGCCGCACTTCGTGCCGGGGCTGCTGCAGACCGAGGAGTACGCGCGGGCCGTCCTGACGGCCGGGACGGTCGGGCAGACCGGGCCGGAGGTGATCGAGCGACACGTGTCGCTGCGGATGGCCCGGCAGCGACTGCTGGAGCGGGCGGACCCGCCGCACCTGTGGGTGATCGTCGAGGAGACGGTGCTGCGCCGTCCGGTGAGCGCCGACCGCGAGGTGATGCGCCGGCAGTTGGACAAGCTGCTGGAACACACCGAGCGGGACCGGGTGACGGTCCAGGTCGCCGAGTTCGCCGACGGTCCGCACCCGGGGACGTACGCGCCGTTCACGCTGTTCCGCTTCGCCGAGCCGGAACTGCCGGACATGGTCTACACCGAGTACCTGACCGGTGCGCTGTACCTGGACTCCCGGCGGGAGGTCGCCACGCACCTGGAGGTCCTCGACCACATGACGGCACGCGCCGCGTCGGCCGAACGCAGCCGCAAGCTGCTGCGGGAGTGCCGCGAGAGCTACTGAACCGCACCGCACCGTCGGGCCGCCCCGCCGTGGGCCGGACCGCTTTCCAACGCCCCGACCAAGCCGAGGAGCAACAGCCGCATGACCGGACCCGAAGCCGTCCCCGTCCGCATCGACACCAGCCGTCCGCACCCGGCCCGGGTGTACGACTGGTGGCTGGGCGGCAAGGACAACTATCCGGTGGACGAGGAACTGGCCCGCGCGATCCTCGCCGCGGACGACACCGCCGTCCGCGGGGCGCGGGCCAACCGCCGCTTCATGCACCGGGCCGTGCGGGTGGCCGCCGAGGCCGGGACCCGGCAGTTCCTCGACATCGGCACCGGCATCCCCACCGAACCCAACCTGCACCAGGTGGTCCAGCGGATCGCCCCGGAGTCGAGGGTGGTCTACGCCGACAACGACCCGATCGTGCTGCGGCACGCCGAGGCGCTGCTGCACGGCACCGCCGAAGGCGGCACCGACTACGTGCAGGCCGACGCCCGGGACCCCGAGACGATCCTGCGGCGGGCGGCCGAGACCCTGGACTTCTCCCGGCCGGTGGCCCTGTCGCTGGTCGCCCTCACCCACTACCTCTCGGACGGGCCCGACGACGTGCACGGTCTGCTCAAGCGGTACATCGCCGCCCTCGCCCCGGGAAGCCACCTCATCCTGTCGCAGGTCACTCCGGACCTGAACCCGGAGGCCGTACGGAAGGCCACCGAACTGTTCCACCGCGGCGGCACGCCGTTCTTCCCCCGTTCCCTCGCCGAGTTCTCGCGCTTCTTCGACGGCCTGCGGCTGCTGGGTCCCGGGGTGATCCCGGTGACCGGGTGGCGGCCGGACCCGGAGGACGTGGCGGCCCAGACGGAAGGCATCGTGCCGGTGTACGCCGGGGTCGCCGTCAAGGACTGAACGGGGAGCCGGGCCCCGGGACGGCCGGGCCCGGAACCTGGGGTACCCGGGGTCCGGGGTGCCCGGGGTCCGGGGTGCCCGGGATGAAGCGCGAGTCCAAGGACTGGGCGCGGGGCCGGGCTCGGCGCGGGGCTGAGCTCGGCGCGAGGCTGAGCTCGGCGCGAGGCTGAGCTCGGCGCGGGGCCGGGGCTGGGCGCGGGATCCGGTGCTGAGCGCGGGGCCCTGGACTGGGCGCGCGTCCCGGGACCGAGTTCGGGACGGCCGGGCCGATTCCGGCACCCAGGGCCGTAGCCGGGACCCGGGGCTGGGCCCGGGCCCCGGCTCGCCCGGGACCGTCAGGCGGCTCCGCCCTTGGTGTCCCGGTCGTCGTCGACGATCTCCGCGTCCACCACCGACTCGTCCTCCCGCTCCGGCCGCCCGGTGTGCTGCTGCCCGGCCTCCTCGGCCGGGGACTGCTGGGCCTGCGCGTACATGGCCTGGCCCATCCGCTGGCTGACCGAGGCGAGTTTCTCGACGCCGGTGCGCAGGGCGGCGGTGTCGGCGTTCTGCTCCAGCAGCGTCCGTACCTCGGCCGCGGCCGACTGGACCTCGCTCTTCGTGTCGGCGGGGATGCGGTCGCCGTTGTCACGGAGGAACTTCTCGGTCTGGTAGACGAGTTGTTCGGCCTGGTTGCGGGTTTCGGCGGCCTCGCGGCGCCGGCGGTCCTCCTCGGCGTACTGTTCTGCCTCGCGCATCATGCGGTCGATGTCGTCCTTGGGCAGCGCCGAGCCGCCGGTCACCGTCATCTTCTGCTCGCGGCCGGTGGCGAGGTCCTTGGCGGAGACGTGCATGATCCCGTTGGCGTCGATGTCGAACGCGACCTCGATCTGCGGCACCCCGCGCGGCGCGGGCGGCAGGCCGGTGAGGTCGAAGACGCCGAGCTTCTTGTTGTAGGCGGCGATCTCGCGTTCGCCCTGGTACACCTGGATGCCGACCGAGGGCTGGTTGTCGGTCGCGGTGGTGAAGATCTCCGAACGCCGGGTCGGGATCGTGGTGTTGCGCTCGATCAGCCTGGTCATGATGCCGCCCTTGGTCTCGATGCCCAGGGACAGCGGGGTCACGTCGAGGAGCAGGACGTCCTTGACGTCACCGCGGAGCACGCCCGCCTGGAGGGCGGCGCCGACGGCCACCACCTCGTCGGGGTTGACGCCCTTGTGCGGATCCTTGCCGGTGAGTTCACGCACCAGTTCGGTGACCGCGGGCATCCGGGTGGAGCCGCCGACGAGGATCACGTGGTCGATGGCCGAGAGCTTGACGCCGGCGTCCTTGACCGCCTGGTGAAAGGGCGTCCGGCAGCGGTCCAGCAGATCGGCGGTGAGCTCCTGGAACTGGGCCCGGGTGAGCTTCTCGTCCAGGTGGAGCGGGCCCTCGGCGGAGGCGGTGATGTAGGGCAGGTTGATGCTCGTCTCGGAGGACGACGAAAGTTCGATCTTGGCCTTCTCGGCGCCCTCGCGCAGCCGCTGCAACGCCATCTTGTCGTTGCCGAGATCGATGCCGTACTGCCCCTTGAACTTCTTGACCAGGTGCTCGACGATCCGCTGGTCCCAGTCGTCGCCGCCGAGGTGGGTGTCGCCGTTGGTGGCCTTGACCTCGATGACGCCGTCACCGATCTCCAGCAGGGACACGTCGAAGGTGCCGCCGCCCAGGTCGAAGACGAGGACCGTCTGCTCCTCGCCCCGGTCCAGGCCGTAGGCGAGCGCGGCGGCCGTGGGCTCGTTGATGATCCTGAGGACCTTCAGGCCGGCGATCTCCCCGGCTTCCTTGGTGGCCTGCCGCTGCGCGTCGTCGAAGTACGCCGGCACCGTGATCACCGCGTCGGTGACGTCCTCGCCGAGGTAGGACTCGGTGTCCCGCTTCAGCTTCTGCAGCACGCGCGCGGACAGTTCCTGCGCCCGGTAGCGGGTGCCGTCGACCGAGCCCTGTTCGGGGAACCGCCAGTGCGCGTCGCCCATGTGACGCTTGACCGAGCGGGCGGTGCGCTCGACGTTGGTCACCGCCTGCCTCTTGGCGACCTCGCCGACGAGCACCTCGCCGTTCTTGGCGAACGCCACGACCGACGGCGTGGTCCGCGCGCCCTCGGCGTTGGCGACGACCGTGGGCTCGCCGCCCTCCAGGACGGCCACCACCGAGTTCGTCGTCCCGAGATCGATCCCGACCGCCCGTGTCATCGTCGTCCCCTTCCGCCGTTCGCCGCCGGGGCGCCGTCCCCGGTTCCGGCCCGGGACGACAGCGGCCCCTCTCCGGTGCCGGGTACCCCGGCGCACGGAAACGACGATGCCGCGCACCCGTGGAACGGGGGCGCGGCACCGGCGGCGGGCCGGGCCGTCCGCGACGCTTCGGGCAGGCGTGCGGCCGGGCGGCCCCCCGCGTCAGGCGAGCTTCGCGTCCAGGGTGATCGTCGTGCCGGCCAGGGCCTGGCTGACCGGGCAGTTCTTCTTGGCGTCCGCGGCGGCGGCGGCGAACGTGTCGGCGTCGATGCCGGGGACGGTGCCCTCGACGGTGAGGTGGATGCCGGTGATGCCCTCGCCCGGCTGGAAGGTCACGTCGGCCTTCGTCTCGATCCTGGTGGGCGGCGTGCCGGCGCCGGCCAGGCCGTGCGACAGCGCCATGGAGAAGCAGCTCGAGTGGGCCGCCGCGATCAGTTCCTCGGGGCTGGTCTTCCCGTTCGCCTGCTCGGCGCGCGACGGCCACGACACCGGCTGCTGGCCGATGCCGGAGGAGTCGAAGGTGACGACGCCGTTGCCCTCGAGCAGGTTGCCTTCCCAGACGGTGTGAGCGGTGCGCGTGGTTGCCACGATGTGATCCATGCCTTTCGTCTTGGTACCCGTTTCCGGGGTTCCGTTGCCCTCATACGATCACATCCGTCGCGCACGTATCCGGCGAACGGGCCGCGACGCGGGGCGTTTTCCCGCCGTCGCGCGGGCGGGCGGTCCGTGGCCGTACCGGCCCGCCGGACCCGGCGGCGCACGCCGTCGGTCTCCACGCCCCGGGACACCGGCCCGGGGCGCACCGACGGTTCATGGCGCACCGACGGTCCGGCGCGCTCAGGCGGCCCGCTCCTCCGGTTCCTCGGCAAGCGGCTCCGGCCGGCCGGCGGCCTCGTCCAGCCAGCGGCGCAGGACGCGGTGGACCTGCTCGGCGCCGACCAGTTCCGCGCTCCCCTCGACGGGCGGGGAGCACGACAGCGGCGACAGCAGGAAGGGACGGGACTGCGCGCCGCCGAGGCCGCCGTGGGAGCCGATCTGTTCCTCGAAGGCGAGGACCTCGCCGTCGGCCGGCTCGTGGAAGGAGTTGACCATGATGTCGGCGGTGTGCGGGAAGGAATGCGTACGGCGGACGGCGTCGGCGGCGCCGGGGCCGAAGGCGGCGAGCGGGCCGGGATCGGCGTCCAGCTCGTCCAGCGGTATGCGCGCGCCCCTCGCGCCGAGCACCACGCCACCGTGCTCCTCGCTGCGGACCAGCAGGAAGCCTATGCCGGGGTGGTTGGCGAGAGTGGGCAGCAGCGCGGGGTGCCGGGCGTCGATCTCCTCCTCGCTCATCCGGTGCGGTACGTCCGGGAAGGAGACCAGGCCCAGGTTGCCGGAGGCCAGCACGACCGGTTCCGGGCGACGGGCGGGACGGTGGTGCTCGCCGCGCTCCTCGACCGGGCGGCGCAGCGCCGCCCGCACCGCGGCCCGGGCCTCCGCGCCGCTGCGGGTGCGTTCGGCCCGGCGCGGCACGTGCAGCCCGCAGCCGGCCCGGACCAGGTCGCCCAGGGTGAGGCCGTAGCGGGCACGAAAGGTCTCGCCGGGGCTCTGGCCGTGGTCGGACAGCACGACGATCCGGTACGGGCGCGGGGCGTGCTCGGCGACGTTCTCGATCAGCGCCAGCGAGCGGTCCAGGCGCCGCAGCACCTTCGCCGCGTCCCGGCTGCGCGGCCCGGAGTGGTGGGCCACCTCGTCGTAGGCAACCAGGTCGGCGTAGACGGCGGTGCGTCCGGCGAGCAGGTCGCCCATCACTGCGGCCACCACGACGTCCCGTTCGACGACGGTGGCGAAGGCGCGTACGAGCGGGTAGAGGCCGCCCCGGGAGACACGGGGCCGCTGCTTGCGGAACCGGGCGCGCAGGGACTGGCCGATCTCCCGGCCGACCTCGGCCATGAAGGACAGTGCGGTGCGGACGGCGTTCGCGGGATCGGAGAAGTAGGCGAAGTAACCCGCGCGCGAACGGTTGCCGGGCCCCCGGCGCGCCGAGACGGAGAGGACCAGGGCGAGTTCGCCGGCGCCACCGCTGAACAGGTTGCCGCGGCTGGCCCCGTCCGCGGCGAGCAGCCCGCCGTCGCCGCTGAGCTCGACCGCCCGGCGCTGGAGTTCCACGGCGCTGGTCGGCCGGTTGCAGACCATCACCTCGCCGGTGTCCTTCTCGTACCAGCGGAAGGCGGGGACGTCGTGGTTGGTGCCGTGCAGGATGCCGAGCTGGCTGGCCCCGGTCTGGCTGGACCAGTCGGTGCGCCAGGGCGTGAGCCGGTGAGTGGGCGGCTGTCCCGGTCCGGCGGCGTCCGGTCCCGCCCCGGCGGCGCCCTGTCCTGCCCCGGCGGCGCCCTGTCCCGGCCCGGCGCCGAGCCAGCGCGCCACGGTCGGCATCAGTCCCTCCTCCACCGCGTCCCGCAGCACCTCGTGACCGACGCCGTCGAGTTGCAGGACGACGGTGCCGGGCGTGGTGGAGCAGGGCGGGAACCGTCTGCGGCGGCGGTCGGCGAGCCGGTGGAGCCGACTGCGGTAGGCGTCGTCGTCTCGGACCGCGAGGGCGGCGCCGGTGGCGGAGGCGACCGCCGACATCACGGCGGCCACGATGACGGCGGTCTCCGGGGCCGCCTGGGGCTGCCCGGAGGGGTTGACGTGCAGGGCGAGCAGGAGCAGTGAGCCGTTGAGGAAGAAGACCAGCAGCCCGAGGACGAGCGCGGGCACCAGCAGCAGCAGCCGCACGAGCAGCGGCCAGACGACGGCCGAGAGCACACCGAAGGCGCCGGCGCCGAGCGCGGCGGTCACCGCGATGGTGGTCGCGCTGTCGCCGTCGGGCGACTGCAACTGGAAGTCCGGCAGGATTCCGGCGAGCACCAGCATGGTGACCGTGGAGACGGCCCACACCGCGACGCTCCGCCCGACCTGACTGGCGGCGCGCCGCCACCACCCGCCACGCACGAAACACCTCACGTCCCGGCCCGGTCCTCCGCACAGGCCCGCACCAGCTTGTCATACGTGTCGCGCGAGGCCGCGGGCCCGTCGGTCCCGCGGGGCGCACCGGGCCCTCGCGGGACCGACGGGCGCGGACCGCGGCGGCCGTGCGGCGAACCACCGGACCGTCCGTACGTCCGGGCCCGCGAAGGCCCGCGCGTCCATGGCTCCGCAAGCCCGTGTGTCCGGCCCCGGAAGTCAATGTGTCCGGCCCCGCAGGTCAAGGTGTCCGGTCCCCGGAGGCCCGTGTCGTCCGGCCCCCGGACGCTCGTGCGCGGGGCCTCCGGTTCCGCCGCCGCCGGGCCTACCGCCCGTCGTAGCCCGCGGTCGGCATCGACAGGCGGCGGTGCACGCAGGCCTTCATCTGGGCGTCGTACGACGGCTCGGTCTCGCCGACCGTCTCCACGCGCACCCCGCGCCGCGCGCACTCGGCGGTGAACTCCTCCACCGAGGACAGCGCCCGCTCCAGCACCCGTCGGCTGGGGGCGACGAACAGGTCCACACCGGGCCGGACGCCGTCCCACAGCGCGCTGTGGTCGGTGCGCAGCCCCCGGACCAGAAGCTCGCGCGTGATGACGTAGCCGTGCGCGGCGGCCCACTGGGCGCACATCTCGTGCTGGCCGCGCGAGTCCACGAGGAAGGGGTCGTCGTTCAGCTCCTCCAGGGGTGTCAGGCTGGCGATCGCCGTGACGCGGACCGGCGTCGCGGCAGCCCCGCCGCGGGGATTGCGCGCTTCGCCCATGGCGTCCCCCTCACCTCCGGGTTTTCGCCGCCGACCCTACCCCTGCACGTAGGCTCGGGGGGAGTCGCGCGAAGGAGGCAAAGAGGTGCCGGTGGAGATCACCTGGTGGGGGCATGCCACGTGCACGATCGAGGATTCGGACGTCCGCGTGTTGACCGATCCCCTGTTCGCCGGCCGGCTCGCGCACCTGCGGCGCCGCCGCGGCGCGCTGCCCCCGCCGAGCGCCTGGCGGGCGGACGTGGCGCTCGTCTCCCACCTGCACGCCGACCATCTGCACGTGCCCTCGCTCGCGCGGCTCGCCCCGGGCACGCGCCTGCTGGTGCCCCGGGGCGCGCCCCGGGCGGTGCCGGGGCTGCGCCGGCTCGGGCGGCCGGGCCGGCTGCGGATCACCGAGGTGACGGCCGGGGACCGGGTCGAGGTCGGCGGGGTGGTCGTGCGGGTGGTGCCCGCGCTGCACGACGGGCGGCGGCTGCCCCTGGGTCCGCACCGCTCCCCCGCGCTCGGCTACGTCGTCGAGGGCCGGGCGCGGACGTACTTCGCCGGGGACACGGGCCTGTTCGAGACGATGGCCGAGGAGGTCGGGCCGGTGGACGCGGCACTGCTGCCGGTGGGCGGCTGGGGACCGTACCTCGGCGAGGGGCACCTGGACCCGGGACGGGCGGCGCAGGCGCTGGCCCGGCTGGCGCCGCGCACCGCTGTGCCGGTGCACTACGGCACGTACTGGCCGATCGGGATGGACGCCGTGCGCCCCCACGAGTTCCACGCGCCGGGCGACGAGTTCGTGCGCCACGCGGCGCTGCGCGCGCCCGACGTGGCGGTGCACCGGCTGGCGCACGGGGAGAGCGTGCGCCTGGAGGTCGCCCGGTGATACCGCTCGCCGCCGCCGTGACGTCGGTGGTGCCCACGGAGTCCACCCAGCAGGCCTTCGGGTATCCCTCGCTGTTCCTGCTGGTGCTGATCGGGGCGCTGGTGCCGGTGGTGCCCACGGGCGCGCTGGTCAGTTCGGCGGCGGTGGTCGCCGTGCACCGGACGGCGCCCTACTCGCTGGCGCTGGTCTTCGTGACGGCGTCGCTGGCCGCGTTCCTCGGGGACGCCGCGCTGTACTGGCTCGGCCGGCGCGGGCTGGGGTCGAAGAACGGCTCGCGCTGGCTGGAGGCGATCCGCTCGCGCGCCCCGGAGGACCGGCTGGAGCAGGCGCAGCACAAGCTCGCCGAGCACGGCGTGGCGGTGCTGGTGCTGTCCCGGCTGGTCCCGGCCGGGCGGATACCGGTGATGCTGGCCTGCCTGCTGGCGGAGTGGCCGCTGCGCCGCTTCTCGCGCGGCAACCTCCCGGCCTGCCTGGCCTGGACCGTGACCTACCAGCTGATCGGCATCCTCGGCGGTTCCCTGTTCGACAAGCCCTGGGAGGGCGTGGCCGCCGCGATCCTCCTGACCGTGCTGGTGGGCGCGGCCCCGAGTGCCTGGCGCCGGATACGGCAGGCGATCCCGGCCCACCGCTCGAACTGACCCCGCCCGGCGCGGTCAGTCCAGCACCCGGGAGGCTCCGACCGGCAGGTCCCACAGGTCCTCGCGGGGCAGACCCGCCTTCTGCCAGGCGGTACGGACCCGGGTGAGGGGTTCCAGGACCGGTTCGGCGGACAGGACGAACGTTCCCCAGTGCATGGGCGCCATGCGGCGGGCGCCGAGGTCCCGCACGGCCAGGACGGCCTCCTCCGGGTCGCAGTGGACGTCGCTGAGCCACCAGCGGGGGTCGTAGGCGCCGATGGGGAGCAGGGCTAGGTCGATGCCGGGGTAGCGGCGGCCGATGCGGGAGAACCAGTGGCCGTAGCCGGTGTCGCCGGCGAAGTACACGCGCTGTCCGTCCGGGGCGGTGAGCACCCAACCACCCCACAGACTGCGGCAGGTGTCGGTGAGGGTGCGCTTGGACCAGTGGTGGGCGGGCACGAAGTCGAAGCGCACCCCGGACAGTTCGACCGCCTCCCACCAGTCCAGTTCGGTGACCTGTGTGAACCGGCGGCGGTGGAACCAGCGGCCGAGTCCGGCGGGCACGAGGACCGGGGTGTCGCGTGGCAGCCGGCGCAGGGTGGGGGCGTCCAGGTGGTCGAAGTGGTTGTGGCTGATGACGACGGCGTCGATGGGCGGCAGCGTGTCCCAGGGCACGCCGACGGGTGTGATGCGCGCCGGGGTGCCGATGATGCGGCGGGACCACACCGGGTCGGTCAGCACGGTCAGCCCGCCGATCCGCACGACCCAACTCGCGTGCCCCGCCCAGGTGACGGCCGTGGTCCGGGCGTCCACCCGGGGCAGCGGGCCGGGCTCGTACGGCAGCAGCGGGATGTCGGCGAGGCCCTCCTTGCCCGGTCGCACGGCGCCCTCGCGGGCGAACCGGGCCAGCGCCTTCAGGCCGGGCAGCGGGGCGGTGAGCCGGTCGTGGAAGGTCCGCGGCCACACCCGCCGCTCGGCCGGCCGCCGGGGTTCGGCCAGCGGTGGGTACGGCGCCGGTGGAGCGGCGAGGGTGCGCGAGACCGTGGCGTCGTCGGGTCTGACCCCGCTCGTGGACGTCGTGGCGCTCATGGTCGGGGGCGTGTCCGCGGTCGTGGGTGTGGTCGTGGTCGTGGGTGTGGTCGACTCGGACTGCTGCGTCATCGAGGAGGCTCCCATCGCTGAGCGTCGTCACGGAGATCGTCGAAGGCCGAACTCAAGGAGATCAACGCGCGTCGAATGTAAGGCAGTTCAAGTGGCGCGGGCGACCGGAGGCATTCCGCCCGCTCCTCGTCCGTGCCACCGAGCAGTTCCGCCGTGGACAGCCGTACGCGCAGTGCGCCGAGGTCGTCGCCGAACCGGTGCCCGCCGGGCGCGGGCATCCCCAGCCGGGCGCCGAGGAACTCCTCCAGCTCCTGCGCGTCGCCGACCCCCTGGGCGGCGAGCGCGGGGCGCAGCGGACCGAGGTCGGCGTAGAGGTGCCGGCCGGCCTGCGGCGGCCGGACGAGCGCGCCCGCGGCGACCAGCGCGTCGTGCGCGGCGCGGGCCACGCGCGCGTGCAGTCGGACGGCGGCGGTCAGGCGCGCGGTGACCGGGGCGGGTTCGTCGAGTGCCCAGGCGGCCGCGGCGGCGACCGGTACCGCGATGCGGGCGTCCAGCGCGGTGAGCACGTCGAGCACACGCGCGTGCAGTGCGCCGCCGGTGGCGCCGGCCGGGAAGCGGGCGATGGCCGCGGGCCAGCCTGCGGGCAGCAGGGCCCCGGCGAGGTCGGTGACGACGGTGGTCCGGTCGGGCAGCATCTCGGCCGGGCTGAGCATCACCGTCTCGTGCGGCGCGTGCACGGTGTCGCGCCAGGTCTCGTCGCTGACCAGGTGCAGTCCCTCGCCCGCCGCGGCCTCGACGGTCTCGTGCAGCACTTCCGGCGGGGCGACGGTGGCGGTGGGGTCGTCGGCGACGGACAGGACCAGCAGCCGGGGGTCACCGCCCTCGGCGCGGACCCTGCGGACCGTCTCCAGCAGGGCGTACGGGTCGGGCACGCCGCCGCATTCGGGCGGAGTGGCCACGGGGAAGGCGGGTCTGCCGAGCAGACGCGCGTACGGCGCCCACCAGGCGGCGCAGGGCCGGGGCACCAGCACGTCCCCGCCGAGCGCGGCGGTCAGCGCGAGCAGCAGTGCGGGAGCTCCGGGCGCCGACGCGACGCGTCCGGACCCGGTGGCGAGCCCGCGGCGCAGCCAGTAGCCGCCGGCCGCGTCGAGGAGGTCCGTGCCGCCGCCGATCACTCCCTCCCGGCTCCGGCCGGCGGCCCCGGCGAGCACGCCGGACAGTTCGGGAAGCACCGGCAGCCCGTCGTCCGGGAGGGCCGACGGCCCGTAGCGGACGGGGCCGTGACCTTCCGGGTCCGTCCGCCGCATGGGTACCTCCGCGCAGTCCCTGGTGCCGTGTCCCGTCGGTCCGGCGGGGCCCGCCGGACCGGCCGGACCGGCCGGTCCTATCGGTCCGATCGGTCCGATCGGTCCCATCGGCACTGTCGGTCCTGTAACCGTCGGGCCGTGCGGGTCCGTGGGACCGCCGTGGGGCCGGCCGATCGGGGCCGGCCCGTCCGTACGGCGAGGGGCGGTACGGCGGGAGCCGCGCCCTCGGCGGGCGAGTACCCACGTGAACGCCGTTCCATGGCCACCGGGCCGGGTAGCGGACGTCACAGGCGTCCGCGGGGCCGTCCGGCGTGCCGCGGTCCTTGCCAGGTCAGTCCTCCGCTCCCCGGCGGCCCCACATGCGGTGCGCGGCGGCGCCGAAGGCTGCCGCGACGAATGCGCCGCCGCAGATCAGCGCGGGCAGGGACGTGGTGGAGGGACCGCCCGCGCCCGCCTCGACACCGTGCTGCACCGCGCTTCCCGTACAGGAGGGGCCGGCCTGACCGGAACAGGACGGTTCGGGGTCGCGGGCGGCGGGGGCCCGGGGGGATTCCCGGGAGGCCGAGTCGCGGCCCGGGTCGTGGGAGGCCGAGTCGCGGCCGCCCGGCTCGTGGGAGGCCGAGTCCAGCGGGGCGTCGCTCGCGCCCGCATCTCGTCCGGGGGCGCGGGAGGGGTTACGGGTCGCCTGGTCGCGGCCCGGGTCCAGGGACGGCTGGTCACCGCCGGGCGCGATGGGGGCGGCGAGGCGGGACGGAGTGCGCGCCGGGTCGTCCGTCAGGCCGCTCGACGGGTCGAGCGCCGGGTCGAGTGCCGGATCGCGGCCCGGGTCGTTCGGGAGGCGGTCCTGGGAGGGCGCCGCGGAGGACACCGCACGGGCGGCGGGGTCGTGGGCGAGGGCGTCCTGCAACACCGGATCCAGGGCCGGGTCCGGGAGGGCTCCGCCGGAGGGGACCTTGTAGGAGTTGTCGTAGGAGTCGCCGTAGGGGGCTCGGGACGCGGCCTCCGGCGAGACACCACGCTGCCCACCCATGCCACCGGCCACCGCCGGACAGGAACCGGACCCGGCGGCAGGCGCGCCGAGGGGTAACGGAGCGGGGGGTACCGGAGCGGGGAGCACGGGAACAGGCGACACGGGGGCAGGAGGCACGGGGGCAGGAGGCACGGGGGCAGGGGAGATGGGGGCAGGAGGCACGGGGGCAGGGGAGATGGGGGCAGGAGGCACGGGGGCAGGGGAGATGGGGGCAGGAGGCACGGCGCCGGCCCCGCCGTACGGGCCGCCCGCGCCGCCCGGCTCACAGGCGGCAGCGCCAGAGGCAGAGGCAGCACCAGAGGCAGCGGCAGCGGCAGCGGGGGCGGCGGCCGGGCCACCGGGGGGCGGCGCCTGCCGCGACGTGTGCGTACGCGACACGGGCACCGCCGTCGGCGCCGCCTGCGCCGCTGCGGCGGTCGCCGCGGCGCAGCCCGCTATGAGGCCGGCCAGGACGGTGGCGGACAGGACGCGGGGCGGGGTACGGCGCATGGCTGGGCTCCTCGGACCGGCGGCGCGGACGGGCACGGCGTTCGTGGCCCGCGCTGCCATCACAGCCCCTGGCGGCGCGGGCCGCGCGCGGCCGAGCCCCATTCGCGGGACACCGACGGCCTATCGGGTGAGGCGGGAGGGCCGAGCTGTACAGCGGCCTTGGTGTCGTAGCCGTCGTATGACTCCCCGACGGGGCCGGCGGGCCCGGAGCCCCGACGGCGGAACGCGACGAGCCGCACGAATACGGTGTTGGCCGCGCGAGCACGGGTACGCGGTGGCCACCCCCGACGATCTGGAGGGAGACATGCAGCGAGGCAGCGACCGGCTGAGTGTCCACCGTGACGACGAGATGAAACACGAACTGCAGGGTCTGCTCAGGTCCGGCCATCCCACGCGCAGCGAGGAGTGGCACGACCCGGAGCCGACCGCCGAGGACGACCCGCAGGTGTGGGGCGGACCGGTGGCACCGGGCGACTCCCGGGCGTCCCTGGAGACCGTGCGCCTGGAACTGGCCCGGAACCTGAGCCGCAGCGCCTTCCCCGCGGGCCCGGACGAAGTGGCCCGCGCACTGCGCCGCAACAACGCGCCCGACGCACTGATCGAGGCACTGGAGCGGCTGCCGCGCAAGGCGCGGTACGCCAACGTCCAGGAATTGGCGAAGGAACTGACCCATGCCGAGCGGCCCGCGCGGGAGGACCGCGCGTAGCCCCGGCCGGGGCGGAAAGGCAGGTGGGCCCCGACGTGAGGGCTGAATTCGTCAGGGACGTCATGACGCCGGGCGTGGTCGCCGTCCGGCCGGACGCCTCGCTTGTGGAGGCGGCCCGGCTGATGCGTGCCCAGAACATCGGCGGCGTCGTGGTGGCGGACGGCCAGGAGGTCGTCGGTGTGCTCACCGACCGCGACATCACGGTGCGGGCGGTGGCCGAGGGCCTCGATCCCCAAACGGTGAGCGCCCGGTCCGTATGTACGCCCGACCCGCTGACCGTCGGTCCCTACGACCTCCTCGGCGCGGCCGTCGTGCTCATGCGCGAGCACGCGGTACGCCGGCTGCCCGTCGTCGAGGACGGCCTGCCCGTCGGCATGCTCAGTCTGAGCGACCTCGCCGAGCAGCAGACCCCGGGGCTCGCCGAGCAGCAGGCCCCGGGGTCGGCGGTCGCCGGCGTCCGCGGGTCCGAGCCGGAGGCCGGACCGGACGCAAGAGCGGACGCCGGAGCGGACGCAAGAGCGGACGCCGACGCCGCACCATGAGGCAAGGGGCCCGTCCGACCGTGCGGTCGGCTGTACGGCCGGGCCGTCGGGCCCGCCCCTGCCGACCCGTCTCCGGGGGGTATGTGGTCGAAACCGAAGACACTGAGCGGTTGGGTGCTCCATCCCCTCTCAGATGAGCGCCATAAGAACACTTACGACTCAAGTGTCTTCGCTTTTCGGCACACACACCCCACGGCGACGGCGAGCCGATGAACGAGCGCGCCGGGGCCGAGCGGCCGTCGGCGCGCGGAGAAAGGACTCTGAGACATCATGCGCATCGCATTTCTGACCGCACCCGAGGGCGTCGAGCAGGTGGAGCTGACCGAGCCCCGGAAGGCGGCCGAGGACGCCGGGCACGAAACCGTGCTGGTGTCCACGAAGTCCGGGGAGGTCCAGGCGTTCGACCACCTGGACAAGGCGGACGCCTTCCCCGTCGACGCGGTCGTCGGGGACACCTCCGCGGACTCCTTCGACGCGCTCGTCCTGCCGGGCGGGGTGGCCAACCCCGACTTCCTGCGGATGGACGAGAAGGCCGTCGCCTTCGTGAAGGACTTCTTCCAGCGAGGGCTTCCGGTGGCCGCGATCTGCCACGCGCCGTGGACGCTGGTCGAGGCCGATGTCGTACGCGACCGTACGCTCACCTCGTGGCCGAGCCTGCGTACGGACATCAGTAACGCGGGCGGCACCTGGGTCGACGAGCAGGTGAAGGTCTGCGACAACGGCCCCAACACCCTGGTCACCAGCCGCAAGCCGGACGACCTGAAGGCCTTCTGCGAGACCTTCCTGGAGGTGTTCGCGCAGAAGAAGACCGCCTGACCGGCCACGGCCTAACGGCCACCCACCGGCCCGATCCCCCGATCCCCGGCTACCGACCGGGACCGGGGGATCGGCCGGAACCAGAGATCGGCCGGAACCAAGGAACGGCCGGAACCAAGGAACGGCCGGAACCAGAGATCGGCCGGGACCGGAGATCCGATCCGCCCCGGAGACACGATCCGCCCTGGAGACACGAGGACAAGTGGGTGCCCGCCGACGCGCCGCAGGAAGCGCGCCGACGAGCACGACATTGAAACCGACACGACCGGCCGATCATTCCGACTCCGCCGCCGCGCCACCGGTGCCGGCACCTGCACCTGCACCTGCACCTGCACCTGCACCGACACCAACACCGACACCGACACCGACCGACAGTCGACCAGAGGCCGCCGAAACATGGCCCCTCGGACTCGACCACAATCCGATCCGCACACCATCGACGACGAGCGGCCGGTCACCCGTCGACCAGGAGCGGCGGCCGACAGCGGCCGGTCGCGGAGCCGCGGCCGAAGGGCCGGGGCACCGCTCCGCGCAGGGCCGTCCAGCACTCGGCCCGGGAGGCGTCGGCCAGAAGGCGGCCCGGGAGGCGTCGGCCAGAAGGCGGTCCGGCCCGGGAGGCGTCGGCCAGAAGGCGGTCCGGCCCGGGAGGCGTCGGCCAGAAGCCGGTCGCAGGCCGCTGGCGAGCCACGGCCGCGGGCGGGCACCGCGGGCAGGGTCAGCCGTGGGGGGCCGTCGTCTCGCCGCAACCGCGTTCCCGTGCTCCCTCGCGGGTGCGGCCCGCGGCGACGGGCCGCCGAGGATTGCGGCGCAGGTACTCGCCCTCGAGCTGCGCCATGCGCTCGTTATGGGCCCGCAGCGCGTCGTTCGAGCCGTACAGCAGCGTGTCGTGACGCGTGCGGTGGATGGTCTCCAGCTCCTTCATCAGCTGCTGGTCGTCCAGCCGGCCCGGGTCGACTCCGGTCATGGTGCTGCCCCGCTCGTCGTGTTCGTTCATACGGTCCGGGTACCCGCCCGGCGTGCACTACCACCGAACGGCATCCGGGAGGGAGCCATGGATCTCGCTTTCCTGAATCCACTGTACGAACACCCGGGTCCTTGGGCCTCCGTGTACGTCGACACCTCCCGGCACACGGAGAACACCTCCCACGAGCTGCATCTGACGGCCCAGGCGATGGCGCGGGAGCTGGCCCGGCAGGGCGCGGACGAGGACACCTGCCAGGCCGTGGAGAACGCGATCGAGGATCTGCGTCACTCCCCCGACCCGCATGGGCGGGCCTTCTTCGCACGGGCCGGCCAGGTGGTCCTCGATCCGCGGCTGGCACGTCCGCCGCAGGGCGGCAGCCGGGCCGAGTGGGCGCCGCTGCCGCGCGTGGGGCCGTTGCTGGAACTGGCGGGCGAGGACCCGGTCGCGATCGTCGCGTACGTCGACCGCAAGGGCGCCGACTTCGAGCTGCGCAGCTCGCTCGGCCGGGAGCGGGCCGGCACGGTGGTGGGACAGCAGTGGCCCATCCACCGGACGAGCAGTGTCGACTGGTCGGAGCGGCACTTCCAGTTGAAGGTGGAGAACACCTGGGAGCACAACGCGGCGGAGATCGCCGACGCGCTCAGCGTCTGCCAGGAGGAGACGCGGGCCGATCTGCTGATCATGGTCGGTGACGAACGGGAGCGGCGCGAGGTGCGCGAACGGCTCCCCAAGAGGCTGCACGAACAGGTGGTGGAGGCCACGCACGGCACCGGCAGCCGGCTGCTGGACGAGGACGTGGAGAGGATCCGCGCCGAGCACGTACGACAGCGGGTCGACGGGGAGCTGGACCGTTTCCGGGCCGCCCGCACCCCCGACGACGAGGGCCGGACCGGAGCCGTGGAGGGTGTGCCCGCGCTGGTCGAGGCCGCCCGTGAGCACCGTCTCGAGGAGTTGCTGATCCGCTCGGACGGGGCCGACGCCCACCGTGAGGTGTGGGTCGGGGAGGACCCGGACCAGCTGGCGGTGCGCCGTACGGACCTGAAGATCCTCGGCGAGCAGAACTCCTGGTCGGCACGGGCGGACGACGCCCTGATCCGCTCCGCCGTCGCCACGGACGCCGTGGCCGTGTCGCTGGCCCCGGCGGCCCCGGCGGGACAGGACGACGCGCCGGCCGGCGGCCTGGGCGCCATCCTCCGCTGGAAGTGACCGCCCGCGCCGGCGCGCGAAACCGCCCGCTGACGAGGGCCGTCCCGCGCGCCGGCGTCAGCGTTCCCGGGCCACCCGCCGCTCGTCCCAGACCGGCTCCGCGGTCTCCCGGACCCGGCCGTCGCTGCCGAAGACCAGACAGCGGTCGAAGGAACGGGCGAACCAGCGGTCGTGGGTGACGGCGAGGACCGTTCCCTCGTACGCCTCGAGGCCTTCCTGGAGCGCCTCGGCCGACTCCAGGTCCAGGTTGTCGGTCGGCTCGTCCAGGAGCAGGGCGGTGGCGCCGGCCAGTTCCAGCAACAGGATCTGGAACCGGGCCTGCTGGCCCCCGGAGAGCCGGTCGAAGGTCTGCTCGGCCTGGCCGGTCAGTTCGTAGCGGCGCAGCCGGGACATGGCGGCACCCCGGTCCTGGGAGTGTTCCTTCCACAGGATGTCGAGCAGCGTGCGGCCCTGAAGCTCGGGGTGCGCGTGGGTCTGGGCGAAGTACCCGGGCACCACCCGCGCCCCGAGCTTCCACATGCCCGTGTGCGCCACGTCCTCGCCGGCCAGCAGCCGCAGGAAGTGGGACTTCCCGGAACCGTTGGAGCCGAGGACGGCGACCCGTTCGCCGTAGAAGACCTCCAGGTCGAAGGGTTTCATCAGACCGGTCAGCTCCAGGCCGGCGCAGGTGACGGCGCGTACACCCGTGCGACCGCCCTTCAGCCGCATCCGGATGTCCTGTTCGCGCGGCGGCTCCGGCGGCGGACCGGCCTCCTCGAACTTGCGCAGCCGGGTCTGCGCCGCCCGGTAGCGGGACGCCATGTCCGTGCTGTTCTCGGCGGCCTGCCGCAGATTCAGCACCAGCTTCTTCAGTTGCGCGTGCTTCTCGTCCCAGCGCCTTCGCAACTCCTCGAAGCGGGCGAAGCGTTGGCGCCGGGCCTCGTGGTAGGTGGCGAAGCCGCCGCCGTGCACCCAGGCGTCGGCGCCGGCCGGTCCGGGTTCCACCGAGACGATCCGGTCGGCGGCACTGGCGAGGAGTTCACGGTCGTGGGAGACGAAGAGCACCGTCTTGCGGGTCTCCTTCAGCCGCTCCTCCAGCCAGCGCTTGCCGGGCACGTCGAGGTAGTTGTCGGGCTCGTCGAGCAGCAGCACCTCGTCGGTGCCGCGCAGCAGCGCCTCCAGCACCAGCCGTTTCTGCTCCCCGCCGGACAGGGTGCGCACCAGCCGCCACTGCGCCTTGTCGTACGGCACTCCGAGCGCGGCCGTGGTGCACATGTCCCACAGCGTCTCGGCCTCGTATCCGCGCGCCTCGGCCCAGTCGGCGAGCGCCTGCGCGTACCGGAGCTGGGCGGCCTCGTCGTCGACGGTCATGATGGCGTGCTCGGCGGCGTCGACGGCCCGGGCGGCTTCCCGGATGCGCGGCGCGGCGACCGACACCAGCAGGTCGCGTACGGTCGTCTCGTCCCGCACCGAGCCCACGAACTGTCGCATCACGCCGAGGCCGCCGCTGACGGTGACGGTGCCGCCGTGCGGCTTAAGCTCGCCCGACACCAGGCGGAGCAGAGTGGTCTTGCCCGCGCCGTTGGGGCCGACGAGGGCCACCACGGCCCCTTCGCCCACCCGGAAGGACACATCGCCCAGCAGCGTCCTCCCGTCGGGGAGGTGGTACTCGAGATGCGCGGCTTCCAGATGTCCCATGGGCAGGCATTCTGCTGTCGGCCCCGAAGCCCCGGCAAACCGTTATTCGATGCCGACCGCGCGCCCCGCCGGACCGCCCTCGCCGGCGGGGGTGACGACGGCGCCCGCCCATGACAGGGCCTTCCAGCCGTCGGCCGGCGAGCCCTCCAGGATCACCACACCGGTGTTGCGCAGCGGGTGGGCGGCGACGAAGTCCGCGTCGAGGTT
This sequence comes from Streptomyces sp. NPDC015220, assembly GCF_043079345.1. Taxonomy (NCBI): domain Bacteria; kingdom Bacillati; phylum Actinomycetota; class Actinomycetes; order Kitasatosporales; family Streptomycetaceae; genus Streptomyces; species Streptomyces sp. NPDC015220. Next base: position 118,244 of record NZ_JBIBUK010000009.1, on the reverse strand, counting down.
GTGGGCGCGGACGGCGGTCCACAGACGGATCGCCGCGCCGTGGCTGACCATGGCGACGGTTCCGGCCCCGCTGTCCGCGGCCTCCGCGACGACGGCGTCGTAGCGCGCCAGGACCTCGCCGCCGCTCTCGCCGCCCGCTCCCGGCATGCGCAGTTCCCGGTCACCTGCGGCCCAGGCCAGGACCGTGCGCAGATAGGCCCGCCCGCGTTCGGAGCCGCCCGGCTCCATCTCCAGGGCGCCGGCCGACACCTCGCGGATGCCGTCGCGGACGGTCACGCCGAGGCCGCGCGCGGCGGCCAGCGGGGCGGCGGTGAGCCGGGTGCGTACGAGGGTGGAGGCGTACACGGCCTCGATGTCCTCCCCGGCGAGCGCCTCCGGCAGCAGGGCGGCCTGCCGCCGCCCGAGCTCGGTCAGACCCGGTCCCGGAGCGGCGGTGTCCAGCAGGGAGGCGAGGTTGGAGGGGGTCTCGCCGTGGCGGACGAGGAGCAGGCGCATACGTGGTTTCCCGGGACGACGGTACGGGGCCGTCCGGTAGACGGCTGTGCACAAGAAACGGCCACTTCAGGGTAACGGTGGCTGTATGAGCCCAGACGTCGACCTCACCGCCACGAAGACCGGCGCCCACACCGCCCTGAAACGACTGCTCGCGCTGGACTGCCGGCTGTTCACGGTGGCGGCCGAGCGCCACTGGCCCGGCGCCGAACCCGTGCTGCCCCGGCTGAGCCGGAGCGCCAACCACGGCGTGCTGTGGTTCGCGACGGCGGCAGCCATCGCGGCGAGCCGCACACCGCGCGCCCGCCGTGCCGCCGTGCGGGGCCTGGCCTCCCTGAGCCTGGCCTCGCTCACCATCAACACGCTCGGCAAGCGCTCGGTGCGCCGCCCGCGGCCCGTCCTGGACCCGGTGCCGATAGTGCGCCGGCTCAAGCAGCAACCGATCACCACGTCGTTCCCCTCCGGACACGCCGCCTCAGCCGCCGCCTTCGCGGCCGGCGTCGCTCTGGAGTCCCCCGCCTGGGGCGCGGCGGTGGCCCCGGTGGCCGCCTCGGTGGCGTTGTCCCGCGTCTACACCGGGGTGCACTTCCCGAGTGACGTCCTGGCGGGCGCCGCCCTGGGAGCGGGCGCCGCGTTCGCGGTACGGGGCCTGGTGCCCACACGAGCCCAGATCGTGCCGCCGGCCCGGCCGCGGGCGGACCTCCCGGCGCTGCCGGAGGGCGAGGGGCTGGTGCTCGTCGCCAACCAGGCCTCCGGCACCGCGGACCGGGCCCGGGCGCTGCGCGACGCGCTGCCGAAGGCGGAGGTGGTCGAGTGCGAGCCGGAGGACGTGCCCGCCGCGTTGGAGGAGGCGGCCGGCCGCGCCCGGGTGCTGGGGGTGTGCGGCGGCGACGGCACGGTGAACACGGCCGCGCAGGTCGCCCTGCGGCACGGCCTGCCGCTCGCGGTGCTGCCGGGCGGCACGCTCAACCACTTCGCCTACGACCTGGGCGTGGAGGACGCGCGGGACCTGGGGCGGGCGCTGGAGCGCGGCGACGGCGTGCGCGTGGACGTGGGCCGCTTCGGCTCCGGCCGCAAGGAGGGCATCTTCCTGAACACCTTCAGCCTGGGCGTGTACCCGGAGCTGGTGCGGGAGCGGGAGCGCTGGACGGACCGGATCGGCGGCTGGCCGGCGGGGGTGCTGGCGGCGCTCCGGGTGCTGCGCGCGGACCGTCATCCGCTGGAGGCGGTGTTCGAGGGGCGGCGGCGTCCGCTGTGGCTGCTGTTCGCCGGCAACGGCACCTACCACCGCAAGGGCCTCGCTTCGGGCCGCCGGCTGGACCTGGCCGACGGGGTCCTCGACGTGCGGGTGGTGCACGGTGGTCGCAGGCCGGCCCTGCGGCTGCTGTCGGCGGCCCTGGCGGGCCCGCTGACCCGCTCCCCCGCCCACGCGGCGGTCCAGGTGCGCAGGCTGCGCCTGACCGGTGTCGAGCCGGGCACGCTCCTCGCCTACGACGGAGAGGTCATGGAGGTGGACGACGAGGTGCGCCTGGAGAAGCTGCCCGAGGCGCTGGCGGTGTACCGGCCGCTGCCCGCCGGTTGACCGGAAGCCCTCCGGAGTGTCACGTCTGGCGTGGCGTCGGCCGACCCGGCCTGACGCCACGTCAGTCCACATCTTGAAACGCGGGTCTCATCATTCGGCACGCGGGCGTAGCGTGAGGGCCACCGCCCCGGGGCCGCGGGCCCGAGCGGGGTCAGGTGACGAGAAGGGGTACAGCCATGCCTGCACCGAGGGAGACGGCCGTCTACACGCACGGGCACCACGAGTCCGTGCTGCGTTCGCACACCTGGCGCACCGCCGCCAACTCCGCGGCCTACCTGCTCGGTTCGCTGAAACCCCACATGCGGATCCTGGACATCGGCTGCGGGCCGGGCACCATCACCGCCGACCTGGCGGCGCTGGTCCCCGACGGGCACGTCACGGGTGTCGACCGGGCACCGGGCATCGTGGAGAAGGCCCGGGCCACGGCCGCCGGACGGGGATTGGACAACGCCGACTTCGCGGTCGCGGACGTGCACGCCCTGGACTACCCGGACGACACCTTCTGCGTCGTCCACGCCCACCAGGTGCTGCAGCACGTGGGCGATCCCGTGCAGGCGCTGCGCGAGATGCGGCGGGTGACCAAGCCGGGCGGCTTCGTCGCCGTCCGGGACGCCGACTACGCCGCCATGACCTGGTACCCCGAGGTGTCCGGGCTGGACGACTGGCTGGACCTGTACGAAAGGGTGGCGCGTGCCAACGGCGGCGAGCCGGACGCCGGCCGTCGACTGCGGTCCTGGGCGCTGGCGGCGGGCTTCACCGACGTCACGGCCACCTCCAGCACCTGGACCTACTCGACACCGCAGGAGCGGGAGTGGTGGAGCGGCCTGTGGGCCGACCGCACCCTGGCCTCCGAGTACGCCGAGCGCGCCGTCGAGGGCGGTCACGCGACCCGGGAACGGCTCCTGGCCGTGTCCCGGGCGTGGCGGGAGTGGGGCGAGCGGGAGGACGGATGGTTCGCCGTCCTGCACGGAGAGGTCCTGTGCCGCAAGGACGCCTGACCGCCCGCCCGAGCGCCGTGAGGCGCCTCGGGCGGGCCGCGACGTGGCCCGGGCCGGCCGCAAGGTGGCCCAGGCCGGCCGGCGTGGCGCGCGGGCCGGCTCAGTTCCGGGGAAGCAGCGGGCCCAGCGGCCCGAGGTCCAGATTGAGGTCCTCGGGCCGCAGTCCGTAGCGGTTCCGGAGCTCGGCCATGCGGTCCTCCAGGAGCATGAGCGTGAGACCGATCCGCTCCTCCTGCTCCTCGGTCAGGTCGCCCTCGTCGAAGCGGCGCAGCGCCTGCCGTTCCATGAGCTGGCGCAGCAGTTCCACCACCGTGAGGACGAGTTTCACCAGATCGCGCTCGACGGTGTCGGGCTCGAGCTCCACCCGCCTGCGCTGGGTCACGGTGCCTCCTCCACTGCCTCGAAGGGGGAGGGCACCTTCGCGTTCACCGAGCTGATCAACGCGTTCAGGTCGATGCGGACCAGGTCGACGTCCGCGATGCGCAGGGTGAGGTCCCCGGTGATGACGACCCCGCCGGCCAGCAGCCGGTCGAGGAGGTCGACCAGGGCGATCTCACGGCGTTCCACGACCGTCATGCCGTCTCCCCCGGTAGTTCACCGGCGAAGGAGTACGCCGCCCAGGGGCCCGTGAGTTCCACGCGCAGCCCGGGGGCGTCGTCCTTGGTGCGGTCCACCAGTTCCACGAATTCCTCGGAATCGCCGCGCGACACCAGGTAGGCCGCGTTGAGCACGTTCCGTCCGGCGGCGCCGGAGAGCGTCGGGTTCTGCGGAGCGTGCAGCCGGGATTCCTCGGCGAACCCGGCGAGCCTCTCGTGCAGCGCGGTCGCGAACGTCTCGGCCCTCTGCCACAGGTCCTCGTCCGCCCTGGTCTGCTGCCGGCGCCGACGCAGGTAGTCCCGGCCGGACGCGGCCTTCGGCACCGGCTGCTCCGCCGCGCTCTCCTGGGGCTGCTCGGACTCCAGGTAGACCTTGACGCCCCACTCCACCCGGCCGGTCAGCCGGTCCAGCGTCCGCAGGAAGTGCTCCTCGCGGGACTCGATCATGGTGCGCACCCCGCTGTCGTCCCGGAAGACGGTCGCCAGCCGCAGCGGCAGCGGGGTGGTGACGACGGTGAGCGCGTCGATGACGCCCTGGTGGGCGCGGGCGGTGGCGGCGAGCCAGTCCAGGTCCTCCAGGTGGGCACGCAACGCCTCCTCGCCGAAGTCCCGCTCCGGGACCTCGCTGACGACGGCGACCAGGCCGTGGTGGTGCAGCGGCTTGGCCGGGGCGCCGGCCACTCCGGTCAGCTGCGCCTGCAGGGGCGCGCCGAGGGGGCGGCAGATGGCGTAGACGTACCGCAGTCCTGTCATGGTGCCTCCTTCGGGAGCGTGCGTCCCGTGCGGCTGGTGCGCTCGCCCAGTTCGAGCTCCTCCAGCCGGGCCAGCCGCTCGCGCAGCTCGGCGTTCTCCCGCGCGAGTTCGTCGCGGCGGGCCCGCGAGGAGAGCGCCGGGTCGCTCTCCCACCAGTCGATCCCCATCTCCTTGGCCTTGTCGACCGAGGCGACGACGAGCCGGAGCTTGATGGTGAGCAGCTCGATGTCGAGCAGGTTGATACGGATGTCGCCCGCTATGACGACACCCTTGTCGAGCACTCGCTCGAGGATGTCGGCGAGGTTGGCGCCGCTGCTCGGGCCGTAGGGATCGGGCAGCCGGCTGGGTGTCGTCATCGACGGTTCCCGCCCTCGGCGTACTCGTGGCCTTCCTCAGGCTCCTCCTCGGGTTCCCCCTCGGACTCGTCGCCGGGTTCCTCCTCGTAGTCGCCGTCCTCCTCCTCCTCGGCGTAGGGCTCCTCCTCGTCCTCCTCGTAGGGCTCCTCCTCTTCTTCTTCCTCCTCCTCGCCCTCGTAGGCGCCCTCCTCCTCGGGCTGCTCCTCCTCGGCCTCCTCGGGCTCCTCGGCCTCCTCGGCCTCCTCGGGCTGCTCCTCCTCGGGCTCCTCGGCCTCCTCCTGCTCCTCGGCGCGCTCCTCCTCCGCCACCGCGTCCTCGTGGCTGCGGACGACCTCTCCGTCGCGGATCTCGCCGCGCCAGGAGTCCTCGGCCTCCCCCTTGAGGGTGATGTAGCGGGCGAAGTGCTTCAGATCCAGCCGGACCCGGCGGCCCTGGGCGCGCCAGATGTTGCCGGTCTTCTCGAAGAGGCCGCTGGGGTAGTACTCGATGACCAGCAGCACGCGGGTGAGGTTGTCCTCCAGCCGGTGGAAGGAGACGACGCCCCTGGTGGTGCCCTTCGCACCCTCCGAGGTCCACTGGATGCGGTAGTCGGGTATCTGCTCGTTGGTCTTCGCCTTCCAGCTCCGGTTGGACCACCAGATCTTCGCCTGCCAGTCGGAGGTGGTGTCGTCGGCGCGGCTCGCGCTCTTGACGCCCTTGGCGAAGGTGCTGAAGTCCTGGTACTGGGTCCACTGGTCGTAGGCGGTGCGCAGCGGCACGCCCACGTCGACGGACTCGATGATGACCGTGGGCTTGTTGCCCCCGCGGGTCTTGCGCCTGCCCTTGCCGCCGCCGATGTTCTTCAGCGCGCCCATGACGCTGTCCTTGGCGTGCGAGGCGCCGACCTCCAGCGCGGTACGGACCGGCCCCTTGCCCTCGGCGAGCTTGCGGCCGGTGTCCAGGGCGAGCTTGGCGAACCCCGGGCTGTTGCCCTCGGCGATGTCGTTGAGCTTGCCGGTGGTCTGCCCGAGCTTGCGGCCGAAGCCGGCCAGCAGCCGCTCGGCCTGTGCGGAGAGGTACTCCTGCGCCTCCGCCTTGAGCCGGTCGGCGGCCTCGCTGTGCGCCAGGTCGGCCAGCGGGGTCTTCTTCCCCGCGCCGCCTGTCGCCTGCCCCGCCGCCTTGCCCGCGGCGGACACGGCGCTCTTGAGGGTCTCGGTCATCGGTCACCACCGCCCTTCGGCAGCCGGGACCGAGTGGCGCGGGTCGCGTCGCCGCCGGCCGAGGCCGTCTTCTTCGCGGACGTCTTGGCGGCCGACTTCGCGGCCGCGGTCTTCTTCGCCGCCGTCTTCCCGGCGGGGGCCTTCTTCGCCGCCTTCCGGACCGGCGCGGCGCCCTGGCCGCGCTGAGCCGTCTTCTTGGCGGGCGCCTTCTTCGCGGGCGCCTTCTTCGCGGACGCCTTCCGGGCCGGGCGCCGGTCCCGCCCGGAGCCGTCCGCGGAGTCCTCCGACTCGTCCTCCGACTCCTCCTCCGACTCGGGTTCCTCGTCGGCCTCGCGGCCCTCCCGGTCCTCGTAGGCGTCCTCGTAGTCGTCCTCGGAGCCGCCGCCCTTCTTCCCGGCAGCCCTCTGCGCGCTCCCCTTCGCCTCGCCGCCGGCCCCGGACATCTCGTCCCGGACCTGCGCGGTGCGGCTGTGCAGCCGGTCGGCGAGCGCGGTCATCTGCCGCTCCACCATCGCCCCGGAGGCCGCCTTGCCGACGCCCCGCAGGTCCTGGCGCAGCTGGTCCCCGATCTCCTTGAACTGGGGGTTGCCCTTGAGCTGCTGGTTGACCAGTTCCGCGATGCCGCGCGGGCCGAGGTTCAGCTTCTTGCCCGCGACCATGCTGCCCACGGCGACGGCCATCTTCAGTTTCTTGGTACGTCCCAACAGGTATCCGGCCCCTACCGCGAGGCCGAGTCCCATCCGATTCATCGTGCCGTCCCCTCGCCTGTCCCCGGGCCCCCGCGCAGACCGATCTCCAGCCGGTCCAGCAGCTCGTCCTCCTGGCGGTCGAACTCCTCCTCGGAGATTTCGCCCGCCTCCAACCGCTGTTCCAGCTGTGCGAGTTCGGCCCGCACGGTGGCCGGGTCGTAATAGATGCGCTCCGCTTCGTGCAGCACCTGCCTGATCGCCCAGGCGCCGCCGCGTGCCGGAGCGAACGGCAGCAGCAGCACCTCCGAGATCAGTCCCATGGCGTCACTCCGCTCCCGCGTCGACTCCCGCCGCGGTACCCGCCGGCTCTGCCGGGCCTGGCTCGACGAAGCTGTAGGGCGGCAACGGTCCGTTGACGCGCAGTTCAACGTGGGGCAGGTCCTCGCGGGCCCGCTCGACGGCTTCCAGGAACCGGGCCGCCTCGTCGCGGTCCACCAGGAACGAGGCGTTGACCAGCCAGCCCGTGGACTCGGGGCCCTCGCTGACCGCGGCGGCCCGTCCCTCGACGGCCCGGATCACCTGGGCGGCGTCGTCGGCCTCGCGGGCCTTGACGGCGGACGCGACCAGCTCGCCGAGCCTGATCTTGTCGTCGTAACTTCCGCCGCCCGACGACCGGTTGGCCTCGGCCTGGGCACGGATCTCCGGGTGCTCGGACATCACGCGGTGCAGCACCGCGTCCTCGACGTGGCTGCCCTTGACGTTGTACTCGACCTTGCCGTCCAGCGCGCGCAGACGTTCGGTGTAGTGCTCCGCACGCTCGGTGAGCACGCCGGTGACGGCGTCGTCGTCCGGGGCCACGCTGCCGAACCGCATGGGCAGCACGCACCCGGCCGCACCGGCCTCGCTGAGCACGTTCTGATGGGCGAGCAGGTCCTTGCGCTTGGGGCGCAGCCCATCGGGCGCGTCGCTGACCACGGCCGCGAGTTCGCCCGCCGTCAGCACCCGCACCGGCCGCGGCGGGTCGCCGACACCGCCCATGCCCTCGGACAACGGCGGATGCGAGGCGGCGACGATCCCGTAGACGTAGGTGCTCACTCCTGCTCCTCCTTCCTGCGGGCCGCCGTGGCCTTGCGCGGACGCGGCCGGGACTCGGTGTCGCCCTCGGAACGGGCCTGCTTGAAGGCGTCGGAGACGGTCTGGGCGGCGCCGGACAGCGCGCCCTTGGACTTGCCTCGGGCGCCGGACTCGGTGACCTCGCCGACGAGGTCGGGCAGGCCCGGGCTCTTGTGCGGGCCGGACTCCAGGTCCAGCCGGTTGCACGCCTCGGCGAAGCGCAGATACGTGTCCACGCTGGCCACGACGACACGCACGTCGATCTTCAGGATCTCGATGCCTACCAGGGAGACCCTCACGAACGCGTCGATCACGAGCCCCCTGTCGAGGACTAGCTCCAGTACGTCGTAGAGGCCGCTGCTGCCGCCTCCACCGCCGGAAGTCTGTGCCGGGACAACGGTCATGCCTGCCGTGCCTCCTTGTCTGTGAATGGGATGTGGTGCGCGATCACGGGTGTGCGCGGACGGCCTACCGGCCGCGGTGTGCGTCGGCCCGTCCCCGTTCGTAGCGGCCGAGCCGCCGGTAACCGGTGAGCAGCCCCTCGTGGTCCAGCTCGACCAGGTAGCTCGCCATCAGGCTCATGGTGTCGGGCACCCGGGTGAGTTCGAGGACCTCGACCTCCAGCGACCAGCCGTCCTCCGTCCGCTCGAAGGAGGTGACGGACTCCACGGTCATCCCGGTGAGTTCCGCGAGTTGGGCGCGTGCCTCGCGCAGCACCTCCACGGGGCTCATCCGGCGTTCGGCCGCTCGGTCGCGGTCCGTGCCGCCGTCGGTCGCGTTGCCGTCGGTCGCGCTGTTGTCGTTCTCGGTACGTGACTCCTGTGTTTTCTGTGGCTTGTGTGAGTCCTGTGACTCGGACGTATTTCTCGTATTCGACATGGCCACCTCTCCTCTTCGGGTGGCCGCAGGTTCTCCGGCCAAACCTTCATGACCACACATGTCCCTCACACAGGACACTCGGCCTGCGCATTTGTCGGGTTTGCCGCCGGTCGCCCGCGCGGACTGCCCGGCGTGCACGGCCCGTCGCTCACCGCACCACCGCCTCCTCCACCAGCAGCCGGGCGGCGGCGGCGATCGACTCGGCGTCGATGCCGGCCGCGTGCAATTGCTCGGCGGGCGAGGCCGAGCCGGGCATCGTACGGACGGCGAGCCGGACCAGACGCGGCACCGGGCGCCCGTCGAGGAAGGCGTCGAGGACCGCGTCGCCGAGGCCGCCCTCCGCGCGGTGGTCCTCGACGGTGAGCAGGCAGCCGGTGTCCTCGGCGGCCTGGCGCAGTGTGGCCCGGTCGACGGGCTTGACGGAGTACAGGTCGACCACCCGGACCCTGATGCCCTCCCGGTCGAGGGCGTCGGCGGCGGCCAGCGCCTCGTGCAGGGTGACGCCCGCGGCGACGACCGTCAGCCGGTCCTCGCCGGAGGAGCGCAGCACCTTGCTGCCGCCGACCGGGAACTCCTCGTCCGGCCCGTAGATCACCGGGCTCTCACCGCGCGAGGTGCGCAGGTAGCGGATGCCGTCCAGACCGGCCATCTCCGCGACGAGCTTCGCTGCCTGGTTGGCGTCGCTCGGGTACAGCACCGTGGAGCCGTGGACGGACCGCATCATCGCCAGGTCCTCCAGCCCCATCTGGCTGGGCCCGTCCTGGCCGATCGAGACGCCCGAGTGGGAGCCGTTGAGGTTGATCCCGGAGCCGCTGACGGCGGCCATCCGCACGAAGTCGTGGGCGCGGGTGAGGAAGGCCGCGAAGGTCGAGGCGTACGGCACCCAGCCGCGCCGGGCGAAGCCGACCGCGGTCGCGACCATCTGCTGTTCGGCGATGTAGCACTCGAAGTAGCGCTCGGGGTGTTCCTTGGCGAAGAACTCCGAGCGGGTGGAGTCGCCGACCTCGCCGTCGAGGGCCACGACGTCACCGCGGGCGGCGCCGAGGGCCGCGAGCGCCCGCCCGTAGGCGTCCCGGGTGGCGACCTCCTCACCCTTGTCCCAGCGGGGCAGTTCGAGGCGGCCGTCCCCCACGCTGTGCAACGAGCGGGCGGACGGCGGCTCCTGGACGCGCACGCGGATGTCGCGGACGCCGCCGAGTTCCCCGATCGCCTCGTCGGCGTCCTTCAGCGGCTTGCCGTGCAGCCCCTCGCGGTCCTCGGTGTCCTTCACGCCCTTGCCCTTCAGGGTGCGGGCGATGATCGCGGTGGGCTGGCCGGTGGTCGAGACCGCCTCACCGTAGGCACGGTCGATCGCGTCCACGTCGTGGCCGTCGATCTCGACGGTGTGCCAGTCGAAGGCGCGGAAGCGGCGGGCGTACGCGTCCAGGTCGTGGCCGTGCCGGGTGGGGCCGCGCTGGCCGAGCCGGTTGACGTCCACGATCACGGTCAGGTTGTCCAGGCGCTCGTACCCGGCGTGCTCGGCGGCCTCCCAGATCGACCCCTCGGCCATCTCGCTGTCGCCGCACACCACCCACACCCGGTAGTCGGCGTGGTCCAGCCGCTTGCCGGCCAGCGCGATGCCGACGCCGATCGGCAGTCCCTGCCCGAGGGATCCGGTGGCGGTCTCCACCCACGGCAGCCGCTGCGGCGTGGGGTGTCCCTCCAGCCGGCTGCCCAGCTCACGGAAGGTCAGCAGCTCCTCGTCGTCGATGGCGCCGGCCGCCTTGAAGACGGAGTACAACAGCGGGGAGGCGTGCCCCTTGGACAGCACGAAGCGGTCGTTGCCGGGGTGCTCGGGCCGGTCGAAGTCGTAGCGCAGGTGGCGGGCCAGCAGTACGGCCATCAGGTCGGCGGCGGACATGGACGACGTGGGGTGCCCGGAGCCCGCCGCGGCGGCGGCTCGCACGCTGTCGACCCTCAACTGCTGTCCGAGTTCGACGAGTTCGTCGCTGTTCATGAGTCTCCTTCCGCAGGAATGTCACTACGCCTGACCGGGCCCGGGGCGGGGTGCGGCTCGGCGGGGCCACGGCCCGGTCGCGGCTCGGTGGCGGGGCCGTCCTCCGGCTGCCGCCCGGTGGCCCGCCCGCGGCCCGGCTGCCGCTCCGCGGCGGGTCCGCCGCCCGGTTGCTTCCGCGCGGCCTTCCCGCCCGTCCGGTTCCGCCCGGACTTCCCGCCCGGCTGGTCCTCCGCCGGGCCCCCGGCCCGTCGCCGGCTCCGCCCGGATCCGCCGCCGGGCTGCTTCCGCTCGGCCTCCGGCCCGCTCCGCCCGGACTCCGCGGCCGACTGCTTCCGCGCGGCCCCGGAACCCGGCTGGTTCTTCGCGGGTTCCCCGCCGGGCTGGTTCCGTGCCGGCTCGGGACCCGGCTGGTTCTTCGCGGGCTCGCCGCCCGGCTGCTTCCGTGCCGGCTCGGGACCCGGCTGGTTCTTCGCGGGCTCGCCGCCCGGCTGTTTGCGCGCAGGCTCCCCGCCGGGCTGACTTCGCGCGGGCTCCACGCCCGGGCGGCTCTTCGCGGGCTCCGAGCCCGCGCCGGCGGCCGCGCCCCTGCCGTCGGCCGCGCCCCTGCCGTCGGCCGCGCCCGTGCCGGCGGCCGCGCCCGTGCCGGGTGCCGGCCCGGCGCGCCCGGTGCCTTCCTCCGCCGTGTCCTGCGTCGTCGCCCGTCGGCCCGGGGCGGCAGACGGCGCGGTGGCCGGGGCGCCAGGGGCGCCCGGCACGCGGGCCAGCTCCGGGGACGCCGATTCCAGCGGCACCGACCAGGACCGTACGAGCCCCAACTGGACAGCCTGGCGCGGGAGCAGGGAGTTCAGCAGCCAGTCGGCGGCCACCCGGACGCGGTTGCCCGGCATCGCCGCGAGGTGGTAGCCGCGGGTGACCGCGCCGGCCACCGGGCCGGACAGCGGGATGCCGAACGGGTCGGCCGCCGCCCTGGCCCCGCCGAGGTCGACCACGAACCCCAGGTCGCGGTGACGGTAGGCGCGCCGCACGCCGACGCCGAGCGAGGCGGCGACGTTCACGGCGGCGGTCCTGCCCTGCCGCCAGGCGTGCTGGGCGGTCATCGGGGTGTACTCGCCGGGATCGACCAGGTCGGGCACGGCCGCCGCGTCACCGCACGCGAACACCTCCGGCCGCCCCGGAACCCGCAGGCAGGGGTCGACCACGAGCCGCCCGCGCTCCAGTGGCCACCCGGTGCTCTCCACGAGCGGATCGGGCCGGACCCCGACGCACCACACCAGCGAACGGGTCGGCACGAACTCGCCGTCGGTCAGCAGCACCCCGTCGTGCGTCGCCTCCCTCACGGAGGTGCCCATACGCACCTCGACGCCGCGTTCCCGCAGCACCCGGTCCGCGGTGCCGGAGAGCCGCTCGTCCATCTCGGGCAGCACCCGCGGCGCGATGTCCAGCAGCATCCAGCGGGGCCGCATGCCCTGCCGCAGCGGATGCCGGCGCACCTGCGCGTCGGTGTACATCTTGCCGTGCGCGGCGACCTCGGTGCCGGTGTAGCCCGCGCCCACGACGACGAAGGTGCACCGGGCGGCACAGGCGTCGCGGTCGTCCTCGGCCGCGGCGAGTTCGACCTGCCGGGTCACGTGATCGCGCAGGTACAGCGCCTCGGGCAGCCCGCGGAAGCCGTGCGCGTGCTCGGCGACGCCCGGGATCGGCAGCAGCTTGTTGACGCTGCCGACCGCGAGCACCAGCCGGTCGTACGCCAGCGTGCCGCCGTGCCCCTCGGGCCCGGTGAAATGCACGGTGCGCGCGTCCATGTCGATGGCGTCGGCCTCGCCGAGGACCAGGCGCACGTGGGGCAGCGTGCCGGAGAGGGAGACGGTGACCCGGCGCGGCTCCAGGATGCCGGCGGCGACCTGGGGCAGCAGCGGCAGGTACAGGAAGTAGTCGGTGGGGTTCAGCAGGGTGATGTCGGCCTTGCCCCGGGACATCCGGGACAGGGTCCGGGCCGCCCGGTACCCGGCGAACCCGGCGCCGACGATCACTATGCGGGGTCGAGTCACGGTTCGCCTCCGGCGCGGTCGCGTACCTGGTGCGGAGCCTTCCGCGTCCCCCTGGCCGGAACGGCCAAACGTGAGGGGGGCGCGCCCCCGGCGGACGGCGCCGGGAGCCGGGAGCCGTGTTCAAAGCGGCGGCGGGGCCCGGTGACCGGGGGCCCGCCGCCGGAGCCGCCGGCCGGGCGCCCCGCGGCCGAACCCGGAAGGAACCGGAGGCCGGACCCGGTGTGCCGGCCGCAGCCGGGCCGCCCCGCGGTTTCCGCGGTCGCCGCCGGGTACTCGGCAGCGCGTCCTCACCCGCCCACGCCCCGGAGGTGTCCTCCCATGCCCGAGTACGGCTATCACCTGTCGTGCGAGCAGTACGGCCCGGCGGAGTTGGTCGAGCAGGCCAGAATGGCCGAGCAGGCCGGTTTCCAGGCGCTGTGGATCTCCGACCACTACCACCCGTGGAACGACGCGCAGGGCCAGAGCCCCTTCGTGTGGTCGGTGATCGGGGCGCTGTCCGAGGCGGTGTCCCTGCCCGTCGAGACGGCCGTGACCTGTCCGACCGTGCGGATCCATCCGGCCGTGGTGGCGCAGGCCGCCGCGACCAGCGCGGTGATGACCGGGGGCCGGTTCCGGCTCGGCGTCGGCACCGGCGAGGCGCTCAACGAGCACGTCCTGGGCGACCGGTGGCCGCCCGCCGGCGTCCGGCTGGAAATGCTGGAGGAGGCGGTGCAGGTGATGCGCCGGCTGCTGACCGGCGAGGAGGTCACCCACCACGGCACGCACTACACGGTGGAGAACGCCCGCCTCTACACCGTCCCCGACGAGCCCGTCCCGATCGACATCTCCGGTTTCGGCCCGAAGGCGACCGCGCTCGCCGCTCGCGTGGGCGACGGCTACATCACGATGACGCCGGAGGAGGAGATGGTCACGCAGTACCGCAAGGGCGGGGGCGGGGCCAAACTCGTGAGCGGCGGCACGAAGGTGTGTTTCGGGCACGACCGGGAGGAGTGCGTCCGTACCGTGCACGAGCTGTGGTACAACGAGCAACTGCCCGGCGAGATGGGCCAGATACTGCCCACTCCGCGCCACTTCGAGCAGTTGAAGCCGCTCGTCACAAAGGACATGGTCCGGGACGGGGTGGTGTGCGGCGACGACGTGGACCAGCACGTGTCCGCGTTGCGGGCGTTCGCCGACGCGGGCTTCGACCGGGTCTACGTCAACCAGATCGGCCCCGACCAGCGCGGGTTCTTCGACTTCTACCGCACCAAGGTGCTGCCGCAGCTGCCGCGGTGACGGCGGAACCGGGGAGGGAATCCCGTTCCGGGCCACCCGGACCGCCCGCCCGGACGGGCGCCCGCTCACGGCCGGTGAGCGGGCGCTGGTCGTCGGAGGTCCGTCCGGCCGGGCCCGTTCCGTCGGGCCCGGCCGGGTCGCACCGGGTCGCACGCGGTCGAGGCGGTTCCCGTCAGGCGTCCGCGTCCCCCGGGCGGGTCGGCCGCGGGACGGCGGGCGGCGTGGCCGGCATCGGGGGCACGGAGGGGGCGGGCACGGACCGGCTCCCCGCACCGCCGTGCTCGCCGGCGGGGCCGGAGGCGAGGCCGCCCGTGCGCTCCGGCTCCGGCACGGCCCCGGGCCCAGGCCGGGTCCCGGCGGGCCGGGCGGCGCAGCGCAGCGCGTACGCCACGACGCCCATGACCGCCGCGGTGATCAGCGCCGACGCCCAACCGGGCAGGCCGATCGCCAGGGCCAGGCCCACGGCGAGCGCGACCGCCGCGCCCGCGTACAGTGCGGCGGCGCCGGACGCGGCGTACAGCATGGCCGTACGGCGCTGCCTGCGGGTCTGCTCGCGCAGTTCGTCGCGCACCGTCTCGCGCGCCACCTGCGCCAGCTCATCGACCAGTTGCTTGTCCAGATGCTCCAGGTGATCCAAGCGCTCCATTCCCTGCGGGTACCCGCGCGCGCATCCGGGTAACGCCGCGTCACCACCGGCCCGGCGCGGTCCGAGGACGCCCTCCTGCGTCGGCTCCCTCACCAACTAGGCTCCTGCGCATGGAGATTCTGGGTACCAGCCTGCGTGTCTGCGTCGACGACCTGGAGACCGCGGTCCCCTTCTACGAACGTCTCGCGGGCGGCAGAGCCCTGCGTTTCGAACGCGGCGGCGTCCAGGTGGCCGCCGTCGGCTGCTTCCTGCTGATGAGCGGCCCCGAGTCGGAGCTGGCGGTGCTGCGCAAGGTGGCGGCGACGATCGCGGTCGAGGACGTCGAGGACGCCCACCGGGTCCTGACCGAACTCGGCGCCCGGATCCTGGCGGGCCCCGTGCCGACGCCGGCGGGCCGCAACCTGCTCGCCATGCACCCCGACGGCACGGTGTACGAGTACGTGGACCGCCGCGGCTGAGTGGCGGCCGGCCCCGTAGGACGGGAGCGGCCGCCACGCCCTCAGGAGGGCTCCGGGCGCATCCGGAAGTCGTAGCGCGCGGGCAGCTCCCCGCCGCCGGTCCGGTGCCACACCCGGCCGATCCGCTCGTCGCCCTCCCGCAGGTCGGCCACCTCGAAGCCCGCGTCGAAGACGGCGCGCGCCTGCTCGGACCGCCCCTCGGCGAGCAGCAACTCGGCCTCGAGCAGCCGGAACCGGCCGCGCTCCCGGGTCGCCGGGTCCAGCCGGTCCCACACCGCGCGGGCGTCCGCCGTCCGGCCCGCCCGGAGCAGCGCCTCGATCGCCTCGCGGCCGAGCGCCGCGCCGGCCGCCGTCCGCTCCTCGTCCTCGCGCCGCTCCCGGCACAGGTCGTCGAAGGCCTCGGCGTACCGGTCGGCGGCCCGCTCGTGGTGGCCGGCCTCCTGGTCGGCGACGGCCAGGCAGCGCAGCGACGGCCAGCGCCACCGCGCGAGTTCCAGTGCCCGCTCCCAACTGCGCACCGCCTGCGCCCGGTCGCCGGCGTGCCACTGGGCGACGCCCAGGTGGTACTCGGCGAGCGCGGTGGCGGGCGCCGTCTCCAGCAGGTCCCGCCAGTGCGGGGCGACCAGGCTGTCGCCGGGCGGTCCGGGCCGCTCCGGCTCCGGGAAGGAGCCGGAGCGCAGCAGCTCCCGCCATGGTTCCTGGGCCGGGCCCATCGTGGCGGCGGTGAACGGTGTGCCCGGCAGCTTCCAGCCGGAGCGCAGCACTTCGAGCCCGCCCCAGCCGGATCCGGTGGCGAGCGGCTCGCCCGGCTCGGCGTCGGCGTACGGCCTCCAGGCCGCGTGGGCGGCGTCGACGGCGGCGCGCGGCAGGGCTGCCTCCAGCCGCTCCTCGGTGCGTCGCACGGCCGTGTCCCACTCCCCGTCGGGCGGCGGGGCGCTCAGCGGCCCGTAGGACTCCAGCCAGGCCACCTCGCTCTCCGCCTCCAGCCGTACGTGTTCGAGCTGGGTGCGGGCGAGACCGGCCTGGATCTCGCAGTAGCCGCCGGTGCCGGGCTCGGTCAGCCACTCCTGCCAGCGCCGGCCGCCGGGGCCGGCGCCCCAGACGAACAGCTTGCGGCCGCGCAGCACGTCGGTGGAGGTCTGCACCAGCCCGTCGCCGGCCTCGTCCAGCGCGGCGATCCAGCGGCGGCGTCCGTCGGGCACCTCGTAGAAGTAGTCGGCAGCGTAGGTGCTGTTGAGGGGATAGGTGCGGTCGGCCCCGTCGTACGCCGGGACCGGTACCCGGCGCAGCCGGCGCTCGTAGCCGAAGTGGTAGGCCTCACTGGCGGGGGCGAGCACCCGGCGTTCCTCGGGGACGGCGATGTTGGACCACCAGTAGGCCGGTACCGGCCGGTCGTGCGGGTTGCGGATCCGGACGCCGACGTGCAGGAAGTCGGAGCCGTCCGGCAGCCACAGGTCGACCTGGAAGGGCAGGTCGCGCAGCCTTTCCCACTCCCACAGCCGCAGCATCTCGCCGCCGTCCGGGGCGGGGACGGCGGCGGCGTGCAGGGGCGCGCAGGAGAGGGTGGTGTGACCGGTGGCGCCGATGTTCCATTCGATGCCGCCGGAGAACCAGGCCCCGTTGAGGGCGAAGTTGGCCGGTTGGAACACCGGGTTGCGGTAGAGGAGTTCGCGGCCGGTCGGCTTGTGCAGCAGGGAGGCGATCCGGCCGCCGAGGCCGGGGAGCACGGTGGCGCGCAGCCGGTCGTTCTCCAGCACGAGGGCGTCGATCCGACGGGTCTCGCGTGCTCTGCCGTAGCCGTCGCGGACCCGCACCGGCAGCAGGCCGCGCAGCGGGGCGTGGCCGATCTGCCGGGCCATGTCGTGCGGCAGGCCCTCCTTGTCCCGGTCGTCGATGCGGTGGACCTCGTCGAGCGGGCGCAGCGCCGGCAGCGGGTTGTCCGGCCCCGGCGGTGCGACGGGCAGTGTCAGTACCTCTTGTCGGATCGTCGTCACGATCACCATGGAACCCGGTCGGCGCCGTCCCGACCAGGGGCTCCACCGGTCAGGATTGCGCAAAGGCGCCCGCCGAAATCCGGTGGGCGGCGCGTCCGCCGGCGACGTACAGTCGGTCCTTCGACGGGGTTCGGGCGGACAGCGGGGAGTAAGGGGACCGATGAGCGAGCAGCACACCTACCGGGTCATCGTCCGGGGCACTTGGGACGGGCTGACCGACGAGGCGCGGGAGCGGCTGCTCGCCGAGGCGGCCGACCACGCGATGGCGAGCATGCGGTTCACCGAGGAGGGCTCGCTGTCGTACGAGCCGGCGCCGCTGAAGCACTTCTCGATGCGTTACGTCGTGGTGTCCGACGCCGCGGACGGCGAGGAGATGGCCGCCGCCATCGCCGAGGACCGGGCGGAGACGACGCTGCGCGGCCTCGGTTACGGCTTCCGCGGCCTGAGGTCGACCGTCACGGACCTCGACACGATGAAGGTCAACCGCAAGCCCGCATCTCGGCGGTGAGCGCCCACCGTTCGTGGTCGCGCCAGGCGCCGTCGATGAGGAGCATGTCGGGCGAGTAGCCCTCCAGGCGGAAGCCGCAGGAGCGGGCGAGGGCGATGGACGCGGTGTTGCCCGGCTGGACGTTGATCTCCAGCCGGTGCAGCCCCATCGGCCCGAAGGCGTGGCCGATGACGAGGTCCAGGCCCTCCTTCATCAGGCCGCGCCCGGCCGCGTGCGCGAAGGCGCCGTAGCCGAGCGCGCCGGACCGGAAGGCGCCGTGGACGATGTTGTTGATGCTGATGTACCCGGCGATGGCGCCGCCGTCCTTCTCGCAGACCAGGAAGCCGGCCCGCGCCGGGTCCTCGGCGAGGCGTGCCGCGTAGGCGGCGTAGGCCTCGGCGGTGGCCGGCGGGAAGAGCCACGGACGGTGCAGCTCCCGGCTTTCACGGGCGCGGGCGGTGAACTCGGCGGCGTCCTCCCGGGTGAAGGGACGGATGGCCACGCGGGGGCCCTCGGCGAGGTGGCGGGAGGCGGTGTGCGGCATCCCGCCACCTTACGGGGAGCCGGGTGCCGGACTCAGTCGGGCATGACGGGGAGCCGGGTGCCGGACTCAGTCGGGCACGACGGGCAGCCGGAGCACCCCGGTGTCCCCGGGCGAGCTGACCACCGTGACCGGCTTGATCCCCCGGTTCCCGAAGTACGCGTCGTCGCTGGCCGCGATCACGAAGCGCAGCCGGTGCCCCTGCCGGTAGCGGTGGACGATGCCCGGCAGCGTCACCGTGAGGCGCCGCGTCACGTCGGGCACGCGCACCGGCGCGACGAGTCGGTGCACCAGCGTCTGGGCGCCGTCGGGGGCCACGTCGTACAACTTGGCGAACAGCACGAGCTTGTCGGCGGCGTCGGAGGAGTGCTGGGTGCGCTCCGCGGCCGGGGAGAGGACCCTGAGCGTGGCCCGGGGCGCGCCGACGACGTCGACGGTGCGGTCCAGCGGTTCGCTGGTCCAGCCGAGGTAGGTGCCCTCGGTGTCGTACGGCGCGGGGTCGGGCAGCCCGGTGACCGCGGCCAGCGAGTTCTCCGAGTGGCTGGTGGGAAGAGCCCAGTTGGCGTAGGTGCGGCTGCCCCGGGTCACCTGGTCGCGCCGGTCGACGAGCCGGCCGTCGCCCGACAGGTACAGTTCCCGGCCGAGCGCGGGGAGCCGGTCGGCCGTGGCGTAGGCGTGCTCGGGGTCGGTGATCCAGTCGCGGTGGTAGGCGAACTCCGGTTCGATGCCGGTGCCGCGCTGCCGGCGCAGGTGGCGGTCGAACCAGGCGAGGACGCGGCGGCCGACGTAGCTGCTCTCCAGGTTGCCCCGGGCTAGGTCGAGTTCGCCGGAGCCCGGGCCGTTGTCGCCGCCGCTGTGGCCCCAGGACTGCCAGATCATGCTGGTCTCGGTGCCCTGGGCACGGAGCGTCCGGTAGGTGGCGGTCGCCTCGTTGAGGTTGAAGAGGGTGTCGGCCTGGCCCTGGACCAGCAGGGTGGGCGCCTTGACGCGGTCGAGGTAGGAGGCCGGGGAGACGCTTCTGGCGTAGGAGAGCAGGCGCGCGGTGCGGTCCGCCGGGTAGCTGCCGGAGTCGAGGGTGTGGATGGTGTCGCAGGCGCCGGACACGAAGTGCAGGCAGGCCACGGAGTTGACGCGGGAGGGGTCGAGGCCGGGCTCGGTCAGCGGCCGGCTCTCGCCGATGAGGTAGAAGCCGTTGGTCCACTGCCATTTGAAGGCGCCGGGCACCGCGGCCGCGCCGACGGCGTTGTTCGGGGCGAGGGAGTAGACCAGGTCGTTCCAGGTGGCCATCGGCACGAGCGCGTCGACCCGGTGGTCCTCGGCGGCCGTGGCCAGTTGCACGGCGCCGCCGTAGGAGCCGCCGACCATGCCGACGCGTGGGTCGCCCGCGCGGTCCAGGGTGACGTAGTCGGCCCGGGTGCCGTCGTCGGCCGCCCGGGTCCCGGCCAGGAAGTCGATCAGCTGGGAGGCTGCCCGGCCGTCGATGCCCGGGTCGTCGAGGGAGATCAGGCAGCCGGTCCTGCCGAAGCCGAGGCCGGAGTAGACCAGGGTGACGTACCCCCGCTGGGCGAAGGCCGTGCCGATGACGTTCGTCGTGCCGTCGTTCTTGCTGCCGCCGAAACCGTTGGTGGCGAGCACGGCGGGTGCGGGACGGGCGCGGTCGGCGCCGGCCGGCCGGTACAGGTCGGCGTCGACCGTGCAGGCGCGGTCGCCCGCTCGGACGGTGAACTTCAGGGGGGTGACGCTGTACCGGCCGGTGGTCGCGCTCGCGGGGGCGGCGAGCGCGAGGGGCACGGTGAGCGCCGCACCGAGCGCGGCGGCGAGGACGGCGCGGGATCTGGGCGCGCGACGGAACACAGGACCTCCACACTGAGGGCAACCCGACCTACCGATCGGTAAGTACCGGCCGGGATCATGCTGTGACACGTGTCAGGCGACGTCAATCACCGGATCGGTGGTTTCTGACGGCCATTCAGCGGCGTGCTCCGAGGACCGCGCGCCCGGCGAAGCGCGGGAGCCGCCGCCACCCGGCGGAGCCCGGAGATCCCGCGTCGGACGGAGCCCGAAACCCCGCGGCCCCACCCGGCCGAGCCCGAGATCCCGCGTCGGCCACCCGGCGAAGCCCGGAAACCGCGCCCACGGGCGCGGGTCCCGCTCGACGCGGGGTGGGGGCTCCGCTCGACGCGGGGCGGACGCGCGTCCCCCTCGACGCGGGGCGGACGCGGGCCCCGCTCAGCGCATGGCGCGGGCTCGGCTCAGCACACGGCGGAGCCGCGCGTCCCCCTCAGCGCAGGGCAGGGGCGTCGAGGGTCAGGGTGCCCGCGTCGGCGTCGAGTTCGGCCGCGACTCCGAAGGGTATGGTCGCCGCCCCGGCGCAGTGCCCGAATCCGAACTCCTCGGCGACGGGCACCCCGAGGTCGCCGAGCCGGTCCATGAACAGGGCGCGCACCTGGTCGCGGCCGTCGCAGCCCTCCCAGGAGCCGAGCAGCACCCCGCGCACCCCGTCGAGCCAGCCGGCCCGCAGGAGCTGGGTGAGGTAGCGGTCCAGGCGGTACGTCTCCTCGCCCACGTCCTCCAGGCAGAGCAGGCCGCCGGCCGCCGAGGGGCGCGCGTGCGGGGTGCCGAGGTCCGCGGCGAGCAGGGACAGGCAGCCGCCGAGCGTCACGCCCCGGGCCGTCCCCCCGGTCAGGGCCGTGCCGCCCGAGGCGATGGTGCGGACCGTCTCGGGCGCGAACAGGGTCGCCTTGAGGTGTTCCTGCGCCCGGGCGTTCTTGATGAAGTCGACGCCGGCCGCCATCGGCCCGTGCAGGGTGACCAGGCCCAGCCGGGCGGCGAAGGCCTCGTGCAGCGCGGTGATGTCGCTGAAGCCGACGAAGACCTTCGGTCCCGCCGCGCGCATGGCGTCCCAGTCGAGCAGGTCCACCATGCGCTGCGCGCCGTACCCGCCCCGGGCGCACAGCACCGCGTCCACCGCGGGATCGCACCACGCCGTCTGGAGATCGGCGGCCCGGTCGGCGTCCGTCCCGGCCAGGTAGGCGAAGGTGCCGTGCCGGTCGAGGACGTGCGGCGCCACGACCGGGTCCAGGTCCCAGCCGCGCAGCACGTCGAGACCGGCCTGGAGGCGCTCCTCGGGCACCGGGCCGCTCGGGGCGACGACGGCGACACGGGCGCCGGGGGCGAGCCGTGCGGGGCGGAGGAGTTCCTTCACGTGCCGAGCTCCAGGGTCGGGAGGTCGCCTGCCGGGTCCAGGCCGAACGCCTGAGCGTACAACGACAGCTCCGCCTCCAGGGCCCGCACCATGGTCCCGGCCCGCCGGAACCCGTGCCCCTCGCCCTCGAAGGTGAGGTACGCGTGCGGCACCCCGCGTCCGGCCAGGCGGGCCAGGAACCGCTCGCACTGCGCGGGCGGGCAGATGACGTCGTCCAGGCCCTGGAGCAGCAGGAAGGGCGCCGTGATCCGGTCGGCGTGCTCGGCGGGCGACCGTTCGGCGTACCGCTCGGGCACCTCGGCGAGCGGCCCGACCAGGCTCTCCAGGTACTGCGACTCGAAGTCGTGGGTCTCCCCCGAGCCCCATCCGGTCAGGTCGAGGATCGGGTAGAGGATCGTGCCGCAGGCGTAGACGCCGGCGCCGGCCCCGGAGGCGGTGCCGCCCGCCGGGGAAGCGGTGCCGCCCGCCGCGGAGCCCGCCGCAGCGGTCGGCGACGCGGCCGCGCCTGTCGAGGCAGCCGCCGTACCGGCCAAGGAGGCCGCCGCACCGGCCAGGGAGGCGGCCGTGGTCCAGCCGCCCGCGCTGCCGCCCCGGATCGCGAGGCGGGCGCGGTCGGCGCTGCCCTCCTCGGCGAGCGCGAGCGCGACGGCCGCGCAGTCCTCGACGTCGACGACGCCCCACCGCTCACGCAGCCGGTTGCGGTACTCCCGCCCGTACCCGCTCGAGCCGCCGTAGTCGACCTCGACGACGCCGATGCCCCGCGAGGTGAAGTAGGCGATCTCCAGGTCCAGCACCAGCGGCGCCCGGCTGGTGGGGCCGCCGTGCGCCCACACGACGTACGGCGGCAGCTCGCCGGCGGGCGCCGCGCACCGCGGGTTCCGGGGCGGGTAGACGTGCGCGTGGACGTCACGGCCGTCCGGGCCGGTGAAAGTGCGGGCCCGCGGCCGCGGGTAGTACGCCGGGTCGACCGCGTCCCGGTGGGCCGCGCCGATCACCCGGGCGTGTCCGGTCCGGGTGTCCAGCTCGACGACCTCGTAGGCGGTGTGCGGCCCGGCGGCGACCCCCACGACCCGGTCGCCGTGCACCGCGAGCGTGGCGTCGAACTCGCTCCAGGGGCCCGGCGCGTCGACGAGTTCGCCCGTCTCCGGGTCGAGTATGCCGAGGGCGGCGGCGCCCCGGCCGTGCACCACGGCGATCAGTCCGCACTCCAGCGGGGCGAACCAGCGCTGGCCCAGCTTCCACAGCGGGCCGCCGAACTCCTCCTCGCGCGGGCACAGGGGCTCGCCGTCGCGGTAGAGGTTCCACCAGCCGCTGCGGTCGCTCGCGTACAGCAGCGCGCCGTCGGCGGACCAGTCGACCTGGGCGATCGACTCCTCGGGGCCGCCGGCGACGGTCCGGGGCGCGCCGAAGGAGCCGTCCTCCCCCACGTCGGCCAGCACCAGTTCGGTCCCGTCCCACGGCATCCGCGGATGGTCCCAGGCCAGCCACGCGGCCCGCCGGCCGTCCGGCGAGAGGCGCGGCCCGGTGACGAACCGGTGCCGCCGGCCGGTGAGTTCGCGCACCGCGCCGCGGTCCTCGGCCGCCGAGCCGTCCAGCGGCACCGCGGCGAGCACCCGCCGTACGTCGGTGGGACCGGGCCCGGTGAACTCCTCCAGGACGCACCAGACCTCGCCGCGCTCCACGACCAACCGCGGTTCCGCCCAGCGCAGTCCGCCGCCCACCAGCGAGACGGGAGTGAGCGGGCGCGGCTCGCCGCCGGGCTCCCAGCGGTAGAGGCGCTGGTCGGCGAAGTTCACGAAGACCACCGAGACCACGCCGTCCACGACCGTCCCGGCCCAGGGCCGGCCGCCGTACTCGATCACCCGGCTGCGCACGTTCCACGGCGCGGGCAGCACGGACCGTTCGTCGCCCTCGGGGCTCCGCCGCACCAGCGCACGTCGTCCGCCCTCGGCCGGGCGCGGCTCGGTCCACCAGACCTCGTCCCCGACGAAGCCCACGTACTCCGGCCTGCCGTCGTGCGCGGCGGCGAGGGCCGCGTCGACCGGCGAGGGCCAGGAACCGTACGGCAGGGTCTGCACACTCGCTCCCAACTCGCTCACGCCGACCGCAGGAAGCGGTCGAGGACACGGACGCCGAAGTGGAGCGCCTCGACCGGGACGCGTTCGTCGACTCCGTGGAACAGGTGGTGGTAGTCGAAGTCCTCGGGCAGCTTCAGCGGCGAGAACCCGTAGCCGGTGATGCCGAGCCGCGAGAACTGCTTGGCGTCGGTGCCGCCGGCCATGCAGTACGGCACCACGTGGCCCTCGGGCGCGAACGCCTCGACGGCGGCCCGCATCGCGGCGAACGTCGGTGAGTCGACCGGCGACTGGAGCGCCACCTCGCGATGGTGGAACTCCCAGTCCACGTCCGGGCCGGTGAGCCGGTCCAGGGTGGCGCGGAACTCCTCCTCGCCGCCCGCGAGATACCGTCCGTCCACATGGGCGACGGCCTCGCCCGGAATCACGTTGACCTTGTACCCGGCGTCGAACATGGTGGGGTTGGCACTGTTGCGCACCGTGGCCTCGACCAGTTCGGCGGCCAGACCGAGCTTGTCCAGCAGCGCGTCCACGTTCCCCAGGTCGGCCTCGACGCCGTAGAGCTCGGCGAGTTCGGCGAGGGCGGCGCGGACGGTCGGGGTGAGCCGCAGCGGCCACTCGTACGCGCCGATCCGGGCGACGGCGGCGGCCAGCCGCGTCACCGCGTTGTCCTGGTTGACCCGGGAGCCGTGGCCCGCGCGGCCCCGCGCGGTCAGCCTCAGCCAGGCGGTGCCGCGCTCACCGGCGGCGATGGGGTAGATCTGCCGGCCGGCCCCGTCGTGGAAGGTGAACGCCCCGGACTCGCTGATGCCTTCGGTGCACCCTTCGAACAGGGCCGCGTGCCGGTCGGCGAGGAAGGCGGAACCGTCCTCGGCGCTGGCCTCCTCGTCGGCGGTGAACGCGACCACCACGTCCCGGCGGGGCCGCACGCCCTGCCGGGCCCAGGCGCGGACCACGGCGAGGATCATCGCGTCCATGTTCTTCATGTCCACCGCGCCCCGGCCCCAGACGACGCCGTCGCGGACCTCGCCGGAGAACGGGTGGACGGTCCAGTCACCGGCCTGTGCGGGCACCACGTCGAGGTGGCCGTGGACGAGCAGCGCGGGCGCCGACGGATCGGTGCCCTCGATCCGGGCGACGACGTTGGTCCGGCCCTCGGTGCGCTCCAGCAGCACGGGCTCCAGGCCGGCCCCGGCCAGCTGCTCGGCGGCGTACTCGGCGGCCGGCCGCTCCCGGCAGTCGCCACCGCCCCGGTTGGTGGTGTCCACGCGGATCAGGTCGGAGGTGAACCGGACGACCTCCTCCAGTGCCTGGGCGTCAGCCATACTGCTCCTCCACGGCGGCCGAGGCGATCGTGGTGACCGCCTTGAAGGTGCGGATTCCCTCGTACATCGTGGCGCTGGTGTAGGCCACCTTGCGCTCCCCGATGCGGGACACGCCGGGAACGACGGTGACGGCGGCCGCGAGGTGCTCGGCGTCGAACTCCACCGCGACGGTGAACGGCCCGCCGTCTGCGACCGGCCGGCCGCAGACCGCCAGCGCGGCCGCCTCCTTGGCCGCCGCCCGGATGTCGGCGGCAGTGCGGGCCGGCGTACGGCACACCGCCGAGTACCGCGACACATGGTCCTTGACCGCGACCTTCAGCGCCTCCGGCGCGTAGCCGAGCGCGTCCTCGCAGGCCACGTCGTCCCCGGTGACCAGGACGACGGGCACCCCGTACTCCCGCGCCACGTGCGCGTTCAGCAGCCCCTCGCTGGCCCGCACGTCGTTCAGCCAGACACCGGTGATCTGGTTGGCGAGGTAGGTGTGGGCGAGGACGCCCTCCATGCCGGCACCCGCGTGGTAGCCGACGAAGGCGATGCCGTCCACGTCGCCGTGCTGCACGCCCTCCACCATGGACAGCGACTTGTGCCGCCCGGTCAGCATCTGGGCCCGCGGGTCCAGTTGCTCCAGCAGCAGGTTGCGCATGGTCGAGTGGGCCTCGTTGATGAGGACCTCGTCGGCGCCGCCGTCGAAGAAGCCCAGCACGGCGGCGTTGACGTCCGAGGTGAACAGGGACCGGCACCGCTCCCACTGCGAGGCCCCCGGCATCACGTCCTCCGGCCAGGTCACACCCGTGGCGCCTTCCATGTCGGCGCTGATGAGGATCTTCATGGTGCTTCACGTTACGCGGCGGCGGGGGAACTGCCTATGAGGCGGACGGGAGGTCGAGCGGACTCCCCCGGACGCCGGAGCACACGGCGTCTCCCGGGGCCGGGAGGGCACCGGGACCCGCAGAACTCTCTGACTTAGCGTCAACGCATCGGCACTGGTGGTGAGTTGAGGGTAAAGAATGTAGGCCTGGGTGGGATTTCATGCCGGGCCGAATTGAATTCATCACGATGAGATCACTAGATTGTCACCGAACTTCTGAGCGGGTTATCACTCACAAGAAGGAGCTCGCTTCCGTGGCATCCCACCGTCGACCCAAGAGGCCCAGTCGCACACGTGTGACCGTGCTGACCACCGCGGCAGCGGCCGCCGTAGCGATCAGTGCGCAGGCCGCCAACGCCGCGCCCGGCGCGAAGCCGAGCAAGGACGAGGTCAAGTCCAAGGTCGACCAGCTCTACGAGCAGGCGGAGCAGGCCACCGAGAAGTACAACGGCGCCAAGGAGAAGCAGGAGAAGCTCCAGAAGGAGATCTCCACCATCCAGGACAACGTCGCCCGCGGTCAGCAGGACCTCAACAAGCTCCGCGACAGCCTGGGTTCACTCGCCGCCGGCCAGTACCGCTCCGGTGGCATCGACGCCTCCCTCCAGCTCTTCCTCTCCGCCGACCCGGACGACTACCTGGACAGGGCGGCCACGCTCGACCAGATCAGCGGCCAGCAGGCCGACGCGCTGAGGAAGATCCAGGACAAGCAGCGCGAACTCGCCCAGGAGCGCGCCGAGGCCGCCGCCAAGCTGAAGGACCTCGCCGCCACCCGCACCGAACTGGGCGGCAAGAAGAGGGAAGTCCAGAGCAAGCTCACCGAGGCGCGGCAGCTGCTCAACTCCCTCACCGCGCAGGAGAAGGCGGCCATCACCGCCGCCGACCAGACCCGCGCCACCCGCGGCACCGACCGCGTCACGATCGGCAAGATCACCCCCGGGACCGGCCGGGCCGGCGCCGCCTTCGCCGCCGCCCAGTCCAAGATAGGCAGCCCGTACGACTACGGCCACGCCGGCCCGTCCACGTTCGACTGCTCGGGCCTGACCTCCTGGGCGTACGGGCAGGCAGGCGTCTTCATCCCGCGCACCTCCGAGGCGCAGGCCAACTACGGCCAGCGGATCAACTCGCAGAGCCAGCTCCAGGTCGGCGACCTGGTCTTCTTCTACGGAGACCTGCACCACGTCGGGCTCTACGCGGGCAACGGCATGGTGCTGCACGCCCCGCACAGCGGCGCCGTCGTGCGCTACGAGTCGATGGGCAACATGCCCTACCAGTTCGGCGTCCGCGTCTGACGCGACATCCGGGCGGCCGCCCGGCGGTCCGCCCGGCGGTCCGCCCGGCGGTCCGCCCGGCTAGACGGCCCGCTGCGAGACGGCGGCGTCCGGGCGCAGGTCCTTCAGGGTCAGCCGGTGCGCCGGGGGGTCGGGCAGGACGACCCGGCCGGCGGCCACGGGACCGGGACCCACGTGGAGCAGTTCGCCCGGCTCCAGCAGGCGCCAGCCCGGATTGTCGTCCATGCGTTCGCTGGCGACGACCACGGCCGGGTGGTCGGCCAGGTTCGCGGAGTGGATCCGCATCCGCCCGTGGCTGCCGCTGTGGTCCAGGTGCCGGGTGCCGTGCTGCCCGCCCGCCGGACGCTCCAGGACGTAGAGCTCATGGGTGTCGGGGTAGCGCAGCGCCCACAGTTCGTCGGGGGTGACCAGGACGAGGTTGAGGGCGAAGACGGGCAGGTTCCGGGCGATCCACCGGGCGGCGTGCTCGATGCCGGCGGCGAGGTCGCCGCCCCGATCCCGCGTCTCACGGGTGATGAGGGCGAAGACCCGCTCGGAGTCGGTGTCCCCCTTGACCAGCGACCGGTCCGGTCCCAGGTGGTCGTCGAGCGCGTCGAGGCCCTCGACGACCCCGTTGTGCGCGAACAGCCGCCCGTCCTGTTCGAAGGGGTGGGTGTTGCGGGCGTCCAGGCTTCCGGTGGAGGC
Organism: Streptomyces sp. NPDC015220; assembly: GCF_043079345.1. Lineage (NCBI taxonomy): Bacteria > Bacillati > Actinomycetota > Actinomycetes > Kitasatosporales > Streptomycetaceae > Streptomyces > Streptomyces sp. NPDC015220. Next base: position 90,696 of record NZ_JBIBUK010000009.1, on the reverse strand, counting down.
GAAGCGCACATGGGCGATGAACGTGGCGGACTCCACCCGCCGGGCCTCCTCGGCGAAGGCACGGTCCTCGTAGGCGGCGATCGGGGCCTTGTCGACCCTCGGGGCGCCGTCCGCGGCGAAGCGGCCCAGTCCGGTGCCGTCGGGTTCCTGACGGCTCTGCCGGCTGAGGCTGTCCGGGGCGTCCAGCAGCCAGAAGGTCGCGTGGGTGCGCCGCGGCGCGCTGCTGAGGCCGAAGAGACGGCACATCGGGTTCCTCCTTGGTGCTCCCTGGTCACCGTACGGTGGCTCGCGCCCGGCCGCCGCTCGGACGGGCGGACGCTCGGCCGCTCGGCCGCGCGGACGCCGTCCGGCGAACTCCGGCAGCCGCGCCACCGACCAGGGCGTGCCTGAGAGGGATGTCCGCGACGGGGTGCGTCCGTGACGGTGGGTGTCCGCGACGGTTCGCCGTCGCTCGCGGCCGATGTCAGCCGACGTACCGGGCCGTGGCGCGCGGGGGCCGTGGCGCGCCGGACGACCATCGCGCGCGGGGACCGTGGCACGCGAGGCCGTGGCACGCCAGGCCGCAGCGCGCTGGGGCCGGCGCTCGGGCGCGGCGCTCCCGCCCGGTTTCCGCCGGCCCTTTCCGCCCGCCCGGGGGCAGGCGGGCGGGGGCCGCTCCGGCCGGGACCGGTTCGGCGCCCAGCGGGTACGAACCGGCTCCCGTCACCAGCCGCCGGGACGGTCGCCGAGGGCACCGGCGTTCGGCTGTGGCCGGGGTGACGGCCGGCCCGCGGTGGCTGTTCGTCGTCGGTGGTGTCAGTGGCGGCCCGGGCTGTGCGGGTTCTTGGTCTCCGCGCCGTGGGCGAAGCCGCCCGCGTCGTCGGCGTCGCGGTGCGGCTCGCTCTGCTTGTCCATCCGGGGCAGCACGCGGCGCAGGTCCTCCAGGAGCAGATCCGCCAGATCGTGGCTGAAGCCGTTGCGGACCACGATGCGCAGCACGGCCAGGTCGGTGCGGTCGGCCGGGAAGGTGTACGCGGGCACCAGCCAGCCGCGCTCGCGCAGCGCGGCGGAGACGTCGAAGACGCTGAAGTGGTCGATGCCCTCGCGCACCCGGAAGGCGAAGACCGGGATGTCGCTGCCGTCGGTGATCAGCTCGAACGGGCCGAGCCCGGCGATCTCGGCGGCCAGCCGGGTGGCGACGTCCCGGCAGGTCTGCTGCACCCGCCGGTAGCCGTCGAAGCCCAGCCGCAGGAAGTTGTAGTACTGGGCGACGACCTGGGCGCCCGGCCGGGAGAAGTTCAGCGCGAAGGTCGGCATGTCGCCGCCGAGGTAGTTGACGTGGAAGACGAGGTCGTCGGGGAGGGCGTCCTTGTCCCGCCACAGTGCCCAGCCGACGCCGGGCATGACCAGGCCGTACTTGTGCCCCGAGGTGTTGATGGAGGCGACCCGGGGCAGCCGGAAGTCCCACTCCAGGTCCGGGTCGAGGAAGGGCGCGATCATGGCTCCGGACGCGCCGTCCACGTGGATGGGCACGTCAAGGCCGGTTCGGGCCTGGAGGTCGTCCAGGGCCGCGGCGATGCCGGCGACGGGCTCGTAGCTGCCGTCGAAGGTGGAGCCGAGCACCGCTACCACCCCGATGGTGTTCTCGTCGCACAGCTCGACCGCCTTCTCGGGGGTGAGGTGGTACCGGTCCCCCTCCATCGGCACGTAGCGCGGTTCGACCTCGAAGTAGTCGGCGAACTTCTCCCAGCAGATCTGTACGTTGATGCCCATCACGAGGTTGGGCCGGTCGGTGGGCCTGCCCTCGGCGCGGCGCCGGTGCTGCCAGCGCCGCTTGAGCGCCAGGCCGCCCAGCATGGCCGCCTCGCTGGACCCGGTGGTCGAGCAGCCGATGGCGTGCCGCGGGTCCGCGGCGTGCCACAGCCGGGCGAGCATGTGCACGCACCGGGTCTCGAGTTCCGCGGTCTGCGGATACTCGTCCTTGTCGATCATGTTCTTCTCGGCGCACTCGTCCATGAGCAGCCGGGCCTGCGGTTCGGCCCAGGTGGAGACGAACGTGGCCAGGTTCTGCCGGGCGTTGCCGTCGAGCATCAGTTCGTCGTGCACCACCTGGTAGGCCGTGTCCGGCTCCATCTCGCCGTCCGGCATCGCGTAGCGGGGCACTTGGAGGGGCTCCCGGCTGAAGATCGGGTTGACCGCCAGGTCCCGGCTCGTGCCCCGGCCGCCGCGGGGGTGCCTCACCGTCATGCGCGCTCCGTCCTCCGTGCGTGGTCGGTCTTGGCGACGGACCTGGTGGGTCCTCGCGTGGGTACGGGTCCCCCGCCGCCGGGCCGCGGAACCCCCGCCCGGTCAGCGCTCCAGGAAGTCGAAGAGCTCTTCCCAGCGGCGGGTGATGGTGTCCGGGTCGAAGCGCCGCACGCTGCGCAGGGCCTCCTCGCCCAGCGTGTCCCGCAGTTGCTCGTCGGACATCAACCGTACGAGGTGGCGGGCGAGTTCGGTGGTATTGCCGGGCCGGGCCAGCAGTCCGTCGCGTTCGTGGGTGACGATCTCACGGACGCCGGGCGCGCAGTCGAAGGCCACGCACGGCACTCCGCCGGCCATCGCCTCCAGCAGCACCAGGGGGAAGCCCTCGCCGCGGGAGGACTGGACGAAGACGGAGGAGGCGCGCAGCGCCCCGGGCACGTCGTCGGTCTGGCCGGCGAAGTCCACCGAGTCGTCCAGACCGAGCTCGGCGCACCGCTGCCGCAGTTCCGCCTCCGCCTCTCCCTTGCCGTAGATCCGCAGGGTCCAGCCGGGCTGTTTCGGCGCGGCCTCCGCCCAGGCTTCGAGGAGCAGGTCGACGCCCTTCTCGTGGGAGAGCCGGCCGACGCTCGCCACCACCTTGGCCGTGCGCGGCGACGGCGCTCCGGGCACGATCGGCAGCGGGTTGGGCATGAAGCCCATGTTGTTCAGGCCCTCGCCGACCCAGCGGTCGGCGTCCTCCTGGGTGAGGGCCAGCAGCCGGTCGACGTCCTTGAAGTACCTCTTCACCCGATCGAAGCGGGAGGACTTGCGGGAGGTGTCGAAGGACTCGTGGGTCATGCCGATGACGGGGTGCCCGGCGGTGTCCGCGAGCGCCACCCACTCCATCGCCCACACCTGCGGCACGATGATCATCGCGCCCGGCCGGGCGGCGCGGAACAGTGCCGAGAGCCGGCCCGCGGCGGAGCGCATGTGCGTCTCGTGGCGGCGGACGGCCGGGTCGAAGGAGCCCAGCGGCCGGCGCGCCCGGGGCCGGCCGGGCGGGCGGCGGGCGTACAGCGTGACGGTCCGGAACGGGGGCCGCTCGCCGAGGTCCATCGGGTGGTTGGCCGGGGCGACGCCGATGACGGTGACCCGGTGGCCGCGTTCGGCCAGCAGCCTGGCCAGCTGGGTCTGCCAGCGGCCCACGCCGCCGAGTTCGTTGACCTCGTTGGCCACGAAGAAGATGTCGCGCTCGGTCATCGGGCCTCTCCCGCCGGGCCGAAGAAACGGTCGACGATCTGTGCCGCGGCGTCCCCGCGGTCGTACTCGCCGTACTTGTCCACGAACTCCTTCAGCCGCGCCTCGTACTTGGCGCGCACGGCGCCCAGGTCGCCGAGCACGGCGAAGAGTTCCTCCTGGGTGCGCGGTACGGGGCCGGGCGCCTCGGCGAGCAGGTCGAAGTAGGTCCCGCGGGTGTCCTCGGCGTACTCCTCCCAGTCGTGGGCGTAGAACACCAGGGGACGGCGCAGGAGCGCGTAGTCGAACATCACCGAGGAATAGTCGGTGATCATGGCGTCGGCGAGCAGCATCAGCGGGGTGATGTCCGGCTCGGCGCTGACGTCGATCACGCGTCCGGCCACCGACGGGGGCAGGGTGAGGCGGTTCAGGTAGTGCGCCCGCACGAGCAGCACGAAGTCGTCGCCGAAGCGGGCGGCGAAGTCCTCGATGTCGAACGGGAACCGGAAGTCCCGTACCCGGCCGTCGGCACCGGCGCGGAACGTGGGCGCGTACAGCAGCACGCGCCGGCCCGGCTCGATGCCCAGGCGTTCGGCGAGCCGCTGCACCTCGGGGTTGCGCGTCTCGCTCTCCCGTGCCCGTACCAGCGCGTCGTTGCGCGGGTAGCCGGTGCGCAGCAGCTTGTCCTCGGGGATGCGGTAGGCGCGGGCGAGGGTGCGCACGTCGTGCTCGCCGCGGACCACGAAGTGGTCGAAGCGGTTCAGCGCCTGCTGGTAGGCGCGCTGCTCCACCTCGGACAGCATCCGCAGGCCGGGTTCGTCGAAGCCCATCCGCTTGAGCGCGGAGCCGTGCCAGGTCTGGATGTACGTCGTCTCCGGGCGCTTGGTCAGGCGCAGCGGGTAGCCCTGGTTGTCGATCCAGTACTCGGCCTGGGCGAGCGCCTTCAGGTAGCGCCACGACCAGCGGCGCACCAGCTCCACGCCCTGCGGGAAGCCCTGGGGCCGCTCACCGGCGTAGGACCAGATCGGGGTGATGGGCGCGCGACGGCGGCGCAGTTCCTCGAAGATCGCCCGGGGGCTGTCGCTGTACTGCTTGCCGAGGTGGCTCTCGAAGACGACCGTGCCCTTGCGGACGGGCAACTTCGTCAGCATGCGCTCGTAGACCTGGAGCTTGCGGGTGCCGGAGTTCAGCTCGCGGCGCACGGCGCGCACCTTGCGGTAGGCGCTCTTGGCGGCGCGCGCGGGGCGGCCGTGCAGGTTGCGCTCCACGGCGGCGCGTCCGGTGCGGGCGACCCGGCCGTGCTGGGTGAGCCGGAAGGCCAGGTGGCCCTTGGCGGACACCTGGGCCTCCAGGCGGTCGGCCATGAGCCGGGTGAGCCGCGGCCGGACGGGCACGGCCTCGGCGTCCTCGAGGTCGACGGTGCCCACGGTCAGCCTGCTGGTGGTGCGCCTGCCGTCCGCGGTGAGGTGCAGCCGGACGTCCCAGACGTCGTCGACGATGCCGAGCGGTCTCAGCAGCCGGGCCAGCGGGACCTCGGCGCGCCAGGTGATCCCGTCGCCGTCGTGGCGCGGGGCGGGCAGGGGGAAGCGGAAGGTCTGCAGGCTGCGGCGCCGGGCCCGGAACTCCAGCTCGGCGGTGAGCTTCGCGTCCGGGGCGACGGTGTGCAGCGGGTTGACGATCCGGCCGGCGAGCGTGACGTCACCGCCGTGGACGGTGTACTCGGTGAGCCGGTTGCGCAGGAACATCTGGTTCAGCCGCTTGGCGTGGTAGCCGAGGGCGGTGACGTCCAGGACCGCGCGCATCTCGGCGTCGTCCAGGTAGCGGTCGGTCCAGTAGATCCGGCCGTCGTGCTCGACCAGCGGCGTGGCGATCTTGCCCCGGTTGAGCAGCGCGTCGATGGCCGGCATCAGGTCGGTCCAGTCCTCGCGCAGCATCAGCTGGGCGCAGATGGCGTGGATCTTGTCGAGTTCGGCGTAGGCCGCCTCGGGGAAGTCCTGGACGTAGCCGCGGGCCAGTTCGGCGAAGCGGTGCCGGTAGTCGTCGTCGAGGAAGGGCAGTTCCCGCAGGTACAGCACGAGGTCGTGCTTGAGGAACTTGATGTCCTTGCGCAGCTTCAGCTCGTCCTGGCCCCGGCGGTCCAGGATGGCGTCGATACGGCGGTGGATCTCGACCCGGTCGGCGAAGTTGCTGATCTCGCCCCGCCGGTTGCTGATCGACTTCACGGCGGTCTTCTGGACGACGTTCCAGTGGTAGACCGTGTTGGGGATGAGGGTGATCCGCTCGGCGGCCAGGTACGCCTGGGCGGAGAAGAGCAGGTCCTCGTAGTGGATGCCCCTGGGGAAGGCGAGGTCGTTGTCGAGGAGGAACGCGCGCCGGTAGCACTTGTTCGTCGAGAGGGTGTCGAAGACGAACAGGTCGGGCAGCTCGGCGACCGAGTCGAGGGTGCGGGTGGAGCGGTACAGCCACGGGTACCAGAGGACCCGCTTGTCGTGCCGGCTGTCGGTGTGAACCCGGACACACAGGCCGGAGACGAGGTCGGAGCCGGTGCGGTCGGCGGCCTCGACCATGTTGCGGCAGGCGTTGCGTTCCAGCGTGTCGTCGCTGTCCAGGAACATCACGTACCGGCCGCGGGCCGCCCGCACGCCCTGGTTGCGGGGCTCTCCGCAGCCGCCGCTGTTCTCCGGCAGCCGGATGGCGCGGACCCTGCCGGGATGGGCCGCGGCGAGCGCCTTGGCGACCTCGTGGGAGCCGTCCGTCGAGCAGTCGTCGGCGATGATCACTTCGACATTGCGCAGTGTTTGCTCGAGGACGGAACCAACGGCCGTCGGAAGTCGCTCTTCGTCGTTGTAGACGATGACGACAACACTGACGTCCGGCTCGGGCGCGACGGTCGACACGGCCACCTCTCGTCTCTGTTCCGTTCGGGATGCGGCGGGGTGGACGTAACCCTACAGGCTGTAGGGGGAGCGGATTTCCCCGCCCCCGCCAAACTACGTCAATGCGACAATACGCCGCCCCCCTGACACGCAGGACATCCCGTCGCCCCGGACCGTCACCGTACCCGCCCTGCCGCACACCCCTTCTACGGCGGCTCGTATCCGGCCGCCGTCCGGGACGAACTCGGTTGCCGCCAGGGGTGTTTCGCCGCTCGCCAGGACGGTGGGGCCGGTACCGGCGACCCGGGAGGAACGGGGGCGCGGAAGCGAGCCCCCGGAGGCCTTGCCGCGGCCGGCGCCGAGCGGGGGCGGGCCGGTGTCGACGGGGCGCGGTGCGAAGAGGCCGGGAGCGGCCGGCGGGACCGGCGTCCCGGAGCACCGTGTCCGCTGCGTCGGGCGCCTCGCGCCGGAATCCTCCCGGTACCGACGGCGCCGACTCGTCACACCCATGCCCAACTCCCCAAGACGATGGCGGGAATCCGTCCCGAGCGACGGCGTGTACGGGCTGTCGGGCACGCCTCGGTCTTCCGGGCGCCCTGCTGTTCCCGTACGGCTCCTCCTTCCCCGGCAACGGCGGGCCACGCCGGTCCACGCCGGTCCACGGAACCGGGCGGGGTACGCCCGCCTGCCCTGGGCGGGCAGGCCCGGGCACACCCCGGCCGGTCGTCCGGCGCCGGTCCGGACCTCGTCCGGCTCCGTCACTCGTCCGGCTACGGCTCTCGTCCGCCTACGGCGCTCGTCGGCCTACGGCGCTCGTCGGCCCTGCGCCAGTGCGCCACCGGCCGCGGCGGCGCGGCACGTGCCGGACCGGCGCCGGAGCCGGAGCCGGAGCCGACGACGGTGGCGGTGGCGGTGGCGGTGGCGGTGGCGGTCCCGCTCAGTCCTCGTGGCCGAGCTGGAGGTCCCGTTCGGTGCGTCCCCCGCCCGCCACTTGCAGGACGGTGGCGACCGGCGGGTAGCCGGCCGCGATCACGGTGTACTCGCCGGAGGAGAGGTCCACGAAACGGAACGTACCGTCGGCACCGGTGGTGAGCGTGTCGACGACGTTGCCGGCCGCGTCGAGGAGGGTCACGCGCGCCTCCTCCACCGGCCGGCCGCCGCTGGCGCGCACGGTCCCGCGCAGGACGGCTCCGCCCGCGAGCTCGATGTCCTGGCGGGTCTCCCGGGAGGCCTGCACGCTGACCGGCAGGGCGGCCGGCCGGAAGGCGGGCGCGCTGGCGGCGAGGGTGTACTCGCCGGCGACGAGTTCGGTGATGACGTAGCCGCCCTCGCGTCCGCTGCGGGTGCTGGCGACGACCTCGCCGTGCACATTGGTCAGGGTGACCGTGGCCTCCCGCACCGGGCTCCCGTCGGCGGTGCACACGGTGCCCGCGAGGCGTCCGGCGCCGCCGAGGACGACATCGAGTTCGACGGGGCGCTCGCCGACGGTCACGGAGACCGCCTGCGGCTGGTGTCCGCCGGCCGCGGCGATCAGGACGTAGGACCCGGTACCCGGCGTGGACAGCGCGTACCGTCCGTCCTCGCCGCTCGCGCCCCGTCCGATCTGCTGCCCCCCGATGTCGATCAGGGTCAGCGCCGCGCGCGGCACGACGGTCCCGTCCGCGTGCTGCACGGTGCCGCACACGGGGACGCCGGCCGGGTAGGGCGAGCGGGCCTGCGGAACGGAGCCGGTCGGCGACGCGGTGTCGCTCTCGTAGCCGGTCGGGGCGGGGGTGTTGTGGGACACCAGGGGTTTCTCCTTGAGGAAGCAGGCGAGGATCAGGCCGAGGACGAGCACCGGCACCAGGTAGAGGAAGATCCGCGGCATGGCGTCGGCGTACGCCTGGATGTAGGCGTCGCGCAGGGCCGGCGGGAGCGCGCGCACCACCTGCGGGGTGATCGACTCGGGGTCGGGGAGGGCGGCGCCCGCTCGCGCGGGGACGCGGGCGTGCAGGGCGTCGGTGAGCCGGCCGGCGAACAGGGTGCCGAAGACGGCGGCGCCGACACTGCCGCCGATCTGCCGGAAGTAGTTGTTGGCGCTCGTCGCCGTGCCGAGGTCGGCGGGGCGCACGGAGTTCTGCACGGCGAGCACCAGGACCGGCATCACCAGGCCGATGCCGGCGCCGAGGACGGCCATCCAGACGCTGTACTGGAGCCGGGGCGTGCCGGTCTCCAGCCGGGACAGCAGCCACATGCCGAGGGCGGACAGCGCGCTGCCGAGGACCGGGTAGATCCGGTAGCGGCCGGTGTGGCTGATGAGCTGCCCGGAGACGATCGACGTGCCGACGATGCCGCCCATCATGGGCAGCATGAGCAGACCGGACTCGGTGGCCGAGGCGCCGTCGACCATCTGGAGGAAGGTCGGCAGGTAGCTGGCCGCGCCGAACAGGGCGACGCCGACGACCAGGCCGACCAGGCCGCTGATGTTGAAGACGGAGTCCCGGAACAGCCGCAGCGGGATGAGGGGTTCGGCGGCGAAGCGCTCGGCGACGGCGAAGAGGAGGGCCGCGACGGCGGCGCCCGCGCCGAGGCCCCAGATGACGCGCGAGTTCCACGCGTACTCGGTGCCGCCCCAACTGGTCAGCAGCACCAGGCAGGTGGAGGCGGCGGTCAGCAGCGCGGCGCCCAGGACGTCGAAGCGGGCCCTGCCCCGGGGCCTGGGCAGTTTCAGCACGACGGTGACGACGGCCAGGGTGACCAGCCCGAACGGCACGTTGATGTAGAAGCACCAGCGCCAGGAGAGGTGGTCGGTGAAGTAGCCGCCGAGCAGCGGTCCGGCGACGGAGGCGAGGCCGAAGGCGGCGCCGATGAGTCCCATGAACCGGCCGCGCTGCCGGGGCGGCACGATGTCCGCGATGATCGCCTGCACGCCGATCATGAGCCCGCCCGCGCCGACGCCCTGCACGGCACGGAAGGCGATCATCTGGTCCATGGTCCCCGCCCGGCCGGCGAGCGCGGAGCCGACGACGAAGACGAGGATGGCGAACTGGAAGACGCCCTTGCGGCCGATCAGGTCGCCGAGCTTTCCGTAGACGGGCAGTCCGACCGTGGCGGTGAGCAGATACGCGGTGATCGCCCAGGACATCCTGTCCAGGCCGTGCAGCTCGCCGACCACCTTGGGCAGCGCCGTGGCGACGATCATCTGGTCCAGGGCGGCCAGGAGCAGGGCCAGCATCAGCCCGACGAAGACCAGCCGCACCCGGCGGGGGCCGAGCGCGGGGACCGGGTCCGGGGGCGGCGCGGCGCGGGGGCTCGGGGGCGCGGCGCGGGTGTCCGGGGGCGCCGCCACCGGTTCGTCCTGCACCAGAGTGATCCCGCCCACGTACCTCTCCCTCGTCGCACCTGCCACGCGAGTTCCGCGCGTGAAGCGACAACTACGGGCAGGTGCGGCGAGTTACGGCACAGCGCCAGAACCTGGCGAGATCACTCGAACCGGTGAGGGACCAACACGGGCCGCTCCAGGGGGAGTTGCCCGCGCGGGACTACTTCGTGACCTCGGCGGCGAGCTTGCCGAGCATGGCGTCGTAGATGCGGCCGAGCCCCTTGGGCGCGAACGTCCGCTCGAAGAAACCGCCGATGCCGCCGGCGCCCTGCCAGGTGGTGGTGACGACCACCCGGGACCTGCCCTCGCCGGCCGGGGTGACCCGCCAGGTGGTGACCATGGAGGAGTTGCGGTCCTTCTCGACGAGCTCGCCGTCGGTGGGCTCGCTCACCTCCATGAGGCAGTCGCGGATCCGCTTGCTGGTGGCCTGCAGCTTCCAGTGGACGAGGGTGCCCTCGCCGTCCCCGCCCTCGCGCACCTCGTACTCGCTGAAGTGCTCGGGCAGCAGCTTCTCGCGGGTGCCGCTGTAGTCGGCGAGGGCGTCGAACACCTTCTCCGCGTCCGCCGCGACGACCCGCTCCGTAGTGGCCTCGACCTGCGCCATGGGGTTCCTCCAGGACATCCGTTCTCAGGGTTGGGGCAAGCCAACCACCCCCCTGCCCGGCCCCCCAAATCGGGGTACGGCATGTGATCGGCCCCGGTCCCCCGCGCGGCCGCCGTCGGCGCCCGAACGGTCGCCCGCACGATCAAGGGAACATGTGTTCTATTCTGTCCCTCAGCGCTACCAAGGAGGCGTCATGCGCTGGGACAACCTCACAGCCGACTCCGGGGCCCACGGCGACAGCCGGGCCGACGCCGCGCTCTTCGGCGCGGAAGCGGTGGTCACCCGAACCTTCGACACGCCCGAGTTCCGCGGGATCACCTTCCACGAGGTCCGGGCCCGTTCGATCGTCAACCGGGTGCCGGGAGCCTCCCGCATGCCGTTCGAGTGGACGGTCAACCCCTACCGGGGCTGCACTCACGCGTGCGTGTACTGCTTCGCGCGGAAGACGCACAGCTACCTCGACCTGGACACCGGGCTCGACTTCGACAGCCAGATCGTGGTGAAGGTGAACGCGCCGGACCTGCTGCGTCGCCGGCTCGCCTCGCACCGCTGGCAGGGCGAGCACATCGCGATGGGCACGAACGTCGACTGCTACCAGCGCGCCGAGGGACGGTACCGGCTGATGCCGGGCATCCTGAGCGCGCTGCGCGACCACGCGAACCCGTTCTCGATCCTGACCAAGGGCACGCTGATCCTGCGCGACCTGGAACTGCTCACCCAGGCGGCCGAGGTCACCGACGTCGGCGTCTCGGTCTCCGTCGGCTTCACCGATCCGGAGCTGTGGCGCACCCTGGAGCCGGGAACGCCCGCGCCGGAGCGCCGGCTGGACGTCGTGCGCACCCTCGGCGAGCACGGCATCGGCTGCGGAGTGCTGATGGCCCCTGTGATCCCCTTCCTCAGTGACCACCCGGCCCGGCTGCGGGCGACGGTCAGGGCGATCGCGGCCGCCGGCGCCACCTCCGTCACTCCGCTGACGCTCCACCTGCGCCCGGGCGCCCGCGAGTGGTTCATGGCCTGGCTCGGCCGTCACCACCCGCACCTGGTGCCCCGCTACGAGCGGCTGTACGCCGAGGGCGCCTACGCCCCCACGTGGTACCAGCGCCGAATCACCCGTCAGGTGCACGAACTGGCCCAGGAGTACGGCATCGGCCCCGCGCGCGCCGCGGCACGCCGCCGTATCCGCCCGGCGGAGCCGGCGCCCGCTGCGCCGGCGCCGAGCGGTTCGTCCGAACCTGTTCAACTCCCGCTCGTCTGAGCACGGCCGGGACGTCACCCGGAGTCGGCCCCCGCCACGTCGGCGCCGACGACGACACCGGTCGCACCGGTCCACCGGACCACCGGACCACCGGTCCACCGGTCCACCGGTCCACCGGTCCACCGGTCCACCGGTCCACCGGACCACCGGACCACCGGTCCAGCTCTTACCCGCCCGTGATCGTGCGAGCACATGACACAGCTCAATCGGGTCAACAATCGCCAGAACGCGTCAGAACCCGTTCTTCCGGGGCTTCTTTCCGGGACGATGCGGCGAGGATCGCGGATCCGCGGTCCGCAGCCTCTCCGTCCTCGGAGGACCCATGAGAAAACGCGCTGCCGTACTGTGCGGTGCCGCCGTCGTCCTGGCCGGTTCCGTCACCGCCGTCCCCGCCGAGGCCGGCACACCGCACACCGCGGCCGCCGCACCCGTCGCCCGGGTCGGCTGGAAGAAGTGCGGCACCGCCGAGCACCCGACCCTCCAGTGCGGGTCCCTCCAGGTGCCGCTCGACCACGCGCGACCGAACGGACGGAAGATCACACTGGCGCTCTCGCGCGTCCCGCACACCGCCAGGACGTCCCAGGGGCCCCTGTTGGTCAACCCCGGCGGACCGGGCGGCAGCGGGCTCTCGCTCGCCGGGTTCGTGGCCTCCTCGCTGCCCAGGGCCGTCGCGGCCCAGTACGACGTCATCGGCTTCGACCCGCGCGGGGTGGGCGCGAGCAGGCCCGCCCTGGACTGCAGCCCCGGCCAGTTCGCCCCGGTGCGGCCCGACTCGGTACCGCGCACCCCCGCGCTGGAGCGGGCCAACCTCGCCCGTGCGAAGTCCTACGCCGCGGCCTGCGGCAGGAAGTACGCGGACCTGCTGCCGCACCTCGGCACCGTCGACGCGGCCCGGGACATGGACTCGATCCGCCGGGCGCTCGGCGCGAAGCGGATCAATTACTTCGGTTACTCCTACGGCACCTACCTCGGCGCGGTGTACGCCAGGCTCTTCCCGGAGCGGGTGCGCCGGCTCGTCCTGGACTCGGTCGTCGACCCGACCGGCGTCTGGTACGACGACAACCTCCGGCAGGACTACGCCTTCGACGCCCGCCACCGCGCCTTCACGGCCTGGGTCGCGGAGCACGACTCGGTGTACCGGCTCGGCGCCGACCCGGCCCGGGTCGAGTCCAAGTGGTACGCCATGCGGGCGGCGCTCGCCCGGAAGCCCGCGGGCGGGAAGGTCGGCGCCTCCGAACTGGAGGACACCTTCGTCCCGGGCGGCTACTACAACGGCTACTGGCCGAGTCTCGCCCAGGCCTTCGCCGCGTACGTGAACGACGGCAGGACCGGGCCGCTGGTGGAGGCGTACGACGTCTTCGGCGCGGTCGACGCCTCGGGCGACAACGGCTACAGCGTCTACACCTCGGTGCAGTGCCGTGACACCTCCTGGCCGCGCGACTGGCGGCAGTGGCGCGAGGACAACTGGGCGGTGCACGACAAGGCGCCGTTCATGGCCTGGAGCAACGCCTGGTACAACGCGCCCTGCGCCTTCTGGCCGGTCGCCGCGAAGCGTCCGGTGGACATCGCCAACGGCAAGCTGCCGCCGGCACTGCTGTTCCAGGCGACCGACGACGCGGCCACCCCCTACGCCGGGGGCGTGACGGTGCATCACCTGCTGGCCCGCTCCAGCCTGGTCGTCGAGCGGGGCGGCGGCAACCACGGCATCACGCTGAGCGGCAACGGCTGCCTGGACAAGTACCTGGCGGCGTACCTGGCCGACGGCACGGTGCCGCGCGGCCACGTGGGCGCGGCCGACGCGGTGTGCCGGAAGCTGCCCGACCCGAAGCCCGGGGGTGCGAAGGGCACCGCCGCCAAGGCGGCCGCCGCCCCGTCCGCGGCGACGGGAGCCGCCTCGCCGGGAGCGAGGCTGCACGCCCTGCTGGGCTTCCACGGCTGAGCCGCCGCGCTCGCGCGCCTCACGGGCGGCCGGGCCGCCGTGAGGTGCGCGGGTGGCCCGGTCGCCGTCGGGGGCGGGCGTCCGGAACCGGAACAGCCGTCGCCCGCGGCCCGGCGGGCGCGTTTTCCCGCGGACGGCGCGACGGAGGTGTTCGCGGCGGGCGGGGTCGAGGCGCCCGGGGTCGAGGTGCCTGCCGGAGGTCCGGTAGGCAAGGGGTCCACGGGTGTGCCGAAAAGCGAAGACACTTGAGCCGCGAGTGTTCTTATGGCGCTCATTTGAGAGGTGCTTGAGCACCCAACCCCTGAGTGTCTTCGGTTTAGACCGCATACCCCACGGAGACGGGGCGGCAGGGGCGGGCCCGACGGTCCGGCCGCACAGCGAACCGTACGGTCGGACGGGTCCCGCGCCGCCTCATGGTGCCGCGTCGGCGTCCGGCCCGGCATCCGGCTCGCACCCGCCAAGAGCGGTGACCGCCGGCCCCGGGGCCCGCTGCTCGGCGAGCCCGGCGCCCGCGGCCCGGCGCGCCCCGGGCGCCCGCAGCCCGGCGAGGTCGCTCAGCCTGACGCCTCACCCCCGCTCCGAGATGCGGACCCGACGCCTCATCCCTGCTTCGGGATGCGGGCCAGTGCCCGCACCGCCGCTTCCGCGAGGCTGGGATGGGCCAGGGCCTCGCCGAGGACGGGACGGGCGCGCACGTCCCCGAGCGCGCCCAGGCCCTCGACACAGGCGAGGGCCACCCTGCGGTAGGGATCGTGCGGGCGCAGCCGGCGCTCCAGGGTGGTGATCAGGGCGGGCACGGACTCGGGGGCGCGCAGTTCCACCAGGAGGCGCACCGGGTGCAGGGCGTAGGCGACGCGCAGTTCGTTGGTGGCCAGGGCCGCCGCCGCCCGGGCCGTACGCGGGTCGCCGAGGCGGGCCAGTGCGTAGGCGGCGCAGACGCAGCGCTGCGGGTCTCGGTGGTTCAGCAGCAGGACCAGGGACTCGAAGGCCCGCCGGTCGCCCACGAGGCCGAGGCGGAACGCGGCCAGTTCCCGGGCCCACAGCGGCCGGCCGGGGGCGGTGAGGACCTCGGCCAGCTCATCCGGGTCCTCAGTGGCCTCCAGGTGCCGGTACGCCGCCGTGCCGCCCGACTCCTGCCGTAAGCGCTCCGTGAGCGATCGCAACTCTTCGTCCACGACAGCCAGGGTAGGGGCGCGGCGGGCGGCAGGGGACCCACATCACGAACTCGAAGGGGTGGCGCGCTCGTTACTCACCGGTTAAGCTCAGACGAGCGAGCCATCCGCTCGCTTCGGCTCGCAGTGGCCTGGTGACGCAGCCACCACGAGTGTTGTCGGTTCGGTGCCTCGGGTACCGCAGTACGACCCGGCTCCGGGACAGGGCCGGTCGCTTCTCCGCCGCCGCCCAGGCGTGTGCGCGCCCGCGGCGTGCGGCACCGGGCGTGTGCGCTCGCAGCCCGGCGACACCCGCACTCCCTTCCCTCACGCACCCGGTGCGCCCCTCGGCGCACCCGGTCGCGTTCCCAGTCGTCACCCTCATTCCTGGAGTCCCGCGATGGCCACTCCCCTCTCCGACACCTCCGCATCCGCCCTGAGGACGGTCGCCGTCGTCGGCCTCGGCACCATGGGCACCGGCATCGCCGAAGTCCTCGCCCGGGCCGGCCGCCAGGTCGTCGGCATCGACGTCAGCGAGGCCGCGACCGCCAAGTCCGTCGCCGCCCTGGAGACCTCCACCGCCCGCGCCGTCAGGCGCGGACGCCTGACCGAGCAGGAGCGCGCGGACGTGCTCGCCCGGGTGCGCACCGCCACCGAGCTGACCGCGGCGGCCGACGCCGACCTGGTCGTCGAGGTGGCGCCGGAGTCGTACGAGATCAAGCAGCAGATCTTCCGGGAACTCGACGGCATCGTGCGACCGGGGACGATCCTGACCACCGGCACCAACGCGCTGTCCGTGACCCGGCTGGCCGCCGAGTCCGCCCACCCCGAACGCGTGCTCGGCCTGCACTTCTTCAACCCGGCGCCGGCCATGAGGCTGGTCGAGGTCGTCTCCTCGGTGCTGACCGCGCCGCAGGCCGTCGCCGCGGTCACGGACCTGGCCCTGGAGCTCGGCAAGGAGCCGGTCGCGGTCGGCGACCGGCCCGGATTCGTCGCCGACGGACTGCTGTTCGGCTACCTCAACCAGGCCGCCGCGATGTACGAGGCCAAGTACGCCTCGCGTGAGGACATCGACGCGGCGATGCGGCTCGGCTGCGGTCTGCCGATGGGCCCGCTCGCGCTGCTGGACCTCATCGGCGTCGACACCGCGCGCACCGTCCTGGAGGCCATGTACGCCGAGTCGCGCGACCGGTTGCACGCTCCCGCGCCGATCCTCAAGCAGCTCAGCGAGGCTGGCCTGACCGGCCGCAAGGCGGGCCGCGGCTTCTACACCTACGAGGCACCGGGCAGCGCCACCGTCGTGCGGGACGCGCTGACCTCGCCGGAGGGCGCGGCGCTCGCCCCCGGGCGCCCGGTCCGCTCCGTCGGCGTGGCCGGCTCGGGCACCATGGCCTCCGGCATCGCGGAGGTCTTCGCCAAGGCCGGGTACGAGGTGGTGCTGGCCGCACGCAGCGTGGAGAAGGCGCAGGCCGCCAAGGCCCGTATCGGCAAGTCCCTCTCGCGCTCGGTCGACAAGGGGCGGCTGACCGCCGAGGCGGCCGTGCGGACCCTGGACCTGATCACGGCGACGGGCAGCTACGACGACTTCGCCGACGTGGACCTGGCCGTCGAGGCCGTCGCCGAGGACCTGGCGGTCAAGCAGCAGCTGTTCGGCACGCTGGACAAGGTCTGCAAGCCCGGCGCGGTGCTCGCCACCACCACCTCCTCGCTGCCAGTGATCGCCTGCGCCCGCGCCACCTCGCGCCCGCAGGACGTGATCGGCATGCACTTCTTCAACCCGGCGCCGGCCATGAAACTGGTGGAGGTGGTCCGCACGGTGCTGACGGAGCCCGACGTGCACGCCACGGTCCGCGAGGTCTGCGGCCGGATCGGCAAACACGCGGTCGACTGCGGCGACCGGGCCGGTTTCATCGTGAACGCCCTGCTGTTCCCGTACCTCAACAACGCGGTGAAGATGGTGCAGGAGCACTACGCGTCCCTGGACGACATCGACGCCGCGATGAGGCTGGGCGGCGGTTACCCGATGGGCCCCTTCGAGCTGCTGGACGTCGTCGGCCTGGACGTCTCGCTGGCCATCGAGAAGGTGCTGCACCGGGAGTTCCGCGACCCGGGCCTGGCTCCCGCGCCGTTGCTGGAGCACCTGGTCGCCGCGGGCTGCCTCGGCCGCAAGACGGGCCGTGGCTTCCGCGAATATGCCCGGCGCTGAGCGGCCCGGCGACCGGCTGCGGGACGCGGGCGAGTGGGGCGGTCTGCTGGACCCGGCCGCCCCGCTCCCGGCCGCGGAGGACGGGGTGGGCCGGGGACCCGCACACCGGGCCGCGCGCATGCAGTACGTTCGGGACATGTCCCAGCCCGCCAAGTCCGCACGTACACCCGCCACGCCCGAAGCGCCGGAGAGCGCCGCGGGCTCCCGTGCCGCCGCCCAACGGCTCAAGATGCGCCGGGAGCTGGCGGCCGCCGCGATGGAGCTGTTCGCGACGAAGGGGTACGAGGCGACCACGGTCGACGAGATCGCGGCGGCGGCCGGGGTCGCCCGCCGCACCTTCTTCCGTCACTTCCGCTCCAAGGAAGAGGCGATCTTCCCCGACCACGACGACACCCTGATCCGCGCCGAGGCGGTCCTCAACGCCGCCCCCGCCCACGAGCACCCGCTCGACACGGTGTGCCGCGGCATCAAGGAAGTCATGAAGATGTACGCGGGCCGGCCGGAGATCTCGGTCGCCCGCTACAAGCTGACCCGCGAGGTCCCCACCCTGCGCGAGGCGGAGATCGCCTCGGTGGCCCGTTACGAGCGCCTGTTCACCCGGTATCTGCTGGGCCACTTCGACGAGCGCGCGCACGCGGACGACGCCAACGACGATCCGCTGCTCGCCGAGGTGGCCGCCTCCGCGGTGGTCACCGCCCACAACCACGTGCTGCGGCGCTGGCTGCGCGCGGGCGGTCAGGGCGACGTGGAGGCACAGCTGGACCATGCCTTCGCGATCGTCCGCAAGACGTTCGGCACCGGGATCGGGGCGGGCCGCACCACCGCGCCGGGCGCCTCCGCATCCCCCGCGCCGGCCGGCGCCACGGTCGCGCGGCAGGGCGAGGTCCTGGTGACGGTCGCCCGCACCGACGCCCCGCTGGAGGAGGTCATGCGGACCATCGAGGAGGCGTTGAAGGACCGCTGAGCGGGCCCGCCGGCCCCGGACCGCCGAGTGGGCCCGCCCGGACCGCCGAGTGGGCCGGCCCAGACCGCCGAGTGGGCCGGCCCGGACCGCCGACCGGGTCCCACCGAGCACCTCCGCAGCCCTCCCGAGCACCTCCGCAAGCCCTCCCGAGCACCTTCGAGAGCCTTCCCCGGACCCCTCGCGCGGCGTCGGACGACCGCCGG
Source organism: Streptomyces sp. NPDC015220 (assembly GCF_043079345.1). Taxonomy (NCBI): domain Bacteria; kingdom Bacillati; phylum Actinomycetota; class Actinomycetes; order Kitasatosporales; family Streptomycetaceae; genus Streptomyces; species Streptomyces sp. NPDC015220. Next base: position 72,699 of record NZ_JBIBUK010000009.1, on the reverse strand, counting down.
ACCGGGCTATCGCCCTGTGATGACGGCCACCCCCTGGGTGGCCGTTTTGGCATGTCAGAGGGGCTTTTCGGGTAGCCGCCGAAGCCCGTTCGATCGATCATCGCTCATCTGTGACGTAAAGATTTCGCCTGAGCGGAATTCCTGGCACTCAGTGCCTTGCGAGCTGACACGCGGTGTCATACGTTGGAGATGTCCGGGCGGCCGGCGGACGGGATCCGAACGCACGCCGGCTGTCCCAGCAGACCTCCCCCGAACCCTTCGAGCAGGGGGGAACCCGGCCTGCCCGCCCGGACGCCTGCGTCACAGGCACCTCTCGCGCCACAAAGCGCCGCCAGGCATCACCCGCCGAACCGACGGCACCCCTCACCCCCGACCCCGCAGCACCGACGTAACCCTCAGCGCCCCTCCCTCAGGGCGCTCATCGCCGGAGGCAACACCGTGACCGTGAAGGACATCCTGGACGCGATCCAGTCGTCGGACTCCACGCCCGCCGACTTCGCCGCCCTGCCGCTCCCCGAGTCGTACCGCGCGATCACCGTGCACAAGGACGAGACGGAGATGTTCGCCGGGCTCGACACCCGTGACAAGGATCCTCGCAAGTCGCTGCACCTGGACGAGGTGCCCCTGCCCGAACTCGGGCCGGGCGAGGCCCTGGTGGCCGTCATGGCCTCCTCGGTCAACTACAACTCGGTGTGGACCTCGATCTTCGAGCCGCTGTCGACCTTCGGCTTCCTGGAGCGCTACGGCCGGGTCAGCGAGCTCACCAGGCGCCACGACCTGCCGTACCACATCATCGGCTCCGACCTCGCGGGCGTCGTCCTGCGCACCGGCCCCGGCGTCAACGCCTGGAAGCCCGGTGACGAGGTCGTCGCGCACTGCCTGTCGGTCGAGCTGGAGTCGAGCGACGGCCACAACGACACGATGCTCGACCCCGAGCAGCGCATCTGGGGCTTCGAGACCAACTTCGGCGGCCTCGCCGAGATCGCACTGGTCAAGTCCAACCAGCTGATGCCCAAGCCCGGCCACCTCAGCTGGGAGGAGGCCGCCGCGCCCGGCCTGGTCAACTCCACCGCCTACCGCCAGCTGGTCTCCCGCAACGGCGCCGGCATGAAGCAGGGCGACAACGTCCTCATCTGGGGCGCCAGCGGCGGCCTCGGCTCCTACGCCACCCAGTTCGCCCTGGCCGGCGGCGCCAATCCCATCTGCGTCGTCTCCTCGCCGCTGAAGGCCGAGATCTGCCGCTCCATGGGCGCCGAGGCGATCATCGACCGCAACGCCGAGGACTACCGGTTCTGGAAGGACGAACGGACCCAGGACCCGAAGGAGTGGAAGCGCTTCGGCAAGCGCATCCGGGAGCTCACCGGCGGCGAGGACGTCGACATCGTCTTCGAGCACCCCGGCCGCGAGACCTTCGGCGCCTCCGTCTACGTCACCCGCAAGGGCGGCACCGTCGTCACCTGCGCCTCCACCTCGGGCTACAACCACGAGTACGACAACCGCTACCTGTGGATGTCCCTGAAGCGGATCATCGGCTCGCACTTCGCCAACTACCGCGAGGCGTGGGAGGCCAACCGGCTCGTCGCCAAGGGGAAGATCCACCCGACCCTCTCCAAGGTCTACTCCCTGGCGGACACCGGCCAGGCCGCCCACGACGTGCACCGCAACGTCCACCAGGGCAAGGTCGGCGTGCTCTGCATGGCGCCCGAGGAGGGCCTGGGCGTGCGCGACGAGGAGATGCGCGCCCGGCACGTCGAGGCCATCAACCGCTTCCGGAACATCTGAGAGGCGTACATGAGCGAGCGTCAGACCACCGAAGGCGGGCGGCACAAGGACCGGCCGTGGCTCATGCGGACCTACGCCGGCCACTCCACCGCCGAGGCGTCCAACGAGCTGTACCGGCGCAACCTCGCCAAGGGCCAGACCGGTCTGTCGGTGGCGTTCGACCTGCCGACGCAGACCGGCTACGACTCCGACCACATCCTCGCCCGCGGCGAGGTGGGACGGGTCGGGGTGCCGGTCGCGCACCTCGGCGACATGCGCCGGCTGTTCCAGGACATCCCCCTGGAGCAGATGAACACCTCGATGACGATCAACGCCACGGCCATGTGGCTGCTGGCGCTCTACCAGGTCGTCGCCGAGGAGCAGGGCGCGGACATCAGCCGGCTCCAGGGCACGACCCAGAACGACATCGTCAAGGAGTACCTGTCCCGGGGGACGCACGTGTTCCCGCCGGGGCCCTCGCTCCGCCTGACGACGGACATGATCGCGTACACGGTCTCGCACATCCCGAAGTGGAACCCGATCAACATCTGCAGCTACCACCTGCAGGAGGCGGGCGCCACGCCGGTGCAGGAGATCGCGTACGCGATGTCCACCGCGATCGCCGTCCTCGACGCGGTGCGCGACAGCGGGCAGGTGCCCCAGGAGCGCATGGGCGACGTCGTGGGCCGCATCTCCTTCTTCGTGAACGCGGGCGTCCGCTTCGTCGAGGAGATGTGCAAGATGCGCGCCTTCGGCCGCATCTGGGACAAGGTCACGCGCGAGCGGTACGGCATCGAGGACCCCAGGCACCGCCGCTTCCGCTACGGCGTCCAGGTCAACTCCCTCGGCCTGACGGAGGCGCAGCCGGAGAACAACGTCCAGCGCATCGTGCTGGAGATGCTGGCGGTCACCCTCTCCAAGGACGCCCGCGCGCGTGCCGTGCAGCTGCCGGCCTGGAACGAGGCCCTCGGCCTGCCCCGCCCCTGGGACCAGCAGTGGTCGCTGCGCATCCAGCAGGTCCTCGCCTACGAGTCCGACCTGCTGGAGTACGAGGACATCTTCGAGGGCTCGGTGGTCGTCGAGGCGAAGGTGGCCGAGCTGGTCGAGGCGGTGCTCGCCGAGATCGACCACATCCAGGAGCTCGGCGGCGCGCTGGCCGCCGTGGAGTCCGGCTACCTGAAGTCGCGGCTGGTCGCCTCGCACGCCGAGCGCAGGGCCCGGATCGAGTCGGGCCAGGAGAAGATCGTGGGCGTCAACGTCTTCGAGGGCACCGAGCCGAACCCGCTCACCGCCGACCTGGACACCGCGATACAGACGGTCGATCCGGCGGTCGAGGCCCGCGTCGTCGAGTCGCTGCGGCGCTGGCGCGACACCCGCTACCAGCCGCCCTTCAACCACCCGCGCCCCTGCAAGGCGCTGGAGCGGCTGAAGGAGGCGGCGAAGGGCACCGAGAACCTGATGGAGGCCACCTTGGAGTGCGCCCGGTCGGGTGTCACGACCGGGGAGTGGGCCGGGGCGCTGCGCGAGGTGTTCGGCGAGTTCCGGGCGCCGACCGGCGTGTCGTCCGCTCCGGTGGCCGTCGCCGCCGAGGCGGGCTCGGCCCTGTCCGACGTCCGCCGGAAGGTGGACGCCACCGCCCGCGACCTCGGCGTGGGCAAGCTGCGCTTCCTGGTCGGCAAGCCCGGCCTGGACGGGCACTCCAACGGCGCCGAGCAGATCGCGGTGCGGGCCCGCGACGCCGGGTTCGAGGTGGTCTACCAGGGCATCCGGCTCACCCCGGAGCAGATCGTGGACGCGGCCCTGGCCGAGGACGTGCACGCGGTCGGCCTGTCCGTCCTCTCCGGCTCGCACGCCCGACTGGTGCCGGACGTACTGGAACGGCTCCGTGTGGCGGGTGCCACAGATATACCGGTGATCGCCGGTGGCATCATCCCGAACGGTGACGCCGAACAGCTCCGGACCGCCGGAGTGGCGGCGGTCTTCACCCCGAAGGACTTCGACATCACCGGGATCATCGGCCGCATCGTCGACGAGATCCGGAAAGCGAACAAGCTCGACCCCCTGGAGGTTCCCGCATGACCAGCCCCGCTCCGCAGGTCGACCGACTGCGCCCGCGGCGCTCCTGCCTGGCCGTACCGGGCAGCAACCCCCGCTTCCTGGAGAAGGCGCAGGGCCTGCCGGCCGACCAGGTCTTCCTGGACCTGGAGGACGCGTGCGCGCCGCTGGCCAAGCCCGAGGCGCGGCACACCATCGTCAAGTTCCTCAACGAGGGCGACTGGACGGGCAAGACCAGGGTGGTGCGCGTCAACGACTGGACGACCGAATGGACGTACCGCGACGTCGTGACCGTCGTGGAGGGCGCGGGCCCGAACCTGGACTGCATCATGCTGCCGAAGGTGCAGGACGCCCAGCAGGTCGTCGCCCTGGATCTGCTGCTGACGCAGATCGAGAAGACGATGGGCTTCGAGGTCGGCCGGATCGGCATCGAGGCGCAGATCGAGAACGCCCGGGGCCTGAACAACGTCAACGAGATCGCGCAGGCCTCCCCGCGCACCGAGACGATCATCTTCGGCCCGGCCGACTTCATGGCGTCGATCAACATGAAGTCCCTGGTCGTGGGCGAGCAGCCGCCCGGCTACCCGGCGGACGCCTACCACTACATCCTGATGAAGATCCTGATGGCCGCCCGCGCCAACGACCTCCAGGCGATCGACGGCCCCTACCTCCAGATCCGCAACGTCGACGGCTTCCGCGAGGTGGCCGGCCGGGCCGCCGCGCTCGGCTTCGACGGCAAGTGGGTGCTGCACCCCGGCCAGGTCGAGGCCGCCAACGAGGTCTTCTCCCCCTCCCAGGAGGACTACGACCACGCCGAGCTGATCCTGGACGCGTACGAGTACTGCACGTCCGAGGCGGGCGGCAAGAAGGGCTCGGCGATGCTCGGCGACGAGATGATCGACGAGGCCAGCCGCAAGATGGCCCTGGTCGTCGCGGGCAAGGGGCGCGCCGCCGGCATGCGGCGCACCAGCAAGTTCGAGATCCCGGAGGCCTGAGCGCGATGCAGTTCGGACGCACCTACGAGGAGTTCGAGGTCGGGGCGGTCTACAAGCACTGGCCCGGGAAGACGGTCACGGAGTACGACGACCACCTGTTCTGTCTGCTCACCATGAACCACCACCCGCTCCACCTGGACGCGAATTACGCCGAGCGGACGACGGACTTCGGCAGGAACGTCGTCGTGGGCAACTACGTCTACTCCCTGCTGCTCGGCATGTCCGTGCCGGACGTCTCCGGCAAGGCGATCGCCAACCTGGAGATCGAGTCGCTGAAGCACGTGGCGCCGACCTTCCACGGCGACACGGTCTACGGCGAGACGACGGTGCTCGACAAGTGGCCGTCGAAGTCGAAGAGCGATCGCGGCATCGTCCACGTCGAGACCAGGGGCTACAAGCAGGACGGCACGTTGGTGTGCGTGTTCCGCCGCAAGGTGATGGTGCCGACCGAGACGTACGTCAAGGAGCGCGGCGGCGAGCAGCCCGGCCGCCCGGAGCTCGAGCAGCGGGAGAAGTGATGACGCGCCTCGCCCAGACCGCCGGTCTGACCGACGTCCAGCAGGAGATCGTCTCCACCGTCCGGGACTTCGTCGACAAGGAGATCATCCCGGTCGCGACCCGGCTGGAGCACCGCGACGAGTATCCGCAGCAGATCGTGGACGGCCTGAGGGAGCTCGGCCTGTTCGGGCTGATGATCCCCGAGGAGTACGGGGGGCTGGGCGAGTCGCTGCTGACCTACGCGCTGTGCGTGGAGGAGATCGCCCGCGGCTGGATGTCGGTGTCCGGCATCATCAACACCCACTTCATCGTCGCGTACATGCTCAAGCAGCACGGCACGCAGGAGCAGAAGGACCACTTCCTGCCGAAGATGGCGCTCGGCGAGATCCGGGGCGCCTTCTCGATGTCGGAGCCGGCGCTGGGCTCGGACGTGTCGGCGATCTCCTCCAAAGCGGTGCGGGACGGCGACGAGTACGTTCTGACCGGCCAGAAGATGTGGCTGACCAACGGCGGCACCTCGTCCCTCGTCGCGGTCCTGGTCCGCAGTGACGAGGGTCACCCCGAGGGCACCGCTCCGCACAAGTCCATGACGACCTTCCTGGTGGAGAAGGAGCCCGGTTTCGGCGAGGTCCGCCCCGGCCTCACCATCCCGGGCAAGATCGACAAGATGGGCTACAAGGGCGTCGACACCACCGAGCTGATCATGGACGGCCTGCGCGTTCCGGCCGACCGGGTGCTCGGCGGCGTCACCGGCCGGGGCTTCTACCAGATGATGGACGGCGTCGAGGTCGGCCGGGTGAACGTGGCGGCCCGTGGCTGCGGTGTCGCCCAGCGCGCCTTCGAGCTCGGCATCGGGTACGCCCAGCAGCGCAGCACCTTCGGCAAGCCGATCGCCCAGCACCAGGCCATCCAGTTCAAGCTGGCGGAGATGGCCACCAAGGTCGAGGCCGCGCATGCGATGATGGTGAACGCGGCCCGCAAGAAGGACTCCGGGCAGCGCAACGACCTCGAGGCGGGCATGGCGAAGTACCTGGCCTCGGAGTACTGCAAGGAGGTCGTGGAGGACGCCTTCCGGATCCACGGCGGCTACGGCTTCTCCAAGGAGTACGAGATCGAGCGCCTCTACCGCGAGGCCCCGATGCTGCTCATCGGTGAAGGTACCGCCGAGATCCAGAAAATGATCATCGGCCGCCGACTGCTCGAAGAGTATCGATTCGAAGGTTGATTGTCCGCATACGGGGTGTTACCTCCGAGAAGAAGATCACACCCCGTCAGCGGTCTTCGGCCTCCGACTCGGCTTCCCGGCTTACCCAGTTGTGGCCCTTAACCGCTACGATCGCGGAAAGCCGCCGTCCCCCGTCGAAAGCGCGGCATCATCCGCTACGAAGGTCATCCATGCCCCACAGCCAAACCTCTGCACCTCGCGACAGCCTCGCCGGCGTACGCCTCGCGCGCGGAGCATCGCCGTGGCTTCTGCCGACCGTCGCCACCGCAGCCGTCAGCCTGGTCCGTGCCCGCCGCTCGGGTGCCGCCAAGGCCGTAGCCGTCCCCGCCACCGCGCTCGCGGCGGGGATGCTGTGGTTCTTCCGCGACCCCGAGCGCGAGATCACCCAGGGCCGGGTCATCTCGCCCGCCGACGGTGTGGTGCAGAGCATCATGCCGTGGAAGGACGGCCGCACCCGCGTCGCGATCTTCATGAGCCCGCTGAACGTCCACGTCAACCGCGCCCCGCTGGCCGGCACGGTCACGTCGGTCGAGCACATCCCCGGTGGGTTCGTTCCGGCCTTCAACAAGGAGAGCGAGAACAACGAGCGCGTCGTCTGGCACTTCGACACCGAGCTCGGTGACATCGAGATGATCCAGATCGCCGGCGCGGTCGCCCGTCGCATCGTCCCTTACATCCCGTCGGGCACGAAGGTCGAGCAGGGCGAGAGGGTCGGTCTGATCCGCTTCGGCTCGCGTGTCGACCTCTACCTGCCCGAAGGCGTGGAGGTCGCCGTCGAGGTCGGTCAGAAGACCGTGGCTGGGGTGACTCGCATTGACCGTGATTGATCCCGACACCCAGGCCGGCTGGGTGCCCGAGGCCGACGAGCTGGACGACGAGGAGGAGATGCCCCTCTCGCTCCGCCTGTCGATAGCGGACACCCTCACCCTGGGCAACGCGACCTGCGGTTTCATGGCGGTGTACTTCACCACCACCGGCATCCTGATCCCACACCTCACCGGCAGCCAGGAAAACGGCATGGCCCGGCACAGCGCCGCCACGGCGGTCATCCTCATGCTGTGCGCGGCCGTGTTCGACCTGTTCGACGGTCTGGTGGCGAGGAAGCTGCGCTCCTCCCCCATGGGCGCCGAGCTGGACAACCTCTCCGACCTGATCAGCTTCGGTCTGGCCCCGGCGTACTTCGTCCTCGTCTACGGCATGGTCGCCGACGACGCCCACCAGAGGATGGCCGCGCTGGGCGCGATCGTGGTGCTGCTGGCGGTGGTGCTGCGACTGGCGAGATTCTCCTGCGTGACGATGAAGGACGGCGTGTTCCAGGGCATGCCCTCGCCCTTCGGAGCGCTGACAGTGGTCTCCATCGTGCTGCTGGAGCTGCCCTTCGTGGCGACGCTGCTGGCGATCCTGGGCACGGCGTGGCTGATGGTGAGCCGGGTGGAGTACCCCAAGCCGCGGGGCCGTCTCGCGGTGGCGATGCTCTCCTGGATCGTGCTGTCGATGGGCCTGCTGGCCGGCTGGGCGTTCGACGCCCCGAGCGGCCAGCTGCTCCTGCAGACCGGCTGCGCGCTCCAGCTCGTCATGGGCGCGGTGATCCCGCTGTTCGCCACGGCCCGCCGGGTGAACAACTTCCGCGACAACCGGCGCGAGGCGCGGGCGGCACAGCTGCCGTAGCGGCCGTACGACGACGGCGGAGGGCCCCGGAACCATGAAGGTTCCGGGGCCCTCCGCCGTCGGTGGCCCACCCGCCGGTGCCTGGCTGCCGCCGCTCCGCCGTCGCTGCTCCGCCGCCGGTGGGGGGCCTCAGGGCGGAGGCGGCCGGCGCACCCGCCCCTGCGGCGCGGGCCCCGCGGCGGCGGGTGCGGTCAGCTAAGGAAGTCCCGGCCGATCCGCTCCGCCACGCGTTCCAGGATCGGGCCCGCGTCCGCGATGCACCTGGCGACGTCCGGCTCGACGTCGGTGAGCGCGTACGCCCGCCGGATCCCGGCCCGGCCCAGTACCTCGGGCGCCAGCGCCAGCCGCCCGCACACCGCGACGACCTCCTTGCCCGCCGCCCGGGCCGCGGCGGCGACCCCGGCCGGGGCCTTGCCGTGCAGCGTCTGCTCGTCCAGCGATCCCTCGCCGGTGATCACCAGGGAGGCACGCTCCAGCGCCGGCGCGAACCCGAGCACGTCGAGCATGACCTCGATCCCGGCACGGAACCGGGCCCCGAGGATCAGCGCCCCGTACCCGATGCCGCCCGCGGCGCCCGCGCCGGGGGACGCCGCGTACTGCGCGGCCCTGGCCCCGATCGCCTCCTCCAGCACCTTGGCGTAGTGCGCGAGGGCCGCGTCCAGCGTGTCGACGTCCTCGGGCGAGGCGCCCTTCTGCGGGCCGTAGACCGCCGGGGCGCCCTTCGGCCCGGTCAGCGGGTTGTCGACGTCGCTCGCGAGGACGAACTCCACCGAGGCGAGCCGGGCGTCCAGCCCGGACAGATCCGCCTGGGCGAGTTCGGCCAGTCCCCCGCCGCCCGGCGGGATCGGCTCCCCGGCCGCGGTGAGGAACCGCGCGCCCAGCGCCGACAGCATGCCCGCGCCGCCGTCGGTGGTCGCGCTGCCGCCGACGCCGAACACGATCGTCCGCGCGCCCGCGTCCAGCGCGGCCCGCAGCAGCTCCCCGGAACCGTACGTGGAGGAGGTGAGCGGCGCGAAGACGCCGTCGGGCAGCCGCTGCAGCCCGCTGGCCTCGGCCATCTCCACCACCGCCGTGTCGCCGCGCAGCGCGAACGCGGCCGTCACCTCGTCGCCGAGGGGACCGGCGACCCGTACCTCCCGGCGCTCGAACCCGGCCGCGACCGCCGCGTCCACGGTCCCGTCGCCGCCGTCGGCGACCGGCAGCGCCTCGACCCGCAGGTCGGGCACGACCCGGCGCAGCCCGGCCGTCACCCGCTCGGCGACCTGTACGGCCGTCAGCGAGCCCTTGAACTTGTCCGCGGCAATCAGCACCCTGCGGGTGCCGTGCACTGCAGCGTCCGCCACCTTGCATTCCCCTTGCTCTCCGGGCCCCGCACGTCAGGGCCAGTCGCGCCGCTGCGACCATAACCGGCGACCGCCCCCGCCGTCATGCCCCGCCCGCACCCTGAGAAGCCCCGGGGAGCCCGGACGGCTCCCGCGGGAATGCGGGTACTCCGGCCCCATGACCTCTGTGAGCACCGATCCGGAACTCGCCGACCGCGTCCTCGGGGGCTGGCTGGGCCGGATCGCCGGCAACATGCTCGGCAAGCCGGTCGAGCAGGGCGAGGTGTGGACGCGCGACCGGATCGACCGCTACCTGAGGCGGGCCGACGCGCTCCCGCTCACGGACTACCTGCCCGAGCCGGTCGACGACGACGACCTGCCCGAGCTGCGCCCCGAGTGGCGCGACTGCGTCCGGGGCCGCGTCCACGGGAGCTGCCGCGACGACGACGTCGACTACGCGATCCTCGGCCTCGACCTCCTGGAGACGCACGGCTTCGGCTTCAGCACCGAGCAGGTCGGCGACCTGTGGCTGCTGCGGCTGCCGTACCGGCAGACGTTCACCGCCGAGCGGGTGGCGTACCGCAACCTGGCGAACGGCCTCAGGCCGACGCTGACGGCCACCTACGACAACCCGTACCAGGAGTGGATCGGCGCGCTGATCCGTGCCGACATCCACGGCTGGACCAGCCCGGGCGACCCGCGCCGCGCCGCCTCGCTCGCCCGCCGCGACGCGGTGCTGTCGCACACCGGCAACGGCGTGTACGGCGCCATGTGGGCGGCGGCGCTGATCGCCGCGGCGTTCACCGCGCCCACCGTCCGCGCCGCGGTCGACACCGCGCTGACGGTGATCCCGGCGAGCAGCCGCCTGGCCCGCACCGTACGCCGGGTCGTCTCCCTGTACGAGACGCGCCTGTCCTGGCAGGACACGCTCGACACGCTCGCGGAGGAGACCGCGGGGCTCGGCTGGATCCACACCGTTCCCAACGCCGCCGTCCTCACCGCCGGTCTGCTGCACGGCGGAGGCGACTTCACCAGGACCGTCGCGCTGACCGTCCGCGGCGGCCTGGACACCGACTCCAACGGCGCGACTGCCGGTTCGGTGGCCGGTGTCATGACCGGCGCGCGGGCCGTCCCGGCCCAGTGGAAGGACCCGCTCCAGGACACCGTGCGCAGCGCCGTCTTCGGCTTCGACGGCGTGCGCGTCAGCGAACTGGCGGAGCGGACGGTGCGGCTGGTTACCCTTCGAGGATGACCACTCCAGACTTCCCGGACTACGCCACGTACATCGCGGGACTGCCGCGCGTCCTCGCCGCCGCCGCCGCCCTCTTCCGCGACGAGCGCGGGCGGGTGCTGCTCGTCGAACCGAACTACCGCGAGGGCTGGGCGCTTCCGGGCGGCACGATCGAGTCCGACACCGGTGAGAGCCCGCGCCAGGGCGCGCGCCGCGAGACGCTGGAGGAGATCGGCCTGGACCGCGGCCTGGGCCGGCTGCTCGCGGTCGACTGGGTGCCCGGCGCCGACCGTCCGCCGCTGGTGGCGTACCTCTTCGACGGCGGGGTCCTGGCCGACGAGGACCTGAAGGCGATCCGGCTCCAGGAGGAGGAGCTGCTGTCCTGGCGACTGGTCCGGCCCGAGGAACTCACCGCCCACCTGCCGGGCGCCACGGGCCGCCGGGTCCTGGCCGCCCTGGACGTCCTCGCCGACGGCACGGCCACCGCCGAGCTGGAGAACGGCCACCGCGTCGGCTGACCCGGCCACCGCGCCGGCTGACCCGGCCACCGCGTCGGCTGCCGAGGCCCCGGCCGTACCCGGGCCCCGGCGCCTCGGGTGCCGCGGTGATCCCGATATCGGTTCGCCCGGCCGGACGCCCCCGGCCTAGGCTCAGGGCATGTCCAAGCCCCTCGTCGCCATCCTCAGCGGCGCCGGTGTCTCCACCGACTCCGGCATCCCCGACTACCGCGGGCCCAACGGGCTGTGGCGGCGCGATCCCGAGGCCGAGAAGCTCGTGACGTACGAGCACTACATGGGTGATCCGGAGATCCGGCGGCGGTCCTGGCGGATGCGGCGCGCGACCCACGCGCTCGGGGCCGGGCCGAACGCCGCGCACCGGGCGGTGGCCGACCTGGAGCGGTCCGGCGTGCCGGTCCGGGTCATCACCCAGAACGTGGACGGCCTGCACCAGCTCGCCGGCCTGTCCGCCCGCAAGGTGCTGGAACTGCACGGCAGCGCGCGCGAGGTGGTGTGCACGCGGTGCGGCGCACGCGGCCCGATGGAGGACGCCCTCGCCCGGGTGGAGGCCGGCGAGGACGATCCGCCGTGCCGGGAGTGCGGCGGCATCCTGAAGTCGGCGACCGTGATGTTCGGCGAACACCTCGACCCGGTGGTGCTCGGCGAGGCGGTCGCGATCACCAAGGCCTGCCAGGTGTTCATCGCCGTCGGCACCAGCCTCCAGGTGCATCCCGCGGCGGGGCTGGCCGGGGTCGCCGCCGACCACGGAGCACGGCTGATCATCGTCAACGCCGAGCCGACGCCGTACGACGACATCGCCGACGAAGTCGTCCGGGGGCCCATCGGGACGGCTCTGCCCGCGTTGCTGCGCGTGCTCGGGGAGGCCGGTTCCTGAGCAGGCGCCGCCACGGGCCCGAGTGGCGCTTCGGCCTCGTGTTCAGCGCAGGGTGAGGCGCTGGCCCGGGGTGATCAGGTTCGGGTCGCGTCCGACGGCGGTCCGGTTCCTCAGGTACAGCTCCGTCCAGGACTCTCCGTGGGCACGGGCGATGCCGCCGAGGGTGTCGCCGGGCCGCACGGTGTAGGGGGCGGTGCCGGCCCGCTCTGCGGTGGGCGGGTCGGCCTGCGCGGTGCGCTCGGCGCAGGGGGTGGGGGTCGCCGAGGAGGGCCGCGTCGGGACGGGCGTGAGGGGTGTGCAGACCGGGGTGGCGAGTCCGATGAGTTCGACCAGTCCCGTGCCGCCGGCGGGTGGGACGACGCGCGACCAGTTGTTGGCCAGCCAGACGTTGCCGGACTGGTCGATCTGCACGGCGGTGAGGTGCTGCATCGCCTTGCTCCGCAGGCCCTTCGGGGGTGACAGGAGGGCGCCGGTGGCGCTGCCGGGCGGGCAGGCGGTGGTGTCGGCGCCGCACAGCGTCCACACGCCCGGGGTGAGGAAGCCGGCGACCCACACGCGGTCGGAGCCGTCGACCGCCACCGACCAGGGAAGGGTGTTCTCGGGCAGCCTGTACACGCCCGCCACGGCGCCGTCGGGGGTGAGCCGGGTGACCGCGCTGTTGACGTAACTGTTGAGCCAGGCGTTGTTCCGGGAGTCGATGGCGATGCCCAGGGGCCACTTGAAGGAGTCGCTCTGGATGGGCGAGGACGCGGTGGGCTCGAGGTCCGGCCCGATGACGGTGACACTGCCGCCGAACTTTCCTGTCAGGGGCGCCAGCCGGGTGTTCACCAGGTCGGCGCCTCCCGGCCCGGCGTTGCTGACCCAGGCCCGCCCGTAGCCGTCGATCTGGACGGCGAACGGGTGGTTGAGTCCGCCGCCGGTGATCCTGATAGCCCTGGACGGGTCGCCGTGCGGGTAGACGACCACATTGCCCTGACCCGGTGCGGTCTCCAGGCCGTAGTTGTTCGCGATCCACACGTTGCCCCGCTGGTCCACGGCGATTCCCTGCGGGTGGACCAGGCCGCCGTCGCGGTGTCCGGTGGCAGGCGACAGCGGCTCGCCGGTCGCGGAGTAGTGCGCGACCGAGTCGCCGCCGTAACTGCTCATCCAGACGGAGCCGTCCGGGGCGACTGCGGCGCCCCAGTCACCGCCCTTCATGCCGCCGCCCTGGATCGGGCTGCCCAGGACCGGGCGGCCCGTGGGGTCGAGCACGCTGACGTAGGGGGTGGGGTTGCGGGTGCCGGGCAGCCAGTTGTTGGACGCCCAGGCGTTGCCCTTGGTGTCGAAGGCGATGCGGCCCGGGGAGTACAGGTCGGTGTCGGTGTAGCGCAGCGCCAGTATCCAGGCCGTGGGAGGCGCGGCGAGTGCCGGGGCGTAGTGGTCGGCGGTACGTGCCAGGGCGTGCAGCCCGGACGGGGACAGTGCGGGATTGCGGGCCAGGTTCAGCACCGCCTGCGCGGTGTCCCGGGGAGCCGTGCCGCCGGGAGGCGTCGCCAGGCGGAGCAGGCTCTCGCACCGCGTGGTGTCCGACACGCACAGGGAGACCAGGTTGGCGAGCGTGTTGAGGGTGGCGAGGGTTTCGTTGGAGTCGCCGTTGTCGGCGTTCGTGACCACCGCGCCGGGTTCGCCGGTGGCCGGGTCTGCGAGGTTGAACGTCGTCGCCGCGGCGTTCTGCAGCCCCGGGCTCGGCCCGTCGACACCGTGTTCGCCGGTGAACTGGGCGAGGGAGTAGGCGGCGGCGACGGTGGTGAGTTCGTCGACCCGCACCCGGTTCGTCGTCCGCGCGGGAACCGCGCCGCCCTCACCGACCGCGACCACGGAGCGCAGCCGCAGCCGGCCGGCGTCGGCTCGTGTGGCCTCCACGTAGAGCACTCCGGCGGCGGGCGGGGCGTAGCCGATGTCGAAGGAGCCGGTGGCGTCGGTCGTCGCACGGCCCAGTTCCCTGACCCCGGTGCGGGAGCCGGCGTAGAGCGTGACCCTGGCTCCCCGGAGCGGCTTGCCCGCGCCCGTGACGGTGCCGTGCAAGGGGCCCGGCGCGGCACCGGGTGACGAGGCCGGGACGTTCGCCAGTCCCAGGACCATGGCGGCCGAGGCCGCCGCCGCTGCCGAGGCCCTCCGCGAGGGTCCTTTCCTTCGCCGCGGCCCACTGGCGGACGCCGGCCCGCGGACGGACATGCCGGAAGAGCTCATGGCTGGTGCACCTTTCGCTGGGGTGGTCGGCCGGTCCGGGCGGGCGGCGGGCCCGGTGGGCGTGCCGGAGCGCCGCCCGGGGCCGGCCGCACGGCCGTTTTGAGGCCGGCTTTCCGACCGCCGGCCTCCGACGCGGCTCGTGAAGGGTTTCCGAGGGGCTTTTGAGGGCGGGCGCGGACGGATCGGGAACCGGGCGGGCCCGTCGCCGCGGCTATCCGGCCGTGGCCTCTCCGGCTCCGGGGAGCGTGCGGTCCACCTCGGGCACCCGGAGGGCGAACCAGCCGACCCGGCACCCGTACAGCCAGACCACGCCGAGGTACAGACCCTCCTCGATCTGGCGCATCTCGTCGCGTACCGCGCGGGCGACGAGGGAGGTCCGGGAGTAGTCGATGACGATGCACTCCCGCTCGTCCAGCAGGCTCGGGCCCTTGTAGACCTGGGCGAGGACGGCGAGCACGTCGAACGGGGTCATCCGGTTGCTCAGGTAGCCCTCGGGGTCGAACACCTTGCCCCGCCACACGGCCAGGCGCACCAGCCGGGCGAGAGGACGGGCGAGCCGGCCGCCTCCCCACCGCACGATGCCGGTGCCCTCCAGCGGACCCCGGGGAACGTCCCCGGCCCGGCTCCCGCCGAAGAGCTCGACGAGGCCGTCGTCACCGGCGTTGAGCAGGTCGCTCTCAGTGAGTGCCACATCGCCCTCCGGACGCTCGCACGAACCGTCGCCCTACGAGCTTGGACGCGGCCGGGCGCGCGCCACCACCGCTGTTGGGCCGACGGGGGTAGCGGGGCCGGTCGCCGTGGGCGCCGTGTGGGCTGTCCTAGCGGCACTGGAAGAGGGTGGTGGTTCCGCCTTCCAGGTCCAGCAGCCGCCGCTTGCGGTCCAGGCCGCCGCCGTAGCCGGTCAGGCCGCCGCTCGCGCCGACGACGCGGTGGCAGGGGACGATGATGCCGACGGGGTTGCGGCCGTTGGCCAGGCCCACGGCACGGGAGGCGCGGGGGGCGCCCAGGGCGTCGGCCAGTTCGCCGTAGGAGCGGACCTCGCCGTAGGGGATGCGGCGCAGCCGGTCCCACACCCGGAGCTGGAACGGTGTCCCCGTCAGGCGCAGTTCAAGGGTGAACTCCTTCAACTCGCCCGCGAAGTAGGCCTGGAGCTGTTCCTCGGCGGCGTCGAAGGCGGCGAGGTCCGCGGGTTCGCCGAACGTCTCCTGCGGCGGCCGGTGGCGCTGGCCGGTCATGTAGAGGCCGCACAGGACGCCGTCGTCGGCGACGAGGGTGAGCGGATTGCAGGGGCTGTCGATGACGGTGTGCTGCTTCACGGGGACACGTCCTCAGACGGGTAGGAAGTTGATCGGGTGGCTGTCCGTGGCCCACAGGTACTGCACGGCGTAGGCCCGCCACGGCCGCCAGGCCGCGGCGCGGGCCGTCAGCGCGGCCGGGGTGGCGGGCAGGCCCAGCTCCTGGGCCGCGCGCCGGATGCCGAGGTCGGTGGGGAGGAAGGCGTCGGGGTCGCCGAGGGCGCGCATGGCGATGACGTCGACCGTCCAGGGGCCGAAGCCGGGCAGGGACAGCAGGCGGGAGCGGGTCTCCTGCCAGTCGCTCTCCGCCCCCAGGTGGACCGTGCCGTCGGCGAGCCGGCCGACCAGTGTGGTGAACGTCGCCCGCCGGGTGCGGGGCATCGCCAGTGACTCGGGATCGACCGAGGCCAGTGCCTCGGGGGCGGGGAAGAGGTGGGTGAGGCCGCCCTCGGGGTCGTCGACCGGATCGCCGTGCGCCGTGACCAGGCGGGCCGCGTGGGTGCGGGCGGCGGCGGTGGAGACCTGCTGGCCGAGCACGGCCCGCACGGCGAACTCGGCCTCGTCGACCGTGCGCGGCACGCGCCGGCCGGGCGCCTTGTCGACCAGGGGCGCGAGGACCGGGTCGGTGCGCAGCTGGTCGTCGATCGCGACCGGGTCGGCGTCCAGGTCGAGCATCCGCCGGCAGCGGCTGATGGCCACCGGCAGGTCGCGCAGGTCGGCGAGGGTGAGCCGGCAGGCGACGTGGTCGGGTTCCGGGGTCAGCGCGGCGACGCCGTGGCCGTGGGGCAGGCGCAGGGTCCGCCGGTAGGCGCCGTCCCGCCACTCCTCGACGCCCGGTACGGCGGTGGCCGCGAGATGGCCGAAGAGGTTGTCCGGGTTGAGCGGGGCGCGGAAGGGGAGGCGGAGGCCGAGGGTGGTGGTGCGCGGTGCGCCCGGCGCTCCGTTCGGGCCGCCGGGTGCGGCGGGCCGCCGGGCGGCGGGGCCGGCGGTCCGCCCCGGGACGCGGGCGCGCAGTTCGCCCGGGGAGAGCGCGAAGACCTCGCGGACGGTGTCGTTGAAGGTCCGGACGGAGGAGAAGCCGGCGGCGAAGGCGATGTCCGCCATCGGCAGGGCGGTGGTCTCGATCAGCAGCCGGGCGGTCTGGGCGCGCTGGGCGCGGGCGAGGGCGAGCGGTCCGGCGCCGAGTTCGGCGAGGAGCTGGCGTTCGATCTGGCGGGTGCTGTAGCCGAGGCGGGAGGCGAGGCCGCGCACCCCGTCGCGGTCCACGACGCCGTCGGCGATCAGGCGCATGGCGCGGGCCACGAGGTCGGCACGCTGGTTCCACTCCGGGGAGCCGGGGCTGGTGTCGGGCCGGCAGCGCTTGCAGGCCCGGAAGCCGGCCTGCTGGCAGGCGGCGGCACTCGGGTGGAAGACCATGTTCTCCGGCTTGGGCGGCACCACGGGGCAGCTCGGCCGGCAGTAGATGCCGGTGGTCAGGACGGCGGTGAAGAACCAGCCGTCGAAGCGCGCGTCCTTGGACCGCACGGCGCGTACGCACCGGTCCCGGTCGATGTGCATCCCGTTCCGCATGTGTCCAGCATCGGGCACCGGCCGGGCCGGGGCTGGCGAGAATCCGACATCGACGTCGTCGGGGCCTGGGCCGGGCGTCCCGTCGGCGGCGGGCCGGTCCCCGGTCAGCCGAGCCGGGCGGCGAACGCCGCGTAGGCGCGCTCGTCGAAGAGCACGAACCTGACCTCCTCGACCCGGGTGCCGCTCTCGCGCACCGCCGTCACGGCGATGCGCGCGGCGTCCTGGAGCGGCCAGCGGTAGACACCGGTGGAGATGGCCGGGAACGCCACGGTGCGGGCGCCCAGTTCGTCGGCGATCCGCAACGACTCGCGGTGGCAGGAGGCCAGCAGCTCCGAGCGGTCCTCGTCGGCCGACCAGACCGGTCCGACCGTGTGGATCACCCAGCGGGCGTCCAGTTCGCCCGCGGTGGTGGCGACGGCCCGGCCGGTGGGCAGGCCCCGGCCGTACCTGGAGGCACGCAGGGCCCGGCACTCCCGGAGGATCGCGGGGCCGCCGCGGCGGTGGATCGCGCCGTCCACGCCTGAGCCGCCGAGCAGGGAGGAGTTGGCGGCGTTGACGATGGCGTCGACGCGCTGCCGGGTGATGTCGCCCTGGACCAGCGTGATGGCGGTGGTCATGTCTGCCGCAGCCTCCTCCAGACGGCCTTCGCCGCGTTGTGCCCCGACATGCCGTGCACTCCGGGGCCAGGCGGGGTGGCCGACGAGCAGATGAAGACGGCCGGGTGCGGGGTGTGGTACGGGAACAGGGACAGTTTGGGGCGCAGCATGATCTGGAGCCCGGAGACCGCGCCGGAGGCGATGTCCCCGCCGACGTAGTTGGCGTTGCGGGCGGCCAGTTCGGGCGGACCGGCGGTGGCGCGGGCGAGGACGCGGTCGCGGAAGCCGGGGGCGAAGCGCTCCAGCTGGCGCTCGACGGCGTCGGTGAGGTCGCCGGTCCAGCCGTTGGGGACGTGGCCGTACGCCCAGAAGACGTGCCGGCCGGCCGGGGCGCGGGTGGGGTCGACGACACTGGGCTGGACCGTGATGAGGAAGGGTCTCTCGGGTGCGCGGCCTTCACGGGACGCGGCGCGCAGCGCGGTGCCGATCTCGGCGCTGTCCGCGCCGACCTGCACGGTGCCGGCGACGCGGGGTTCCTCGGCGGTCCACGGGACCGGGCCGTCCAGCGCGTAGTCGATCTTGAACACGCCGGGGCCGTACCGGTAGGCCTCGTAGTACCGGCCGAGACCGGCGATGCGGGCCAGGGCGGTGGGCGAGGTGTCGAAGACGTACGCCCTCGCGGGCGGCAGGTCGTCGAGGCGCTTGACCTCGTAGTCGGTGTGCACGGCGCCGCCGAGTTCCCTCAGGTACGCCGCGAGGGCGTCGGAGATCGCCTGGGAGCCGCCGCGGGCCAGCGGCCAGCCGCGGGCGTGCGCGGCCAGCAGGAAGACCAGGCCGACGGCGCCGGTGGCGAAGCCGCCGAGGGGGGCCATCACGTGGGCCACGAGCCCGGCGAAGAGGGTCCTGGCCCGCTCGTCGCGGAAGCGGCGCATCAGCCAGGTGGACGGGGGCAGACCGGCCAGGCCGAAGCGGGCGAGGGTGACCGGGTCGCGCGGCAGCGCGGTCAGCGGCAGCGACATGAAGTCCCGGACCAGCGTGTCCCACCTGGGCAGGAACGGCTGGACCAGCCTGCGGTAGGCGCCCGCGTCGCGCGGTCCGAAGGAGGCCGCCGTCTCGGCCACTGACCGGGCGAGGACCGCGGCGGTGCCGTCCGGGAAGGGGTGCGCCATGGGCAGTTCGGGGTGCAGCCACTCAAGGCCGTACCGCTCCAGGGGCAGACCGCGGAAGGCGGGCGAGTTGACGGCCAGGGGGTGCGCGGCGGAGCACGGGTCGTGCCGGAAGCCGGGGAGGGTGAGCTCCTCGGTGCGGGCGCCGCCGCCGACGGTGTCCCGGGCTTCGAAGACGGCCACGGAGAAACCGCGGCGGGCGAGCTCCACGGCAGCGGTCAGCCCGTTCGGCCCCGCCCCCACCACGACCGCATCGAGCATCGACGGCACCTTCGGACCCCTTCGTCAGCCGATGGCCACTCGGGGTCAGGATATGCCGCCGGGCCGACACCCCGGCACGCAGACCCGTGGGCTCGCGGCCGGTGCTCCCGCCGCGGCACGGGCGCTCAGTCCGAGGCCGTCAGCAGCCCGGTCACCCGCCGTGCCGTCGCCGCGTCCCGGGCCGCCGTGAACGGCAGGGCGTTGCCCCCGGTGACGCGGAACGGCTCACCGGCCCGCGTCAGGTGGGCGCCGCCCGCCTCCTCGACCAGCAGGACGCCCGCCGCGTGGTCCCAGGCCGCTTCCCAGGTGAAGGCCGTGGCGTCCAACTCGCCCCGGGCGACGGCGAGGTACTCCAGGCCGGCCGAGCCGCAGGGGCGGGGCTCGACCCCGTCGGTCCACAGGCCGAGCAGGGCGCGCTTCTGCCGGTCGGTGGTGAAGTCCGGGTGGGAGGTGGCCACCCGGAGCGGGCGGTCCGGGGCGGGCGTGCCGGAGCGCAGCGGCTCGCCGTCGAGGCGCGCGCCCCGGCCCCGTACGGCGACGGCGAGCCGGTCGAGGGCGGGCGCGTACGTCCAGGAGGCCAGCAGGACTCCGCCCCGGGCGAGCGCGACCAGGGTGCAGAAGCCGGGGTCGCCGTGGACGAACTGGCGTGTGCCGTCCACGGGATCGACGATCCATACCGGGGCGTCGCCCCGGATCGCCTCGTAGACCGCCGGGTCGGCGTGCACCGCCTCCTCGCCGACCACCAGGGAGCCGGGCAGCAGTGCTCCGAGCGTGTCGGTGAGGTACCGCTCCGCCAGGCGGTCGGCGTCCGTCACCAGGTCGTGCGGTCCGGACTTCTGGTCGACCTCGTGCTCCGCGAGCCGGCGGAAGCGGGGCATGATCTCGGCCGCGGCGGCCTTGCGGACCGCCTCCTCCACGTCGGCCGAGTGGCGCACGAGAAACTCTTCGATGGTTTCCGTCTCTTCGATCATGCCTCCATGAGAGCACGAGCCTGTGACAAAGCCCGCCTCTCGGGTGCACACAGGGTGGAATCGGCGTGAACACCCGTCGTCGCCCCAGGCGGGTGCCCGAGGCGCCCGGGGCGCCCGGTGTGGCGCGGCGGCCTCAGCGGCCGACCGCGTACCCCTGCATCCCGCGCGGGTTGGCCGCCGCCGACAGGATGCCGGTCCCGGGGTCCCGGGCGACCGCGCACAGGCGGCCCTCGGACCACGGGTCGCCGACGGTCACGTCGTGGCCGCGGCGGCGCAGCTCCGCGATGGTGCCGGGGTCCATGCGCGATTCCACGGTGACGCTGCCGGGTCGCGTACCGCGCGGGTAGAACGATCCGGGGAAGGCGTCGTTGTGCCAGTTCGGCGCGTCGACGGCGCCTTGCAGGTCGAGGCCGCCTCGGACGGCGGCGCGCAGGGCGGCCGCCAGGAAGAAGTGCAACTGCCACTGGTCCTGCTGGTCGCCGCCGGGTGTGCCGAAGGCCAGGACGGGCTCGCCGTCGCGCAGGGCGATCGACGGGCTGAGGGTGGTGCGCGGACGGCGGCCGGGTGTCAGCGAGTTCGGCAGTCCCTCCTCCAGCCAGGTCATCTGCAGCCGGGTGCCCAGCGGGAAGCCCAGTTCGGGCACGACGGGGTTGGACTGGAGCCAGCCGCCGCTGGGCGTGGCGGCGACCATGTTGCCCCAGCGGTCGACGACGTCGAGGTGGCAGGTGTCGCCGCGGGTGCCGCCGTCGGCGGCGACCTCGGGCTCGCCCGGCACCGGGGAGGTCGGCGGCTTGGCGACCGTGGGCTCGCCGACGCCCAGGGCGTCGTACTCCCCCGCCGTCGCGGCGGTCCGGCCGGCGTGCGCGCTCAGCCGCGGGGCGCGGCCGCCGGGGCTGCCGGGCCGCAGCTCGTAGGAGGCCCTGTCCCCGACCAGTCGGCGCCGCCCCGCGTTGTACCGCGCCGACAGCAGGTCGGCCAGCGGCACTTCGGCGGCGTCCCCGTACCAGGCCTCCCGGTCGGCCATGGCCAGCTTGCAGTTCTCCACCAGCAGGTGGACGTAGTCGGCGGTGCCGTAGCGGGGCGGTTCGGGCGGGAGCAGGGCCAGTTGCTGGAGGAACACCGGGCCCTGGCTCCAGGGGCCCGCCTTGCACACGGTCCAGCCGTTCCAGTCGTACGTCGCCGGCCTCTCGTAGGCCGCGCTCCAGGCGGCGAGGTCGGCCGCCGTGAGGGTGCCGGCGTGGCGTTCGCCGCTGGTGTCCATGGTGGGCCGCGCGGCCTGCCGGACCAGGGCCTCGGCGATGAAGCCGCTGCGCCACACCTCCCGCGCGGCGTCGATCCGGGCCTCCCGGCCGCCGGCGCCCGCGGTCTCGGCGAGCAGCCGTCTCCAGGTGGCGGCGAGCGCGGGGTTGCGCAGCAGCCGTCCGGGGCCCGGCGCGCGTCCGCCGGGCAGATAGAGCTCGGCGGAGGACGTCCACTCCGTCTCGAACAGTTTCCGTACGCTCTCCACGGTCGCGCCGACGCGTTCCACCGGCGGGTGCCCGTTCTCGGCGTACCCGATGGCGTGGTCCAGGACCTCGGCGAGGGACTTGGTGCCGTGGTCGCGCAAGAGGAGCAGCCACGCGTCGAAGGCGCCGGGGACCGCGGCGGCGAGCGGCCCGGTGCCGGGTACGAGGTCCAGGCCAAGTCCCCGGTAGTGGGCGACCGTCGCTCCGGCCGGCGCCACCCCCTGCCCGCACAGCACCCGCACCTCGCCGCCCGCCGGGGCGAGCAGGATCGTCACCTCGCCCGCGGGCCCGTTGAGGTGCGGCTCGACGACGTGCAGCACGAAGGCGCCGGCCACCGCGGCGTCGTAGGCGTTGCCGCCGGCCTCCAGCACGGCCATCGCCGACTGGGAGGCCAGCCAGTGGGTGGAGGACACCATGCCGAAGGTGCCCTGGAGGGTGGGTCGGGTGGTGAACCGCATCTGTCACCTCTCTGTCCGCGCGCGGCCCGGCTCTCCGTCCGTGCGCGGCCCGGCTCTCCGTCCGCGCGCGGCCGTCGGCCCGGATGCTCCCGGGCCGGCACGCGGCCGGCCCGCGGGATCAGGCTACGGAACGCGGCGGGCCCGGGGCGCCGTGCCGGACGCACCGGTTCGGACACCGAACCACCGGGTGGCTCAGGGGACTTGACCGGCCCGGCCCGTGGGCGGGGGGCCGGTTCGGTCGGGTGTTCCTGGTCCGCGGCCCCGGCCTTCCTCCGTCCTGCCGAAGTCCGCCCGTGCACGGACTCCAGCGGGCGGCCGGAGACTCCGGAGCACCGCTCGTCGGCGGCGGGCCGGTGGCGGGGGCCCGGGGTCGCCGCGCGGACCGGGCGGGCCACGAGCCCCAGCCGCCCCGCGGGTCGGGCGGGCCGACAGCCCGGTGCGAGCCGGAGGGACTCCGGCGGCCCTTCTCCGCCCGCCGCGCGGCCGGCCCGGACCGAGGGAACCACCGTCGTGGCCTCGCCCGTCCCACCGGCACGGACCGGGGGGACCACCGCGGCCGCCTCCGCCGTCCGGACAGAACCGGGCGAACACCGCGTCAGGGGCGGGGCGCGGTGACCGCCCGGGTACGCAGCGAGTTCGTGCTTCCGCCCCACAGGCACTCGTGTGACACTGTCGTCCCGTCCACACTGTGGACGGCCTCGCATCGTCCACCCCCACACGAGAAGTGCGCCGTGCGTCATCTTCTTCCCCTGCCGCTCGCGCTCACCGCGCGGCTCAGTCCGGTCCTCGTGCTCGCCTGCACGGGCTGGGCGCTGACGTCCGGTCCGTTCGCGGCGTCGTCCACCGACGGGCACCGGGCCGCCGGACAGGAGACCGCCGCGTCCGGAGCCGGGTCGTCCGGGTCCGCCGCGCCGTCCGGATCGTCCGCCGCGCCGTCCTCGACCGGAGCCGCGCAGACGTACACGTCCGCGCCGGCGCCGTGCGCCGCCGTCGCCGCCAAGACCGTCACCGCGCTGGTGCCCGGCGCGAAGACGGCGGGCAAGGAGATCCCCTCGACCGACCGGGAGGTGCGCCGCACCTGTTCCTGGAACGCCCTGAAGGGCTACGACTACCGCTGGCTCGACGTGTCCTTCGAGGTCATGCGGTCCGACGCGGCGGCGCGGACCTCCTACGAGCAGCGGACCGCCGAGAAGAGCGGCGGCGGAGCGGTCCCCGGGCTCGGGGACTCGGCGTACTCCGTCGTCGACCTCACCACCCAGGACAAGCAGCAGACCCGCGAGGGCACGGTGCTGGCGCGCGTCGGCAACGCGCTGGTGGTCGTCACGTACAACGGCAGCGACTTCGAGACGAAGAAGGCGCCGGGTACGGACGAGATCAACAAGGGCGCGATCAAGGCCGCCAAGGACGCCGTGGCGGCGCTCGGCCGCGGTCAGGGCTGATCCGGCCCGTACTCCGCCGCCCGGTCCTCCTCCTGGATCCCCCGTACGACGAAACCGGCCCTGGGGCCGAGCTCGCTTCGGTCGCCGTCGTGCAGGCGCGTCCTCGAACCCGGCTTCAGCACACGGTCGTTGAACCTCGTGCCGTTGGTCGCGCCCTGCGGGAGACCTCGGTCACCCGGGCCGCCCCGTCCGGGGCGTGGACGACGGTCGCGTGCCGGGCGGAGACCGTCACCTCGGCGGCCAGGGGCCGGCCGGGACGACGGGACCGGCAGCGGGTCCGCGTCGGCGTACGGGCCGGCGGGCGGCGGGGCGCCGGGCGCGAGCTGCACCCGGCCGTCGGGGAGGGTGACCTGGGCGGGGGACGGTATGCCGGAGGCGGCGGTGTCGGTCATGGGCGGCCCGATCGGATCGGGGCCGGTGATCAGGAGTTGACGACGGGGATGACCTGGCGGCCGTACGCGTCGATCACGGCTTCCCGCGCGTCGTGCATGGCGTACACGGCGAACTGGTCGACGCCCAGGTCGCGCAGCGCGGTCAGCTTCTCGATGTGCGCCTCGACCGGCCCGACCAGGCAGAACCGGTCGACGATCTCGTCGGGCACGAACCGGGTGTCCGGGTTGCCGCTGCGCCCGTGGTGGGCGTAGTCGTAGCCCTGGCGGGCCTTGATGTAGTCGGTGAGTTCGTCGGGTACGGCGGCGGAGTGCTCGCCGTAGCGGGCGACCAGGTCGGCGACGTGGTTGCCGACCATGCCGCCGAACCAGCGGCACTGCTCGCGGGCGTGGGCCAGCGCACCGGGCGAGTCGTCGTCGGTGACGTAGGCGGGGGCGGCGACGCAGACGGTCACCTCGGACGGGTCGCGCCCGGCCTCGGCCGCGGCGTCCTTCACCGCCTTGACCATGTACTGGGTCAGATAGAGGTCGGCGAGCTGGAGGATGAATCCGTCGGCCTCCTCGCCGGCCGTCCGCAGCGCCCTGGGCCCGTACGCGGCCATCCAGACCGGCAGCCGGGCGCCCGGCCCGATCCACGGGAACCGGACGACCGCGCCGCCGCCGAGGTCGGCCTCCTCTCCGCCGGCCAGCGCCCGGATGACCTTCATGGCCTCGCTGATCCGGGCCAGGGTGACGGGTTTGCGCCCGGCGACGCGCATCGCGGAGTCGCCGCGGCCGATGCCGCAGACGGTGCGGTTGCCGAACATGTCGTTGAGGGTGGCGAAGGTGGAGGCGGTGACCTCCCAGGTGCGGGTGGCCGGGTTGGTGACCATCGGGCCGACCGTCAGCTTCTCGGTGTTGGCGAGGATCTGGCTGTAGATGACGAACGGCTCCTGCCAGAGCACGGCGGAGTCGAAGGTCCAGCCGTAGCGGAAGCCGTTGCGTTCGGCGCGCTGCATCAGGCTGACGACGCGCGAGGCCGGCGGGTCGGTCTGCAGGACGAGTCCGAAGTCCATGTGCGCCACTCCTAGTCGAGGTACTGGCAGGTGGAGCGCGGGGTGTAGACGCCGTGTCCGGCGCGTCCGGTGTACTCCCGCTCGGTGACGACGGGTTCGCCGCGCGAGAGCACGGTCTCCACCCGTCCCATGACCCGCTTCCCCTCGTACGCCGAGTAGTCGACGTTCATGTGGTGCGTCGTGGCGGACAGCACCTGCTCGGCGTGCGGGTCGTAGATCACCACGTCGGCGTCGGCGCCCGGGGCGATGGTGCCCTTCTTCGGGTACAGGCCGAACATGCGGGCGGGGGCGGCGCAGGCGATCTCGATCCAGCGGCGGCGCGAGATGTGCCCGTCGACGACGGCCTGGTGGAGCAGGTCCATCCGGTTCTCCACCCCCGGCAGGCCGTTGGGGATCCTGGAGAAGTCGCCCCGGCCCAGTTCCTTCTGGCCTGCGAAGCAGAAGGGGCAGTGGTCGGTGGAGACCACCTGGAGGTCGTCGGTCCTCAGGCCCTGCCACAGGGGGGCCTGGTGGTCCTCGGGGCGC
This sequence comes from Streptomyces sp. NPDC015220, assembly GCF_043079345.1. Lineage (NCBI taxonomy): Bacteria > Bacillati > Actinomycetota > Actinomycetes > Kitasatosporales > Streptomycetaceae > Streptomyces > Streptomyces sp. NPDC015220. The sequence continues at coordinate 47,094 of NZ_JBIBUK010000009.1, read as the reverse complement.
AGGGGGGTCGAGCAGACGTACTTCGCGCCCTCGAAGTCCGGTTCGGCGAGGTTGTCGGTGGACAGGAACAGGTACTGCGGGCAGGTCTCGCCGAAGACCGGCAGCCCGGCGTCGCGCGCCGCCGCCAGCTCGGCGACCGCCTCCCGCGCCGAGACGTGCACGACGTACAGGGGGGCGCCCGCGACCTGGGCCAGCCGGACGGCGCGGTGGGTCGCCTCGGCCTCCAGCAACGCCTTGCGGACCTCACCGTGGAAGCGCGGGTCGGTCTCGCCGCGGGCCAGCGCCTGCTCGACCAGCACGTCGATGGCGATGCCGTTCTCGGCGTGCATCATGACCAGCCCGCCGTTGCCGGCGGCGCGCTGCATGGCGCGCAGGATCTGTCCGTCGTCGGAGTAGAACACCCCCGGGTAGGCCATGAACTGCTTGAAGGAGGTGACGCCCTCCTCCACGAGCAGGTCCATCTCCTTCAGCGTCTCGTCGTTCACGTCGGAGACGATCATGTGGAAGCCGTAGTCGACGGCGCAGTTGCCCTCGGCCTTCTGGTGCCAGGCGTCGAGGCCTTCACGCAGTGAACCGCCCCTGGACTGGATCGCGAAGTCGACGATGGTCGTCGTGCCGCCCCAGGCGGCGGCCCGGGTGCCGGTCTCGAAGGTGTCCGAGGCCTTGGTGCCGCCGAACGGCATCTCCATGTGGGTGTGGCCGTCGACCCCGCCCGGGATCACGTATCTGCCGGTGGCGTCGATGGTGCGCCCGGCGGTGAACGCCTCGGCGGCGGCGGTGCCGGAGGCGGCGAGGGCGGCGATGCGGCCGTCCTCGATCAGGACGTCGGCGTGCATCTCGTCGGCGGCGGTGACGACGAGGCCGCCGCGGATGACGGTACGGCTGCTCATGCTCCCTCTCCTTCCGTTGGTGCCTGTACGGGGCCGGGGCGCGGGTCCGCCGGCCGGGGGCGGCCGGCGGGGCGCCGCTCAGGGCGCGGTCAGCGGTGTGTACGCGCCCGGCGCCCGGTCGCGGTAGAACTGCCAGCGGTCGCGCACCTCGCGCAGTGCGGCGAGGTCCAGGTCCCGTACGACGAGTTCGGTCTCCTTGTCGCTCGCGACCTCGCCGACGAACCGCGCCTGGGGGTCCACGAAGTAGGAGGTGCCGTAGAAGTCGTTGTCGCCCAGTTCCTCGACGCCGACCCGGTTGATCGCGCCGACGAAGTACTCGTTGGCGACGGCAGCCGCGGGCTGCTCCAGCTGCCAGAGGTAGCCGGACAGGCCGCGCGAGGTGGCCGAGGGGTTGAAGACGACCTCCGCGCCGGCCAGGCCCAGCGCCCGCCAGCCCTCCGGGAAGTGGCGGTCGTAGCAGATGTAGACGCCGACCCTGCCGACGGCGGTGTCGAAGACGGGCCAGCCGCTGTTGCCGGGACGGAAGTAGAACTTCTCCCAGAACCCGTGCACCTGGGGGATGTGGGTCTTGCGGTACTTGCCGAGGTAGCTGCCGTCCGCGTCGATCACGGCGGCCGTGTTGTAGAGGACGCCCGGCTGCTCCTCCTCGTACACCGGCAGGACGAGGACGATGCCCAGCTCCCCGGCCAGTGCCTGGAAGCGCCGGACGACGGGGCCCTCGGGGACCCGCTCGGCGTACTCGTAGAAGGCCGGGTCCTGGACCTGGCAGAAGTACGGTCCGTAGAACAGCTCCTGGAAGCACAGGACCTGGGCGCCCTGCGCGGCGGCGTCGCGGACCGCCTGCTCGTGGACCCGGATCATGGACTCCTTGTCGCCGGTCCAGGCGGTCTGGAAGAGGGCGGCACGGATCACTCGGCTCATCGGGACCTCCGCTGCTCGATCGGTGTGCGGTGAGCGTAGGGAGCCCGCGGGCCCGGTTCGAGGTGCACGGTGTCACGTCCGCCGGGGTGCGGCGTGCCGGCCTGTCACCCTGGCTCCGCCCCTGTGCCACTCTCGTTCTCCCGGTCGGTCGCGGGCCTCACCGCTGCTGCGCGTCGTGCGCGAGGAGCGCTATGTGCACGGAGACGGCCTGTTCGAAGTCGTCGAGGTCCACTCCCAGGCGGCCCTGTATGGCCTCCAGGCGGCGGTAGAGCGCGGGTCGGGAGACGTGGTGGAGCCGGGCGGTGCTGGACTTGTTGCGGCCGGTGGCCAGGTAGGTGCGCAGGACGTCCAGGAGGTCCTGGCCGGTGTCGCACAGCAGCCCGTCCAGCTCCCGTTCGGCGAAGGACTGCACGTGCGGGTTCTCGCGCAGCAGGCGCACCAGCCCGCGCAGGTGGACGTCCTTGAGGCGGACGACGGCCGGGAGACCGAGGGCGGGGGCGGAGGCGGCCACGGCGTCGGCGACGTGCCGGGCCTCGCGCAGTCCCGCGGGTACGTCGTCCCAGGCGGTGCGGGCGTCCGCGGCGGCGACGACCGTGTGCGCCCGGCCCGCCTCCGCGCGCAGCCGGGTGGCGAAGTGTCCGGCCAGGGCGTCGGCGTCCTGGTCGCGGGCGAGGCTGAGCAGGACCGCGGTGACGCCCCCGGCCAGCTCGGCGACCAGGCCGGGCAGGCCCAGCAGCCGCAGCAGCCGGTCGAGTCCGCCGGGCTCGCCGTCCGGGACGGCCAGCGGCACGAAGACACGCCGGTTGACCGGCAGCCCGGCCGCCCGGGCCCGGGGCAGCAGCCGCCGGGCCGGTACGGTCCCGTCGGCCAGGTCGGTCAGCAGGCTCCGCGCGGACTGCTCCTCCCAGGAGCGGCCCGCGGCGCCGCCGAGCATGCGGTGCAGGACCAGGGCCTCGGCGGCCCGGTCGGCGAGCAGCCGTCCGGTGGCGGTGTCCCCGCGGTGGCCGCACAGCGTGATCCTGCCCCAGCGCTCCCCGCGCCCGCCGAGTTCGGCGCGGATCCAGCCGTCGCCCTCGCTGCCTCCCCCAGTGCCTGAACGGCCTGGGGGGTGCCCCCATGCCTGCCGGGCGATGCGCTCCCAGTCGCGCAGCACGTCGTCCACCGCCGGCCGCTCCCCCGCCGTGGCGAGGACGCGGTGGGCGAGGTTGGAGACGACGACGGGGCAGGCGCTGTGCCGGGCGATCTCGTCGAGCAGCGCCTGGAGCGGGGCGCCCGCGGTGATCAGTGCGGTGAGCGCGGCGCGTACCGCCTCGGACAGGCTGACGGCGGCGAACTTGCGCCGCACCAGCCGGCACTGGACCTCCTCGGTGAGCTCGGCGAACGGGAACGGCCGGTGCAGGACGACCAGTGGCAGCCCGCACCGCTCGGCGGCGCGGCGCATCGCCTCCGGCGGCGCGGGAAAGGCCCGGCCCAGGCCCAGCACGACGGCAGCGGCCTCCGCCCGGTGCAGGGAGCGGATGTACTCGGCCTGCTTCTCCTCGTCGCCGGCCAGCAGTACTCCGGTGGTGAGCACCATCTCGCCGCCGCTGAGCATCACGCCGACGTCCGCCGCCTCGGCGACGTGCACCCAGCGCACGGGCCGGTCCAGCCGGCCGGCGCCGGCCACCACCTCGGGCTCCCCGGCGAGCACCCGCTCCAGGGCGAGCACCTGGCGGACGGACAGGGCCGGTTCCGGCGTCCGCCCGGTGCTCGTGCCCGGGCGTCGGCGGGTGGTCGGGGGTGGTTCCGAGGCGGTGGTCATGGGAAACGCTCCCCTCGCTCGGCCGGGTTCTTCCTACGCGCTCCTCAGTACGCCGCGCGCAGCGCGCTCTCCAGGACGGCGGCGCCCTCCTCGGCCTCCGCGACGGTCAGCGACAGGGGCGGGGCGATGCGCAGGGCGCTGGTGTCGTGACCGCCGCCCTTGCCGATGAGCAGCCCGCCCTCGCGGGCCGCCTCCAGCACGGCGGCGGCGGCCTGCGGATCGGCCGTGTCCGTGCCGGGCCTGGCGAGTTCGACGCCGATCATCAGTCCGCGCCCGCGCACCTCCCGTACCCCGGGCAGTTGGGCGGCGACGGCGCGCAGCCGCTCGATGAGCAGGCCGCCGACACGCCGGGCGTTGCCCTGGAGGTCGTGCTCCAGCAGGTAGTTGAGATTGGCGAGACCGGCCGCCATGGTGATCTGGGTGCCGCCGAAGGTGGAGATGCTGTTGGCGTCCAGGCAGTTCATGATCTCGCCCCGGGCCACGACGCCGCCGATGGACATGCCGTTGCCGATGCCCTTGGCGAAGGTGAGGATGTCCGGCGGGCCGCTGCGCCCGTGCGCCTGCCAGCCCCAGAAGTGCTCGCCGGTGCGGCCCCAGCCGGTCTGCACCTCGTCGCTGATCCACAGGACGCCGTGTTCCGAGAGCACCTCCCGGAAGGCCGCGTACAGGCCGTCGGGCGGGGAGGTGAAGCCGCCGACGCCCTGGATGGGCTCGGCGATCAGCGCGGCGGGCGGACGGGTGTGGCCGAGCAGGTCCTTCAGGTCCTCCACGCAGGCCGCGACGAACCCGGAGTCGTCGAGGTGGGCGAACGGACCGCGGGTGCGCACGCCCCCGTGGACGTACAGCGTCTGGAGCGGGGAGAGGGAGCTCGGGGACCAGGAGCGGTTGCCGGTGATGCCGATGGCGCTGAAGGAACGGCCGTGGTAGCTGTTGCGCATGGCCAGGACCGTGTTGCTGCGCCGGTACGTCGTCGCGAGCAGCAGCGCGGTGTCGTTGGCCTCGGTGCCGGAGGTGGTGAAGAAGACCCGGGCGTCCGGGATGCCGCTCAACTTGGCGATGCGCTCGGCGAGTTCGACCATCGGCCGGTTGAGGTAGAGGGTGGAGGAGTGGAGGATCCGGCCGGCCTGCTCGCTCACCGCCTTGGTGACCTCGGGCAGCGCGTGGGCGGTCATGGTGGTGAGGATCCCGCCGAAGAAGTCGAGGTAGCGCCTGCCCGCGCTGTCCCAGACGTGGCGGCCCTCGCCGTGGGTGATCTCCAGCGGGTCCTCGTAGTAGAGCGCGAGCCAGTCGGGCAGCACGGCCCGGTGACGGTCGTAGAGGTCGTTCACGGCTGCACCAGCCCTTCGTAGGCGTCGGGGCGGCGGTCGCGGTAGAAGGCCCACTGCCGCCGCACCGCTTCGATGAGGTCGAGGTCGAGGTCCCGGACGACGAGTTCCTCCCGGGAGTCGCTCGCGGGGTCTCCGACGAACTGTCCGCGCGGGTCGACGAAGTACGACGTCCCGTAGAAGTCGTTGTCGCCGTACTCCTCCCGGCCGACGCGGTTGATCGCGGCGACGAAGTACTCGTTGGCGACGGCGGCGGCCGGCTGCTCCAGCCGCCACAGGTGGGAGGAGAGGCCGCGGTGGGTGGCGGAGGGGTTGTAGACGAGCTGGGCGCCGTTCAGGCCGAGCTGCCGCCAGCCCTCCGGGAAGTGGCGGTCGTAGCAGATGTAGACGCCGACCCTGCCGACGGCGGTGTCGAAGACGGGCCAGCCGAGGTTGCCGGGCTTGAAGTAGTACTTCTCCCAGAAGCCCTCGACCTGGGGGATGTGGTGCTTGCGGTACTTGCCCAGGTAGCCGCCGTCGGCGTCGATCACGGCGGCGGTGTTGTAGTAGAAGCCCGACTGCTCGATCTCGAAGACCGGGGCGACGACCACCATGCCGGTCTCGCGGGCGAGTTCCCGCATCCGGCGCACGGTCGGCCCGTCGGGGACCGGCTCGGCCCAGCGGTAGTGCCCGGGCTCCTGTACCTGGCAGAAGTAGGGCGAGTTGAAGACTTCCTGGAACCCGATGATCTTCGCACCCCGGCGGGCCGCCTCGCGGGCGTGCTCCTCGTGCTTGGCGACCATGGACTCGGTGTCACCGGTCCAGGTGGCCTGGACCAGGGCCGCGCGGACGACGTTGGCCATGAGCTGCTCCTTCGACGTACGTCAGAGCCTCTACGCCTGTAGAACAGACCCAGAGGCACGAACGTAAGCCTCCCGGGCGGCCTTGCCAAGACCATCGCCGTGAACCCGCGGAGTCGATCGTGTTTCGCACTCTGGTGGGTGAGCGCCGCGGCCGAGGGCCGGGGCCGCCCGGGAGGCCGCCGCCGAGGCGGCCCGGGGGGCGGCTACCGGGGCCGCGTCGGGCGCCCGGCCGGGTCACCTCCGGGTCCCGGCTGGTTCCGGGCCGGGTCACCTCGGGTCCCCGGCCCGGAACCGGCCGGGGCGACTGCCGGACTCCCCACACCCGACGCGACCCGCGGCGCCCCCGGGCGTCCGGCCCGACGCGGTCCGAGGCGGCCCGAGGCGGCCCGGGGCGATCGCCCGGCCGTCGCGCCGACCCGGCGTTCCGCGTCCCGCCGCGCGCCGCCTCGGGCCCCGGCTGCGAGCGAGGCGTCACCCACACGTGCGTATTGCGCTGGCAAACGTCCACGACATGCCAAGCGGAGCGTACCGTTCATTGTGTTTACGGTTCCGAACGCGCGCAGGAGCACGGCAGTCGGCTGTGCGTCCACCGCCGCGTTCACGACCGTCCTTCTCCGTCTGCGGTTTCCCACTTCCCCGAAGTGAAGGACGCGCAGCAGGCGTACCGTCACCCACGAGCGGCGGACCCAGAGGGCTTTCCCGGCGGTTCCGCCTCACGCCAGAACGGCCAGAGCACATGACCAAACCCCCCATGTTCGCCCCCGACTGGACCCCCACAGCCGTCGTCTTCGACTGCGACGGCACCCTGGTGGACTCCGAGCAGCACTGGCAGCGGGCGCGCGCCGTGGTCCTGCGCGCCTTCGGACACGCTCCCGACCCCGAGTTCGCCGAACGCGCCAGAGGGCTGCACTACAAGGACTGCGGAGCCCTCATGGCCGACCTCGTCGGCCATCCCGACCAGGCCGAGGAGATGACCTCGCAACTCCTGAGCACCTTCCGCGCCCTCGTCGCGCGCGACCCCGTGACCACACGCGGGGCCCGGGACCTCGTGCGGGCCCTGGGCCGGGCCGCGCCCCTGGCCGTCGCCAGCAACTGCCCAGCGGACGTGGTGGAGTTCTGCCTGGAGTCGGTGGACTTACGCCGTCACTTCCGGCACATCGTCGTGCCCGGCGGGGACATCCGCCCCAAACCCCACCCGGACACCTACGCGGAGGCCGCACGGCTGCTCGGTGCGTCCGGCGGCGACGTCCTGGCCGTGGAGGACTCGGTCAACGGACTGAAGGCCGCCGTGGCCGCGGGTCTGCGGGTCGTCGGGGTGGGGCCACGGCCCGGGCCCGAGGCCCTGGCCCTCGCCGACCTCTGGGTGAGCGCCCTGGACGACCCGGAGCTGACGGCCTGGGCGGACAGCCGCCCGGCGGCCCGGCGGCCGACGGCGGACCGCCCTGGCGCCGCACCGGCCGACCCGAAGGTCCCGAGGCCGGGCGGGCCCACGAGCACGGACCCGGCCTCCGCGTCCTGACGCCCCTTCCCCTCTGACGGCCCTTCCTCCCCTGTCGGACCGTCCACCACTGACGGCGCTCCGCCTCGGGTGACGTGCGTCCGAGGCGGGCGGCGAGCCCGAACCCGTCCCATACGGCACCCGTCCGCGCCGGGCCGTCCCCGTGCACGCCGGGCCGTCCCCGTGCACGCCGAGCGGGCGCGCGGTCCGGGCGGAGGCGCGGCAGAGGTCCGGGCGGGGCAGCGCGGCCCAGGCGCTCCTCACCGTGCCGCACACCGCGGGTTCACCGCGCCCACCGGGCAGGGGCCTCACCGGGGGCCGGCACCCCGTCCTGGGCCGGCGGGCGCCGGCCCTGCGACCGCCCCGCCCCCGCCCGGGACGCCCTACCCGGAACGCGCACCGCTCACCGCGCGAGCCGTCCGGTCACACCCGGGCCAGTGCGCACCGCCCCGCCAGTTCGTCCATCGACAGTCCGAGGACGCCGGCCAGCGCGGCGACCGTGAAGAAGGCGGGCGTCGGGGCACGGCCGGTCTCGATCTTGCGCAGCGTCTCCGCCGAGACGCCCGCGCGCGCCGCGATCTCCGTCATGCTGCGGTCGCCGCGCGCCTCGCGCAGCAGCCGGCCGAGCCGCTCACCACGCTCGCGCTCTTCCGGGGTCAGGGGGGTGCGCACCATGCACCCAGTCTAACGCGGCAGGCGTTATTCAAATACCGGTACAACAATGGGCGCGACGGGGTGAGACGCACGGCGCTGATCACCGGCCGGGACGCCGCGGCCTCACCCGGCGGCAGGGCCGGGCCGCGGGGATCCTCCGGGAGCGGAGCCGGGCGCACTGGCGGGCGGCGCGCCGCGCGGGCGTGACCCGGCACGACGACGCCGCACGCGCGCACGGACGCGTCCCTCCACCCCGTGGGTCACCCGACGTGCCGCCGGAAACCGGGCGTGCCATGGTGGCATGAGCGCCCTCCTAAGCGGTTACCCGGCGAGAGCCACACGTCAGCGAAGGAACGGAAAGCGATGACCAGCGGCTACGTCGGCCCGGAGGGTGACCCCTTCGGCGAATTCTTCGCCCGGTTCTTCGGCGGACCCCGCCCCGGTCCCCGGCACGTCGACATCGGCAGGCTGCTCAGCCAGCCCGCCCGGGAACTGGTCAAGGGCGCGGCTCAGTACGCCGCCGACCACGGCAGCCGGGACCTGGACACCGAGCACCTGCTGCGGGCGGCGCTCGCCACCGAGCCCACCCGGAGCCTGCTCAGCCGGGCCGGGGCGGACCCGGACTCGATCGCCACCCAGATCGACGAGCGGTCCGGCCCCGTCCAGCAGAAGCCCGGCGATCCGCCACCGTCGGCCACCCTGTCCCTCACCCCGGCCGTGAAGCGTGCCCTGCTGGACGCGCACGACATGGCACGGGCGAGCGGCGCCGGGTACATCGGCCCCGAGCACGTGCTCAGCGCGCTCGCCGCGAACCCCGACTCCGCGGCCGGGCACATCCTGAACGCGGCCCGGTTCGCCGCCTCCGGCCTGCCGGAGGCGGCGCCGGAAGCCGCCGCCCCGCCGGGCGCCGAGCGGCAGCGGACCACCGCCACGCCCACCCTGGACAAGTACGGGCGCGATCTCACCGACCTGGCCCGGCAGGGACGCATCGACCCGGTGATCGGGCGGGACCAGGAGATCGAGCAGACCATCGAGGTGCTCTCCCGGCGCGGGAAGAACAACCCGGTGCTGATCGGCGACGCGGGCGTGGGGAAGACCGCGATCGTCGAGGGGCTCGCCCAGCGGATCGCCGACGGGGACGTGCCCGACATCCTGCTGGGCCGCCGGGTGGTGGCCCTGGACCTGACCGGAGTGGTCGCCGGCACCCGCTACCGGGGCGACTTCGAGGAGCGGCTGAACAACATCGTCACCGAGATCCGGACCAACTCCGAGCGGCTGATCGTCTTCATCGACGAGCTGCACACCGTGGTCGGCGCGGGCTCGGGCGGCGAGGGCGGGGCGATGGACGCGGGCAACATCCTCAAGCCGGCCCTCGCCCGCGGCGAGCTGCACATCGTGGGCGCGACCACGCTGGAGGAGTACCGGCGGATCGAGAAGGACGCGGCGCTCGCCCGCCGGTTCCAGCCGATCCTGGTGCCCGAACCGACCGTCGCGGACGCCCTGGAGATCCTGCGCGGGCTGCGCGACCGCTACGAGGCCCACCACCAGGTTCGCTACACCGACGAGGCGCTGGCGGCCGCCGTGGAGCTTTCCGACCGCTACCTCACCGACCGGCGGCTGCCGGACAAGGCGATCGACCTGATCGACCAGGCCGGGGCGCGGGTGCGGCTGCGGGCGCGCACCAAGGGCACGGACGTACGGGCCATGGAACGCGAGGTCGAGCAGCTGACCCTGGACAAGGACCAGGCGGTCGCCGACGAGCAGTACGAGCAGGCCACGCAGTTGCGCGACCGCATCGTGGAGCTGAAGCGGCGGATCGCCGAGGCCGGCGGGGACGGCGAGGCCGACGAGGGACAGCACCTGGAGGTCACGGCCGAGGCCATCGCCGAGGTGGTGTCCCGGCAGACCGGCATCCCGGTCAGCAGTCTCACCCAGGAGGAGAAGGAGCGGCTGCTCGGCCTGGAGGAGCACCTGCACCAGCGGGTGGTCGGCCAGGAGGAGGCCGTGAGCGTGGTCTCCGAGGCGGTGCTGCGCTCCCGCGCCGGGCTGGCCAGCCCCGACCGGCCGATCGGCAGCTTCCTGTTCCTCGGCCCGACCGGTGTCGGCAAGACCGAACTGGCCCGGGCGCTGGCCGAGGCGCTGTTCGGCAGCGAGGAGCGCATGGTCCGGCTCGACATGAGCGAGTACCAGGAGCGGCACACGGTCAGCCGGCTGGTGGGCGCCCCGCCGGGCTACGTCGGGCACGAGGAGGCCGGTCAGCTCACCGAGGTGGTGCGCCGGCACCCGTACTCGCTGCTCCTGCTCGACGAGGTGGAGAAGGCCCACCCCGACGTGTTCAACATCCTGCTCCAGGTGCTCGACGACGGACGGCTCACCGACTCGCAGGGCCGTACGGTGGACTTCACCAACACCGTCATCGTGATGACCAGCAACCTCGGCTCCGAGGCCATCACCCGGCGCGGCGCCGGCATCGGCTTCGGTCCGGGCGGCAGCGACGCGGACGAGGAGGCACGGCGGGAGCAGATCCTCCGGCCGCTGCGGGAGCACTTCCGGCCCGAGTTCCTCAACCGCATCGACGAGATCGTCGTCTTCCGGCAGCTCACCGCCGAGCAGTTGCGGCAGATCACCAACCTGCTGCTGGACAAGACCCGCCGGCTGCTGCGCGCCCAGGGCGTCGCCGTCGAGTTCACCGACCCGGCCGTGGACTGGCTGGCCCAGCGTGGCTACCAGCCGGAGTACGGCGCGCGTCCGCTGCGCCGCACCATCCAGCGCGAGGTGGACAACCAGATGTCCCGGCTCCTGCTGGACGGCAGGATCGGCGAGGGCAGCCGGGTCACGGTGGACGTCGAGGACGGGCGGCTCGCCTTCCGCACGCAGGAGGCGGCGGCGCCTCCTGCCCCGCCCCGGCCCGCGCCCGCACCCCACGAGTAGGGGCCGTACGAGCGGCGGGGGCCCCCCCCCGGGGGGGGGGGGGGGCCCCCCCCCGGGGGGGGGGCCCCCCCCCCCCCGGGGGGCCCCCCCCGGGGCCCCCCCCCCCCCCCCCCCCCCCCCCCCCCCCCCCCCCCCGGGGGGGGGGGCTCAAAATGGGATGTTTGGG
>NZ_JBIBUK010000009.1:0-36056 GCF_043079345.1 Streptomyces sp. NPDC015220 | reverse complement strand
TCGGCCCGCTGGGGGGGGGGGCGCCCCGGGCCCCCCCCGGGCCCGGCCCCGCACCCCGGGGGTGGGGGCCGTCCGCGGGGGGGGCCCCCCGCCGGGGGGGGGGGGGGGCCCCCGCCGCTCGGGTCCTCCCGGACCCGAGCGTGTCCTACCGCTGCGGGCGCACCACCATCGCCGATCCGCCGCCCCGGCGGACCTTCTCGGCTGCCGCCAGCCACCTGCCGTCCGGCAGCCGCTGGACGCCGGTGGCCGCGCCGATCTCCGGGTTGGGCTTGAAGGAGTGGCCGATCGCCTCCAGTTGCCGCCGCACCGGGCTGTCGTAGAGACCGGGTTCGAGTTCGGTCTGGGCCGCGTTGCGCTGGCTGGCGCGGGGCGCGGCGATCGCGTCGACCAGCGGCAGCCGCCGGTCGAGGAAGCCGGTGAGGGTCTGCAGCACGGTGGTGATGATGGTGGCGCCGCCGGGCGAACCCAGCGCCACCACCGGCCGGTTGTTCCGGTCCAGGACGATGACCGGCGAGATGGACGACCTCGGCCGCTTGCCCGGTCCGGGCAGGTTCGGGTCGTGCACGGCCGGGTTGGCCGGGCTGAAGGAGAAGTCGGTCAGCTCGTTGTTGAGCAGGAAGCCGCGGCCGGGGACGGTGATGCCGCTGCCGCCGGTCTGCTCGATGGTGAGGGTGTAGGAGACGACGTTCCCCCACCGGTCGGCGACCGTGAGGTGCGTGGTGTTCTCGCCCTCGTAGGTGGTCGGGGCCGCCGTTCCGCCGACGCCGCAGGCCGCGGGGTGGCGCGGGTCGCCGGGGGCGAGCGGGCTGGTGAGGACGGAGTCGTCCTTGATGAGGCAGGCCCGTGAGTCGGCGTACTTCTGCGACAGCAACTGCCTGGTGGGGACGTTCTCGTAGGAGGGGTCGCCGACCCAGCGGCCGCGGTCCGCGAAGGCGATGCGGCTCGCCTCGATGAAGTGGTGCAGGTACTGGACCTCGCTCGCCTTCGTCAGGTCCGTCCGCTCCAGGATGTTGAGCGCCTCGCCGACGGTCGTGCCGCCGGAGGAGGAGGGCGCCATGGAGTACACGTCGAGGCCGCGGTAGGAGACCCTGGTGGGCGCCTGGAGTTCGGCGTGGTAGGCGGCGAGGTCCTTCTCCGACAGCTTGCCGGGGCGGGCGTTCCAGCCCGAACCCGCGGCGACCGGCGGGTGGTTGACGGTCTCGACGATGTCGTCACCGAGGTCCCCCCGGTAGATCGCCCCGACGCCCTTTCTGGCCAGCTCCTGGTAGGTGCGGGCGAGGTCGGGGTTCTTGAAGGTCGATCCGACGGCGGGGAGCTGGCCGCCGGGCAGGAACAGTCTCGCGGTGTCGGGGAAGTAGCGGAAGCGGGTCTCGTTGGCGGCGGTCTGCGAGCGGAAGGTGTCGTCGACGGTGAAGCCGTCGCGGGCGAGCCGCTCGGCCGGCTTCAGGACCGTGCCGAGGCGTTCGGTGCCCCACTCGTCCAGGGCCGTCTGCCAGGTGGCCGGCGTGCCCGGCGTGCCGACGCTCAGGCCGCTGCTGACGGCGTCGTTGAAGGCGAGCGGCTTGCCGTTCTCCGTGAACAGCTCGGAGTCCGCGGTCAGCGGCGCGGTCTCGCGGCCGTCGATGGTGTGGACGCGGCGGGTGCGGGCGTCGTAGTAGACGAAGTAGCCGCCGCCTCCTATGCCGGAGGAGTAGGGCTCGGTGACGCCGAGGGCGGCGGCGGTGGCGACGGCCGCGTCGACGGCGTTGCCGCCGTTCCTCAGCACCTCGATGCCGGCCGCCGAGGCGTCCGCGTCGACGCTGGCCACGGCGCCGCCGTAGCCGACCGCCACGGGAACCTTCCGGACAGGTTCCGGCTTCGCCTCCGGGTGCGCGGTGGGCGGCGCCGCCGCTCCCACCGACACCACGGCGGCCGAGACCGCCAGGACCGCCAGTTTCCGTGCGACAGGGCGACGCATCCGCACCTCCACGCTTCCAGGCCGGTGTTGTGGCTCGGTTGCCGATCGTGCGCGCAGCTTAATTCATTGCCATGGGCCCGTCAGGCGCATCACGGACGCGCCCGAACGGGTTACACGATGACCACACATCGAACACCGGTACGCCAGAAGTCCGGGGCGCGGCACCGACGTGCGCGGCACCGAGCGACGACGTGCGCGACCTCGTCCCGGGCGGGACAGCGGCCGGGGCCGGCGCCGCGCTCGGCCGGCTGCGAGCCGACCCCGTACCCGGCGTTCGGCGAACGCGTACGACCCTGCCGACGCGGAGGACCCGGGCCAAGGACTCCGGGCTCAGCCCCGTCAGGATCGGCCGGGCGGTCCGCGTGGTCGTCCAAGACGGCCCCGGTGGGCGGATCCTGACGTATGGCATGGTCGAAGTCGTCGGATGGAACGGGCAGGTGGGCGACATGTCCTGTTCCCGCATGGCCGAGGCGTGATCCGGCTCGGCCGGCTGTGCGACCGTGTTGTGTGATGCGCGTGCCCGACAGGCACGCACATCACGCGACCGGCCGGAGAACTCCACAGGCGGCGCTTCCGCGTGGAAGCCGTGCGGAAGGAGAAGGGGAAGAGCGATGGGACGAGCCATGGCGGAGATCGCCCTGGAGGCCTTGCGGGCAGGACCTCCGCAACCCGGAACCAGCACTCGACGCGGTCTGCCCGCCCCTCTCGCCGATGGGCCGGTCGCCGCCGATGTCCGGATCGACGACGGTCTCGGGTTCGCCCTTCTCCTCCACCGTCGGGATGACGGGCTCGTGTCCGAGGAGCTGTACTACTCCGTGCGGAACAGCAGTGGCGATTGGCTGGACTGCGAGCACCTCAGCGGGGCCGTCCTGGGGCTCGACGTCGAGACGCCGACGGCCGTCGAGGACGCCCTGTCCGGGGCCGCCCTCGCCGTGGTGTCCGAGTCCGAATCCCTCATCCACACGGGTCGTGACGGGACGGAGGAGGGCTACGAGCCCGTACGCGTCCTGACGGTCCTGGCCGGCGACGCCGTGGATCTCGTCGAGATCGAGCACCTGTCGCCCGGCTCAGCGAACTCACCGGCAGGCGACGGGCGATTCAGCATTGCCGTCAGGTCGCCGCTCTTCCTGCTGGTGCTGCCGTCCGGGCGGCAGTCGCGTGTGTCGGCCCTACGGCGCCAGGGCACCTCCCTCATCACCACCGGCGACGCCCTGGAGTTGTCCTTTCCCGAGCGTCGAGCCCTGTTCGCCGGCGCGTTCCGGGACCCGATGCTCGGCGGCACGTCCTCGACACCGGAGAGCGGGGCTGGGGCGTGATCGGTCTCGCCCGTCCGGTTCCGCCCCCTGCGGCCGGGTCAGGACTGCCGATCACCGAGCATCGCGACCGCTGCCGGTGGAACCGATCGATCCGCCGGCCGAGTCGCCGGTTCTGATGGTCGTTCACCGACGCGGCACGGACCCGGATGTGTCCGGCGGCGCGGTCGAGTTCCGGACAGCGGGCGAGGATCGTCCTGAGCCCTGCCGACAGCGGACGTGACCCGGGCGGCCAGGCTCCCCCGCCGGCACCCGAGCCGCCTGCCCGTTCCGCGACGAGCACATCCCGTCCGGCGCGCAGCTGACCTTCTCCTCGCCCGCGGACGACCGTTACCTGTGCGTCCCGCCGCTCGAGCAGTGATCTCCGGCTGCCGCCGGCCGGGTATGGCTCTGTGGACCGCTGTCCCTGCGACAGCCGTGAACGGCACATCGTAGCCGAGGTCGGGCGCATTGACGCGGCCGGTACGCGGTTCCAGGCCCGGGATCAGCTCTCGGCAACCTCCGCGTAGAGCTGGGAGAGTTCGGGAACGCCGCTCTCCGCCCAGGCGTGACCGGCCTCGACGACGTCGAACTCCCGTCCGGAGACGAGCCGTACGACGGGATGGCCGTTGGGCCAGATCTCCCATACGGCGCCGGGCACGGTGCGCACGATGACCGTGCCCAGGTACAACCCCGCGTCGTTGCCCAGCCAGGAGACCTTCTCGGCGTCGTCCCGCCAGCGCGGCAGCATCTGGTCGAGCGCCTCCAGCGAGGCCGCCGACTCGTCGAGCCGGACGTCGGCCTCGGCGGCCTGGGCGCGCAGCAGCTCGCAGGTGGAGAGGAGGTCGGCGAGGTCCCCGGGATCCGGGGAGCCGTCGGCGGAGACCACGGCGACACCGAGGGACGGCGCGTGCTTCTTTCGCCAGTTGCCCACGAACGGGATGTTCATGTACCCAGCGTGGCACCGGCACCGCCGTGCGCACCACAGGGCGGACGCCGGTGTCGTGCTCACACGTCGAGGTCGACCACCACGGGCGCGTGGTCCGAGGCGCCCTTGCCCTTGCGCTCCTCGCGGTCGACATAGGCGTCGGTGACCGCCTTGGCGAAGGGCTCGTTCCCGTACACCAGGTCGATGCGCATGCCGCGGTTCTTGGGGAAGCAGAGCTGCCGGTAGTCCCAGTAGGTGAAGGGGTGGTCGTACTTCAGGGGCCGCGGGACCACGTCCGCGAGGCCGGCCTCGCGCAGGGAGGCCAGCGCCGCGCGCTCGGCGGGGGTGACGTGCGTGGAGCCCTCGAAGGCCGCCCGGTCGTAGACGTCGTCGTCCGTCGGCGCGACGTTGTAGTCGCCGAGGACGGCGAAGGGGCGGCCACCGCCGGCGTCGCCCGCGACGGCCGCCCTCAGCGCCTCGAACCACTGGAGCTTGTAGGCGTAGTGCGGGTGGTCCACCTCGCGGCCGTTGGGCACGTAGACCGACCAGACGCGGACCGGGCCGCAGGTCGCGGAGACCGCCCTGGGCTCCTGGACGCCCTCGTAGCCGGGGTCGCCGGGCAGGCCCTTGACCACGTCCGCCAGGCCCACGCGGGAGAGCACCGCCACGCCGTTCCACCGCCCGGTGGCGTGGACCGCGGCCTCGTAGCCCGCCTCGCGCAGCTGGTCGAACGGGAACTGGTCCTCGGCGATCTTGGCCTCCTGCAGGCAGAGCACGTCGGTGCCGCTGCTCTCCAGCCAGGCCAGCAGCCTCGGCAGGCGGGCGGTGATCGAGTTCACGTTCCAGGTCGCGATGCGCATGTCCCACAACCTACCGGGCGGGACCGACAGCGCGTCCCGCCCGGCCGCGTGACCGCGCTCCCCCGCGGACCGCTCAGACCTCCGCCGACGCCCCCGGCGTCAGCCGCAGGTGCTCAGCGCCGCCCAGGGCGCCGACCTGACGGTCGTAGATGGGCCGGGCGAGGTCGGTCAGGAGGGCGTCGTGGATGTCGTAGGCGCGCCGCGGCTTGACCTCACGGACGTAGTCGATCACCTCGGAGATCTTGTTCCAGGGCGCCATCACCGGGAGCATCAGCGTCTCGACCGGGTGGTCGGGCACGGTGAGCGCGTCGCCGGGGTGGAAGACGCCGCCGCCCTCGATCAGGTAGCCGACGTTGGTGATGCGCGGGATGTCCGGGTGGATCACCGCGTGCAGCTCGCCGTGGACCTGCACGTCGAAGCCGGCCGCCGTGAAGGTGTCGCCGTGGCCGACGGTGTGCACCCGGCCCGGGAAGGCCGCGGAGAGCTGGTCCGCGACGGACTTCAGGGTCCACACCTCGGTGCCGGGTCCGGCCTCCAGGGCGGCGCGCAGCCGGGCCTCGTCGAAGTGGTCCGGGTGCTCGTGGGTGATCAGGATCGCGTCCGCGCCGGCCGTGGCGTCCTCCTCGCTGAACATGCCGGGGTCGACGACGAGCCGGCGCCCGTCCTTCTCGAGGACGATGCAGGAGTGCGACTTCTTCGTGAACTTCATGAGTCCCATCCTGCCCCGCGAACTAGCCCCACGGGCACGTCAGAGTGGTGCTCCTGGTGCTCGGCTGCGGCTTTCGAGCGGAGCCGACTCCGGCCGGGCGTCCGCCGGGGAACCCGGCCCGATGTCCGGCCGCCGGCGCGTGATCAGACCGTGGGAGTGGTCTCCTCCTGGATGATCCGCTGGGCCACTCTGAAGGCACTGGCGGCGGCGGGCATGCCGCAGTAGACCGCCGTCTGGAGCAGCACTTCCTTGATCTCGTCCGGGGTGAGGCCGTTGCGCAGGGCTGCCCTGGTGTGGGCGGCCAGCTCCTCCGTGTGGCCGCCCGCGACCAGGGCGGCCAGGGCGACGCAGCTACGCGTGCGCCGGTCCAGTCCCGGGCGGTTCCAGATCCCGCCCCAGGCGCAGCGGGTGAGCAGTTCCTGGAAGTCGCCGGAGAAGTCGTCGGCGCCGGCCAGCTCCTGGTCGACGTGCGCGTCGCCGAGCACCTCACGGCGGATCTTGAGACCGATGTCGTACGGGTCCGCGCCGCCGCTGGGCCCGGGCGGAGCCGCGGCCGGGGCGATCTCGGCGATCGGCGCGGCCTGCGGAGCCGGGGGGGACGCTGCCAGCACCGGCCGGGCCGGGGCCGCGACGACCGCGAGCTGGCCGGTGCTCGAGTCGAACGCCGGCTGCCAGGCCGTGGAGAAGTGCCGGACCAGCAGGTCGGTGACGGCGGCCGGCTGTTCGACCGGGACCAGGTGGGAAGCGCCGGGCACCACGGCGAGGCGGGCGTCCGGGATGCCGGCCACCAGGGTACGGGCCTCCGCGGGGCCGGTGACCTGGTCCTCGGAACCGACCAGGACCAGCGTCGGCACGCCGACCCGGCCGAGTTCGGCCCGCACGTCGAACGCGGCCAGCGCCTCGCAGGCGGCGATGTAGCAGCCGGGGTCGGTGGTCCGCACCATCTGCACGGCCCAGTCGGTGATCGCGGGCTGGGCCGCGGCGAACCCGGTGGTGAACCAGCGGTCCGGGGAAGTACGGGCGATCGGGTCGAGCCCGTTCGTACGGACGACCACCCCGCGCTGGCGGAACTCGTCCGCCGTGCCGAACCGGGGCGAGGCGGCGATCAGCGCGAGGGAGGCGAGGCGTTCGGGGTGGCGCAGCGCCAGCTCCACGCCGATCGCTCCGCCGAGCGCGCAGCCCGCGTAGCCGAAGCGCTGCACGCCGAGGCCGTCGAGGGTGACCAGCAGCCGAGCGGCGAGGTCGCTCACCGATCCGGCCGGGTGCGCCGGTGCGCCGCCGTGTCCCGGCAGGTCGAACCGGAAGACACGCCACTGCTTCGTCAGCTCCGGCACCTGCCGGTCCCACATGTGCCACGTCGTCCCGAGTGAGGGGCCGAGGATGAGGACCGGGGCGTCTTCCGGGCCGTCGAAGCGGTACTGGAGGGCTGGGGTCGTCGTCTCACTCACCGCTCCACGCTAACCGCCGCCCGGTACGCCTCCGTCCCGGGCCCCCCAGTTCCCACCCCGGACTCCCGTGGATCAACCGTGAATCCTCACACTCCCTTCACCCGGCCCGTCGGTGTGGAGCGGCCCTCCGACGTTCCGGAGGCCGCGGGAACAACGCCGGGGACGGGTGCGACGCCGGGGCCACACCACCGAAGGAGGCATGGGGCGCCGGGGTCGGGGCGTCCGACCTCCCGGGCCGGCGGGGCGCGACGTCGCGGTCAGGGCATGCGTGTTGCAAGGCCGACGGGCGCGGCGCCGGGTGGCGGCGCCGGTCCTTGGACGCCGGCGGGCGCGAGGTGGGGAGCTCAGGGCGTCGGTCCTGTACGGCCGGCGAGCGCTACGTCCGGCTCGGGGCGTCCGTCCGCCGAGGCCGACGGACGCTCCGCCGCGGTCGAGCCGCCCGCCCTCAGAGGTCGGCAGGTGCGTCCAGGCCGGTCAGAGCGCCGACCGGATCCAGGTCGGGAGTGCCGCGCGGCCACCAGTCCTCGCGTCCGGGCTCGGATTCGTACGCGTACCACAGGCCGTCCCGGCCCAGGCGGAGCTGGAGGTGGCCGCGGGGGTGGGTGAGCCGGTTGCGCCGGGGGCGGAAGGCGGGCAGGTCCGCGGCGAGGAGAAGCGGCCGGGCCCGGTCGAACCGGCCGGCCGGCGGGTCCCAGGACTCCTCGAGGACGGTCAGTCCTTCCAGGCCGCCCTGCCGCCAAGCCGCCACGGCCCGCGCCAGGTCGGCCGTGCCGCACCCGACGGCGGCCGCGAGCGAGGCGTAGAGCGCACGGGTCGCGGCGGTCAGTCCGGAGCCGGGACGGGCCGCTGCCAGGCGCACCGCGTCCTGCAACAGCGTCAGCCCGCCGACCGGGTCGCGGCCCGTGGTGAGCAGGGCGTGGGCGCGGGCGGCGGCGTCGGTCGCCAACTGGTCCAGGGCGAACGGGTCCGGGCCGCCCGGTGCCGCCGGGTACGCCGGGGGCTGTCCGGGGTGCGGCGGGGGCGTCTGCGGGGCGGGCAGGGGCGGGAGCCGGCGCGGGGCGAGGGCCTCGGTGGCGCGCACCCCGGGCAACGGCTCCGGATCCCGGTCACCCGCGGCGCGGGCCGCTCGGGCGGCGCTCAGCCGGGACAGGGCGTCGAGCAGCTCACGCTCGCCCCGGCCGCGGAGCAACAGCAGGACGAAGGGGTCGGCGTCCAGCAGGCGCGCGGTCTGGTAGCACAGGGCCGCCGCGTGCTTGCAGGGGTGGGCCCGGTCGGGGCAGCTGCAGTGCGGTTCCAGATCGCCCGGGCCGGGGAGCAGCGGCACCCCGCAGTCGGCGAGGGAGTGCGGCATCTCCTTGTCGAGGAGCGCGGCGATGTGTCCGGGACGGTCGGCGGCGGCCGCCAGGAACCGGTCCCAGTCCGCGTCGTCCAGCGTCCGCAGCCGCACCTGAACCCGGTACGGGCGAGGCCGGCTCCCCTGGACGTACGCCAGCACGAGACCCGGGGTCACGGTGATGGCGTCCACACGGCCCTTCTCCGCGTAACCGCGCCCCCGGGCCAGCCGGGCCGCGTCCAGCGCACCCTCCTCCAGCGCGGTGAGCCACGCCTCGCCCCACCAGGTCTCGGCGAAGCCGGACCCAACCGCCGCCCGGGCCGGCGAAGCCGGGAACGTACGCCGGAGCTCGCCGTCGCGACGGGGCGAGGCCATGGTCGCGGGGACCTGGGGAGCGGCCTGCGCGGTGCGGTCGGCGGCGGCCGACCCTCGGGGCGCGGCCGGGCCGGGGACACCGGCCAGGGAGAAGACCCCGGCGTCCGGGCCCGTGCGGGCGTCGCGCTCCGTACGGGCGTCACGGTCCGCGCGGGCGTCACGGTCCGCGCGCGTCGGGGAATTCGTCCGAGTGCCGGGGGCCGTGGCTGTACCGGAGCCGGTAAGGGCACCGGAGTGCGCACCGGCGCCCGGACTGTTGCCGGACACAGGCCCCGCACCGATGACCGTACCGTTGCCGAACGCGGGTCCCGCACCGGTAACCGGGTCCGTACCGGTGCCCTGACCTGTACCGGTGCCCTGACCCGTACCGTCGTCCGTGTCCGTACCAGCGACCGGGCCCGTACCGGCACCTTGATCCGTACCGGCGACCGGGTCCGTCCCGGTGGCCGGGTCCGTACCGGTGGCCGGGTCCGTACCGGTGGCCGGTTCCGTACCGGTGCGCGCTTCCGCCGCCCCGCCGGGGGCCGCGCTGCCGTCCGCGTGCGCTCCGGCGCGCGTGTTCGCGCGAGGAGCCGGCCCGGCGCCCGCGGGATCGCGGTGGGCGACGCCGGGCGCGCGGGCGGCGCGCAGGGCCTCGCGCGCCGCGTCGGCGGGACGCGCGCCCGAGGAACGCGGCCGGGCGGTGCGCACCGGCCCGGCGGAGCTCTCCGCCGGGGTCTGCGACACCCCAGCCGAGGCGGCCTCGCCGCCGGTCGGACCCTCGTCCCGCCGGGCCGAGGCCGCCCGGCGCAGGGCCGCGCGGGCCACGTCTCCGGGGCGGGCCGGATGTCCGGCGGGGGCGTCTCCGGCCGCTTTGGCCGGGCTGTGCGCGGCCGGTCCGGGTTCGGCCGGCGCGTCCGCCGACGGCCGCTGTCCCCGGGCGGCCCGCAGCGCCTCGCGGGCCGCGTCGCCCGGCCGGGCCGACGGGGCGGCGGCGAACGCCCCGGGCGCCGGTTCCCGCCCGGCGCGAGGGCTGTCTTCCCCGGCGTCGCGTCCGCCCTCCCCCGGGCCGTCCTGGTCACCGGGCTCGTGGGGTCGCGTGGCGCCCGCAGCCTCGGTGTCGTGCCGCGGGGCGGCCCGGCAGCCGGCGACGTCGTCGGCGGGCGCGGTGCGGGCGACCACCGGCTCGTCCGCGTCCGGCGTCCCGGTGCCGCCCGCCGTCTCCGTCCGCTTCGTCGTGCCCATCAGGCCTCCCTGCGCAACGACACCAGGTCGGACAGCTCGCGGTCGGTCAGTTCGGTGAGGGCCGACTCGCCGGCGCCGAGGATCGCGTCGGCCAGCGCCCGCTTGGCGGCCAGCATCTCGGCGATCCGGTCCTCGACGGTTCCCTCGGTGATGAGACGGTGGACCTGCACGGGCTGGGTCTGGCCGATGCGGTAGGCGCGGTCCGTGGCCTGTTCCTCGACCGCCGGGTTCCACCAGCGGTCGAAGTGCACGACGTGGCCGGCGCGGGTGAGGTTCAGGCCGGTGCCGGCCGCCTTCAGGGAGAGCACGAGGACGGGCGTCTCACCGGCCTGGAAACGGTCCACCATCCGCTCGCGCTCCGGGACCGGCGTCCCGCCGTGGAGGAGGTCGACCGGAACCGCCCGGGCGGCGAGGTGCGAGGTGATCAGGCGGGCCATGCCGACGTACTGCGTGAAGACCAGGGCCGAGCCGTCCTCGGCGAGCAGGGTGTCCAGCAGTTCGTCCAGCAGGGTCAGTTTGCCGGAGCGGGCCGCCACGCGGTCGCCGCCGTCCCGCGGGTGCCCGTCCTTCAGGTACAGGGCCGGGTGGTCGCAGATCTGCTTGAGCGAGGTCAGCAGCTTGAGGACCAGGCCGCGGCGGGCCATGCCCCGGGCCGTCTCGATGGCCAGCATCGACTCCCGTACCACGGCCTCGTACAGCGCGGCCTGTTCGCGGGTGAGCGGGACCGGGTGGTCCGTCTCGGTCTTGGGCGGCAGCTCGGGAACGATCCCGGGGTCCGACTTGCGGCGGCGCAGCAGGAACGGACGCACCAGACGGGCCAGCCGCTCCACCGCCTGCTCGTCCTCGCCGTTCTCCACCGCGCGCGCGTGCCGGGCGCGGAAGGACTTCAGCGGGCCCAGGAGTCCGGGGGTGGTCCAGTCGAGGATGGCCCACAGTTCGGAGAGGTTGTTCTCCACGGGGGTGCCGGTGAGGGCCACGCGCGCGGGGGACGGGATGGTGCGCAGGGCTTTGGCCGTCGCCGAGTACGGGTTCTTGACGTGCTGTGCCTCGTCGGCGACGACCATGCCCCACGGCTGCCCGGCCAGCAGGGGCGCGGCCGAGCGCATGGTGCCGTACGTGGTGAGCACGAAGCCGCCGTCGAGGCCGTCCAGGGTGCGGTCCGGGCCGTGGAAGCGGCGGACGGGCACGCCGGGCGCGAACCGGGTGATCTCCCGCTGCCAGTTGCCCAGCAGGGAGGCCGGGCAGACCACCAGGGTGGGTGCGTGGTGCGCCCGCTTCAGATGCAGGGCGATGACGGTGACCGTCTTGCCCAGGCCCATGTCGTCGGCGAGGCAGCCGCCGAGGCCGAGCGAGGTCATGAGGTCGAGCCAGGCCAGCCCGCGCAGCTGGTAGTCGCGCAGGGTGGCGTCGAGGCCCGGGGGCGGCTCGGCAGGACGTATCCCCGCCGTGATGCGGTCCCGCAGCGCGGCCAGGGCGCCGGCCGGGACCGCCTCGACCGTCTCGCCGTCCACCTCGGCGGTGCCGGTGAGGGCGACGGAGAGCGCGTCGACCGGGTCGAGCAGGCCGAGGTCGCGCCTGCGGGCCTTGCGGACGAGGGCGGGATCGACGAGCACCCAGCGGTCCCGCAGCCGTACGACCGGGCGGTGGGCCTCGGCGAGGGCGTCCATCTCGGCGTCGGTGAGCGGATCGCCGCCGAGCGCCAGCTGCCAGCGGAACCTGAGCAGTTCCTCGCTCTCGAAGAAGCCGGTGCCGTCGGTCGCCGAGCCCGGCGCGGGCCGCACCACGGCGGTGGCGGTCAGGTCCTGTGCCAGGTCGCGGGGCCAGTGCACGTCGACGCCGGCCGCCGCGAGCCGGGTCGCGGCCGCTCCGAGGAGTTCGCTCACCTCCGCCTCGGACAGGGCGAGGACGTCGGGGGTCTCCTGTTCGGCGAGCCGGTCCAGCGGCGGCCAGACACGGGCGGCGCGCCGCACGGCCAGCGCGGCGTCCACCCGCGCGCGGGGGCCGAACGCCGAGTCGGCCTCGCCCGACCACAGGGCCGCCGCGTCGGCGACCAGGGTGGGGTCGGAGAGGCTGTGCACCTGCACGATCGCCGCGCCCGCCCGGCGGGCCGCCCCCTCGTCACGGCTGTCGTCCCCGTCACCGGTCTCGGCGTCGAACAGGTCGTACGCCGACAGGTCCAGGCGCAGCGAGATCCGCACGCCCGCGTCCATGCCGGCCGCGACCTCGGCCGCCCAGTCGCGGGCGGCCGGCAGGTGCTGCGGCCGCCGGTCCGCGAAGGGCTTCCCGACGGTGTGGGGCGCGGCGGGGGTGCGGGGCAGGGTGTCGGCGACCGCGTCGAGGAAGGCGCGCAGCAGCGCTTCCGGTTCGGGCAGGCGCAGCGGGCCCGAACCGGGCAGCGGGACCGCGTGTCCCTCGTACGGCAGGGCCGCGGCGATGGCCCGCAGGTGTGCGATGTCGTCCGGGCCGAGGGGGCCGGCGCGCCAGGCGTCGTGCCCGGCGGCGGTCAGGCCGGGCAGCAGCCGGCCGCGGGCGGTGAGCCCCAGTGCGTGCAGGGCCGCCGCGCCCCAGCAGGCCGTGGCGGGATGGGCCGCCGGGTCGTGCCGGGCGCGCACGAGGTGGGGCAGGGCGTCGCCGATCGGCAGCGACAGGGCCGGTGCGGTCCTGCGGCGCACTCCCGCCCCGTGCCGTCGCACGACCGTGAGCTCGGTGCGCAGGGGCGGTTCGCCGGCCGTTCGGTCCAGCGGTGCCGACGGGTCTTCTACCGTGGGGTCCGCGGGCGCGTCGGCGATCTCGGTGCCGGGCCAGGACAGACCGGTGGCCGCCCGCTCGCCGGTCCCCGGCGGTGCGTCGGCCGGGTGCCCGGCGGGCGCGGTGGGTCCGGTCGGCGGCCATACCTCGCCCTCCGGGTCCCAGAACGCGATACGGCTCTCACGCGGAAGGGGGGCGGGCAGGAAGACGGCGGCGAGCCGCACGGACACGGCGTCCGCCGCCCCGGTCCGCTCCGCCACGGCCATCTCGCTCATCCGTCCTGTCACCTCCCGCTCGCTGCTCGAGTCAGTCGTCTCCGACTCTACGGGCGGGGTCTGACAGTCGGCTCCGGCGGACGGCCCGCACGGCGTCCCGGCCCGGGGTTCCGGGCCGGGGTCCGGGATCCGGACGGGGCCGAGACCCTCGGTCCGGGGTCCGGGACCCTGGTGTCGAGGTCCGGGACCTGATCGGGGACCGAGAGACCCGCGATCCGGGGCCCCGGGCCCGAGGTCCAGGACCCGAAGACGGACGGGGCCCGCGGTCCAGGTGCCGGGTCCAGGAGCTAGGGGACGGTGCGGGAGACGACGTAGACCATCGGGAGAACCGGGTTGGACAGGTTCACCATGACGTCCTGCGTGGGGGCCGGGTTCTTCTGGCTGTGGCTGAGGCCCCACCACGGTCCGGGGTCCTTGAACGTCCAGCCGGTGATCTGGCGGTCGCGGGCGCTGATGGTGACGTCGCCCTTCCCGAGGTCGTTCCGGTTGACGCCCATGGCGTCGAGGAAGGTGTCGAGGCCGGCTTCGGTGGTGCGGAACTGGACGTAGAGACGGCTGGTGCGCCAGTTGTTCGTCTCGTAGGAGGCGACCCGGTCGGCGGGATGCGGGACCGGGACCTCGTACAGGCGGCGCTGGACCTTGGCCGGATAGGTGGGGGTGAGTCCGGTCGCCGCGTACTTCGCGGCCTTGTCCCTGCCGCTGCTGCGGCTCTGGTGGGCGCACCAGAGCAGATAGCCCGCCGGTACGCCGATGAGCAGCACGATGATCAGCAGGGTGAGCGCGCGGCGGCGGTTGCGGTCGTGGCGGGTCTCGGCACGCCGGGGCGGCGGTGGCTCGTGCGGGGGCGCCGCCTGACGCGGCAACGACATCGTCACGGTGCCTCCCGGGCGGCGCGCCGGGCCTCGGCGTACCGCTCGTAGCGCTCGTGGCGCTCCACCCGGCGGCGTTTGGCGCGCCGGAAGCGGCGGGCGACCAGCCGGGCGAGGTCGGCGGCGCCGACCATGCCGGCCTCGGGGCCGAGCTGGGCGCGGGTGATGCGGGCCTCGGGGCGGTAGCCGCGGCCGGTGAGGTGGCGTTTGAACGCGTCCCGCGCGGGGCCGATCAGCAGGTCGTCGGCGGCCGAGACACCGCCGCCGATGACGAAGCAGGACGGGTCGAGCGCGGCGGCGAGGTTGGCGATGCCGACGCCGAGCCACTGGCCGATGTCCTGGAGCAGTTCGACGCACATGGCGTCGCCCTCGCGGGCCAGCTCGGTGATCATCGGGCCGGTGATGTCGGCGATGCTGCCCTTGACGTGTTCGATGATGCCGTAGGCGACCGGGGAGTCGGCGGCGGCCAGCTCGCGGGCCTCGCGCACCAGGGCGTTGCCGGAGCTGTACTGCTCCCAGCAGCCCCGGTTGCCGCACGGGCAGCGGTGGCCGCCGGGCACCACCTGCATGTGCCCGAACTCACCGGCGACGCCGAACTTGCCGCGCTTGACCTGGCCGTCCTCGAGGATCGCGCCGCCGATGCCGGTGCCCAGCGTGATCATGACGAGGTGGTCCTCGCCCCGGCCGGCGCCGAAGCGCCACTCGGCCCAGGCGGCGGCGTTGGCGTCGTTGTCGACCAGGACCGGCACCGACAGTCGCTCGGAGAGGCGGTCGCGCAGCGGCTCGTTGCGCCAGGACAGGTGGGGCGCGAACAGCACGCGGTTGCGGTCGGCGTCGACCCAGCCGGCCGCGCCGATGCCGACCGCGTGCACGTCGTGCCGGTCGGACAGGTCCAGCACCAGTTCGACGATGGTGTCCTCGACGACCTTGGGGCTCTTGGACTTGTCCGGCGTCTCGGTGCGCAGCCGCTCCAGGATGTTCCCGTCGGCGTCGACGACGCCGGCCATCACCTTGGTGCCGCCGATGTCGATGCCGACCGTGGGCACCCGGGGCGCCGTCAGGTGGGAACGGCGCTCCCGGGTGCCCACGGTGCGCAGGACCGGGGCGCGGCGGGAGCCGATGGGGGCGGTGAGGTCGCGGTAGGTGCTCATCGGCCTCGATTCTGCCGCACGGGCGGTAAGGGCGTCGTACGGGGCACCGGCGGCGCCGGTCCCCGGACGGGCCGCACGCGCGCCCGTGAGGACGGCCGGCAGGGCCGTCCCGGCGCCGCTACGGGGTGGTCTTCTCGAGTTCATGACGCAGGTCGTCGAGCTCGCTGCCGCCCGCCATCTGCCGGGTCAGCTCGTCCAGGGTGATCTGGTCCCGGGTGTGACGGCCCACCATCGTGCCCCTCTTGAGCAGCACGAACCGGTCGCCCACCAGATACGCGTGGTGCGGGTTGTGGGTGATGAGCACGACACCGAGTCCCCGGTCCCGGGCCGCGGCCACGTACTTCAGGACCACGCCCGACTGCTTGACGCCGAGGGCGGCCGTGGGCTCGTCGAGGACGAGCACCTTGGCGCCGAAGTGGACCGCGCGCGCGATCGCCACGCACTGGCGTTCGCCGCCCGACAGGGTGCCGATGGGCTGGTCGACGTCCCTGAGGTCGATGCCCATGCGCAGCAGCTCGTCCCGGGTGGTCCGGCGCATGAGGTCGACGTCCATGCGCTTGAAGGGGCCGACGCCCCTGCGGGGCTCGGAGCCGAGGAAGAAGTTCCGCCACACCGGCATCAGGCCGACCACGGCCAGGTCCTGGTAGACGGTGGCGATGCCCAGGTCCAGGGCCTCGCGCGGGGAGGAGAGCCGGGTCTCCTCGCCCTCGACGCGCAGGACGCCCCCGTCGTGCTGGTGCAGTCCCGCGATCATCTTGATCAACGTCGACTTGCCGGCCCCGTTGTCGCCGAGCACACAGGTGATCTCACCGGCGTGGACCTCCAGGGAGACGCCCTCCAGGGCGCGGACGGTGCCGTAGTGCTTGCTGACGTCGGACAGCTCCACGAGCGCCGTACGTGCTTGGGTCTGCGTCACTTGGTGGCCTCCGCCCGCCTGCGCACCCAGGTGTTGAGCAGGGTCGCGAGGAGCAGCATCGCTCCGAGGAAGAACTTGAACCAGTCGGGGTTCCACTCGGCGAAGACGATGCCCTTGCTGGTCATGCCGAACAGGAACGCGCCGACCGCCGATCCGACGGCGCTGCCGTAGCCGCCGGTGATCAGGCAGCCGCCGATGACGGCGGCGATGATGTAGATCAGCTCGTTGCCCACGCCCTCGCCGGACTGCACGGCGTCGAAGGAGAAGAGCAGGTGCTGGCCGGAGATCCAGGCGCCGAGGGCCACGCCCATGTAGAGGCCGATCTTGGTCCGGGTCACCGGCACGCCGACGGCGCGGGCCGCGTCCTGGTTGCCGCCGACCGCGAAGATCCAGTTGCCCGTGCGGGTGCGCAGCAGGATCCAGGAGCCGAGGGCGACCAGGGCGAACCACCACAGGATGGTGACCTTGAAGTCGACGCCGCCGACGGTGAGCGTGGAGGCGAAGACGGCGTGCGCGGCCGGGAAGCCCTCCATGTCGCCGATCGTCTTGGTGGAGACGGTGCCGTCGATCAGCTTGGTGAAGCCCAGGTTCATGCCGGTCAGCATCAGGAAGGTGCCCAGCGTGATGATGAAGCTGGGCAGCCGGGTGCGGGTGAGCATGAAGCCGTTGAAGGCGCCGATCGCCAGGGTGACCAGCAGGGACACGCCCACGCCGACCCAGACGTTGGCGGTCATCTGGTAGCTGAACATCGAGGAGACCAGCGCGGAGGAGGTCACCATCACGCCCGCGGACAGGTCGAACTCGCCGCCGATCATCAGCAGCGCGACGGGGACCGCCATGATGCCGATCGTCGAGGACGCGTACAGCACGGTGCTCAGGCTGGAGGCGCGCAGGAACCCGTCGGCCACGAAGGCGAAGAAGACGAGGACGGCGACGGCGCCGACGACCGAGCCGAGTTCGGGCCGGGACAGCAGTCCGCGCAGCGGCGAGGTCCGCAGCAGGCGTTCGTCGGCGCCCTCGCCGGAGGTGCCGAGTTCGCCGGTGGTCGTGCTCATCGGGTGCCCCGATTCGCGTACTCCTCCAGGTCGGCCGCCTGGTCCTTGGTGACGATCTGCGGGCCGGTGAGCACCGGCTTGCCGCCGCCGAGGACGTCGCCGTTGTACCTGTACAGCCACAGCAGGTCGACGGCCTGGTAGCCCTGGAGGTACGGCTGCTGGTCGACCGCGAAGCCGAGCGTGCCGTCCTTGAGCTCCGCGGCGACCTTGGCGTTGAGGTCGAAGGTGTCGATCTCGGCCTTGCTGCCCGCGTCCGTCTTCGCCTTCACGGCCGTGTCCGCGTACGGGGCGCCGAGCGTGACGACCGCGTCGACGGACTTGTCGGCCTGGAGCTTCGCCTCGATCGCGGACTGCACGTCCGGCATGTTGGTGCCGTTGACGTACAGGTTGTCCACCTTGCCGCCGAAGGTCTTCGCCACACCGGCGCAGCGCTGCTCGTGGCCGACGTTGCCCTGCTCGTGCAGGACGCAGAGCGCCTTCTTCCTGCCCCGCTTGGTCAGCTCGTCCCCGACGGCCTCGCCGGCGACGGTCTCGTCCTGGCCGACGTGCGTGAGCGCGCCGAACGCCTTGGACTCCGCGGAGCCGGAGTTCACCGTGATCACCGGGATGCCGGCCTTCTCGGCGCGGGCGACCGCGGCCTTCAGCGCGTCCGGCTTGGCGAGGGTGACGACGATGCCGTCGACCTTCTTGTCCACCGCCGCGTCCACGAGCTGCGCCTGCTGCTGGGCCTGGTCGCTGTGCGAGTACAGGAAGTTGATGTTGTCCTTGACGGCGGCCTGCTTGGCGCCGCTCTGCACGATGTCCCAGAAGGTGTCGCCGTCACCGGAGTGCGTGATCATCGCGAAGGTCCAGCGGGGGGTGTTCACCGCCGCCCTCCCCTGGGCCGCCGCGGCCTTGCGGGCGTCCTCCGCCCGTTTGCCGCCGGTGCTGCTGCATCCCGCGAGGGACACCGACAGTGCCCCCACCAGCGCGATGCCTACCCAGGTTGGAAACCGTGCCACGAGGCAGTGCCCTTCTTAGCTGTATCGAACGTACGCGCGGGGCCGATGACATTTCCATCAGCCCCGAACATCCCATTATCGGGCACCGTCGGGCTAGAGGGCGTGGCCGGGGAGCCGGGGCCGGCCGGAATGTCCGGACATCGTGACGACCGGCGGCGCGGGGGCGGCGGCCTTCCGGCGACGGCCGGCGGCCCCGGACACGGCACGCCCGGGGCGTACGGGCGGCGCACCGACGCGCCGGGAAGGGGCGCGGCGCCGTGCGCGCGGCGGCCGGGGCCGGGAGCGGGCGCGGCTCAGGACCGGACGAGCAGCTGGAACTCGAAGGAGTAGCGGGACGGCCGGTAGACGTGGGTGCCGATCTCGACGGCGCGGCCGGTGTCGTCGAAGGTGGTGCGCTCCATGGTCAGCAGCGGCGCGCCCTCCTCCTCGCCCAGTCGCTCGGCCTCGACGGGCGTGGCCGCGCGGGCGCCGATCGACTGGCGGGCGCTGTGCAGGGTGATCCCGGCGGAGCGCATCAGGCGGTACAGGCCGGTGGCCTCCAGTCGCTCGGTGGCCAGGTCGAGCAGGCCGGGCGGCAGGTGGTTGACGAGATACGCCATCGGCTCCCCGTGCGCCAGGCGCAGCCGTTCGACGCGGTGCACGTCGCTGCCCTCGGCCACACCGAGGACCGCGGCGAGTTCGGTGGACGCCGGCTCGACCGTGTTGACCAGGACCCGGCTCGTCGGCCGCCGGCCGGCCGCCTCCAGGTCGTCGTAGAGGCTGCTCAGTTCCAGCGGACGCCTGACCCGGCTGTGCACGACCTGGGTGCCGACCCCGCGGCGCCGTACCAGCAGGCCCTTGTCGACGAGCGACTGGATGGCCTGGCGGACGGTGGGCCGGGACAGACCGAGCCGCGCGGCGAGCTCGATCTCGTTGCCCAGCAGGCTGCCCGGAGTGAGCGCGCCCTGTTCGATCGCCGCCTCCAGCTGCTGCGAGAGCTGGAAGTACAACGGCACCGGAGAGCTGCGGTCCACGCGGAGACCGAGCGAAACGGTGGGGTCCACTGCTGGTTTTGGCACGGCCCCGAGGGTAGTCCGGTGGCCGGTTGACGGGAAGTCGTGTAGTCCGATTGTCTGGACATAAGGATTGACAGCCTCCGGGGTCCGCCCGCACCTTGTTGCCATGCGCATCGGGGTCATCGGTACGGGCCGCATCGGCACCTTCCATGCGAACACGCTCAGCCGTCACCGCGAGGTGGGCTCGCTGATCCTCACGGACGCCGATCCGGCGCGGGCGCAGGAGCTGGCCCTCCGGCTGGCCGAGGCCGAGCTGTCCGCCTTCGTCGAGGTCGTGCGCGGGGAGCGGCCCAACCCGTGCGACGGACGCGAGGCGCTCCAGGCGCTGCGCGTCGCGGAGGCCTGCGAAGTGTCCCGCCGCGAGCACCGGCCGGTGCCGCTGGCGGAGATCCCGGGCGCCGCCCGGGCCGTGGCCCCGTAGGACCGGCCGCACCGCCTCCGCCGAACCGACCGTCCCGGGCCAACAGCCGCCCCAGCCGCCCCCGCCGACGCCGCGCCGCTTCCTCCACCGCCTTCGCCGCCTCCGCCGCCCCGGCGGCCGTCCCGCGGGCCGGGCCGCTCCTGCCACTGCCACTGCCCCTGCCCCTGCCCCTGCCCCTGCCCCTGCCCCTGCCCCTGCCCCTGCCCCTGCCACCGTCCCCGCAACCGCTTCTGTCGGCCGCGCCCCTCCTGCCGCACTCCCCCCGCCGGCCTTGCCGCCCCACCGGCGCCGCGCCCCTTCTGCCGCCCTCCCCGCCTCGGCACCCTGCCTCACGCGTCCAGGGCCCGCGGCCGGGCGGCGAAGGGGCGCGGGTGTGCGCGCACGCGGCCCCGCTGGAACAATGGACGATCATGCGTGCCGCGTACATCGAACAACTGGGCCCGCCCGACCTCATCCGCTGGGGTGAGCTGCCCGCTCCCGTGCCCGGACCCGGCGAGGTGCTGGTGGACGTGCTGGCGACGGCGGTCGACCCGGTGGACGCGTTCGTGCGTTCCGGGGTGTTCCGCACCCCGCTGACCTTCCCCTTCGTGATCGGCCGCGACCTCGTGGGCACGGTGGCCGCTCCCGGGGCGGGCTTCGCCGTGGGCGAGACGGTGTGGTGCGACAGCCTCGGCCACGACGGGCGGCAGGGGGCGGCCGCCGAGCGGGCCGCGGTGCCGGCCGACCGCCTCTACCGGCTGCCGCCCGGGGTGCCCCCGGAGGACGCCGTGGCCGTGCTGCACCCCGCCGCCACCGCTCACCTGGCCCTCTTCGCGCACGGCGGGCTGCGGCCGGGCGAGACGGTGCTGGTCGGCGGCGCCGCGGGCAATGTGGGCAGCGCGCTGGTGGAGTTCGCGGTGCGGGCGGGAGCGCGCGTGCTGGCGACGGCCGCGCCGCACGACCACGCCCACGTACGAGCCCTGGGCGCGGCCGAGGTGGTGGACTACCGCGCGTCCGGACTGGCCGGCCGCCTGGCGGCGCTCGCGCCCGCCGGTGTCGACGTGCACGTGGACACCTCGGGCCACAACGATCTGCGCACCGCGGTCGCCCTGCTCGCCCACCGCGGCCGGATCGTCCTGATGTCCGGCGCCCGGGACGAACCCGTCCTGCCCGCCGGCCCCCTGTACATGAAGGACGGCTCGGTACGCGGCTTCGCCATCTCCCACGCGACGGTGGCGGAACTGGCCGGGGCCGCGGACGCGGTCAACGAGGCGCTGGCGGCGGGCGGGCTGCGGCCACGGGCGGTGGAGCACCGCGCCATGAGCGAGGCGGCGGAGATCCACCGCCGGATGGAGCGCGGAGAACTGCACGGACGGCGCGTGGTGCTGCGGCCCTGAGCCGCCGCCGGTGTCTTCGTGGCCGGCCCGCCGGCTCACCCCGCCGTGGGTCGAGACCGGCTCACCCCGCGTGGGTCGAGAACAGTCCCCCGGTCGGCCCCTGCTTGTCGCCGCCCCGGGCCTTCCGCAGGGCGTTGGCGAGACCCTCGATGGTCAGCGACTGGAGGATGACCCGGCCACTGCCCTCCAGGGTGGCCAGGGACAGTCCCTCGCCGCCGAAGACGGCGTTCATGATCCCCTGACGGTTCAGGCCGCCGACGCGCTGGACGCCGTACCGGATGCCCTCCTCGAAGGCGACGACGCAGCCGGTGTCGACCTCGATGCGACCGCCGAAGTCGGACGGGTCGAGGTCGATGAAGTTGCCCGCGCCCGCGATGATCACCGTGCCGTGCCCGGTGAACTTCTCCAGGACGAAGCCCTCGCCGCCGCTCATGCCGGTGTGGCCGCCCTGGAAGGCGATGCCGAAGTCGACGGTGGACTCCGCGGCGACGAAGGCGTCCTTCTCCGCGAACCACGCGCGCGTGCCGTCCAGCTCCAGCGCGCGCATCTCGCCGGGCAGCACACCCGCGAAACCCACGGTGCCGGCGCCTTCCTGGGAGGTGAAGTACTGGAAGGCGAGCGACTCCCCGGCCAGGACGCGCTGGCCGACCTGCATGGCCGTGCCCATGGCCTGGCGCAGCAGTCCGCCCATGCCGCCGCCTCCGCCGCGGCCCTGCTGCCCGCCGTCGCCGGACGGGCCGGACAGCCGGGTCTCCATGGTCACGTTCGCCGTCTTGAACAGGAACTTCCCGGCCTCGCAGTACACGGTCTGGCCGGGTCGCAGGTTGACGACGGCCATCTGCATGGCGTTGCCGACGATCTCTTGCTGAAGGGTCACGACGGGGAAACGGGCAAACGGAGAGAGTAGTTCCGGTTTGTCGCCCGTGTGGTCCGTCCGACATCGGCGTCCGTTGGCCGCCAGCCCCCGCGCGGTCCGGCCGCTGGGATGGGGGCATGACTTCCGACGCGAACACGAACACGAACACGCACACCAACGCCTCGACCGGCGCGGACGGCACAAGCACGAACGGCACGAGCACGAGCGGCACGGACCGGGTGGCCCTGGTGACCGGCGGCAGCCGGGGCATCGGCGCGGCGACGGCGGTGCGGCTGGCGCGCGCGGGGCACGACGTGGCCGTCACCTACGCGACCGGAAAGGACGCGGCCGAGGATGTCGTAGGGGCCGTACGGCGGCTCGGACGGTGGGCGGTCGCCCTGCGCGCGGACGCGGCGGACCCGCGGGAGGCGGCGGGCGTCGTGGACCGCGTGGTCCACGAGCTGGGCCGGCTGGACGTGCTGGTGAACAACGCCGGGGTGGGTGTGCTCGGCCCGGTGGAGAGCCTGTCGCCCGAGGACGCCGACCGGGTCCTGGCGGTCAATGTGCGCGCCGTCTTCCTGGCCTGCCGGGCGGCCGCCTCCCGGATGGGGGACGGCGGCCGGATCGTCACCATCGGCACCTGCATGACCCAGCGCGTGCCGGGCCCCGGCGGGACCCTCTACGCGACGAGCAAGTCCGCCCTGATCGGTCTGACCAAGGCACTCGCCCGGGAGCTGGGCCCGCGCGGCATCACGGCGAACATCGTCCACCCCGGTCCGATCGACACCGACATGAACCCCGCCGACGGACCGTACGCGGCCGGCCAGGCGGCGATGACCGCCCTGGGCCGCTTCGGCACCGCCGAGGAGGTGGCGTCGATGGTCGCCTATCTCGCGGGAACCGACGCCGCCTACGTCACCGGAGCGGAGTTCGCGGTGGACGGCGGGCACGCCGCGTGAGGTACCGCGGGCACGCCGCGTGAGGTGACGCCGGGCGGCGCGGGGCACGCCGGTGCTGTCGGGCCGGCGTGCCCCGCGAGTCGGGTGGGACGGGTGGGGTCAGCCGCCCAGTTCCTGGTGGCGGGCTGCCAGGCGGGCCGCGCCCTGCTCCGTCAGGGAGCCGAACAGGCGCAGCCGGGAGATGCCCCCGTCCGGGAAGATGTCCACGCGCGCGTGCGTGCCGACGGCCGGGGCGGGCAGCACGAACCGGTGGTTGGTGTCGGGCTGGAGGCGGGTGCGCGGCAGGACCTCGGTCCACTCGCCGTCCTCGCCGTCCTTGACGGAGACCGACGCCCAGCCGGCGCTGTTGCCCTTGAGGTAGGCGGTGTCGATCTCGATCGCGCGGATCTGCGACTGGGCGGCCAGCTGGTAGCTGATCCAGTCGTTGCCCTGGTCGCGGCGGCGGCGGGTCTCCCAGCCGTCGTCCATCTTGCGCGAGCGGCCCGGCTGGATGGTGTTGGTGGCCGGCGAGTAGAAGAGGTTGGAGGCGTCCTCGACCCGGCCGCCGTTCTCCAGGGCGACCACGTCGAAGGCGCCGAGGACCGACAGCCACTTCGGGTCGGGCACGACCTCGCCGTACACGCGCAGCCGCGCGATGCCTCCGTCGGGGTGCTGGTTGACGCGCAGGTGGGTGAAGCACTGCTCGACGTCGACCTCGAAGCCGTTGGCCGCGTGGCCGCCGACGGGGGTGCGCGGGACGAGGGTCGTCCACTTGACGTCGTCGGCGAGGAGTTCTTCGGGGGACGGGGATCCCGCCACGCAGGTGGCCTCGACCGAGACCGCCTGGGGGTAGTTGCCGCGGAAGTGCGCGGTGTCGATCACGACGCCGCGTACGACGCCCGGCGCGCCGAGCCGGACCAGCGCCCAGTCGTGGTCGTCCGCGGTGGGCCAGGGGTGGTCGGCCGAGGTGCCGCGGCGGCGCCGGGTCTCCCAGCCGTCCATGACCTTGCCCTTGTGCCCGAAGTGCTCCGGGTCGAACTCGGCGCGCTCGGGCACCAGCAGGTTCTCGCGCTGGGCGAAGAACTCGTCGTTGGCGGCGATCACACCCGCGCCGAGGCGCCGGTCGGCGAGGTTGGCGTACTGGGTGAAGGGGAAGTCGGCGGTGCGGTAGTCCGCGTACGGGTCACCGCCTCCGTAGGGGTTCGCGTCGCCGGTGAAACGGGAGTTCGCCGTCACGGTGATCAGTGCTTCCTTTCTGGAGTCGGCCGGTGCGGGTGCGCGTGCGGGGCGGTGCGGGCGCGGACGCACGCGCGGGAGGTGGCTCAGTGGGACCGGGTCAGCAGCCGGCCCTTGGGCGCGGTGAACTCGCCGCCCTCGACGATGCGCTCGCCGCGCAGCCAGGTGGACCGCACCACGCCGTGCAGGGTCCGGCCCGCGTACGCGGTGACGCGGTTGCGGTGCTGGAGGGCCGCCGGGTCGACGGTGAAGGTCTCCTCGGGCGCGAGCACGGCGAAGTCGGCGTCGCGGCCGGCCTCGATGGCGCCCTTGCGTCCGAGGCCGGCGAGGGCCGCGGTGCGCGTGGACATCCAGCGGACCACGTCCTCCAGGGTATGGCCGCGGCGGCGCGCCTCGGTCCACACGGCGGACAGGCTGAGCTGGAGCGAGGAGATGCCGCCCCAGGCGGTGGCGAAGTCGTCCGTCTTCAGGTCGGCGGTGGAGGGCGAGTGGTCGGTGACCACGCAGTCGATGGTGCCGTCGGCCAGCGCCTGCCACAGCAGATCCTGGTTGGCGGCCTCGCGGATGGGCGGACAGCACTTGAACTCGCTGGCGCCGTCCGGGACTTCCTCGGCGGTCAGGGTCAGGTAGTGCGGGCAGGTCTCGGCCGTGATCCGCACCCCCTGCGCCCTGGCCTCGGCGATCAGCGGCAGCGCGTCACTGGAGGACAGGTGCAGCACGTGCACCCGCGCGTTCAGTCGCTTGGCCTGCGCGATCAGGGTGGCGATGGCGGTGTCCTCGGCGTCGCGCGGGCGGGAGGCGAGGAAGTCGGCGTACTTGGGGCCGCCGTGCTGCGGGGCGGCGGCGAGGTGGTGCGGGTCCTCGGCGTGCACGATCAGCAGGCCGTCGAAACCGGATATCTCCGCCAGCGAGGTGGCGAGCTGGTCCTGCGTCAGGTGCGGGAACTCCTCCACCCCGGAGGGCGACAGGAAGGCCTTGAAGCCGAAGACGCCGGCGTCGTGCAGCGGGCGCAGGTCCTTGACGTTGCCGGGCAGGGCGCCGCCCCAGAAGCCGACGTCGATGTGGGCCTTGTCCCGGGCCACGTCCTGCTTGGTGCGCAGGTTGTCCACCGTGGTGGTGGGCGGCAGGGAGTTGAGCGGCATGTCGATCAGGGTGGTGATGCCGCCGGCCGCCGCCGCGCGCGTGGCGGTCCAGAAGCCCTCCCACTCGGTGCGGCCGGGGTCGTTGACGTGCACATGGGTGTCGACCAGGCCGGGCAGCAGCACGTCGTCGCCGAGGTCTTCCAGGCGGGCGCCCGCGGGCACCTCCGCGTCGTGGGGCAGCACGGCCGTGATCGTGCCGTCGGCGACCGCGACACAGGCGGCGCGCGTCCCCTCGGGCGTGACGACCCGCGTCGAGCGCAGCACCAGTTCAGCTTCGGACACCCGGACCCCTCTCCTGCTTCAACAATCTGTTGAAAGAGTCTTCACTCACGCCCACAGCCCGTCAAGAGGGACACTGCCGGTACGACGGTACGGTGGGCACAGTCTGGACGTTTCCACAAAGCGGAATTAGAATTCCAATAGACAGAACGTAGTTCCGTACAGGCAGGGAGTCAACCGCCCCCCGGGTAGGCTTTGGCCCTTCCTGCCAGCCCCGAAAGGAACGCGCCGTGCCGACGTCCAGCGCCAGCACCACCGACTCCGCCAAGCCCTCCGCCAGCGGTGGGGTCCAGTCACTCGAGCGCGCCTTCGACCTGCTCGAGCGGATGGCGGACGCGGGCGGCGAGGTGGGTCTGAGTGAGCTGTCCGCGACCAGCAGACTTCCGCTGCCCACCATCCACCGCCTGATGCGCACGCTCGTGGCCTGCGGATACGTCCGCCAGCAGCCCAACCGGCGGTACGCGCTCGGCCCCCGTCTGATCCGGCTGGGCGAGTCCGCCTCCCGGCTGCTGGGCACCTGGGCCCGCCCCTACCTGGCCCGGCTGGTCGACGAGACCGGCGAGACGGCGAACATGGCGCTGCTGGACGGCGACGAGATCGTGTACGTGGCGCAGGTGCCGTCCCGGCACTCCATGCGCATGTTCACCGAGGTCGGCCGGCGCGTGCTGCCGCACTCCACCGGTGTGGGCAAGGCGCTGCTCGCGCACACGCCGGCCCAGGAGGTGCGCGCGCTGCTCGCCCGGACCGGCATGCCCGCCGCCACGGAGAAGACGATCACCACTCCGGACGGCTTCCTGGCGGCCCTGGAGGACGTGCGCAGGCTCGGCTACGCCATGGACGACAACGAGCAGGAGATAGGGGTCCGCTGCGTCGCCGTCTCGGTGCCCGACTCCCCCACCGCCGCCGCGATCTCCATCTCCGGCCCGGCGGGCCGCGTCACCGAGGCCGTGACCGAGCGCATCGTCCCGGTCCTCCAGCAGGTGGCGGCGGAACTCTCCCAGGCCCTGACCAACCCGGGCCCGACGGCC
Organism: Streptomyces sp. NPDC015220; assembly: GCF_043079345.1. Taxonomy (NCBI): domain Bacteria; kingdom Bacillati; phylum Actinomycetota; class Actinomycetes; order Kitasatosporales; family Streptomycetaceae; genus Streptomyces; species Streptomyces sp. NPDC015220. The sequence continues at coordinate 9,584 of NZ_JBIBUK010000009.1, read as the reverse complement.
TGACCAACCCGGGCCCGACGGCCTGACCAACCCGGGCCCGACGGCCTGACCAACCCGGGCCCGACGGCCTGCCCGGCCCGGGCCCAGCGGCCTGCCCGGCCCCGGCGCGACGCCTGACCGGCGGGGCCGACCGGGCTCGGCCGGGCTCGGCCGGGCTTCGACTGCCAGGGCGGGCCCTGGGCGACGGCAGGCCCCGCCCCCGTGCGGCGGCTCCGACCCGACGATGGCCCTGACCGGACAGTCCGGGCGCCCGAGCGCCCGGCCCGGCGACCGGACCGCACCGGCCCGGTCCCCCGCCCCCGCGCGGCGGGCGGTCCGGCCGTCAGCCGGACCTCCCGCCGGTCCTGCCGTCAGCCGGCCGCTGCCGTGAGCCGGCCGTCCCGCATCTCGCACACCGCGTCGGCCCCGTCCAGGTGGGCGTGGTCGTGGGTGACGAGGACGGTGGCGGCGCCCCGCTCCCGGGTGAGGCGGGTCAGCAGGTAGAGGACGGCCGCGCCGCGTTCCTGGTCGAGGGCGCTGGTCGGCTCGTCCACCAGCAGGACGGACGGCTCGTTCATCAGCGCGCGGGCGATGTTCACCCGCTGCCGCTGGCCGCCGGAGAGCTGGTGCGGACGCCGGTGCGCCTGGTCGGCCAGGCCGACCGCGGCCAGCAGTTCCCGTGCCCGGCCGGCCGCCGCCCGGCGCCCGTCCAGGCGGGCCATCACCTCCAGCTGTTCCGCCGCCGTCAGCGACGGCAGCAGGTTCGGCTGCTGGAAGACGACGCCGATGCTCCGCCGGCGCAGCACGGCACGCTCGGCCGCGCTCAGCTCACCGGCCGGCGTCCCGTCCACCCGCACCCGTCCGCTGTCCGGCGTGATCAGGGTGGCCGCGACCGCGAGCAGGCTGGACTTGCCCGAGCCGGACGGACCGACCACCGCGGTGACGGTGCCCCCGGGCGCGTCCAGACGGACCCGGTCGAGCGCGGTCAGCCGGCCGTCGCCGTCGGGGTAGGTGAGGGTGACGTCTTCGAGGAGCAGGCTCATCGCACGCCTCCGAGCGCGGTCAGCGGGTCGACGGCGGTGATCCGCCGGACGGAGAGGCCGGCGCCCAGCACACCCAGGGCGATCATCACCGCGGCGGGCGCCAGCACGGTCGGCAGGTCCAGGACGAAAGGCACCGAACCGCCCCGGACCAGGGCGCCGAACAGGCTCGCCAGCCCGGTCCCGAGGAGCGTTCCGACGGCCAGCAGCACCACGGCCTGGCCCAGCGCGTCGCGCAGCAGATACCGGGTGGAGGCCCCGAGCGCCTTGAGCACGGCGATGTCCGGCGAGCGCTGGATGGTCCACACCGTGAAGAACGCGCCGACCACCAGCGCGGAGATGGCGAACAGGAAGCCGCGCATCAGTTGCAGCGAACCGTTCTCCGCCCGGTAGGAGCCGATGGCGGTGAGCGCGTCGCCCTTGGCCAGGGTCCGCGTGCCGGCGGCCCGGTCCGCGGCGGGGACGTCGGCGCCGTGGGTGCGCAGCGCGATCACGGTCGCCCGGCCGCCCTCCCACGCCGTCCACACCACGGGCGTGTGGCTGTAGGAGGCCCGGCCGGAGACTGCGGCCACGGTCCACCGGGCGGACCCGAGCCGGACCCGGTCCCCGGGCGCGACGCCCAGTTCGGACGCCGCCTTCTCGGAGAGCACCGCCCGGCCGGGCGCGAGGCCCGGCGGTGCGATGCCGGAAGCCGGCCGCACCGCGAACACCGACACCGCCGCCGTGCGGTCCCCGGCGGCCGCGTCGGCCGTGCGGATCGCGACGGGCTCCGCGTACGGCACCGTGCCGGCCCACCGGTCCACGGCGGCCGCGGGCAGCGCGGAGGCGGTGAACGACACCGGCCGGCCGGCCGGCGGCGCGGCGAAGGCGAGGTGGTCGGCGGGCAGGCCCTCGACCGCCGAGGTGTTCTCCTCGGCGAGCCCGGCGGTCAGCCCGGACAGCAGCCCCACGAGCAGGGTGATCAGTACGACCACGGCACCCATCAGGGCGAACCGCCCCTTGGCGAACCTGAGGTCTCTCCATGCGACGAACATGCCTCCACCCTGCTCGGGACGCCCCCCGCCGGGCATCGCGCCGGGGCACGCTCGTGGCGGGCCGAAGGACGCAGCCGGCTTTCCAACTTTCGGTTGACCGGTGCGCGGGACGGCCCGCTTACCCTGGACCCGTCATGGACGTCCGCCAGCACTCCCCCGTCGTCGTCACCCTGCGCCTGTGCCTGTACGCGCTGTTCACGGGACTGCTCGCGCTCACGGCGGCCCGGGCGCACGGTCCGGCCACGGTGGCGGCGGCGCTCGGTACCGGCGCGGTGTTCGCCTTCGGCGCGCTGAGCCCGGCCGTGCACCGCTCCCGGAGCGCCTCCGCGGTGTGGCTGGCGGCCCTCGGGGTGTCCTGGCTGGTGCTGCTCGTGTTCTCCCCCGACGCGCTGTGGGCCGCCTTCCCGCTGTACTTCCTCCAGCTCCACCTGTTGCCGGTGCGCTGGAGCCTGCCCGCGGTCGCGGCGACCGCGGCGGCCGCCATCGCCGGTTTCCTCGGCCACGGGGAACGGCTGAACCCGGGGGTCTTCATCGGTCCCCTGCTCGGCGCGGCGGTAGCCGTCGCCACGGTGCTCGGCTACGAGGCGCTGTACCGCGAGAGCGAGCGGCGCCGCGAGCTGATCGAGGAACTGGTGGCCGCCCGCAAGGAGCTGGCCGACGCCGAGCGGACGGCGGGCACGCTCGCCGAGCGGGAGCGGCTCGCCCGGGAGATCCACGACACGCTGGCCCAGGGACTGTCCAGCATCCAGCTGCTGCTGCGGGCCGCCCAGCGCGCGCTCCCGGCCGATTCCCCGGCCGGCGCGCACATCGAGCAGGCCCGCGCCACCGCGCAGGACAACCTCGCCGAGGCCCGCCGTTTCGTGCACGCCCTGACCCCGCCGGACCTGGAGCGCGGCTCGCTGGCCGGCGCCCTCGAACGGCTCTGCGCGGGGACGGCCGGCCCGCCCGCCGTCCGCTTCTCGGTGAGCGGCACCCCGGCCGAGCTGCCCACCCCGTACGAGGTGGCGCTGCTGCGGATCGCCCAGTCCGCGGTCGGCAACACCCTGCGGCACGCCCGGGCCGGCCGCGCCGAGGTCACCTTGAGTTTCATGGACACGGCGGTGGCCCTCGACGTGGTCGACGACGGGGTCGGGTTCGTGCCCGACGCCGTACCGGCCACCGTGGGCGGCCGCGGTGTGGCGGACGGCGGTTTCGGGCTGCCCGCGATGCGCTCGCGCGCCCGGGCGCTGGGCGGGACGTTCGCCGTGGAGTCGGCGCCCGGCCAGGGCACGGCGGTGGCGGTCACCCTGCCCTACCCAGGCTCGGGGAGCGGCGCGTGAGAGCCCTGCCCGGGCTCCGGGCGCACGGTCCGGAAACCGTGGCCGGACTCCGAGCACACGGTCCGGGACTCGTGCCCGGGCTCCGGGAGCGCCCGGTGGCACCCGTGGCCGGCCCGCGCGGGCGGTACGGGACGACGTGCGGGAGGCACGCATGACGATCCGGCTGCTGCTGGCCGACGACCATCCCGTGGTCCGTGCGGGCCTGAAGGCCGTGCTGTCGGCCGAGCCCGACTTCGAGATCGCCGCGGAGGCGCCGACGGCCGAGCGGGCCGTGGAGCTGGCCGCCGCCGGCGGGATCGACGTGGTGCTGATGGATCTGCAGTTCGGCGCCGGCGGCGCGCACGGCGCGGAGGCGACGGCGGCCATCACCGCCCGGCCCTGCGCCCCGCGCGTGCTGGTGCTGACGACGTACGACACCGACGCGGACATCCTCGCCGCGGTGGAGGCGGGCGCCGCGGGCTACCTCCTGAAGGACGCCCCGCCGGCGGAGCTGGCCGCCGCGGTGCGGACCGCCGCCTCCGGCCGCTCGGCGCTGGCCCCGGCGGTCGCGCACCGGCTCATGGACCGCATGCGCACACCGGCCGCCGCGCTCAGCCGCCGCGAACTGGAGGTGCTGGAGCTGGTCCGGGACGGTCTGTCCAACCTGGAAATCAGCAAGCGCCTGTTCCTGAGCCAGGCCACGGTCAAGTCCCACCTGGTGCACGTCTACGCCAAGCTGGGCGTGGAGTCGCGCACGGCGGCGGTGGCGGCGGCCACCGAGCGGGGGCTCGTCCGGCGCCGGAGGTCCTGAACCGGCGGACCGCCGGGAAGCGCGAACCGGCGGGCCCGCACCAAAGACCCCGAGGCGTGCCCCCAAACCAGCAGACCAGCAGACCAGCAGACCGGACAGGCCATCCCGAGGCCGACGACTGGGACGGCCGACCGGAGCCGATCCCGAGGGCAACCCGGCCCGAAGCCGATCCCGAGGGCAACCCGGCCCGGAGCCGATCCCGAGGACGACCCGGCCCGAAGCCGATCCCGAGGACAGCCCACCCGGAGCCGGTGCCGGGGACGCCTCGCCCGCGCTCAGCCGCGCGACGGCGGGCCGAAGAGGTCCACCGCGGCCCGGACCTCCGACAGGCCGTGGCTGAGGGCGCTCACCGAGCCGATCGATCCGGCGATCAGCAGCAGGGAGCGCCGCAGCCGCGGGATCTCGGGGATGCCGTGGGTGGCCATCGCGGCCAGGGCGGCGAGTTCGTCCTCGGCTATCCCCCGGTCGGCGAACTCCACCGGATGAGCGGCGAGTTCACGGCGCAACCGGGACACGGCGGTGCGCAGTCCCGTCACCCTCGGATCGTCCTTGCTGTCCGTCACCGGCCTCTGTCCCGAGCTCCGCAACACAGCCCTCCCCCTCGCACCTCGTCGTGCGCAGTCCCCGGACGCGTCAGTAAACGCCACCCCGGGCGGGGCGCGCCACAGCACGGACCGAAATTCAGCCCCAGGACGCCGCGCGGCCGACGGGTGTTCGGGTATGCAGGACGCATGACACGCACAGATGACGAGGTCGCCGGGCTGGTCCTGGCGGCCGGCGGCGGGCGCCGGCTCGGCGGACGGCCCAAGGCGCTGCTCACGCACCGGGGGCGGCCGCTGGTGGAGCACTCGGTCGGGGTGCTGCGCGCGGCCGGGTGTCCGCGCGTCCACGTGGTGCTGGGGGCGCGGGCCGGGGACGTACGGGAGCGGGCGCGGCTGGCGGACTGCGTGCTCGTGGACAACCCCTGCTGGGAGCAGGGCATGGGGTCCTCGCTGCGCGCCGGGCTGGACTCGCTGGCCGGTTCGGGGGCCCGGGCGGCGCTGGTCTGCCTGGTCGACCAGCCCGGCATCGGAGCCGAGGCGGTGAGCCGGGTGCGGGCCGCCTTCCGGGACGAGACGTCGCTGGTCTCGGCGGCGTACGACGGGGTCCGCGGGCACCCGGTGCTGTTCGGCGCGGACCACTGGGCGGGCATCGCGGCGAGCGCGACCGGTGACCGGGGCGCACGCGCCTATCTGAAGGAGCACGCGGCGGCGGTCGCCCTCGTGGAGTGCGGGGACGTCGCGCGGGCGTACGACATCGACACCGAGGCCGATCTGGCGCACCTGGAGTGAACGGCGTGGCACCGAGCGCCACCTTGCCTCGACTCAGAGAATCTCGACATCAACAAACCATTGAACTTCCACCATGAGGAAACTAGTATCCACTGTTCAGAAGCGCCTGGCCGATCCGCGGGCGCCATATACCCCATTCGTGCCTGTTGGCATCCGGTGCCACGGCACGGTGGCGGTGAAGTGGTTCGCTGACGAAGCTCCCTGAAGGAAGTGACAGCTCATGTCCGCTCCAGCGCCGTCCCCGCTGGCCATCGTCGACGCCGAGCCCCTGCCCCGGCAGGAGGAGGTCCTCTCCGACGCGGCGCTCGCCTTCGTGGCGGAGCTGCACCGGCGGTTCACGCCGCGTCGTGACGAACTCCTCGCCCGCCGTGCGGAGCGCCGCGCCGAGATCGCCCGCACCTCCACCCTGGACTTCCTCCCGGAGACGGCCGCCGTCCGCGCGGACGACTCCTGGAGGGTCGCCCCGGCCCCCGCCGCCCTGAACGACCGCCGGGTCGAGATCACCGGTCCCACCGACCGCAAGATGACCATCAACGCGCTCAACTCGGGCGCGAGGGTCTGGCTCGCCGACTTCGAGGACGCCTCCGCTCCCACCTGGGAGAACGTGGTCCTCGGCCAGCTCAACCTGATCGACGCCTACACCCGCAGCATCGACTTCACCGACGAGAGGACCGGGAAGTCCTACGCCCTGCGTCCGGCCGGGGAACTCGCCACGGTCGTCATGCGCCCGCGCGGCTGGCACCTGAACGAGCGCCACCTCGTCGACGCCGACGGCAAGCAGGTCCCCGGTGCGCTCGTCGACTTCGGCCTGTACTTCTTCCACAACGCCCAGCGCCTGCTCGACCTCGGCAAGGGCCCGTACTTCTACCTCCCCAAGACGGAGTCGCACCTGGAGGCCCGCCTCTGGAACGAGGTGTTCGTCTTCGCCCAGGACTACGTCGGCGTCCCGCAGGGCTCGGTGCGCGCCACCGTCCTGATCGAGACGATCACGGCCGCGTACGAGATGGAGGAGATCCTCTACGAACTGCGCGACCACGCCTCCGGGCTGAACGCCGGCCGCTGGGACTACCTGTTCTCCATCGTGAAGAACTTCCGTGACGGCGGCGAGAAGTTCGTCCTGCCGGACCGCAACGCGGTCACGATGACCGCCCCGTTCATGCGCGCGTACACCGAACTCCTGGTGCGCACCTGCCACAAGCGCGGCGCGCACGCCATCGGCGGCATGGCGGCCTTCATCCCGTCCCGCCGGGACGCCGAGGTCAACAAGGTGGCCTTCGAGAAGGTCCGCGCCGACAAGGACCGCGAGGCCGGCGACGGCTTCGACGGCTCCTGGGTCGCCCACCCCGACCTGGTGCCGATCGCCATGGAGTCCTTCGACAAGGTCCTGGGCGACAGGCCCAACCAGAAGGACCGGCTGCGCGAGGACGTCTCCGTCGCGGCGGCCGACCTGATCGCGATCGACTCCCTCGACGCCAAGCCGACGTACCCGGGCCTGGTCAACGCCGTCCAGGTGGGCATCCGCTACATCGAGGCGTGGCTGCGCGGCCTCGGCGCGGTCGCCATCTTCAACCTCATGGAGGACGCGGCCACCGCCGAGATCTCCCGCTCGCAGATCTGGCAGTGGATCAACGCGGGCGTCGAGTTCGAGAACGGCGAGAAGGCCACGCCGGAGCTCGCCCGCAAGGTCGCCGCCGAGGAACTCGACAGGATCCGCGAGGAGATCGGCGACGAGGCCTTCGCCGCCGGCCACTGGCAGCAGGCCCACGACCTGCTCCTCCAGGTCTCCCTCGACGACGACTACGCCGACTTCCTGACGCTGCCGGCGTACGAGCGGCTCCAGGGCTGACCGCGTGCGAGCGGCCCCGGGAGCCTGCCCCGGGGCCGCTCGGCGTGCTCGCTGACGACTACTTCAGGTGGACCGACCAGTCCTGTTCCGCGGCCGGCTTGCCGTGCAGGTCGGGGACGCGTTTGAGCCAGTCGGGACGCCCCTGCTGGGTCTTCGCGGCGCGCCGGGCCTCCTCGGCCGCCAGTTCGGTGCGGCTGGGGAAGTCGGTGGGCAGCCAGGCCCGGGAGGCGGCCACCCGGGCGGCGAGGTAGTCGACGTAGGCGGCGCGGACCTCCTCGGGGCCCGTGAACCCCGGCTCATCGGCCAGCCAGGCGTCCGGCACCTCGGCCAGGACGGACCGCAGCAGCCCGGGCGTCACCCGGGGGGCGAGTTCGGCGTCGGCGGACCGGACGTCCGGGGCGTAGTGCCCGAGGGCGTGGTGCCGGAAGTCGTACGCCTTCTGCGGGGCCGAGGTGTCCCAGCGGTGGTGGAAGACGAGGGCGGCGCCGTGGTCGATCAGCCACAGGCGCGGCGGCGCGGTGCCGAAGGTCGGCCAGATCATCAGGTTGGAGCTGTGCACGGTGCGGTCCACGTTGGCCGTCAGCGCGTCCAGCCACACGATCCGGCCGGCCTCCAGGGGGTCCACCGGGAAGGTCTGCGCGATCTTCGGGGTGAAGTCCCGGGCGCCCGGCAGGTAGTCCATGCCGAGGTTGACGCCGGGGCTGGCGTTCAGCAGGTCGCGCACCTCCTGGTGCGGTTCGTGCGCGGCCAGCTCCGGGTCGAAGTGCACCAGCACCAGTTCGGGGAAGCGCAGCCCGAGGGCCCGCGCCAGCTCCCCCACGATCACCTCGGCGACCAGCGCCTTGCGGCCCTGCGCGGAGCCGGTGAACTTCACGACATAGGTGCCGAGGTCGTCGGCCTCCACGACGCCGGGGACGGAGCCACCGGAGTGCAAGGGTTCGACGTAGCGGGTCGCAGTGACCTCTCTCAGCATATTCCAAGGCTCCGCTGCTCGTTCGCCTTACATTCCACGACTAGCTCCCGCGCGCTGCGATCCAGGCGAACCCTTGCGATCAGTCCGGGGAAGGACCTGAGGAGTCCCGGCCGACATCCTCGCCTCCCTCTCTTCCCAGCCGCCCGTCGATGGCGTGCGCCCTCCGCTTTTGGCCTCCGCCATGAAGTGAGCATAGTAACCGGACGTGACCGGTCGGGGAGGTGTGCCCGGTGCCACCGCGCGGTCCGGCGGCGCCGGCGGGGGCGATGAGGCGGTGGATCCCTCGTGCGGCGCACCGCTCGGGCGACGGCGGACGATCTCGCCGCCGCGCCGGCATCGGTACGGGACCCGCACCGGCACCGTCGGCGGGCGAGGCCGGCTGCCGGAGGCCAGACCGCGAGCAGGTGCACGTCCGTCGGCGCGAGGACCGTCAGGCAGGCGTGGATGTTCCCCGGGTCGCTGGTGAAGATCACCGCGCTGCCGTGCCGGGCCGACGCCAGTGCCACCCAGGCGTCCACCGCATCCGGCCGCTTCTTCGCCGGCAGGGCCGCCCGCCCCAGGACTGTGCCGATACGCCGCCAGTCGGCGAGGTCCGGGCCCGTCGCACGGGCCGGGCACTCCGGACGGCCCGCCTTCGTCTCACGCACGGGCGGCTCAGCATCTGTAATACGCGTATGACGACGGTGCGAGCGCGGTCCGGGCGGGGAACCGGGCCCGCCGCCTCTCCGGCGCCCCGGTCCGAACCGCCTGCTCGCTCGCCGGCGTCCGCCGCCCGTCCGTCAGCGGCGGACCCGCGGTCCGACGCTGACGCCACGGCCGGCGGAACGTGTCAGAGCTTCTCGATCACGTGGTCGACGCACTGGGTCAGGGCCTCGACGTCGGCCGGGTCGACGGCCGGGAACATGGCGATGCGGAGCTGGTTGCGGCCGAGCTTGCGGTAGGGCTCGGTGTCGACGATGCCGTTGGCGCGCAGCACCTTGGCGACGGCGGCGGCGTCGATGTCGTCGGCGAAGTCGATCGTGCCGATGACCTGGGAGCGCTTGGCCGGGTCGGAGACGAAGGGGGTGGCGTACTTGGACTGCTCCGCCCAGGTGTAGAGGCGGGTGGAGGAGTCCTTGGTGCGGGCGGTGGCCCAGTCGAGGCCGCCCTGGCCGTTGATCCACTCCAGCTGTTCGTTGAGGAGGAACAGGGTGGACAGGGCCGGGGTGTTGTACGTCTGGTTCTTGCGGGAGTTGTCGATCGCGGTGGGGAGGCTGAAGAACTCCGGGACGT
>NZ_JBIBUK010000008.1:0-320871 GCF_043079345.1 Streptomyces sp. NPDC015220 | reverse complement strand
CTTGCCGCTGGGGGTCAGGGGCAGCCGTTCCAGTGGCACGTAGAGCGCGGGCACCATGTAGTCCGGCAGCGAACCGGACAGATGGGAGCGCAGCTTACCGGTGGACAGCTCGCGGTCGGCCACCAGGTAGGCGACCAGCCGCCCCCGGCCGGCCTCGTCGCGGTGGACGACGACCACCGCGTCCCGCACGTCCGGGTGGCGGCCCAGGGCCGTCTCGATCTCGCCCAGCTCGATGCGGAAGCCGCGCAGCTTGACCTGGTCGTCGGCGCGGCCCAGGTACTCCAGGCTGCCGTCCGCCCGCCACCGGGCCACGTCGCCGGAGCGGTACATCCGCTCGCCCGGCCCGCCGTACGGGTCGGCCGTGAACCGCTCCGCGGTCAGGCCCGGCCGTCCGTGGTAGCCGCGCGCCAGGTGAGGGCCGGCGATGTACAGCTCGCCTGGCACGCCGACGGGCACCGGCTGGAGCGCCGCGTCCAGCAGCCGTACCCGGGTGTTGGGCAGCGGCGTGCCGATCGGGGGCAGGGCCCCGCCGGTGAGCGGCGCGCTCATGGTCGCGACGACGGTCGACTCGGTCGGCCCGTAGGCGTTGACCATCCGCCGGCCGGGTGACCAGCGGGCCACCAGGTCGCCGGTGCCGGCCTCGCCGCCGATGACGAGGGTGCGCAGGCCGTCCAGTCCGTCCGGCGTCAGGGTGGCGACGGCGGAGGGCGCCAGCAGCGTGTGGGTGACGCGGCGCTCGCGCAGGAACGTCTGGAGCGCCTCGCCGACGAGCGGGCCGTGCGGGGGCAGGACGAGGGTGGCGCCCGCGGGGAGGGCCATCAGGACCTCCATGACGGCGCCGTCGAAGGACGACGAGGCGAACTGCAGGACCCGGCTGTCCTCGTCGACCGCCAGCCGTTCGATCTCGGCCGCGGCGAGGTTGCCGATGCCGCGGTGCGGGACGAGGACGCCCTTGGGAGCGCCGGTGGAGCCGGAGGTGTAGATGACGTACGCGAGGTCGTCGGGGCGCGGGCCGGGTTCGGGCGCGGTCGCGGGCAGCGCGGCGAGCGCGTCGCCGTCCCGGGCGAGGTCCACGATCACGGCGCCGGTGTCCGGCAGGCGCCGCACCAGCTCGGTGCGGGTGACGACGAGGCGGGCGCCGGAGTCCCGGAGCATGAAGGCGAGCCGGTCGGCCGGGTAGCCGGGGTCGAGCGGCAGGTAGGCGGCGCCGGCCTTCATGATGCCGAGCAGGCCGACGACCGTCTCCACGCCGCGTTCGAGGCACAGGCCGACGAACGTGCCGGGACCGGCGCCGAGGGACGTGAGGTGGTGGGCGAGCCGGTTGGCCCGTTCGTCCAGCTCCCGGTAGCCGAGGACGGTGTGCGCGTCCTCCACGGCGGGCGCGTCCGGGCGGCGCCGCGCGACCGCCGCGACCAGCTCGGGGAAGGTGTCGGCCGGTGCGGGGCGCACCGGGCCGTTCCAGCCGGTGACGACCTGCCGGAACTCGTCCGGCGTCAGCATCGGCAGGGTGGCCAGCGGCCGGTCGGGCTCGGCCGTGGCGGCGGCGAGCACGGTCGTCAGGTGCCCGGCGAAGCGGGCGATGGTCGCCTCGTCGAACAGGGCGGTGCTGTAGCCCACCCGGGCGGTCAGGCCCTGGTCGGTCTCGAAGAACTCGACGGTCAGGTCGAACGGGGCGGCCTCCCGGGGCACCGGGTGGTCCACGGCGCGCACGCCGGGCAGCCGGACGGGTTCGCCGGGCGCGTTCTGGAGGACGACCATGGCCTGCACGAGCGGGGTGCGGCTCGTGTCACGCGCGGCGCCGACGGCGTCCACCAGGCGTTCGAAGGGCACGTCCTGGTGGGCGAAGGCCTCCAGGACGGTCTCCTTGAGCCGTGCCAGCAGTTGCGCGTACGACATGCCGGGGTCGACGTGGGAGCGCAGGACCACCGTGTTGACCAGGAAGCCGACGAGGTTCTCCAGGTCGCGGTGGTCGCGGCCGGAGGAGGCGGTGCCGACGGCGACGTCCTCCTGGCCCGACCAGCGGGCGAGGACGGTCTGCACGGCGGCGGTCAGCGCCATGAAGAGGGTCGCGCCGTGCCGCCGGGCGAGCTCCTTGAGGGCGGTGGCGGTGCCGTCGGGGACGGGGAAGGCGTACACGGCGCCGGCCGAGGAGCGTACGGCCGGGCGGGGCCGGTCGGTGGGCAGTTCCAGCGGGGCGATGCCGGCCAGGCGCTCGCGCCACCAGTCGAGGCGCCGGTCGAGCAGCCCGCCGCCCTCCAGGCGGCCGCGCTGCCAGGCGGCGAAGTCCGGGTACTGGACGGTGACTTCGGGCAGCCGGTGCGCGCGGCCCTCGGTGCGGGCGGTGTAGAGCTCGCCCAGCTCGCGGGTGACGACGCCCATGGACCAGCCGTCGGTGACGATGTGGTGCATGCCGAGGACGCACACGTGCTCGTCGTCGGCGAGGCGCACCAGCAGCACGCGGACCAGCGGCCCGGCCGTCAGGTCGTAGGGGCGGCCGGTCTCGGCGCGGACGAGGTCCCGCAGCCGGTCCTCGCGCGGCCCCGGCGCGAGGCCGGTCAGGTCCTCGGTGCGCCACTCGGGAGCGAGCCGCGGGTGGACCACCTGGACGCCGCGTCCGCCGACGACGCCGAACGTGGTGCGCAGCGACTCGTGCCGGTCGGTGAGGTCCGCGACGGCGGCCCGCAGCGCTCCGGTGTCGAGGGCGCCGGTGAGGCGCAGCCCGGTCGCGGTGTGGTACTCGGTGCTGCCGGGGTCGAAGTCGGCCAGGAACCACAGTCGCTGCTGCCCGTACGACATGGGCAGGGCGCCGTCGCGCGGGACGACGGGGACGGACGGCTCCTCGGCGGCCTCGTCGGGGGCGACGGCGGCGGCGAGCCCGGCGATCGTCGGGGTGTCGAAGAGGATGCGCGGCGACAGGGTCATGCCGAGCGCGGCGCGCATCCGGGAGACGGCGCGGACGGACAGGATGGAGTTGCCGCCGAGATCGAAGAAGTCGTCGTGGACGCCGATGTCCTCGATGCCGAGGACCTCGGACCAGACGCCGGCGAGGGTCTGCTCGACGGCGTCGCGCGGAGCGGTCCGGTCGGCGCCGGCGCTCTCCTGGACGGTGGCCGGGGCGGGCAGGGCCTTGCGGTCGACCTTGCCGTTCGGGGTGAGCGGCAGGGTGTCCAGCACCACGATCGCCGACGGGACCATGTGGTCGGGCAGGCTCTCGGCGAGGTGGGCGCGCAGTTCACCGGGGGAGGGGCGGCGGGTGCCGGACGGTGACGCGTAGGCGAGCAGATTGGTGTTGTGGGTGACGACCACGGCCTGGGCGACGTCGGGGTGGAGCGCGAGGGCGCTCTCGATCTCGCCGAGCTCGATGCGGAAGCCGCGCACCTTGACCTGGTCGTCGGCGCGGCCCAGGTACTCCAGGGTGCCGTCGGCGTTCCAGCGCGCCACGTCACCCGAACGGTACATGCGTTCGCCGGGCTCGCCGTACGGGTTGGCGACGAAGCGCTCAGCGGTGAGGCCGGGCCGCCCGTGGTAGCCGCGGGCGAGGCCGACGCCGGCGATGTACAGCTCGCCGCGCACGCCGGCCGGGACCGGGCGCAGGGCGTCGTCGAGGACGTACACACGGAAGTTGGCGATGGGCGTGCCGATCGGCGGGACGGCCGCTCCGCCGAGCGGGGCGCTCATGGTGGCGCAGACGGTCGTCTCGGTGGGCCCGTAGGCGTTGACCATGCGCCGGCCGCGTGACCAGCGGGCGACCAGGTCGGCGGTGCTGGCCTCGCCGGCGACGACGAGGGTGGCGCCGGCGGGCAGCCCGCGGCCCTCGGGCAGGACGGCGACGGTGGCCGGGGTGAGGGTGGCGTGGGTGACGCCGTGTCCGGCGGCGTAGGCGGCCAGCGGTTCGCCGGGGGCGAGGGTCTCCTTGGAGCCCATGACCAGGGCGGCGCCGGTCAGCAGGCCCATGCAGACCTCCCAGAACGCCGCGTCGAAGCTGGCGGAGGCGAACTGCAGGACGCGGCTGCCGGGGGTCACGTCGAACGCCTCGGCCTGGACGGCCGCCAGGTTGCCGATGCCGCGGTGGGAGACGAGGACGCCCTTGGGCCGGCCGGTGGAGCCGGAGGTGTAGATGGCGTACGCCAGGTCCTCCGGGACGAGCGCCACGTCGGGCGCGGTGGCCGGGTGGGCGTCCAGGGCGGCCCGGTCGCCGGTGAGGTCGACCAGGGTCGCGGCGGTGTCCGGCAGCCGGTCGCGAAGCTCGGTCTGGGTGACCACCAGGCGGGCGCCGGAGTCCTGGAGCATGTAGGCGAGCCGGTCGGCCGGGTAGGAGGGGTCGAGCGGCAGGTAGGCGGCGCCGGCCTTCATGATGCCGAGCAGTCCGGCGGCCATACCGGCGTCCCGCTCGACGCACAGGCCGACCAACTGGTCGCGCCCGGCGCCGTGTGCGATCAGGTGGTGGGCGATCCGGTTGGCCCGCTCGTCCAGTTCGCGGTAGGTGACCGAGCCGTGTTCGTCGATGACGGCGACGGCGTCGGGGCGGGCGGCGGCCCGGGCGGCGTACAGCTCGGGGAAGGTGCCGGTGGGCACCTCCCGGGCGGTGTCGTTCCAGACGCGTACGACCTGCTCGAACTCGCCGTCGGTGAGCAGGGGCAGGGCGGTGAGGGGCGCCTCGGGGCGTTCGGCGGCGCCGGTCAGCAGCACCGTCAGCCGGTCCGCGAGGCGGGCGGCCGTGGCCTGATCGAACAGGGCGGTGCCGTACCGGACGCGCAGACGCCGCTCGGCGGCCGAGACCTCGAAGGTCAGGTCCAGCGGGTCGAAGTCGCGCTGTGCGGGGGTGAGTTCGTCCAGGTCGGCGACGACGGCCTGGACGAAGGGGGTGATGCTGGTGTCCCGTGCCGGGGCCAGCGCCTCGACGAGGTCGGCGAAGGGGACGCCGTCGTGGGCGAGGGCGTCGTCCAGGGCGCGGCCCGTGTCGCGCAGCAGGTCCGTGAAGGGCGCCGCGGTGTCGACGCCGGTGCGCAGGACGACCATGTGCCCGGTGCGCGGGGAGACGGTGCCGAGCGCGGTGTCCTCCTGCCCGGAGTAGCGGGTGAGCAGGGCGGTGACGGCGGCCGCGAGGACGGCCGTGCCCGATGTGGCGTGGCGCTCGGCCAGCTCCGCCAGCGCCCGGGCGGCGGGGGCGGGCAGCTCACACGTGTGCAGTGCGGTGGTGGTCGACCGGACGACCGCGCGCGGCCGGTCGGCCGGCAGCTCCAGGGACGGGGCGCCGTCCAGTCGGGTCCGCCAGAACGCGATCTGGTCGGGGACTGCCCGGTTCACCGGCACGTCGGCGCGAGCCACGTTTGTACCTCCAGGAAAGGGCGGCTTCCGGGCACGGGTGGGCCAGGGCTGGGGCGCGGAAGCCGGGGAAGTCGGAAGGACGGAGCACAGCGGCGTCCGTCGGGGTCCCGCCGGGGCGCGGCGCCGGGTGACCGGGGCGCGGCGACCGGGGCGGGTGAGGCGGGGTTGCGTGGTTACGCGGCCGTCGTCCGCAGGGCGGAGCGGCCGCCGAGCTGCATGAGGACGACGTCGCCCGTGGCGGGTTCGGCGACGAACCGGCCGGTGTAGGGGGCGGTGTCGGCGTCCGTGCGCCGCGCGGTGAACGTCAGGTCGTCGTGGAGCGCCAGGTCGGCGGTGAGCCCGGTGGCGTCCGTCAGGCGCAGGGCGGCGCCGTCGTGGCGGGCGCGGACGGCGAAGCGCGTGTCGCCGTTGCGGTAGTCACCGGTGAAGCGGTCCAGGCCGGTCGTCGCGGCGGGCGCGGCGGAGAGCGCGGGACGGTGGTCGCCCACGGGTATGCCGTGCTCCCTCAGCAGGTCGACGACGTCCGCCCACAGCAGGGTGCCGGTGGTCGCGTTGGTGGTCAGAGCCACGGCGGTGCCGGTGCCGGGGTGGAACCGCAGATGGGCGCTGCCGCCGTCGGCGGTGCCGTCGTGGCCGAGCCAGGGGCCGTCGGGGGAGGCGTAGTGGGCCAGGCCCGGGCCCCACCCGTCGGCCATGCCGAAGGCGTCGGCGGCGGGCACCCGGGCGGCCACCTCGGCACGCTCCCCGGCGGGCAGCAGGGTGTCCGCGTCGGGGTGGGCGCCCAGGTGCAGGGCGGCGAGTGCGACCAGGTCGTCGGCGCTGCCGGCGAGTCCGCTCGCCGGCGCCCAGCCGGGCGGCAGGTGGAGGCCGACGGGGTGGGGGGTGCGCTCCCGGCCCGGCCGCACGGCGTGGCCGTCGGCGGTGGCACGCGGACCGGTGGCGCGGCCGCCGGTCAGGAACACCGGCTCGATGCCGAGCGGCCGTAAGAGGGAATTCTCCACGACCGCCTGCCACTTCATGTCGCCGACCGTCTCGATGACGCGTCCGACAACGTTGTAGCCGGTGTTCGAGTAAGAGAAGCGGTGACCGGGTTCGTACAGGGGGAGTGTCATCGCGGCGCTCGCCGTGTAACGCGCCAGGGAGGATTCCCCGGCGTCGTCGAGTTCATGGTCGGCGACCAGTCCGGCGGTGTGGCTGAGCAGGTGTCTGAGGGTGATGGCGGACATTCTCGTGTCCACCGCCCCGTCGAATTCCGCCAGGTATTCGGCGACCGGTTCGTCCCATGCGAGATCGCCCTCGCCGACGAGCTGGGCGATGACGGTGGCGGTGAACGCCTTGGTCACCGAACCCAGGGCGAAAGCGGTGTCCGCGGTCACCGGCCGGGCCGTGCCGGCCCGCGTCACGCCGGTGGCCACCGACAGGCTCTCCCCGGCCCGATGGACGGTCAGCTGGGCGCCGGGAACGGAGTGGCCGTGCGCGAGACCGCGCAGCCGGTCCGCCGCCAGAGCCGCAAGATGCGCTTCCACGTCTCCCCCTCGTGTCGAGCCCCACGGGTACGGCTACCCGTACCGAGTGGGTGCGGGTAGCCGTACCCACTCATCCTCAAGCACGTGTTCGAGAAAGGGCAAGAGATTTCGATTTAAGGAAAATTCACAGGTCAGATGGGGTGCACTGACCAGGGGAGGGCGGCGGTCACCGTCGTCGGTCCACCGGGCGGACTGCTGACGTCCAGTCGCCCGTTGAGTGCCGCCGCCCGGTCCTCCAGCCCGCGCAGGCCCGTCCCGGCGGTCAGCGAGGCGCCGCCCGAGCCGTCGTCCGTCACCGAGACGACGAGCTGGTTGTCCCGCTCCTCCAGACGGACGTGAATGCGCGTGGCGGACGCGTGCTTGACCGTGTTCGCCAGGCATTCCGCGACGATGTAGTAAGCGGTCGACTCCACATTCACATCCGGGCGCCGCTCGAGAGCGCTGGACACGACCACGGGAACGTGGAACCGCTCCGTCAATGCCGTGACGGCCGCGTCGAGACCGCGGTCGCTCAGAATGGGCGGCTGGATTCCGCGTACCAGGTCGCGGATCTCGTCGAGCGCCTTGCCGATTTCCTGATGGGTTTCGTCGATGAGTCCGGCCAGGTACTCCGCGTCGTCGCTCCGGCGGTGTTTCGCGTGCGAAAGGTGCATCAGCAGAACCGCCAGGCGCGCCTGTGCCCCGTCGTGCAGATCCCTTTCCAGCCGGCGGTAATCGGCGTCGTTCACCCGCAGTGCCGCGATGCGCTGGCGTTCGGCCGCCTGTCCCCGCAACCGCGCCTCGGCCTCGTCGAAGCGGCTGAGGATGCGCCGCACCATCCGGGCCCGCAGCTTGCCCATCCAGAAGAGCAGTCCCAGCAGCGCGGAGAAGACCGCCATGGACGCGGCGGCGACCGCCAGGCGGGTGAGCGCCCCGGTCACCACCACGGTCACGCCGGGCCCGAACGCCAGTTGCTCGGGCGGCCCGACGGGCAGCGCCACGGCGAACGTGATGACCGGGAACACCAGGGCCGCCAACGGCAGCAGCCAGACGGTGCCGAGCAGCAGCAGTCCGAGGTAGCCGACGTCGTCCCAGCCCGCCTCGGGGGACCGGCGCTCACGTTCCGTCTCCTCGGCGGACCGGTGCGAGGGGTCCCCGTGGTCGCCGAGGACCGAGTGGGCGAGCAGGCGCTCCAGGTCGGCGACGGCCCGCAGCAGCGGCAGGCTGAACGACATGCCCTCGCGCAGGACCGCCCACCGGGCCGGCACCTGACGCAACACCTCCGCCAGGGCGTGATCGGTCCTGGACGGCCGCCGCCGCGCCGCCGGAACGGTCCACCGGATGGCCGCCGCGCTACCGCGCACGGCGACGATCCCCACCGTCGGCAGGCCGACGAACAGGAGCCAGGAGACGGCGCGCAGCGCCAGGGCGGCCGCCAGGAGGGGGGCCAGCAACAGGCCGACCAGGCTGCCCACGGAGAGGTAGAACAGGTCGGCGACCACACGGTAGGGAGCCGGGAGTGTCACGGGGCTACGGGCCATGCCGCTCAGTCGGATCTGTCCTTCAGCCTTTCCATGCCCCGCAGATACTCAAGTACCGCCAGCACCCGGCGGTGGTTCTCGCCCGAGTTGGGAATCCGCAGCTTGCCGAGGATCGATGTGACGTGCTTCTCCACCGCCCGTTCGGAAATACCGAGCCGGTTCACGATCCCGCTGTTCGTCAGCCCCGTCGCCATGAGTTCGAGCACCTGGCGTTCGCGCGGCGTCAGCAATTCGGTGGCGCGCTTCTCACGCGGACTGCCGACGAACTGTTTGAAGATATCGGAGTCCAGGACGGTTTCCCCGCGCCCCACCCGGTGCAGGGCGGAAAGGAATTCCTCGAAGTCCCCGACGCGCTGCTTCAACAGATAACCCGTTCCCGCCGGCGCGTCCCGGACCAGCTCCTCGGCGTAGGTGGGCTCCACGTACTGGGAAAGCAGCAGCACCGCGGTGCCCGTGCCGAGTTTCTGTATCTCCAGGGCGGCGCGTATGCCCTCGTCCGTGAACGTGGGCGGCATGCGCACATCCATGATGACCACATGCGGCCGGGTGGTCCGGACCATTTCCAGAACCCCCGTGGTGTCGCTCAGCGAAGCGACCACCTCGATTCCTTCGTCCGCCAGCAGCCTCGCCATTCCGGCTCGCAAGAGCGCGGAATCCTCGGCGATCGCGACGCGCATGGAGACTCCTGCTCGTTAGGATCGTGCCAACCCCGCCGGGCATGAGCCGCCCAATGGTGAAGGGAATTGAAGCCGTGTGGGGGGCTATCAGCATAGGTGCCCCCCGATGGGTGACGCTACGCCGAGCGCCGCGTGAGAACGGGCCGGACGGGCTACTGGCGGGAAGTGATCATCGCGACCCCGGCTTGCCGGAGCAAACGGCCGGTCGCCGCCAGGCTCACCACCACGCCCATGAGCACGCACGCCGCGGTGAGCGCCGTGAGCATCCCCCACTCCACGCTCAGCGGCGCCCGGCCACCGAACACCGTGAGCGCCCCCTGGTAGGCCCGCGCCCCCGCCGCGACCACCGCCGCCGCGACCAGCACGCCCAGCGCGGAGGTGGACAGCGTCTCCCACAGCGCCATCCGGCGCACCTGACCCGCGCTGACGCCGAGCATCCGCATGCCCGCGATCTCCCGTCCGCGCCGGCTGTACGACATCACCAGCGTGCCCGCCACCGCGATCAGCGCGTACAGCGACGCGGGCACCGTCAGCACCGCCAGCACCAGCCGGTTGAGCCGGTCCTGGTCGGTCGAGGCCTGCGCGAACCACCGCGCCGACGGCACCACCCGGACCCGGTCCGCGCCCACCCGCGCGGTCAGCTCGGCGGCCACCGCCCGCGCCGAGCCCGCGGCCCGCGCGCCGAGCAGCACGTCGGCACGGGCCGGGGCCGCGGCCGCGCCCCGCGAACCGGGCGGCAGCACCAGCGAGGGCACGGCCGACCCGCCGTCCAGCACCGCCACCACGCGGGCCTTGACCGGCCGGCCGCCGAACAGCCCGTACGTCACCGTCGATCCGACGCGGTGCCCGTACCAGTCGGCGAACTCCCGTGACACGGCGACGGTTCCCGGCCGGAGCGGACCGAGGGAACCGCCGGCCACGGTGATCCGGTGGGTACGGGCCAGCGCGGCCGGGTCCGCGACCGCCGCCTGCTCCCGCCACACCGAGTCCGGTCCCGCCACCGCCACCTCCAGCTCGGCGGGCGCCGAGACGACCGCCACCCTCGGGTCGGCCCGCAGCGCCGCCACGTCGGCCGCGCTCAGCGCGTCGCCCCGGGCGGGCTCCACGACGAGTTGCGCGACGGTACGTGCCCGGTCGTCCGCCTCCGACGCCGCGCCCGTGGTGGACAGCACCGTGGTGAAGGAGCCGACGATCGCCAGGATCGCCAGCACCGGCCCCACCAGGGACGCCGTACGCCGCCGCGAGGTGCGCGCCGACTCCGCGGCCAGCCGCCCGGCCACCGGGTCGGCCCAGCGCAGCGGCAGCGCCAGCAGCCTCAGCAGCGGCGGCAGGTACACCGGCCCCAGCAGCGTGGCGGCGACGGCCAGCGCCATCGAGCCGAACAGCGCCAGCGGAGTCGCCGCCTCCGCCCCGGCGCCGGGGGCCAGCGCCAGCATCAGCGCACCGGTCACCAGCGTCAGCACGCCCGTCACCGCGCGCCCCACCGTCATCGTCCGGGCGTCCAGGTCCGCCTCGCGCAGCGCCTCCGCCGGGCCGACCCGGGCGGCCCGCCCCGACGCGGCCAGCGATCCCAGCACGGCCATGAGCAGGCCGCTGCCCGCCGCGAACAGAAGCGGCCAGAGCAACGGTCCCTGTCGCAAATCGACCGGGGACAGGCCGGTGCCGTCGAGCGCCTGAACGGCGACCGGCGCGACCGCGGCGGCGACCGCGCACCCCACCAGGGCTGCGGGCACCGCCACCGCCAGTGACTCGCCCAGCACCATCCGGCGCACCTGCGGCCCGCCCGCGCCCACCAGGCGCAGCAGCCCCATGTCGCGACGGCGCAGGGCGATGCCGAACGCGCAGGTGCCGGCGATGACGAACACCGTCACGAACGCGGACACCACCCCGGCCAACGCCAGCACGCTCTGCACCCCGCCCAGGTCCAGGTCACCGCTGGAGAGGGTGTGCGGCCGGCCGGCGCCGTCCGTGAGCGTCACCGACGGGTGGTCGCCACCCGACGACGCCGGCACCGCCCAGGTCGCGGCCAGCGCCGAGGCGGACACCCCGATCAGCGCCACGCCGAGCGCGAGGGCCACGAACGTACCGGCGAACAGGGCCCAGTAGTGCCGGACCGACCGCACCGAGATCCGCCACATCACCGCTCCCACAGGCTCAGCCGGCGGGCGACCGCGTCGGCCGTGGGGTGGTCGAGCCGCCCGACGACCTCGCCGTCCGAGAGGAACACCACCCGGTCCGCGCAGGCCGCGGCCGCCGGATCGTGGGTCACCATGGCGACCGTGCGCCCCGACCGGTCGACCACGGCGCGCAGCAGCTCCATGATCTGCCGACCGCTGCGCCGGTCGAGGGAACCGGTCGGCTCGTCGGCGAAGACGATCTCCGGCTCGGCCACCAGCGTCCGCGCGATCGCCACGCGCTGCTGCTGGCCGCCGGAGAGCTGCGCGGGCCGCCGGTCCGCCTTGTCCTCCAGCCCCACCTCGCGCAGCGCCTCCATGACCCGGGTCCGCTTCACGGACCCGCCGCGCAGCCGCAGCGGGAGCGCCACGTTCTCGTACGCGTTCAGCATCGGCAGCAGGTTGAACTGCTGGAAGACGAAGCCGATCCGGCCGCGGCGCACCGCCGTCAGCTCCCGCTCGTCGCAGGCGGCGAGGTCCGTGTCGCCCAGGAGGACCTTGCCGCTGTCGGGCCGGTCCAGGCCGGCCGCGCAGTTCAGCAGCGTCGTCTTGCCGGAGCCGGACGGGCCCATCACAGCGGTCAGCGCCCGCTGCGGAAAGCCCAGGCTGACCTCCCGCAGGACCGGGACGCGTCCCGCGCCGCCCGGATAGCTCTTGGAGACCGCGGCCAGCTGGACGGCGGGGAGCTGGATATCGGTGAGCAGTGACATGCTCCCAGTCCAGCAGAGCGGGCCGCCCAGGTCAGTGGGCCTGCGCGGAGACCTGGGGGGCGGGTTTTCCCTACCATCCGCCGGGGCGCGGCGGCCGGTTAGAGTAACCGGTGGACCCGCAGCGCCGCCCCGGAGGGACAGCCACCATGACCGTCGCCGTCTGGGAGGCCATGCGACGGCGGCCCTTGCGTTTCGCCCTCTCCACCTGGCCGCCGCGGTGCTGGGCGTTCCTGGTGAGCGGCACCGTCATGGGCTCCGTCACGCTCCTCCTGCTGGCCGCCCTCCTCTTCGCCGGCGTCGGCCTGTCCGTGCTGGGCGTCGGACTGCTCGTCCTCATGGGGGTCGCCGTCTCGGGCATCCCCGTCGCCGCCCTGGAGCGGCGCCGGTTACGGCTCGTCGAACCGGAGCCCCTCCTGGACCCGCACGGCTCCCTGCCCGGCACGGGCGCCTGGCCGTGGCTGCGCACCCGGCTGCGCGAGCGGGCCACCTGGCGGGAACTGGGGTACACCCTCGCCCTGGGCGTCGTCTTCACCGCCACGGGGATCGGCTTCACCGCCCTGCTCGGGCTGTCGGTGATGCTGACGGCGACGCCGGTCATCGTGTGGGCGATCGCCCCCGACACGGTGATGCTGATGCCCGGCCGGCCCATCTCCGACCCCGTCGCGGCCCTGCCGGGCAGTGCCGCGGGCCTGCTCGGACTGCTCGTCTCGGTGTACGTGGGCGGGCTGCTCACCGGCGCGCAGGTGTGGGTCGCCCAGTCCCTGCTGTCGGCGCGGGACGAGGACCTGAGCAGCCGGGTCATCGAACTGACCCGCTCCCGCGCCCGGTTGGTCGACGCCTTCGAAGCCGAGCGGCGGCGCATCGAACGCGATCTGCACGACGGCGCCCAGCAGCAGCTCGTGGCGCTCAGCATGACCCTGGGCCTGGCCGAACTGGAGCTGCGCGGCCAGGACTCGCCGGCCACCGCGCTCGTCGCCCGCGCCCGCGGCGAGGCCCGCCAGGCGCTGGACCAGTTGCGTTCCCTGGTGCGCGGCATCCATCCCCAGGTCCTCACCGACCACGGGCTGCCCGCCGCCCTCGCCGAACTCGCCCTGCGCAACCCCGTCCCGGTGACCGTCGACGTCGATCTGCCGCACCGGCTGCCGCCGGCCGTCGAGACGACGGCGTACTTCACCGTCACCGAGGCGCTGACCAACGCCTCCAAGCACAGCGGGGCCGACCGGGTCGCCGTCGTCGGCCGGCTGCGCGACGACAGGCTGGTCCTGCTCATCACCGACAACGGGCGCGGCGGCGCGGACCCGGCCGCCGGAGCCGGCCTCCAGGGGCTGGCGGACCGGGTGGCCATTCTGAAAGGGAGACTCGTCGTGACAAGTCCGGTCGGCGGACCCACGCAACTGCGGGTGGAGGTGCCGTGCGCCGCGTAGTGCTCGCCGAGGACTCCGTCCTGCTGCGCGCCGGTCTGGTGGAACTGCTGTC
This sequence comes from Streptomyces sp. NPDC015220, assembly GCF_043079345.1. NCBI lineage: Bacteria > Bacillati > Actinomycetota > Actinomycetes > Kitasatosporales > Streptomycetaceae > Streptomyces > Streptomyces sp. NPDC015220. The sequence goes on along the minus strand of NZ_JBIBUK010000008.1, from coordinate 307,460 downwards.
CCGGGTCGGGCACGAGGTGACCGCCGCCGTCGGCGACGCCGGTGAACTGGCGCGCGCCGTGGACGCCGACCGGCCGGACGTGGTCATCACCGATGTGCGCATGCCGCCGGACTTCCGCGACGAGGGGCTGAAGGCGGCGCTCGAACTGCGCGGCCGGCACCCGGGCCTACCGGTGCTGGTGCTGTCGCAGTACGTCGCCACGGCCTACGCGACCCAGTTGTTCAGCGGCGGTTCGTCGGCCGAGGGAGGGCTCGGGTACCTGCTGAAGGACCGGGTCGGGGAGGTCACCGACTTCCTCGACGCGCTGGACCGGGTCGCCGGCGGACAGACCGTGATCGACCCGGAGGTGGTCCGGGTGCTGTTGCAGCAGCGGACCGCCGACGAGCCGTTGCGGCGCCTCACGCCCCGCGAGCGGGAGGTGCTGGCCCTCATGGCGGAGGGCCTCAACAACCAGGCCATCGCGCAGCGGCTCACCATCACGGAGGCGTCGGTGGTCAAGCACTCCAGCAACATCTTCATGAAGCTGGAGCTCGACCCGGCCGAGGGAAACCGCCGGGTCCTGGCGGTCCTCGCCCACCTGCGCCGCGAGGCCCCGCCGGTCTGACCGCACCGCGCACGTCCGCCCGGCGGGAGGCCGACGCAGGTTACGGCGGACGCTCAACGGGCGGCCCACGGAACCGGAACCGGGGCCCGGCGCGCGGGTGGCACAGCCCTTACGGCGACCTCGGGCGCGGGCTCCTCCCGGCGGCCGCCGCCCAGCAGCCGGGCGAGCACGGCCAGGGCGGCCGGCAGGGCGAGGTACCCGAAACGCCCGGCCGGCGCGAGGAGGAACGCCACGCACAGTCCGGCGGCGAGCCGGTCGGCGGCGCAGACCAGGCCGTGCGGCGGCCGGGCCACCAGGGACACCGCGACGGCCAGTCCACCGGCCAGCAGCAGCGCCGCCGCCGCGTACCAGCCGGTCGGCCCGAGGCCGGCGAGCAGTCGGCCCGGCAGCGGACTGGCCGCCGGGGTCTCCCACGGTCCGCGTCCCATCGGGAACGCGAACACCTGGCGCACCAGCGGACCGGGCGACAGCAGCGCGCCCGGCGAGACGAGCAGGACGGCGCCCCCCACCGCTACGGCCGCACCGCGCACGGCTTCCCGGGCCCCGCCCCGGTGGGCGAGCAGCGCCGCGACCACCGCGACGGCGGGCCACGCCGTCCACTTCAGGGAGCAGGCGGCGGCGAGCGCCAGCCCGGCGGCCACCGGCCGCCGCCGCGCCGCGTACGCCAGGGCCAGGAACAGCAGACCGGTCAGCGGCAGGTCCACGCCGCTGACGCAGAGCGGGAGCGCCACGACGGGCGAGGCGACGAACCCGACGACGGCGTCCCGGCCCACCACGCCGCCCGGGGCCGCCTGTGGACGGCCGTCCCGGCGCCGGGACGCGCGCCACGCCGCCCACAGACAGCCGCCGAACGCCGCCGCGCACCAGAGCCGGGCGTCGCCCAGGAGCCCGGGCAGCGGGCCACCGTCGCCCAGCACCGCACGCGGCAGCCCGAACACCGCCATGCCCGGCAGGTACGGGGTGACCTCGGCCACCGAGCCGGGGTCCGTCAGGTACGGTGTGGCGTGCCGCAGCGTCAGCAGCCCGGAGCGCTCGACCACACCGACCTCACTCTGGGCCGTGCCGGTCAGCGCGAACACCGCCAGGGGCACGACGACGGCGCCGGCGACGGCGAGCCAGACCGAGACGGCGCGGCCGTACCGGCGCGACGACAGCGCGGCGACGGCCGCGCAGAGGTAAGCCGGGCAGGCGGACACGCCCCACAGACGGTGCGGCTCGGGGGCCGTGATCAACGGGAAGACGGCGGCCCACACGGCGGCCAGGAGCCAGCCGCCGCACCACAGTTCCCGGCTTTCCGGACGGAGTCGAGCCCGACGAATCAGCACCCGTCCATTGCAGCGGGAGCGTCCTGCCGGGTCAGGAGAGCCAGGTCGAGACCTTCAGGTCGGGTTTCCCCCACCACCGCGCGCCCCGCGCCGCCCGACGTCCGGGCGGACCGTGCGGCGGGTCGTCTCACGGCCGCTGTCGTGCGAGTTCGGCGGCGACCTCGTCGGCCGTCGGCCAGTCGATCTTGCCGATGACACGGCCGCCGACGAGGAGGACGACCCGGTCCGCGCAGGCCGCCACCTCCGGATCGCGGGTGACCACGACGACGGTACGCCCGGCCTGCTCCACCATCGCGCGCAGCGCGGCCATGACCAGGCGTCCGCCCGCGTCGTCCAGTGAATCCGCCGGTTCGTCGACGAAGAGGACCTCGGGGTTCATCAGCAGACACCGGGCGATGGCGAGGCGCTTTCGCTGCCCGGCGGAGAGCCCGGCCGGATTGAGTCCGGCCTCCTCGTCCAGACCCACTTGACGCAGCGTCTCCACGACGGCCGTCCGCCGGGCCTCGCCGCCGTCGGCGCCCGACGTCCGGTCCGCGTCCTCGTACGTGCTGAGCGTCGGGAACGTCTCGGGCCGCTGCGGGACGAAGAGGCTCCGCAGCGCGGTGAGTTCCCGCTCGTCCATGGCGCCCAGCTCCCGGGAGCCCCGGAAGACCCTGCCCCGGCTGGGTCGCTCCAGGCCCGCGGCGCACCGCAGGAGGGTGCTCTTGCCCGCGCCGGGAGCACCCACGATCGCCGTCAGCGTGCGCTCCGGGAAGCCGACGCTCGCTTCCCGGAGCGCCGCCCGGTCGCCCCTGGCGCCGCGGTAGTCCACGGAGACCTTGACCAACTGGACGACGGGCAGGCGAACGTCGGCGATCTGGGGCATGTCGGCTGTGTCCTCGGCGCGGTCGGGAACTGGAGTATCCCAGTGCAGCAGGGCGTTTCATGGGACGCAGTGGACCTGAAAGGTGTGTGGCAGGTCGGGTTTCCCCCACCACCGTCCCGGACGGGAGGCGAAGTGTGTCCACGCCGGACGTCGAGCAGCAGTCCAGTGGCGCGGTGGGAGTTCGGGCTCGCAGCTCCCGCCCCCCTCCGCCCTGCCCGGCGCCCCCGCCCTCGCCGTTGTCCGTCACCGTCGCAGCCGCCTTCCCCTGTGCCGCCGGGCCGTACCCGTACCGGGCCCGGACGTGTGCCGTGCGCGCTGCGCCTCGAGAGACATCGCATCGTCACGCACCGCGACCGACCCGGTCCCGAGGGTGTGCGACCTGATCGCAGGGCTCGCGCGAGGTGGTCACCGCGGCGCAGTGACCGCCCCGGCAGATCGAGCACCGGTCGCTCCACCTGCGCCCGCTGCACAAGCTCTCCTTCGAGCCCGAGTACGTGGGCGCCGAACACGCCGCCCCCGACGGCTTCTACCAGGCGCCGCCCACCGTCACCGACAAGGTGGAGGTGCTCAGGCGGAGCACCGAGCCGTTCGAGGAGCCCGCCCGGCTGATCGGCAGCGGTGCGGCGCACCTGTTCGCCGAGATCGACCAGGACGACACCAGCGTCATCCTGCGTCTGTGGGACGAGTCCCCCGGCGGCAAGCGGCAGCTCATCACCACCGGCTACCTCAAGGCCTCCCACCGCGAGCTCGACGAGGCGCGCACCACCGAGGGCGACCCGTACCACCCGCACGCCCGTGCGGTGCCGGTCGAGCCCGGCAGGATCGAGGAGTACCTGCTGCGGCTCTACCCGTTCGCCGCCACGTTCCGGCCGGGGCACCGCCTGGTGGCGGAGCTGTCGAACGACGAACCGCTCGCCGACGCGCACAACTCGCTGCTGCCGCCGGACGCCTTCCACCTGCCGGTGGGCCGCCCCGTCACCCACGAGATCCACCGGGACGCGGCGCACACGTCCCGCCTCGTCCTGCCGTTCACGACGGCCACGGCGACGGACGGGACCCGGTAGGACTCCGCGCGCCCGGCCACGGAGCGACCGGCACGGCGGCTTCGGGCGGCTGTCGGGAGGCGACGCGGCCAAAGGAGCCGGAGCGGCCACGTTCGCGACCGCAAGCGCCCGCGTGCCGTGGGGCGGACCCGTCCCACGGCGCGCGGGCCCGTCGGTTCCCCGGATCCACGAAGCGCGGCTCGCCCGCAAGCGCCGACGAACCCGCCGGCGACGCTGCGCCCCGCTCCACCGCAGACGCGCGGCTCGATGCTGCTCGGGTCCTGCCACCGGTGCGCCGGGGCCGACGGACACGGGGCCGGTCCGTCTGGTGCCGAAGGGCGCCGAGGGCTCCGGTGCGCGGCCCCCGGCCGGTACCGACCGGGGGCGTCGAGGCGCCCTTCGGCCGGGTCGCGGCAGTCGGACCGGGGCCGGGCGGGGACGCCGGCCGTCCGCTCACACGGATGTGGGGGTGTCCCGGGAGTACGTGGTGCGGAGGCTCCCGGTGTCGGTCCGCCGGCGGAACGGGACGAGGGAGGCCAGGGCCCACCGGCCGGGTCCGAGGGCGGCGATGAGGAGGAAGGACCAGCAGAACATGGCCGCCGGTTCGCCGCCGTTCTCGATGGGGAAGAGCGCCTGGCTCTGGTGCACGTCGAAGTAGGCGTACGCCATGGACCCGGAGCACAGCAGGGCCGCGGTGCGGGTGCCGAGACCGCACAGGACCAGCGCGCCGCCGACGAGCTGGATGGCGGCGGCCCACCAGCCGGGCCACTCGGCGAGGTGGGGCTTGGCCCCGTGCGGACCGCCCAGGACGTCGAACAGGGCGGCGGCCCCGTGGCAGGCGAAGAGCAGCCCCACGACGATCCGGAAAAGTCCGAGCACGTGCTCCTTGCTTCTCTCCAGTGCTTCCATCGGTGGGGCTCCTCTCTCGCGCAGCGACCTCAGGGGAGCTGCGCCGCGGTGGGGGGCGGTGCGAGGCTGGGCGGGGAGTGCGGGACCGCCGGCCCGGACGGCGTCGGCGCATGGTGCTCGGGGCGGTGCTCCGGTGGGTGGTGCGTCCGGCGGCGCGCGTGTGTCGGGCGCCGCGCAACGTGGTGACGGGCCTGGCGTCGTCCTGGTGACACGCACGTGCAGAGGAACTGTTCATCACGTGAGCCTCCTTGTCTAGACCAATGCCGCGAGAAGTTGCCGACGAGATCTGAACTCCGAAGTAGCTTCCGCCAAGCGACAGTTCGCCTCGTCCGGGCTCTTGACCGAACCCGGTTCGTGGCTATGGTCTAGACCTAGTAAGCGAGGTCCAGACCAGCGTCGGCTCCCGCGCCCCCCTCCTGTGGCGGCGGTCTCGATGTACACCGAAGGAAGTGGCATGGCATGAACACGAAAAGACGAGTGGCTGTCGCCGTCGGCGCACTGGTCGCCCCCCTGCTCGCCGTCAGCCTTCCGGCGAGCTCGGCCAGCGCCCATGGCTGGGTGACGCTGCCCACGAGCCGGCAGGAGCAGTGCGCCGAGGGCGTCGTCTCCTGCGGCCAGATCAAGTACGAGCCGCAGAGCGTCGAGGGACCCAAGGGCCTGCGCAGCTGCAGCGGCGGACACGCCGAGTACGCCGAGCTCGACGACGACAGCAAGCCCTGGCAGGTCACGACGGTCGGATCGAGCGCCACGTTCACCTGGCACAACTCGGCACGGCACTCCACCAGCAACTGGCAGTACTTCATCGGCAACCAGAAGATCGCCGAGTTCGCCGGCAACAACCAGCAGCCCGCCGCCGACGTCAGCCAGCAGGTCAACTTCGGCGGCTTCACCGGCCGTCAGAAGGTGCTCGCCGTCTGGAACATCGCGGACACCGCCAACGCCTTCTACTCCTGCGTCGACGTCAACATCGGCGGCACCGGCGGTGGCGGTGGCACCGGTGGTGGTGGCGGCACCGGCGGTGGCGGTGGCGGTGGCACCACCTGCACCGCGGCGGCCTGGGACCCCGCACGCGTCTACAACGGCGGCGACACCGTCTCCTACGACGGCCACAACTGGCGCGCCAAGTGGTGGGTGACGGGCGACAAGCCCGGCACCACCGGCCAGTGGGGCGTCTGGGAGGACCTGGGAGCCTGCCCGGCCTGACCCCGGCCACGTCGGCGCGCGCCCCCCGGGGCGCGCGCCCACCCACGTCCGGGCATGCGGCGCGCGGGCCGGCCCCGCCCGGCCCGGATGCGCGCAGACATGGAGCACCCGGCGTCACGCCGGCGGCGGCGGGGCCTTCGTCAGGAGGGGCAGGTCCGTGGAGACTGCACAGCCGGTCGAGTCCTGGGCGGAGTTCGGGCGTCGGCTGCGGGCCCGGCGCAGACAGGCCGGGCTGACCCAGTCGCAGCTCGGACTGAAGGTGGGGTACCACCACAGTCTCATCAGCAGGCTCGAAGCGGGGCTGCGCGAACCGCCGGCCGGGCTCGTGGGCCGGCTCGACTCCGTCCTGGGGACCGGCGGCGAGCTGGCGGCGGTCGTCGCCGCGCCGTGCGGGACGCCGTACCGCCCCGACCGCCCGCCGGCGGACCCCCGGCTGTTCGCCCCGGTACCGGGCGGCGGGGCGGCCCCCGTCGGCCAGGACGTGCTGGACCCCGTGCTGTGGCCGTCGGAGCTGCCCGCCGAGGGGCTGGCGTGCCCGCTGCACGGCACGGCGGGCTGTGCGGTGCCCGACCGGGCGGGAACACCGGACCTGCTGGACGGGCTGACCGCGCCGCAGGGCGGGTTCGACGGCCTCACGGGCAACGAGCCGGAGCTGCTGCACGCGCTCACCGCGGTCCTGGCCTGTCTGATCCGCGGGGCGCTGCACCGGGGCGCGTCCGACGGAGTGACCACGGTGGAACGGCTGTTACGGGCCCTGGTGCGGTGGGCCGGGGCGGTGAACTCCACCGGCCGGCTGCCGTACGGGCAACTGCGGCTGGCCGCCCAGTACGCCCAGGTCGCCGGGCGGCTGCGGATGCAGCGCGGACAGAGCAGCATCGGCATGGCCTGGTTCGGCCACGGGCTGGGCTGGGCGGACGCGGTGCAGGACGTCCCGGCCCGGGCGACCCTGCTCAGTGACATGTGCACCCTGGTCCGGCTCGACCGGGACGCCGGGTCGGCCCTGGCGTACGCCGAGGCCATCGGCGCGGTGGACCCCGGGCGGCGGTGGACGGTCACCCTCTCGCACCTGTACCGGGCACGCGGGCACGCGCTCGGCCACGACGTCGCCGAGTGCCGGCGGCACATCGCCCTGGCGCGGCGCGGATTCGCCCGCCTCGGCCACCGGGACCGCCTGGAGGCGCCCTGGCTGTCCGGAGCCGAGGGCGAGATGAGGGTGGAATCGGCGATCGGCGGGGCGCTGCGCGACCTGGCCGCCGTGACCGGTGACCGGGTGACGGCGCGGCGCGCCGTCGACGCCACCGCGCGGTCGCGTGCCCAACTGCCGCCGCTGATGCGGGAGACCCGGCTGCTGCTCACCCTGCGCCTGGCCGACAGCTGGGCGTGCGCGGGCGACCCGGGCGCGGCGGTCGCCCTGGCGGCCCCGGTGCTCGACGAGGCGGTGTCCTCGACCGAGTTGATGATCAACGCCGAGCTGCGCGGACTGCACGGCAGGCTGCTCGCCCGCTGGGGCGACGTGCCGGAGGTCAGGGAGTACCGCGAGCGGCTGCCGGCCGCGGGGATCTGAGCGCCTCCCGGCGCCCCGCGCCTTTGCCGGTTTTTGACAGGACGGGACGACGGGCCGCGATCCGTTGACCCGGGGGCGGGGCGATGTGAGGGTTCGGCCAGCCCGGCGGCGTGGCATGCCACCCCGGCGCGGGGCGGGCGGAGACACCGACGTACCGCGGACACCGGCGATCAGATTGGCATGAGCATGCCTATGCGCGCGCCGGGTGAGCCTCACGACCTCTCACAAGGAGCAACGATGCTGAGAAAGCTGGCGGTGGCCGGGACATCCCTGGCCCTGACGCTGGGAGGGGTGGTGATGCCGGCCGCCTTCGCCTCGGCCGCGCCCCACGCCGCGCCCCCGAGCAAGCCGGATCCGGCCCCCGTCGCCAGAGCCGTCGCGGCCGCCGACCAGGCGGCACGCAGCGGCCTCGACGCGCTGGCCAAGGGCCCCGAGGAGCAGTACGACCGGCGACAGGTCACCCCCTGGGTCAAGGGCCTGTACTCCGTCGCCTACGAGCGCACCTACCGGGGCCTGCCCGTGGTGGGCGGCGACGTGGTCGTCCTCGCCGACGGCGACGGCCGGGTCCGCTCGGTCCAGTCCGCCACCAAGGCCAGGATCGCGCTCTCCACCAAGGCCCGGGTCACCGCCGCACAGGCGGTCCGCACCAGCCGGACCAGGCTCGCGAAGACCGAGAAGGTCGACTCCCGGCGGCTGGTGGTGCGGGCCGAGGGCGACCGCGCCACCCTCGCCTGGGAGACCGTGCTGACCGGGCGCACCAAGGCGAACGCCCCCAGCCGGCTGCACGTCTTCGTCGACGCGCGCACCGGAAAGGTCGTCGACGCCTACGACGACGTACGGGCGGGCAGCGGCACCAGCAAGTGGAACGGCCCGAACCCGCTGACCATCGACACCTCCCGGTCGGGCACCTCCTACGTGCTGCGCGACACCACCCGGCCCGGACTGCAGTGTTCGGACTACAGCGGCGGCCTGTTCACCAAGGCGACCGACACCTGGGGCACCGGCAACCCCACGAGCAAGGAAACCGGCTGCGTGGACGCGATGTTCGCCGCGCAGAAGGAATCGGACATGCTCAAGAACTGGCTCGGCCGCAACGGGCACGACGGCAACGGCGGGAGCTGGCCGGTCCGCGTCGGCCTCAACGAGCTGAACGCGTACTGGGACGGCTCCACCATCACCATCGGCCACAACAGCGCGAACGAGTGGATCGCCGGGATCGACGTGGTGGGCCACGAGTTCGGCCACGGCCTGGACTCCTTCACCCCCGGCGGCGCCAACCACGAGAGCGGACTGGGCGAGGCCACCGGCGACATCATGGGCGCCCTGACCGAGGCGTACGCCAACGAGCCGGCGCCGTACGACACTCCCGACTACACCGTCGGCGAGATGATCAACCTCCAGGGCCGCGGCCCGATCCGCAACATGTACAACCCCAGCCTGGTGAGCAACAACCCCAACTGCTACTCCGCGTCGATCCCGTCGACCGAGGAGCACGCGGCGGCCGGCCCGCTCAACCACTGGTTCTACCTGCTGGCCGAGGGCTCCAACCCCGGCGGCGGCAAGCCCTCCAGCCCCACCTGCAACAACTCCACCGTCACCGGCGTCGGCATCCAGAACGCGGGCAAGATCTTCTACGGCGGCATGCTGCTCAAGACCAGCGGCATGACGTACAAGCGCTACCGCACCGCCACGCTCACCACGGCGAAGAACCTCGACGCCAGTTGCTCCCTGTTCAACTCCACCAAGGCCGCCTGGGACGCGATCAGCGTGACCGCGCAGACCGGCGACCCGACCTGCACGGGGGAGCAGACCGACTTCTCGCTGGCGCTCAGCCCCACCTCGGGAGACGTCGACGCGGGCGCCTCGGCGCGCGCCACCGTCAACACCAGCACCGTCTCCGGCAGCGCCCAGCAGGTCTCGCTGACCGCCTCCGGCGCGCCGGCCGGGGTGAACGTCTCCTTCAGCCCGGCGACGGTCACCTCCGGCAGCAGCTCCACGATGACGGTCTCCACCTCCTCGGCCACGGCCGCCGGGACCTACCAGATCACCGTCACGGGCACCGCCGGAGCCAAGACCCACACCGCCCAGTACGCGCTGAGGGTGGCCGGCGGTGGCGGCGGCAACCCGTCCACCCCGCCGGACGTCGACGTGGCCAAGGTGCAGGCGCATCTGACCCAGTTGAACACCATCGCCTCGCAGAACGGCGGCAACCGCCGCTCCACCACGGCCGGTTACCGGGCCTCGCTCGCCTACGTCAAGGACCGGCTCCAGACGGCGGGCTACACGGTCACCGAGCAGAGCTGCACCTCCGGCTGCACCGCGGGAGCGGGCAACAACCTGATCGCCGAGTGGCCGCAGGGCGACGCGAACAACGTATACATGTTCGGCGCGCACCTCGACGGCGTGTCCGCCGGGCCCGGCATCAACGACAACGGCTCCGGCTCCGCCGCGCTCCTGGAGAACGCGCTGACCCTGGCGCAGTCCAACCCCACCATGAAGAACCGGGTCCGCTTCGCCTGGTGGACCGATGAGGAGCAGGGCCTGAACGGCTCCGACTTCTACGCCCGTTCGCTCTCCACGACCGAACGCGCCCGGATCAAGGCGTACTACAACTTCGACATGGTCGCCTCGACCAACGCGGGTTACTTCGTCAACAACCTGAACTCGGCCGCCTCGGCGCCGATGAAGGCCTACTGGGACTCCCTGGGCCTGGCCCCGCAGGAGAACGTCGAGGGCCAGGGCCGCTCCGACGACTACTCCTTCCAGCAGGTGGGCATCCCCACCTCCGGTTACGCCACCGGAGCCTCGGCCGTGAAGTCCGCCTCCGAGGCCGCCAAGTGGGGCGGCACCGCGGGCCGCGCCTACGACTCGTGCTACCACTCCGCCTGCGACACCACCAGCAACATCAACGCCACCGCGCTGAACCGCAGCGCGGACGGGATCGCGTACACGATCTGGAAGACCGCCGTCGGTGACGCGCCCGCCCCGGCCAACGACTTCTCGATCTCCGCCAACCCCGCCACCGGCACGGTCTCGCCCGGCTCGTCCGCCTCGGTGACCGTATCCACCGCCACCACCAGCGGAAACGCCCAGAGCGTCAGGCTGTCGGCGTCCGGCGCCCCGGCGGGTGTGAGCGTGTCGTTCAGCCCGTCCTCGGTGACCTCCGGCCAGTCCTCGACCGCCACCGTCCAGGTCGCCGCCGGCACCTCCGGCGGCACGTACACCCTCACCATCACGGGAACGGGCGAGGCCAGCCACACCACCACCTACACCCTCACCGTGCCCGGCGGTGGCGGCGACACCACCTGGCAGGTGGGCGCCACCTACGCGGCCGGTGACGTCGTGACCTACAACGGCGTCAGCTACCGGTGCCTCCAGGGCCACACCGCCTACCCGGGCTGGGAGCCGCCGAACGTCCCCGCCCTCTGGCAGCGCGTCTGACGGTCGCCGCACGGCAGGACACACGCACGAAGACACACGCACGAACGCACACGCACGAAGACACACGCACGAACGCACACGCACGAAGACACACGCACGAACGTACGCACCGGCCCCGGCCGGCCCCCGTCCCACGGGGGCCGGCCGGGGCTCCGTCATGCGCGGTCGTAAGATCATCGAAACTTTCGAGACCAACGCTCATCGTTTTGATCTCCGAATTCGATGTTCCGGTGAGTGGTCCCGCTCTTGAATGCCGCAGTGCGTGTTTGAGCTGCGAGTTTTGATCGTTCGGAGGGTGGCGTCGATTGCGAAGCTTTCGAAACTCGTGCCGAAACTGTTGACAGTCGGCATGCTCAGTTCAACACTCGGTCGTCGTCAGCCCCACGAGGAGGGAGCACGGACATGAACGCGCTCGCACGACCCAAGGGCCGAAGAGGCGGCCGCTTGAGACTGCTCGTCAGGAGTGCCTGGGCCATCGCACTGGTCGCCGTCGCGGCGATGACCCTCCCCGGCACCGCCAGCGCCGACACGGTCATCACCTCGAACCAGACCGGCACCAACAACGGCTACTACTACTCGTTCTGGACCGACGGCGGCGGCTCGACCTCCATGAACCTCGGATCCGGCGGCAACTACGGCACCTCCTGGAGCAACAGCGGCAACTTCGTCGCGGGCAAGGGCTGGAGCACCGGCGGGCGCAAGGCCGTCAACTACTCCGGCAGCTTCAACCCGTCCGGCAACGCGTACCTGTCCCTGTACGGGTGGACGACCAATCCGCTCGTCGAGTACTACGTCGTCGACAACTGGGGCACCTACCGGCCCACGGGCACCTACAAGGGCACGGTCACCAGCGACGGCGGCACGTACGACATCTACGAGACGACCCGCGTCAACGCCCCCTCCATCGAGGGCACCAGGACCTTCAACCAGTACTGGAGCGTCCGCCAGTCCAAGCGCACCGGCGGCACCATCACCACCGGCAACCACTTCGACGCCTGGGCCGGCCACGGGATGAACCTCGGCAACTTCAACTACATGATCCTCGCGACCGAGGGCTACCAGAGCAGCGGCAACTCCAACATCACGGTGACCGACGGCGGTTCCGGCGGCGGCACCGGCGGTGGTGGCGGCGGCACCGGCGGTGGCGGTGGTGGAGGTGGGGGTTGTACCGCGACGTTGTCGGCGGGTCAGCAGTGGAGTGACCGGTACAACCTGAATGTGTCGGTGAGCGGTTCGAGCAACTGGACGGTGACGATGAACGTGCCGTCGCCGGAGAAGATCCTGGCGACCTGGAACATCAGCGCGAGTTACCCCAGTGCGCAGGTGCTGACCGCGAAACCGAACGGCAGCGGCGACAACTGGGGAGTGACCGTCCAGACCAACGGCACCTGGACCTGGCCGACGGTCTCCTGCACCGCGAACTGACCCCACCGATCCGAAAGGAGGACCGCTGCCCATGCGCACCAAGGCACTTCCGTCACCGCGTTCCCTGGTCGCGGGACTGGCCGTCGCCGCGCTGGCCGTGGCGGGGACCGCCCTCGTCGACGCCACCCCGTCGCAGGCCGCCACCTGTACCGGATACGTCGGACTGACCTTCGACGACGGTCCGTCCAACGACCACACCCCGGCCCTGCTCAACGCGCTCAGGCAGAACGGTCTGCGGGCCACGATGTTCAACGAGGGCCAGTACGCCGCCTCGTACCCGGCCCAGGTCAAGGCCCAGGTCGACGCCGGCATGTGGGTCGGCAACCACAGCTACAGCCACCCGCACCTGACCCAGCAGAGCCAGGCGCAGATCGACTCGGAGGTGTCCCGGACCCAGCAGGCCGTCGCCGCCGCGGGCGGTGGCACTCCCAAGCTGTTCCGCCCGCCGTACGGGGAGACCAACGCGACGCTGAAGGCGGTCGAGGCCAAGTACGGCCTGACCGAGATCATCTGGGACGTCGATTCGCAGGACTGGAACGGCGCGAGCACCGACGCGATCGTGCAGGCCGTCTCCCGGCTCGGCAACGGCCAGATCATCCTGATGCACGAGTGGCCCGCCAACACCCTCGCGGCGATCCCGCGGATCGCGCAGACGCTGGCGGCCAAGGGCCTGTGCTCCGGCATGATCTCCCCGCAGACCGGCCGCGCGGTCGCCCCCGACGGCGGCGGCACCGGCGGTGGCGGTGGTGGCGGCGGCACCGGTGGTGGCGGTGGTGGAGGTGGGGGTTGTACCGCGACGTTGTCGGCGGGTCAGCAGTGGAGCGACCGGTACAACCTGAATGTGTCGGTGAGCGGTTCGAGCAACTGGACGGTGACCATGAACGTGCCGTCGCCGGAGAAGATCCTGGCGACCTGGAACATCAGCGCGAGTTACCCCAGTGCGCAGGTGCTGACCGCGAAACCGAACGGCAGCGGCGACAACTGGGGAGTGACCGTCCAGACCAACGGCACCTGGACCTGGCCGACGGTCTCCTGCACCGCGAGCTGAGCCGGCGAGCGCCCCGAAACAGCGCCGCCCGACCCGCGTGAAGGGACACGCGCAGTCACTCCCCGGCACGTCACGCCCGAACACGGAGCCACCAGTGGCGCGGCGGCGCGGGACCGCCGCGCCACGCTCCATCCGGCCGCCGGGGCCGGACCGAGCCGCCGTGTCAGCCGGCCGGGCGGACGGCGTCCGACCGGGCGGGTCGCCCAGCCGCCGTCCTCGGCACGGACGCCGACGCGGGCCCGCGCGTCACCGTACCGGGGGCGGGTGGCGGGCGTGGCGGGCCGGGCGGCCTTCCCGGGGCGGACGTGGAAGCCGTCCCTCGGTCCGTACGCCGCGCGCGGCTCACCGTAGGGGGACGGGTGGAGTCGACGCCGGGGGCGCTCGTGACGGTTCCGTGACCTTTCGAGCCAGGGGACATCACATGAGGTCCCCAGCCTGGACGCCATGCCAGGGACCACACCCCACTCGCACCCCCGGCCCCGGGAGACCGGCGCCCCGGACCACCCGAGTGCTCCTCGCACCGCCCGCCGCCGCGCCCGCCGTCGTCGCCGGACGCGGCTGCTCCGCGTCCTCGCGGCGGCCGGGGCGCTGGGCGCGGCGGTCCTGTTCGTGGGCGTGGGGGAGGAGAGCGGCGACGGCGGTGCGGGAGCTTCCGCCGGGAAACGGAAGCCGGACGCGACGGCGGGCCAGGGGCACACCCGGGCGACGGACTCGGTCCGGCGGGCGGACGGCCGGTCCACGCCGTCGCCGGAGGGGTCCGGGACCGGTACGGCGAAGGGCTCGCGGGACTCCGCGGGCGACACCCCGGAGAAGACCCCGGAGGCGGGGAACGGGGTCTTCCACAGTGCCCAGGCGTCCGGGCGCGTGGTCGGCACCGGGACGGTCCGGCGCTACGAGGTGCAGGTCGAGGAGGGCACGGGCGTCTCACCCGGCGAGGCGGCACGTGAGATCGCCGGCATCCTCGCCGACCGGCGGAGCTGGATCGCCGACGGTCACGACGCCTTCCAGCTCGTCTCCCAGGGGACCGTCGACTTCGTGGTGAAGATCGCCACACCCGCGACCGTGGACCGGATCTGCGGCGCCTCCGGGTCGCACGCCCGCGGCGAGGCGAACTGCGAGGCCGGCAGCCAGGCCGTCGTCAGCCTCACACGCTGGAACGAGGGTTCGCCTCAGTTCCCCGGGCCCATCCACGAGTACCGCGCACTGATCGTCAACCACGGGGTCGGACACCGGATCGGCCACGGACACGAAGCATGTCCCGGACCGGGCGAGCCCGCGCCCGCGATGATGCGGCAGATGGACGGACTCCACGGATGCGTGGCCAACGCCTGGCCCTACGACGCGCGGGGGCACTACCTCCAGGGCCCCGCCGCGCCCTGACCAACGGGTGTGGGCCGCCGCTGCCCGTGGTGTGAGGGGCGGGCACCCGAGGCGGTGACGAGCTGTGGGCGCGGTCGGCTGCCGGAGGGCCGGCTGCCGAGATGCGAGGAGACCGGCTCCCGAGGTGTGAGCGGCCGCTGCCCGCGCCGTGCCCGGTCAGGCGGACGGGACAGGGCCCACCGGGTCGACCGGACCTGGCTCGGCGGTGGCCCCCGGGCGTTCGGCGGGCGGCCCGGCCGGCTCCGTCCGGCGAGTGAGGCGGCGTACGTCCGGTACGCACAGCACGGCCAGCGTCAGCAGCAGCACCAGTGCCGAGCAGCCCCACAGCGCGGCCGGCCGGCCCACCGCGTCCTGCACCGGACCGGCCGCCGCCGTGGCCAACGGCACCAGGGCCAGCGAACCCAGCCAGTCGTACGACGACACCCGGGAGAACTTCTCCTCCGGTATCTCCTGGTGCAGCGCCGACATCCACGCCACCGCGAACACCTCCACGCTCACCCCGGTCGCGAACATCACCGCCACCAGCGCCGGGGTGGGCACCGGCACGGCGAGCGCCGCGGACGGCAACGCCAACGGCAGCACCGCCAGGACGCCGGCCAACAGCAGCCGCCGGGGCTTCCAGCGGGTCATGAGCAATCCGCCCAGCACCGTGCCCACTCCGAAGGCCGACAGGGCCAGCCCCCACGGCTGCGGTCCGCCCAGCCGCTCCCGTGCGACCAGGGGGCCGTACACCGTCTCGGCCGCCGCGACGACCGCGTTGACCACGGCGAACTGCAACACGATCGACCACAGCCACGGCCGGCCCACCACCTCCCGCCACCCCTCCCGCAGGTCCCCCAGGAGGCTCGTGCCGCCCCGCCGCTCGGGAACGGCCCGTACGTCGAGGAAGGCGCGAAGCCCGCCCGCGACGGCGAAGGCCGCCGAGTCGATCGCCAGCACCCAGCCCGGACCGACCGCCGCCACCAGCGCACCGCCCAGCCCGGTGCCCAGGATGCCGGCGCCGTTCACACCCATCCGGAAGGCGGCGAAGGCACGGCCGGACTCGCTGCCGGAGACGGTGGCCAGCATCATGCCCTCGGCGGCCGGGGAGAAGAACGCCTGACCGGTACCGCCCAGCGCGGCCAGCAACGCCATCTGCCACACGTGTGCGGTACCGGTCAGCACCAGGACGGCGAACAACCCCTGGGAGACGCAGTTGAGCGTGTTCGCGGCGACCATCACCCGGTGCCGGGGCAGCCGGTCCGCCAGCGCCCCGCCGATCAGCACGAACACGATCAGCGGCACCGTCCGCGCCGCGGCGACCAGACCCACGTCGGTGGCCGACCCCCCGACGGCCAGCACGGCGAAGGCCCCGGCCACCAGCGCACCGGAACTCCCGAGCCCGGAGACGACGGCGGCGCCGGTCAGCAACACGTAGTTGCGTCCGGCCCACGAGGGACGCACGGGACGACGGGCGGGGCCGCGGGTGGATGTCATCCACGGATTATCCCTTCGCCGCCTCGCCAGGCCGACGCCGGTGGCCTCCCGGACCGGGAGGCCGGGGCGGCCGCACGGGAACACCGACGGGACGGGCGGCGGTAGTGTCGACATCGTGGTGACAGCACAGACCCTGGTACGACAACTCCCCCCGCTGACCGACCGGCTCACCGCGGGCGCCGACCGTGGGGCGGGCCCGCACACGCTGCCGCACGGCGAACGGGCCCGGTCCCGGGGGCACCGGCCTTCCGACCACCCCGGCGCCAACGCCGTCCGGGCGGCGCTCTTCTGTGTGGGACCGGCGTGAGCGCGTCGGTGGAGCGTGTGACGATCAAGGACGTGGCGGCGGCGGCCGGTGTGTCCAAGGGTGCGGTGTCCCTGGCGTTCAACCGCAAGCCGGGTGTTTCGGAGGCGACCAGGGAGCGGATCTTCGCGGCTGCGCGGGAGTTGGGCTGGGCGCCGAACTCCTCGGCGCGCAGTCTGTCGCGGCAGTCGGTGGACACGGTCGGTCTGGCGCTCTGCCGGCCGGCCCGGCTGCTGGGTCTGGAGCCCTTCTACATGGAGTTCGTCTCCGGTGTCGAGAGTGTTCTGGCCGAGCGTGACTGCTCGTTGCTGTTGCGGCTGGTGGGTTCGCTGGAGGAGGAGGTCGTGCTGCAGGAGAGGTGGTGGCGGGAGCGGCAGGTGGCGGGTTCGGTGCTGGTCGACTTCCATCGTGAGGATCCGCGTCCGGGCCCGTTGCGGGAGCTGGGCCTGCCCGCCGTGGCGGTGGGGCATCCGGCGCTCACCGGGGGTTTCGCCTCGGTGTGGACCGATGACGCCACCGCTGTGGCCGAGGCGGTGCGCTATCTGGCGGCGCTCGGGCACCGGCGTATCGCGCGGGTGGGTGGTCCTGCGGGGCTGGGTCACAGTGCCATTCGCCGGGAGGCGTTCGAGGAGACGATGGCGGGCCTGGGCTTGGACGGTTCCCGGCAGGTGGGGACGGGTTTCTCCGGTGAGGAGGGTGCTCGTGCGACCCGGTCGTTGCTGCTGTCGGCGGAGCGGCCCACGGCGATCGTCTATGACAACGATCTGATGGCGGTGGCGGGGCTGGGTGTGGCGGCGGAGATGGGGGTGTCGGTTCCGGAGGAGCTGTCGCTGCTGGCGTGGGACGACTCGCAGTTGTGCCGGCTGACCCACCCGACGCTGTCGGCGATGAGCCATGACGTGCACGGGTTCGGCGCGCAGGTGGCGCGGGTGCTGTTCGACGTCATAGCCGGTCAGGACGTTCCGTCCCGGCCGGTGGCGACGCCCTCGCTGGTACCACGCGCGTCGACCGCCCCGCCCCGCGCGTAGCGGCGGGACGAGCCGACCGGAGCGCCGAAGCGGCCGGGCGGGCGGAGAATCCCGGCCCGTGGCTTTCCCGTCGCCGGCCTTCCCGGCCCCCGGCCCTGTTCCCGGCAGTTCCGCGGGTACGTCCGCCGTGCCAGGGGGCGGGCCCGGGCACCCGGCCGGGCGGCGATTTCCGCGCCGCGCCGTGGCCGGTCGGACGTCGTGGGTCGTGCGAGGCGAGGTCGTCCCCGTGCGCGGCCAACCGTGTCGCTGTTGGGCCGAACAGGTGACATGGCGTAAGAATTGGCTGGTGCACGCGATGAGTACGAGTCAGGTCAGGGGGAGCCGGTGAACAGCCACGACGTCACCGATGAACAGTGGGAGGGGCTCGCCCAGGTCGTGCCGTTGCGGGGGCGCGACTCCTGGCCGTCAGCGGTTCACCACCGCGCCCTGCCGGACGCGGAGACGGAGATGCGCCGTCGCTTCGTCGTCCTCAGGGTCAACGTCTTCGCGGACGCCCGGGACGTCGCCGAGACGCTGATGTCGGGCACCCCGGTGCTCCTGGACCTGACCGGCGCCGAGGGCGAGGTGGCCAAGCGAATCCTGGACTTCAGCACCGGCGTGGTCTTCGGCCTGGCCAGCGGGATGCACCGGGTCGACCGCAACGTGTTCCTCCTCACACCGCCCGGCACCGAGGTGAGCGGGCTGATGGAGGGGGCGGCGGTCCCCGGGGTGTGAACCGCGGCCGCGACGCTCGTCCGTCGCGGTCCTGGACCAACGGCCGGCCCGCGGCCTCCACCGCGCAGGATCCTGCCGGCCGCGACACCGGCCCCGTCAAGTCCCGTACTCGTGCCCGAGGCCGGGGGGCGGTGGCCGTCCCCCGATCGTAGGAAGCCGCGCGGGCGGAACGGTTCGTCCTGCCGACGGCGTCCTACGGTCCGGGCATGACCGCGTTCCCGGCGCCCCCGGCGCCCTCGCTCCCGTCCCCGTCGCCGTCCGCCACGCCGTCGTCCTCACCGACGGTTCCGGCGCCGGTTCCACCACCCGGGCCGGAGCGGCCGTGCGTCACGGAACTGCGCTTGTCCGCCTACGCCGGGCACCGCCGGGTCCGCGTCCCGCTCGGGCCGCTCACCCTCCTGGCGGGGCCCAGCGGCTGCGGCAAGACCGGTGCGCTGCGCGCGTACGAGGCGCTCGCCCGGCTCGGCGGTGGTGCGGAACTCGGCGAGGCGTTCCCCGATCCCGCCGCCTGTGTACCCGAACGCGCCCGCCCGGACGCCCAGCGCCGCCGCGGCTTCCGCATCGGCTGCACGGCGGACGGTCCCGGGGGACCGGTCCGGCTGGACGTCGCCGTGCAGGCCGAGCCCGAGCTGCGGGTCGTGGGGGAGCGGTTGTCGGCCGGCGGGCTGGTCCTGCTGGAGACCGCGCTGCGCGACCCGGGGCGGCGGACGGTCGAGGCCTCCTGGCACACCGGCGGCCCGGAGCCCGTGACCAGGGCGTCGCTGCCCGACGACCGGCTCGGCACCGCGCTGCTGCCCCTGCGGGTGGCCGGCCGGACCGCCGGGCAGCGTCAGGTCCTCGCCGCGGTCGAGCAGATGGTGGTCGCCCTGCGGTCGGTGTTCGCCTGCGGGCCGCTGCCCGGCCGGATGCGAGCGCCGGTGCCCGCCGGCGCCGGGCGGCTGACGCGCGACTGCGGCAACCTCGCCGCCGTCCTGGGGCGCACCCGCGCCGAGTGCGCCCGGCGGCACGGACTGCTCGTGGAGGCGGTGCGGGCCGGGTGCGCGGGCCCGGTGGCCGATGTGCTCGCCGAGCCGTCGGGCGACGGGCGGGTGCGGGCGGTGCTGGACCGCGGGGACGGGACGCGCACCGGGTTCGAGCGGCTGGGCGACGGCGAACTGCGGTACGCGGCGCTGGCACTGGTGCTGCTGACCGGGCCCGGGGTGCTGGACGTGGACCCGGCGGGCGAGGTGCCCGCGGCCCTGCAGACGCTGACGGTGCTCGCCGACGGCTTCGACGCGGGCCTGGATCCCCGGCAGCGCCTCGGCCTGCTGCGGCTGGCGGCGCGGATGTGCGAACGCGGGCACATCCGGTTCACCGGCGCGGTGAGCGACGGTTCCTGGGCGGGTGAGGTGGGGGCGGCGCGGGTGGTAGACCTGGAGCCGTGACAGATCAGTACGACGACTCCGCGCACGCCGGGGGTTCGGAGCGGCCGGACCTGGACGGCCTGCGGCGCCGGCTCGCCGACTTCGCCGCCGCCCGGGACTGGCAGCCCTACCACACCCCCAAGAACCTGGTCGCCGCGCTCAGCGTCGAGGCGTCCGAACTGGTCGAGATCTTCCAGTGGCTGACGCCGGAGGAGTCCGCGCGGGTCATGGCGGACCCGGAGACCGCGTTCCGTGTGCGGGACGAGGTGGCGGACGTCCTCGCGTACCTGCTGCAACTGTGCGAGGTGCTCGACGTCGACCCGCTGGCGGCGCTGGCGGCGAAGATCGCCAGGAACGAACGCAGGTTCCCGGCGCCGGGCAAGCCGGAGCAGTAGCCCCCGGCGGCCCGTTCCGGCGCGCCGGAACGGGCCGCACGTTCTGCGCGCCTGTTCCGGCCCGCACGTCCCGACCCGGCGAGGCAGGCCCGGGGCCCCGGCCCGGCGGGGCAGCCCGGGGCCCCGGCGCCGTGCGTCTTTGGGCATGAGCGGTCCGGCCCCGGTCGGTTCGGCGGACGCCGGTGGCTCCGGGCGCCCCGGCCGGTTCGGCGGCGGCGACCGCATCCGGGTCGCCATGCCGATCGGGGCACCGCGAGGGCGCGACCAGTCGCTCATCACGCTCCGTAGTTGACTCATGAGTCGAAACCGAATTGTTGTCCGAAGATTTCCGTCTTGCTCTGGCTTTTTGCGTCACCTGCCTTCACTCTGGGTAGTGAACAAGGGGAGTTCGGGCGGACGTGCGAGAAGCACGTCGGGAGAGACGGGGGCAGCGCATGGACGCGGTGCGGCTCATCCTGGCGAGCAGGCGTGCCCTGGCGGGGAGCGGCGACACCCCCGCCCTCTTGGCGGAGGTGTGGCAGGCACAGGCCCTGGCGCAGGCGATCGGCAGCCGTCTGGCGGTCTCCGGGCCACCCGAACTGCGCGGCGAGGCGCTGGGGTTGACTGAACTGGCGGGCCGGGGCTGCGGAGTCCTGGACGCGCCGGACCTGGACCCCGGGGACCTGCGGGCCGCACAGCTCACCGAACTGGCCGATGCCCGCCGGACGTTGCTGTGCCTCGGCGGCCTGCTGGGCGAGGTCGGCATAGCCCTCGTCGGCGTCGCCGGCTCGGCCGTGGACGAACGCACCTACTGGCAGTGCGTGGAGGCCATCGACGCGGCCGACGAGTCGAGGGACAGGGTCCGCGAGATGCTGCGGAAACTGGCGGCCCGGGACGCCTCGGCGCTGCCCGAGCGGGAGGCTGGCTAGGGCCCGCGTCCGGCCCCGGCGGATGGGCGACCGCCGCACTCGGGTCTTCCCGCCGGCCCCTCAGGTCTTCCCGTCGGCCGGGGGACGGAGCCGGGTCAGGGCGGCGGTGACCAGGGCGCTCACGCCGGTGTCCAGGGTGGGCTGGACGACCGGTGCGAAGCGGCCGCTGTGGTTGACCGGGACGTCCTGCGCGATCGTGCCCCGCCGCTGGGCCGTCCGGTAGGTCCGAGGGTCGACGCAGCCGATGCCCCAGTAGGTGTAGGGAACGCCGAAGGCGTCCGGGAGGCGGCTGAAGTCCTCGCTGGCGCTCTGCGGCTCCGCGGTCACCGCCCGCTGCCCGAAGCGGGCGGTGAAGGCGGCGGCGACCTCCGCGGTGACCGCCTCGTCGTTCACGGTGGGCGGGAACCGGCCGCCCGGCTCGAAGTCCGGCTCACGGGTGGCGCCGGAGGCGTCGCACTCCGCCCGGACGATGCGCCGTACGTCGTCGAGCACCCGCTGCCGGCTGTCCTCGTCGTAGGTGCGGACGTTGATCAGCAGTTCCGCCGAGTCCGGGATCACATTGGCGCTGCTGCCCGACTGGATCGAGCCCACGGTCACCACGGCCGGCCTGGTCGCGGCCAGCTCCCGGGACACGATCGTCTGGAGGCGGACGACGGTCATGGCGGCCATGACCACCGGGTCGATCGCGGCCTGCGGGGCGGAGCCGTGGGCGCCCCGCCCGTGCAGGGTGACCGTCAGGTTGTCCGCCGCGGACAGGAAGGACCCGGCGCGGGTGCCCACCCACCCGGCCGGGTAGGGCAGCACATGCTGCGCGAAGGCGACGCCGGGGCGGGGGACACGGTCGGTCAGCCCGTCGGCGAGCATGCGGTCGGCCCCGTCCCCGGTCTCCTCCGCGGGCTGGAAGAGGACCACCAGGGCTCCCTGCCACGGCCCACGGCCGGCCGCCATCAGCCGGGCCGCGCCCAGCAGACAGGTGACGTGCAGGTCGTGGCCGCAGGCGTGCGCCACCGGCACCTCCCGGCCGGAGGCGTCCGTGGCCGTGACGGTGGAGGCGTACGGCAGACCGGTGTCCTCCCGCACCGGCAGGGCGTCCATGTCCGCGCGGAGCAGGACGGCGGGCTCGTCCCCGCCGGCCAGCACGCCCACCACGCCCGTCCCGCCGACGCCGGCGCACACCTCGTAGCCCCAGCCCTCCAGGTGTTCCGCCACCCGGGCCGCGGTGCGGTGCTCCTGGTGGGAGAGCTCGGGGTGGGCGTGCAGGTCCCGGTGGAACGCCTCCAGCTCGGACCGGATGTCGTCGAGACCGGTCAGGACACGGTCCGCGGCGGCCTTGGAGTCCATGACGGTGTGGTCCTCTCTCGCGATGAACCGAAGCCTTTTCCGCCGTTCAGCCGTCCTGGCGGCGCGAGCCCCCGGGCCGCCAGTCGCGGTGGTCCGGCAGCCGCCACCCACGGGACAGCGCGGCCGGCCGCAGCAGGGTGCCGGCCACGACTGAGGCGACCATCCCGACGACGGGCGCGCCGAGGCGGCTGCCCAGCACCAGCACGCCGCTGACCAGCGCGGCGACCGTCGCGTACGGGGTCCTGCCGCCGAGCACGCCGGGCGTCGCGCCGAGCAGGAGATCCCGCACCGCGCCGCCCCCGACCGCCGTGATCGTGCCCAGCAGCACCGCGGGGAGCCGGCCCAGGCCGACAGTGAGGGTCTTCTGCGCTCCGGCGACCCCCCAGACGCCGAGCGCCGTGGCGTCGAGCAGCTCGAACGCCGGACCGGAGGCGTGGCGGCTCATGGCGACGAGGAAGGCCGGCAGGGTCCCGGCGAAGGCCGCGGTGAGATACGCGTAGCCGGTCAGGGCCACCGGAGTGCCGCGCTGGAGCAGGGTGTCGCGGATGATTCCGCCGCCCAGCCCGGAGACGACACCGATGACCAGGAAGCCGAAGAGGTCGAGGTCGCGCTCGCGGGCCCGGACGCCGCCCGGCATGCCGTTGGCGAAGACCCCGGTCAGGTCCAGCGCGCGGGTGGCCTCCGTCACCTTCTCCGGCGACAGCAGACCGGCCATGGACCCGCACCTCCCTCACCCCCTCAGCGAACCATCGGGGCGGCCCGCCCGCTCGCCGAGCGCCCCCGCTGACCGCCGGAGGGGAACCCGCCCCGCCGAGGACGGGAACGCCGCCCCGGCCGGTGCGGCCGGTGGGCGCGGCGGAGTGCAGGATGGAGGCATGGATCTTCGCATCTTCACCGAGCCCCAGCAGGGGGCCTCGTACGACACACTGCTCACCGTGGCCAAGGCCACCGAGGACCTCGGGTTCGACGCCTTCTTCCGCTCCGACCACTACCTCCGCATGGGTGACGTGGACGGCCTGCCCGGCCCCACCGACGCCTGGATCACCCTCGCCGGACTCGCCCGCGAGACCAAGCGCATCCGCCTCGGCACGCTGATGACCGCGGGCACCTTCCGGCTGCCCGGTGTGCTCGCCATCCAGGTCGCCCAGGTCGACCAGATGTCGGGCGGCCGGGTCGAGCTGGGGCTGGGCGCCGGCTGGTTCGAGGAGGAGCACAAGGCGTACGGCATCCCCTTCCCCAAGGAGAAGTTCGGCCGCCTGGAGGAGCAGCTCGCCATCGTCACCGGTCTGTGGGCGACCGAGGTCGGCAAGACCTTCGACTTCCGCGGGAAGTACTACGAGCTGACCGAGTCGCCCGCGCTGCCCAAGCCCGCGCAGGGCAGGATCCCGGTGCTCATCGGCGGCCACGGCGCGACCCGCACTCCCCGGCTCGCGGCCCAGTACGCCGACGAGTTCAACATCCCCTTCGCCTCGATCGAGGACAGCGAACGGCAGTTCGGCCGGGTCAGGGCCGCGGCCGAGCAGGCGGGCCGCGGCGCCGACGACATCGTCTACTCCAACGCGCTGGTGGCCTGCGTCGGGCGGGACGACGCCGAGGTGGCCCGACGGGCCGCCGCCATCGGCCGCGAGGTCGACGAGCTGAAGGCCAACGGCCTGGCCGGCTCCCCGGCCGAGGTGGTCGACAAGATCGGCCGGTACGCAGAGATCGGCTCCCGGCGGATCTACCTCCAGATCCTCGACCTCGCCGACCTGGACCACCTGGAGCTGATCTCCGCCCAGGTCCAGTCGCAGCTGTCGTAGCGCGACGACGGCCACACGTCCCGGTCCGGGCGGCGAAGTCCGGACCGGGACACGCCCCGTCGCGGATGCTCAGGTCCACTACGAGAAGGAGGCACCGGGCACCCGGCCTTTGACCTCAGCCTTGTTCCTCGGTCTCGGCCCTCAGCCCCGGCCCTCGGCCTTGTTCCTCGGTCTCGGCCCTCAGCCCCGGCCTCCAGCCTTGTTCCTCGGTCTCCGCGCCCAGCCTCGGTCCTCGGCCTCGGCCCCCGGCCTGCGCACCGCGGTCACGGGCCCGCGAACGCAGGCCCCTCGGTCTCCGGTGCCCGGCCCCGCCCGGGGCCTGTGACAGCCCTGTGACCGGAACTGTGGCTTCCGTCACGGTCGTTGGGTCGGCGCCCTGATGGGGTGGGCGGATGCGCAGATCCGCCCCGCTCCTCCTGCCGGCCCTCGCCGCGATCCTGTTCCTCCCGGCGTGCGGAACGGAGCACTCCGGCGCCCGGGGCGGCGGCGCCGACGCGGCCGTGGCGCCGTCACGATCGGAGGTCACCGACCCGGGGGCCGACGGCGTCCGGATCACCGCCGTGACCATCCCGTCCCCGTCGCCCTCCCCGACGCGCCGCTCCTCGGTCACCGCGGAGGGCCTGCCCGCCGATTCGGGGATCTCGGCCGAGTACGAGGTCACCAACGACGGCACCGAGGCGCTGACCTACAGCGTCCTCTTCGACTTCACCTCCAGCACCGGAGGTGTGATGAGCAACAAATGGCAGACGGTGCGCGACGTCGGCCCGGGCAGCACGGTGCGCGGGACGGTCCACCTGGGGGTCCTGGCGCCCGGGGCGTCAGCGGTGACACGGGTCCGGGTCGCCCAGGTCACCAAGGTCCCCGCCGACGAGGCGCCGCCCGAGGAGGGCGTGTGCCCGGCCTCCGGCATCCGGGTCACGGCCGACCAGGGCGACGCCGCCATGGGGCTGCGCGTGGTGGGACTGCGCCTGGAGAACTGCGGAACACACGACTACACCGTCAACGGCTACCCGCGACTGGAACTGCTGGACGAGTCGTTCAAGCCGGTCGAGGGCATCAGGATCCTCCACGGCAGCGGCGACATCACCACCGCGGCGGGACCCGACGAGGCGCCCCGGCCCGTCACCCTCCGGCCCGGCGAGACGGCGAGCTCCGGCCTGGTGTGGCGCAACACCACCGAAGCGGGCACGCCCGTCGACGTCCCGTACGTCAGGGTCCGTGCCGAGGACGGCGCCGACCCGGTGACGGTGACCCCCCACCTCGACCTCGGAACCACCGGGAAGCTCGGTGTCAGGCCGTGGCAGCGGGCGGAGCGGTAGCACCGAAAATCCCGGGTGCCGGACCGCCGTTCTCGGTACGTTGAGGGGAACGCGAGCGCCTCACCAGCGCTTTCGCCCCTTCCCCGAACCTTTCGAGGCGACCCACCGTGTTCCTGACCATCACCACCACCGGCACCCCCGAACGCCCGGCGACCGAACTCGGACACCTGCTGCACAAGCATCCGGACAAGTCCCAGGCGTTCTCCACCTCCTACGGCACGGCGCACGTCCTCTACCCCGAGGCGGACGACCTGCGCTGCACGGCTGCGCTGCTGCTCGAGGTCGACGCGGTGGCGCTGGTACGGCGCGGCAAGGGCAAGGGACGCGGCGGGGCGCCCGACGCGGCACTCGCGCAGTACGTCAACGACCGTCCCTACGCGGCCTCCTCCCTCCTCGCCGTGGCGCTGAGCGGCGTGTTCTCCAGCGCGATGCGCGGGGTGTGCCGTGCCCGGCCGGAACTCCCCGCACTGCCCAGGCCGTTGCGCGTGGAGATACCGTCGCTCCCCGCCCGCGGCGGACCCGTTCTCGTACGGCGGCTGTTCGAACCGCTCGGCTGGTCGGTGACCGCCGAACCGGTCCCGTTGGACGACCGGTTCCCCGAGTGGGGCGACTCCCGCTATGTGCACCTGGTCCTGGAGTCCGGGGCCGTGACCCTCGCCGAGGCCCTGCGTCACCTGTACGTCCTGCTCCCCGTCCTCGACGACGCCAAGCACTACTGGGTCTCCTCCGACGAGGTCGACAAGCTGCTGCGGGCCGGTGCGGGCTGGCTGCCCGGCCACCCGGAGCAGAAGCTGATCACCAGCCGCTACCTGACCCGCCGCTGGTCGCTCACCCGGCAGGCGATGGAGCGGCTGGAGCTGGTGCGGCTCGCCGAGACCGACGACAGCGACGTCGAGGAGCTCGACAACGCGGTGGCGGCCGAGACCGGGACGGAGGAGAAGCCGACCCCGCTCGCCGTGCGGCGCCGCGCCGCGATCGTCGCCGAGCTGGCGGCCGCCGGTGCGGCCCGGGTGCTCGACCTCGGCTGCGGGCAGGCCCAGTTGGTGCAGGAGCTGCTCAAGGACCCGCGGTTCACCGAGATCGTCGGCGTCGACGTGTCGGTGCGCGCCCTCACCATCGCCGGACGGCGGCTGAAGCTGGACCGGATGGGCGAGCGGCAGGCCGCGCGCGTCAAGCTCCTCCAGGGCTCCCTCGTCTACACCGACAAGCGGCTCAAGGGGTACGACGCCGCCGTGCTCAGCGAGGTGATCGAACACCTTGACCTGTCCCGGCTGCCCGCCCTGGAGTACGCGGTGTTCGGCGCGGCCCGACCGCGCACGGTCCTCGTGACCACCCCGAACGTCGAGTACAACGTCCGCTGGGAGTCCCTGCCCGCCGGACACGTCCGGCACGGCGACCACCGCTTCGAGTGGACCCGCGCCGAGTTCCGCGCCTGGGCGGAGACCGTGGCGCGACGCCACGGTTACACGGTCGGGTTCACTCCGATCGGTCCCGATGACCCCGAGGTGGGGCCGCCCACCCAGATGGCGGTGTTCACACGCGGGGCCGCGAACGAGAGGACCGACGGCCGGACCGGCGCGGAAGCCGGCGAGCGGACCGGAGAGGAAGCCGGCGAGCGGACCGGAGAGGAAGCCGGCGAGCGGACCGGAGAGGAAGCCGGCGAGCGGACCGGAGAGGAAGCCGAAGAGAGGACCGGACAGGAAACCGGCGAGAAGGAGGCGGAGGCGGCATGACCGAGACCACGACCACAAGGCAGGGACGCGTCCTGCCCGTCACCGACCTCTCCCTCGTCGTCCTCGTCGGAGCCTCCGGCTCGGGCAAGTCCACCTTCGCCCGCAAGCACTTCAAGCCCACCGAGGTCATCTCCTCCGACTTCTGCCGCGGCCTGGTCTCGGACGACGAGAACGACCAGAGCGCCTCCGGCGACGCCTTCGACGTGTTGCACTACATCGCGGGCAAGCGCCTGGCGGCCGGCCGCCGTACCGTCGTCGACGCCACCAGCGTGCAGCAGGAATCCCGCCGGCACCTCGTCGACCTGGCGCGCGAGCACGACGTGCTGCCCATCGCCATCGTGCTCGACGTGCCCGAGGAGGTGTGCGCCGAGCGCAACGCGGCCCGCACCGACCGGGCCGACATGCCCCGCCGGGTGATCCAGCGGCACATCCGCGAGCTGCGGCGCTCCCTGCGCCGCCTGGAGCGCGAGGGCTTCCGCAAGGTGCACGTCCTCAGGGGCGTCGAGGAGGTCGAGCACGCCTCGGTCGTCACCGAGAAGCGGTTCAACGACCTCACCCACCTCACCGGCCCGTTCGACGTCATCGGCGACGTCCACGGCTGCGCGGCCGAACTGGAGGAACTGCTCGGCAAGCTGGGCTACGCCGACGGCGCGCACCCCGAGGGACGCACGGCGGTCTTCGTCGGCGACCTGGTCGACCGGGGACCGGACTCGCCCGGTGTGCTGCGCCGCGTGATGGGGATGGTGAAGTCGGGCACCGCGCTGTGCGTGCCGGGCAACCACGAGAACAAGTTCGGCCGTCACCTCAAGGGCCGCAACGTCCGGCCCACGCACGGACTCGCCGAGACCGTCGAGCAGATGGCGGGCGAGAGCGAGGAGTTCCGGCAGGAGGTGAGGGAGTTCATCGACGGCCTGGTCAGCCACTACGTCCTCGACGGCGGCCGGCTGGTCGTCTGCCACGCCGGTCTGCCGGAGAAGTACCACGGCCGCACCTCCGGCCGGGTCCGCTCGCACGCGCTGTACGGCGACACCACCGGCGAGACGGACGAGTTCGGCCTGCCGGTGCGCTACCCGTGGGCGGAGGACTACCGCGGCAAGGCGGCGGTGGTCTACGGCCACACACCCGTCCCGGAGGCCACCTGGCTCAACAACACCATCTGCCTGGACACCGGTGCCGTCTTCGGCGGCAAGCTGACCGCGCTGCGCTGGCCGGAGCGGGAACTGGTCGACGTACCGGCCGAGCGGGTCTGGTACGAGCCGGCCAGGCCGCTGCGCTCCGAGGCGCCCGGCGGGCACGACGGGCGGCCGCTGGACCTCGGCGACGTGCACGGCCGCCGGGTGGTGGAGACCCGCCACGCCGGCCGGGTCTCGGTGCGCGAGGAGAACGCGGCGGCGGCCCTGGAGGTCATCAGCCGCTTCGCGGTGGACCCGAGGCTGCTGCCGTACCTGCCGCCCACCATGGCGCCGACCGCCGCCTCAGAGGTCGACGGCTACCTCGAACACCCGGAGGAGGCCTTCGCCCAGTACCGGGAGGACGGGGTCGAGCGGGTCGTGTGCGAGGAGAAGCACATGGGCTCGCGGGCGGTGGTCCTGGTGTGCCGGGACGCCGAGGCGGCACGCAGACGCTTCGGGGTCGAGGGCGCCCCCGGCCCGGGCGGAGCCGCGGGCGGGCTGGGGCCGACGGGCTCCCTCTACACCCGCACCGGTCGTCCGTTCTTCGACGACCCGGCGGTCACCGAGGAGATCCTCGCCCGGCTGCGCCGGGCGGCCACCGAGGCCGGCCTGTGGGCGGAACTCGACACGGACTGGCTGCTGCTGGACGCCGAGCTGATGCCCTGGTCGCTTAAGGCCTCCGGGCTGTTGCGGTCGCAGTACGCGGCGGTCGGAGCGGCGGCCGGTGCGGTGTTCCCCGCAGCGCTGACCGCGCTGGAGAGCGCCGCGGCCCGCGGCGCCGACGTCGTCGGCCTGCTGGAACGCCAGCGTGCACGGGCCTCGGACGCCGCCGCGTTCACGGCCGCCTACCGCCGCTACTGCTGGACCACCGACGGTCTGGACAAAGTCCGCCTGGCGCCGTTCCAGATCCTGGCCGCGCAGGGCCGCAGCCTGGCCGAGCTGCCCCACGACCGGCAACTCGCGCTGATCGACCGCCTGGTGGAGCACGACACCACCGGCCTGCTCCGCACGACCCGTCGCCTGTACGTCGACGTGGCCGACCCGGAGTCGGTCCGGGCCGGCGTCGACTGGTGGCTGGAGATGACCGGCCGGGGCGGCGAGGGCATGGTCGTCAAGCCGCTCGGCGCCCTGGTGCGCAGCGCGCAGGGCCGGCTGGTCCAGCCCGGCGTCAAGTGCCGCGGCCGGGAGTACCTGCGGATCGTCTACGGTCCCGAGTACACCCGCCCGGAGAACCTGGCCCGGCTGCGGAAGCGGTTCCTGAACCACAAGCGCTCACTGGCTCTCCGCGAGTACGCCCTCGGCGTGGAGGCCCTGGCCCGGCTCGCCGACGGTGAACCCCTGTGGCGGGTGCACGAGGCGGTGTTCGCGGTGCTCGCCCTGGAATCGGAGCCGGTCGACCCGCGACTGTGAGACGACCGGAGCCCGCCGCCACCCGGTCCGGCACGAGCGGTGGCGGGCGCCAGGGCCGCCCGGGCCGCAGCGCCGCTCGTGCCGCTAGGGTAGCCGGGGCCTCGGAGATGGTCGAAAGGGCGCACGAACGTCTGTGCGGGGACGACTTCGTCCCGCGGCTCCTCCGAGGAGCGTGCGCACGGCCGTGACCGGTGGCCGCGGGAGGCGGAAACCGGCGAGCGGCGGGTGAAAGCGGGGTTCGGTGGTCAGGATGGAGGCATGGGATTCCATGTCGACTCCGAGGCCGGGCGGCTGCGCCGCGTCATCCTCCACCGGCCCGACCTCGAGCTCAAAAGGCTCACCCCCAGCAACAAGGACGCCCTGCTCTTCGACGACGTGCTGTGGGTGCGCCGGGCGCGCGCCGAGCACGACGGGTTCGCCGACGTGCTGCGCGACCGGGGGGTCGCCGTGCACCTCTTCGGCGACCTGCTGACCGAGACGATGGAGATCCCGTCGGCCCGGTCGCTCGTCCTGGACCGCGTCTTCGACGAGAAGGAGTACGGCCCGCTCGCCACCGACCACCTGCGGGCCGCGTTCGAGACGCTGCCCGCCCGGGAACTGGCGGAGGCCCTCGTCGGCGGCATGACCAAGCGGGAGTTCCTCCAGGCGCACGCGGAGCCCACGTCCGTGCGGTTCCACGTGATGGACCTGGACGACTTCCTGCTCGGCCCGCTGCCCAACCACCTCTTCACCCGGGACACCTCCGCCTGGATCTACGACGGGGTCTCCATCAACGCGATGCGCTGGCCGGCCCGGCAGCGCGAGACCGTGCACTTCGAGGCGATCTACCGCTACCACCCGCTCTTCCGCGGCGAGGGGTTCCAGGTCTGGTCCGAGGGACAGGCCGACTACCCGTGCACCATCGAGGGCGGCGACGTGCTGGTCATCGGCAACGGCGCGGTGCTCATCGGGATGAGCGAGCGGACCACCCCGCAGGCCGTGGAGATGCTCGCGCACAAGCTCTTCGCCGCCGGGTCGGCCCGTACGATCGTCGCGCTCGACATGCCCAAGAGGCGTGCCTTCATGCACCTGGACACCGTGATGACCATGGTCGACGGCGACACCTTCACCCAGTACGCCGGGCTGGGCATGCTCCGCTCGTACACCATCGAGGCGGGCTCGGGCGACAAGGAGCTCAAGGTGACCGACCATCCGCCGGAGCACATGCACCGGGCCGTCGCCGCCGCGCTCGGGCTGAGCGAGATCCGGGTGCTGACCGCGACCCAGGACGTGCACGCGGCCGAGCGCGAGCAGTGGGACGACGGCTGCAACGTCCTCGCCGTGGAGCCGGGAGTGGTGGTCGCCTACGAGCGCAACGCCACCACCAACACCCATCTGCGCAAGCAGGGCATCGAGGTGATCGAGATCCCCGGCAGCGAACTGGGCCGGGGCAGGGGCGGCCCGCGCTGCATGAGCTGCCCGGTGGAACGGGACCCGGTGGGAGGGCCCGGCGCCGCCTGAAGCGGGCGGAGGCGGCCGGACGACCCTGGCGCGTTGCATACAAATTCTGGGAATCGTATAGAATTCCATGAGTCCCTGTCCCTCACCCGTTGGAGCGCCCCCATGGCGACAGTCCCGACCGCCCTCGCCGGCCGCCACTTCCTCAAGGAGCTGGACCTCACCGGGGAGGAGTTCCGCGGCCTGATCGAGCTGGCCGCCGAGCTGAAGGCCGCCAAGAAGGCCGGGACGGAGACGCCGTACCTGCGTGGGAAGAACATCGCGCTGATCTTCGAGAAGACCTCGACGCGCACCCGCTGCGCGTTCGAGGTCGCCGCCGCCGACCAGGGCGCCTCGACCACGTACCTCGAGCCGTCCGGGTCGCAGATCGGGCACAAGGAGTCCATGAAGGACACCGCCCGCGTCCTCGGCCGGATGTTCGACGCGATCGAGTTCCGGGGCGACAGCCAGGCGGCCGTGGAGGAACTGGCCGCACACGCCGGCGTCCCCGTCTACAACGGGCTCACCGACGACTGGCACCCCACCCAGATGCTCGCCGACGTGCTCACCATGACCGAGCACTGCGCCAAGCCCCTGACCGAGACCGCCTTCGCCTACCTCGGCGACGCCCGCTTCAACATGGGCAACTCCTACCTCGTCACCGGCGCCCTGCTCGGCATGGACGTGCGCCTGGTCGCCCCCAAGAGCTACTGGCCCGCCCAGGAGATCGTCGACCGGGCGAACGGACTGGCCGCCGCGAGCGGCGCCCGCGTCACCCTCACCGAGTCGCTGGAGGAGGGGGTGCGCGGCGCCGACTTCGTCGCCACCGACGTGTGGGTCTCGATGGGGGAGCCCAAGGAGGTCTGGGACGAGCGCATCCGGGCGCTGGCGCCGTACGCCGTGACCATGGACGTGCTGCGCGCCACCGGCAACCCGGACGTGAGGTTCCTGCACTGCCTGCCGGCCTTCCACGACCTCGGCACCAAGGTCGGCCGCGAGATCCACGAGCGGCACGGCCTGACGTCCCTGGAGGTGACCGACGAGGTCTTCGAGTCGGCCCACTCGGTCGTCTTCGACGAGGCGGAGAACCGCCTGCACACCATCAAGGCGGTCATGGTCGCCACCCTGGCCTGACCGGACCCCGGCCACGGGCCACGGCGAGAACCTGACCGGCCGCCCCACCAGGCCGTATCCTGACCGGCGGTAGCGGAATCACCCATTCCGCTGCCGCCCGGCGACCCCATCCGGTCGCCCCGCACCACCAGAAACGAGCACCACCCCCCATGCCCGCTCCCCGCATCAAGTCCCCCCGGCGACTGCTCGCCGAATCCGGCGCCGACCGCGCGGGCCACGGCCTCAAGCGCACGATGGGCCTGTTCCAGCTGGTCTGCTTCGGCGTCGGCGCGATCGTCGGCACCGGCATCTTCGTCGGCCTGTCCGACTCGGTCGCCCAGGCGGGCCCGGCCGTCGTCGTCTCCTTCGTGCTGGCGGCGATCACCTGTGTGCTGACCGCGTTCGCCTTCGCCGAGCTGGGCGGCGCGATCCCGGTCTCCGGCTCGTCCTACTCCTTCGCCTACGCCGGACTCGGCGAGTCCACCGCCTTCCTGGTCGGCTGGTGCCTGCTGCTCGAGTACGGCGTGTCCGTCTCGGCGGTCGCGGTCGGCTGGAGCCAGTACGTCAACGAGCTGCTGCACAGCGTCGTCGGGTGGCAGCTCCCGGCCGTTCTGTCCGCGGGCCCCGGCGACGGCGGGATCGTCAACCTCCCCGCGGTGATCGTCATCGCCTTGGCCTCCCTGCTCCTGGTGCGCGGGGTGCGCGAGAGCGCCCGCGCGACCGCCGCGATGGCGGTGCTCAAGCTCGCCATCCTGATCGCCTTCTGCGCCATCGGCCTCACCGCCTTCAAGCACGGCAACCTCACCCCGTTCTCCCCGGCCGGCCTCGGCGGCATCGGCGCGGGCACCACCGCCGCCTTCTTCTCCTACATCGGCTTCGACGCGATCACCACCGCCGGCGAGGAGGCCAAGAACCCGCGCCGCGACATCCCGCTCGCCATCCTGGTCTGCATCGGCCTGGTCACCCTGCTGTACTGCGCGGTCGCGCTCGCCGCCATCGGCGCCATCGGCGGCGACCAGGTCGGCCACCGGGCCGCCGCGCTGAGCTATGTCGTCAACGCGGTGACCGGCTCGTCGATCGGCGGCGCGGTGATCGCCTTCGGCGCGGTCGTGGCCATCGCCTCCGTCGTGCTCGCCGTGATGTACGGCCAGACCCGCATCCTGCTGTCGATGTCCCGCGACGGCCTCGTCCCCCGCGTCTTCGAGAAGGTCTCGCCGAGGACCGCGACGCCCGTCGCCGGCACCCTCATCGTCGGCGTCGTCTTCGCGCTCCCCGCCGCCTTCGCCTCGCTGGACGCCGTGGTCAACCT
Source organism: Streptomyces sp. NPDC015220 (assembly GCF_043079345.1). Lineage (NCBI taxonomy): Bacteria > Bacillati > Actinomycetota > Actinomycetes > Kitasatosporales > Streptomycetaceae > Streptomyces > Streptomyces sp. NPDC015220. The sequence continues at coordinate 273,753 of NZ_JBIBUK010000008.1, read as the reverse complement.
GTGCACCATCGGCACTCTGGCCACCATGGCCGTGGTCAACGTCGCCGTGATCGCGCTGCGCCGCCGCGAGCCGGGCCTCCAGCGCGGTTTCCGGGTGCCGTTCTACCCCGTGGTCCCGCTGCTCGGCGTCGCCTGCTGCCTGTACCTGATGTACGAGACGGGCTGGAGCACCTGGCTCGAGTTCGCCGGCTTCCTCGCCGCCGGAGCGCTGGTCTACGTCCTCTACGGGCGCCGCCACTCGCGGCTGGCCGCCCGTCCCGAGGTCACCCCGGACGCCGCGGCCCAGGAGCTGCAAGCAGTCTGAACCACACCGCCTTGCCCGCCCCGGCAGGCCGGTGGCCGCAGGAGGAACTGAGGGCGCGGATCAGCAGCAGCCCGCGCCCGTGCTCCTGCCAGGGGTCGGGCGCCGTGAGACTCGGCCGGGTCAGATCGCCGGGCGGCGCCGGGTCGGGGTCGCGCACCTCGACGTGGCAGCCGGCCTCCAGCAGCTGGACGACCAGTTCTATCGGTCCGCCGCCCGCGGCGTGCTCGACGGCGTTGGCGACCAGCTCCGCCGTGAGCAGCTCCGCCGTGTCGCTGTCGGCCGTGCGCTCCGGCTCGGCCAGCGCCGTACGGACCAGGGCACGGGCCACCGGTACGGCGGCGGGCGTGTGCGGAAGCGCGACGCGCCACGACGACAGGGGCGGCCCGGCGTGCCGCGACGGGGGGCGGTGCCCGGACGTCGGGCGGGCGGTGGGTTCGTGCAACGTGTGTCCGTTCATGGCACAGGACGTCCCAGTGGTCATCATCAGGTGGTCCTGCTTTCGACGTGAGGAATGGTACGGGGGCCGCCGTCGCCCTCCGTGCCGGGGCCCCGGCCCCGGCACGCAGGGACTACCCACGCGAACGGCCGGCCTCCCGCCGCCACTCCCGCCGTTGCCGCGCCGTCGACGACCTGTGACGAAGCCACGGCGGGGCCACCCGCCCGGGCCACGGCGCCTCGTCCCTCTATCGCGCACTCGTGACGACGGTCACGGATGAGTGATAGCTTCATGAGGGAGAGCTGAGCGAGCAACGACAGAGGCAGTCCGCCGAGGAGGCCGTACGTCATGAGTCCCTTCACCGGCTCCGCCACCCGCACCGCCGACTGGCAGCACCTGCGCGTCGAGCTGGCCGACGGCGTCGCCACGGTCACTCTCGCCCGCCCCGACAAGCTCAACGCGCTCACCTTCGGCGCCTACGCCGACCTGCGCGACCTGCTCGCCGAGCTGTCCCGCGAGCGGGCCGTGCGCGCCCTGGTGCTGGCCGGCGCGGGGCGCGGCTTCTGCTCGGGCGGCGACGTGGACGAGATCATCGGCGCCACCCTGTCCATGGACACCGCCGAGCTGCTGGACTTCAACCGGATGACCGGGCAGGTCGTGCGGGCCGTGCGGGAGTGCCCGTTCCCGGTGATCGCGGCGGTGCACGGCGTGGCGGCGGGCGCCGGGGCGGTGCTGGCGCTGGCCGCCGACTTCCGGGTGGCCGACCCGAGCGCCCGGTTCGCGTTCCTGTTCACCCGGGTCGGCCTGTCCGGCGGCGACATGGGCGCGGCCTACCTGCTGCCCCGGGTGGTCGGGCTCGGTCACGCCACCCGGCTGCTGATGCTGGGCGAGCCGGTGCGGGCGCCCGAGGCCGAGCGGATCGGCCTGATCAGCCTGCTGACCGAGGAGGGCCACGCCGACGAGGCGGCCCGGTCGCTGGCCCGGCGCCTGGCCGACGGCCCGGCCCTCGCGCACGCCCAGACCAAGGCCCTGCTCACCGCCGAACTGGACATGCCCCTGGCCGCCGCCGTCGAGCTCGACGCCGCCACCCAGGCCCTGCTGATGAACGGCGAGGACTACGCCGAGTTCCACGCCGCCTTCACCGAGAAGCGGCCGCCGAAGTGGCGGGGGAGGTGAGGACGCGGTGACCGGCGCGGCGCACGTCGCGGTCATCGGCGGCGGCCCCGGCGGCCTGTACGCCGCCGCCCTGCTCAAGCGGCTCGATCCGGGCCGGGAGATCACCGTCTACGAACGCAACGCGCCCGACGACACCTTCGGCTTCGGGGTCGTCCTGTCCGACGAGACGCTCGGCGGGATCGAGCACGCCGACCCGGTGGTCCACCGGGCCCTCCAGCGGGACTTCGTGCGCTGGGAGGACATCGACATCGTGCACCGGGGCGTCCGGCACACCTCCGGCGGCCACGGCTTCGCCGCGCTGGGCCGGCGCCGGCTCCTGCAGATCCTGCACGAGCGCTGCCGCACCCTCGGCGTCGACCTGCGCTTTGGTACCGAGGCGCCGGATGCGGCCCGGCTGATGCGGACGCACGACCTGGTCGTCGCCGCCGACGGCGTGCACAGCGCCACCCGCGAGGCTTACGCGGACGTCTTCCGGCCACGGGTGACCGCCCACCGCTGCCGCTACATCTGGCTCGCCGCCGACTTCGCCCTCGACGCCTTCCGCTTCGAGATCGCCGAGACCGAGCACGGCGTCATGCAGCTGCACGGCTATCCGTACTCCCGTCCGTCGCCCGAGCGGCCCCCGGCGACGCCCTCCGGGCCGGAGGACCAGGGCGCCTCGACGGTCATCGTCGAGATGCGCGAGGAGGTGTGGCGGGCCGCCGGGTTCGCGGACATGGACGAGCAGGGGTCCGTCGAGCGCTGCGCCAAGATCTTCGCCGACGCGCTCGGCGGACGCCCGCTGCGCTCCAACAACTCCGCGTGGACCACCTTCCGCACGGTGGTCAACGAGCGATGGTCGCACGGCAACCTGGTGCTGCTCGGCGACGCCGCCCACACCGCCCACTTCTCCATCGGCTCCGGCACCAAGCTCGCCGTCGAGGACGCCCTCGCGCTCGCCGCCTGCGTGACGGAGCAGCCCTCCCTGCCCGAGGCGCTGGCGGCGTACCAGGCGGAGCGCGGGCCGGTCGTCGCCTCCACCCAGCGGGCCGCCCGGGCCAGCCTGGAGTGGTTCGAGAACGTGGGCCTGTACCTCCGCCAGCCGCCCCGCCAGTTCGCCTTCAACCTGCTCACCCGCAGCCGCCGGGTCACCCACGGCAACCTGCGGCTGCGCGACGCCCGCTTCACCGAATCCGTCGAGCGGGAGTTCGGCTGCCCGCCCGGCACGCCGCCGATGTTCACCCCGTTCCGGCTGCGTGGCCTGACCCTGCGCAACCGGGTCGTGGTCTCGCCCATGGACATGTACTCGGCCGTCGACGGCGTTCCCGGCGACTTCCACCTCGTCCACCTGGGCGCCCGCGCGCTCGGCGGCGCTGGACTGGTGATGACCGAGATGGTCTGCGTGAGCCCCGAAGGCCGGATCACCCCCGGCTGCGGCGGGCTGTGGACCGGCCGGCAGACCGAGGCCTGGCGGCGGATCACCGACTTCGTGCACCGGCAGGCGCCGGGCACCGCGATCGGCGTCCAGCTCGGCCACAGCGGGCGCAAGGGCTCGACGAAGCTGATGTGGGAAGGGATCGACGAGCCGCTTGTCGAGGGCAACTGGCCGCTCACGGCCGCCTCGCCGCTGCCGTACAAACCGGGCAGCCAGGTCCCGCGCCGGCTGACCCGAGCGCAACTCACCGACATCCGCGAACAGTTCGTCGCCGCGGCCCGGCGCGCCGACCGGGCCGGCTTCGACCTCCTGGAACTGCACTGCGCCCACGGCTATCTGCTCTCCGGATTCCTCTCCCCGCTCACCAACCACCGCACCGACGCCTACGGCGGCAGCCTGGACGGGCGGCTGCGCTACCCGCTGGAGGTCTTCGACGCGCTGCGCGCGGTGTGGCCCGAGGAGCGGCCGATGACGGTGCGCATCTCGGCGACCGACTGGGCCGAGGGCGGCACCACGGCCGAGGACGCGGTGGCGATCGCCCGCGCCTTCGCCGCGCACGGAGCCGACGCCATCGACGTGTCGACCGGGCAGGTGGTGGCCGAGGAACGCCCGGAGTTCGGGCGGTCGTACCAGACGCCGTACGCCGACCGCGTCCGGCACGAGGCGGGCGTCCCGGTGATCGCGGTCGGCGCCATCTCCTCCTGGGACGACGTCAACTCGCTGGTCCTGGCCGGGCGCGCGGACCTGTGCGCACTCGCCCGGCCGCACCTGTACGACCCGCACTGGACGCTGCACGCCGCCGCCGAACAGGGCTACGAGGGGCCCGCCGCCGTGTGGCCGGCGCCCTACCGGGCGGGCAGCCGGCCGCCGCGGACCGGCCGCACGGACGCTCCCCGGCCCCGTCTCACGCTGGAGAGCTGACGCCCTTCGGCGACAGATAGCCCCAGGCCCCGCAGAGCGGCCGCAGCGGTGCCGCTATCTCGTCGTCCGCCGGCAGCGCACGCCCCGGCTGCACCGTGCCGGTACGGATGTTGTCGCGCCAGTCGCCCAGGCCCCGGACCAGTTCGCCGCTCTCCTTCCTGCCGTAGCGCAGCATCGCCGGCTCGTACTCCAGGCCGAGGTGGGCGCACAGGCGGCGCATCTCCCGCTCCGGATCGGCGGTGATGTCCTCGTAGCGCACCGTGCAGCCGCCGACGCCGGCCTCGCGGACCTCCTCGACGGCCGTCATGTAGCGCAGCGCGTCGGTGACGGCCTTGTCGTACGGCCGCTTGACCGGGTCGCTCTCGTGCCAGGACCGGACGATCGACTCCGGGTGGCGCAGCAGCAGCACCAGGCGCGCGTCGGGCCAGCAGTCCAGGATGCGCCGGTACATGAAGGCGTTGGCCGGGGTCTTCTCGACGATGAAGTCCTTGCCGGACCGGACCAGTTCGCGGTGCATGACGCGGTCCCACAGCAGGTGCTCCAGATCGCCGCGGGCCAGCCCGAGGGCCTTCATCGCGCGCTCGGAGTGCCAGTTGTTGCAGATGACGTCGGTCCGGCCGAGGTGCAGTTCGTGCGGGGCGTGCAGTTGTGAGTGGGCGCCCAGCATCATGCGCAGCAGGGTGGAGCCGGAGCGGACCGAGGAGATGACGAACACGGGCCGTCGCAGCAGCCGGTCGACGGGCAGGTCCCGCTCCGACGGACGCCGGTACGCGGCCGCGGGCCCGGCGGACTTCGTGGGCTTCGCGGCGGCGGACGCCGCCGGGGCGGTCCGGGGAGCCCTCCGCACCTGGAGGCCGGTCGTGGCGGTGAGTGCCCGGTTCACGTTACGCATGAGACTCATGCGACCGGACGCTAGGTAAGGAAACTGAGAAGACGGTCGGAGCAGCCTGAGCGTTCCCTTACCCATCTGTCATGTGAGGCACATCACATGCGTGCGGGCGGCTCCGGAACGCCCGCGTAGACCGCCCCCGCCTCGTGCAGCCGCTGGTGCAGCGCCCGGAACACGGCGGCCGAGCGGGCCCCCGGCCAGTCGGCGGGCAGCAGCCGGGCGGGCAGACCGGGGTCGGCGTAGGGCAGGTGCCGCCAGGAGTCCAGGGCGAGGAGGTAGTCCCGGTAGGCGTCCTCGGGCGGGGTGTCCGCGCGCTGCTCCCAGGCCCGCAGCACGGGAGCGTGCCGGTCGAGGAACGCCTCGTGCCGCTCGGCGACGGCCGTCAGGTCCCACCAGCGCCCCACCGCCTGGGCCGTGGGAGTGAAGCCGAGGTGCTCGCCGCGGAAGAAGTCCACGTACCCGTCCAGCCCCAGCCGCCGCAGCGTGTGCCGGGTCTCCTCGTACAGCCGGGCCGGGGCGATCCACACGCCCGGCGCCGCCGTGCCGAAGCCGAGCCCGGCCAGCCGGGAGCGCAGCACGTGCCGCTTCTGCCGCTGCGACTCCGGCACCGAGAACACCGCCAGCACCCAGCCCTCGTCCCCGGGCCGCTCGGCCGCGTAGATGCGCCGGTCGCCGTCGTCGAGCAACTGCCGCGCCTCGGGCGACAGTCCGTATCCGGCCGTGCCGTGGGCGGTGCGGGCCGGCACCAGCAGCCCGCGCCGCTTCAGCCGGGACACCGAGGAGCGCACGGAGGGCGCGTCCACGCCGACGGCGGCCAGCAGCCGGATCAGCTCGGCGACGGGCACCGGGCCGGGCACGAAGCGGCCGTACGCGCCGTACAGCGTGACGATGAGGGACCTCGGGGCGGGTTGCGCGGGCTGCTCGGACACGTAGATCATTTTAGGTCGTCGGTATCACCGCTGGTCATGGCCGTCCGGATCGCGCAGCCGGAACCGCTGGAGCTTGCCGGTCGCCGTGCGCGGCAACGCGTCCGGGAAGACGATCTCGCGCGGGCACTTGTACGGCGCCAGCACGGACTTGACGTACGCGCGCAGCGCCTCGCCGTCCCGCGCCGCGCCCTCCCGCAGCACCACGTGGGCCACGACGACGTTCCCGCGCGCCTCGTCGGGCCGCCCGACGACCGCCGCCTCCACCACGTCCGGGTGGCGCAGCAGCGCGTCCTCGACCTCCGGCCCGGCGATGTTGTACCCGGCCGAGATGATCATGTCGTCGGCGCGGGCCACATAGCGGAAGTAGCCGTCGCGTTCGTGGACGTAGGTGTCGCCCGTGACGTTCCAGCCGTCGCGCACGTAGTCGCGCTGCCGCGGGTCGGCGAGGTACCGGCAGCCGATCGGGCCCTGGACGGCCAGCAGCCCCGGCTGCCCGTCGGGAACCGGCCGTCCGTCCGCGTCCTGCACCCGCGCCCGCCACCCCGGCACGGGAACCCCCGTGGTGCCGGGCCGGATGTCCGCGTCGGCCGCCGAGATGAAGATGTGCAGCAGCTCGGTGGCGCCGATGCCGTTGACGATGCGCACCCCGGTCCGCTCGTGCCAGGCGTGCCAGGTCGCGGCGGGCAGGTTCTCGCCGGCCGACACGCAGCGCCTGAGCGAGGAGACGTCGTGCTCAGCGAGTTCGAGTTCGCCGAGCATCGCCCGGTATGCGGTGGGCGCCGTGAACAGCACGGACACCCGGTGCTCGGCGACCGCGGCCAGAAGTTGCCCGGGACGGGCCTGTTCGAGCAGCAGGGCGCTGGCGCGGGCCCGCATCGGGAAGACCACCAGCCCGCCGAGACCGAAGGTGAAGCCCAGCGGAGGACTGCCCGCGAAGACGTCGTCCGGACGCGGTCCGAGCACGTGCGCGGAGAAGGTGTCCGCGATCGCCAGCACGTCCCGGTGGAAGTGGACGCAGCCCTTGGGCCGGCCGGTGGTGCCCGAGGTGAACGCGATCAGCGCCACGTCGTCCGCGGCGGTGGCCACGGCCGGGAACGGGCGGTCGGGCGCCGGACGGCGCAGCAGGTCGTCGGGGGCGTCACCGCCGTACGTCGTGAGGGCGAGCCCCGGTATCTCCGCCTTGACCAGGTCGTCCACGGCCCGGACGTCGCACAGCGCGTGCCGGACGCGGGCGATCTCGCAGATCGTGCTCAGCTCGTGCGGGCGCTGCTGGGCCAGCACGGTGACGGCGACCGCCCCGGCCTTGAGCACGGCCAGCCAGCAGGCGGCCAGCCACGGGGTGGTGGGGCCGCGCAGCAGGACGCGGTTGCCGGGGACCACGCCGAGACCGGCGGTCAGCACGTGCGCGATGCGGTCGACGCGGGCGCGCAGCTCGCCGTACGTCCACACCTCCCCGGAACCGGTACGGAACACCGGGCGCCCGGCGTCGGCCGGGCCGGCGCCGCCCAGCAGCTCGGCGGCGCAGTTCAGCCGGGCCGGGTAGCGCAGCTCCGGGAGGTCGAAGCGCAGCTCGGGCCACTGGTCCGGGGGCGGGAGGTGGTCGCGCGCGAAGGTGTCGACGTGGGCCGAGGCGGCCGGCCGCGCGACGCCGCTCCCGGAACCCTCGTCGGGGCCCTCCCCGGGGCCGCTCCCGGTGCTCTCCTCGGCGCTGTCCCTGGTGTCCTGCCCGACCGGGCCCCTCGGCTCCATGGCGGTTCGCCCCCTCGTCGTGGTGGGCTCGCACCTGGAGCGTATCGCGTTGGTGACGACAGTCAACGGTACGCGATACGGTGGGAGCGAACCCCGGTCCAGCCGGGGGAGGGAGGACCGGCGAATGCCCGCATTCTCACTCGAACCGGAACGGCTCGCGCGGTGTGCGCGGTTGCGCGCCCTGGCCGCCGACCGGCTGCGTCCGCTCGCGGAGAAGGGCGAGCCGGGCCGCGTCAACCGGGCGCTCCTCGCCGAACTGGGCCGACTCGGCCTGCTGGAGCGCCTGTTCACCTCGGGCGCCCTGGACCTGTGCCTGGTGCGGGAGTCCCTGGCGTACGCCTGCACCGAGGCCGAGACCGCCCTGGCCCTCCAGGGACTCGGCGCCCACCCCGTCCACGCCCACGGCACCCCCGCCCAGCGCACCCGCTGGCTGCCCGCGGTGGCCGACGGCAGCGCGGTGGCGGCCTTCGCCCTGAGCGAGCCGGACGCGGGCTCCGACGCGGCCGCCCTCACCCTGCGGGCGGCCCCGGACACCGCCCGGGCCGCCGGCGCCCGCCCCGGCGGCCGGCCGGGCTGGCGGCTCACCGGTGAGAAGTGCTGGATCTCCAACGCCCCCGAGGCCGACTTCTACACCGTCTTCGCGCGCACCACCCCCGGCGCGGGCTCCCGCGGCATCACCGCCTTCCTGGTACCGGCCGACCGCCCCGGCCTCACCGGCGGCGCTCTGGAGATGCTGTCCCCGCACCCCATCGGGACCCTCGCCTTCGACGGCGTCCCGGTCACGGCCGACGACGTGCTCGGCGAGGTGGACCGCGGCTTCCGGGTCGCGATGAGCACCCTCAACCTCTTCCGCCCCAGCGTCGGCGCCTTCGCCCTCGGCATGGCCCAGGCCGCGCTGGACGCGACGCTCGCCCACACCGCCCGCCGCGACGCCTTCGGCGGCAAGCTGAGCGACCTGCAGACCGTCGCCCACCAGGTCGCCGAGATGGCCCTGCGCACGGAGGCGGCCCGCCTGATGGTCTACGCGGCGGCGACGGCGTACGACGACGGCGCCCCCGACCTGCCCAAACGCGCCGCCATGGCGAAACTGCTGGCCACCGAGAACGCGCAGTACGTCGTCGACAAGGCCGTCCAACTGCACGGCGCCCGCGCCCTGCGCCGCGGGCACCTGCTCGAACACCTCTACCGCGAGGTGCGCGCACCCCGGATCTACGAGGGCGCGAGCGAGGTGCAGCGGGCAATCATCGCCAAGGAGCTGTACGCGGCGCCACGTCCGACCACGGAGGCCCCGTGACCGCCGAGCGCGTCAACCCGCCCGAGCTGTCCCCGCCCACCGGCTTCTCGCACGCCGTCGTCGCCACCGGCTCCCGCCTGCTGTTCCTGGCCGGCCAGACCGCCCTCGACGCCGACGGCGAAGTGGTCGGCGACACCCTGCCCGAACAGTTCGAGCGTGCCCTCGGCAACCTCCTCACCGCACTGCGCGCCGCCGGCGGCGCCCCCGCCGACCTGGCCCGCGTCACGGTCTACGCCACCGACATCGCCGCCTACCGCGCCCACGCGCCCCGGCTGGGCCGCATCTGGCGCGAGTCGGCCGGCCGCGACTACCCGGCCATGGCGGTCGTGCAAGTGGTGCGCCTGTGGGACGAGCGGGCCCTGGTGGAACTCGACGGCTTCGCCGTCCTCCCCTGACGGCTCCGGAACCTCCACGCCCGGAGGCGGGCACGGCCATCCGCCGGACGTACCCGTTCCGCCGGAAGCGCCCACCTCGCCGGACGGCCGCATCCCGCCGGACGCGCCCACCTCGCCGGGCGTACCCCGCTTGGTGCAGCCCGTCGGGCCGTGACGACCCGGACTCGCCACCGAAGGGGTGAGGATCACGGCCGCGCGCATGACCACCCGGTACCAGTGGAAACCCCCATACCAGTTCCCGGGAGGCCCTCATGTCCGTAGCGTCAGCGTCCCTCAGATCCGTCCGGCCCGTTCTCGGCGGCCTCTGCGTCCTCGGCATGGCCGCGGCCGCGCTGCTCCTGGCCGCACCGGAGGCCCCGGCCGCCCCCGCGGCGGTGGCCACGGCCGGGTCCACCGCCGCGGTCGAGACCGTGACCGTGGACCGGAAGGTGCGGTTGGCCAAGGACGGCACCGTCACGATCTCCGGCACCTACCGCTGCACCGGAGCCGAAGGCCCCGTCTTCGTCAGCTCCTCCATCAGCCAGGACGACTTCCGCACCAGCAACGGCATCGGCGGCACCCGGGCCGTCTGCGACGGTGCCGTGCACCGCTGGGCCAACACCGGCCGGCCCGGCCGCGCCCCGGCCCCGGGGGCGGCCCAGGTCCAGGCCACCGTCATGGAGCTCGTCCGGCACGGCATCCTGCTGCTGCCCGACTTCCATGCGATCGGCGAGCGGGACGTGACCCTGGTCAAGGCCTGACCGGGGCCGCGCCGCCTCATTCCGGCGGGCCGTCGAGGACGTCGTAGACCAGGAGCCCGTCCTCGCGCAGCCGCGCGCCGACCGTCGGGACGTGGGGGACGGTCCGCCCGTCGTGCATGAGGTGGCGGACCGGCACCCCGCGGGCGAGCACCGCGAAGTCCGCGATGAGCCGGCGGTGGCAGCGCCACCAGACCGCCTCGCCGCACATCACCGTCGTACGGGCGCGGGCCGCCTCGTCGAGCAGCCGGTCCATGGCGGCGACGAAATCGGGCGAGCGGGTGTGGGCCGCGTAGCCGCGGAAGGAGTCGTTGCGCCAGAAGGTGTCCGGGCCGTCCGGTTCCGGTTTGCGGAACCCGCCGAGGGCGGGTTCCCACCGGTAGGCGACGCCGCTGCCGGGCAGCCACTCGGCGAGCCGGTCCCGGAGCAGGTCCGGGTCGCGGCGGCTGCCCGGCGCGGTGCGTACGTCCACGACCGACGTGACACCGGCCCGGCCCAGCAGGCCGGTGATCCGCTCACGGTCCGCGGTGCCGTGCCCGAAGGTGAGCAGAGGCGTTTCCATGGGTGCCGAACCTTCACGATCGGGGAGGTACGGGTCACCAGGGCCGCCGCCGGCATGCACGGGGCCGAGCCGCCGCGCATGCCCAAGTCACGGCGGCAGCGGCCCCGGCCACGCCCGTCCTACATGTTGATCATGTGGCCGGCCAGTCCGTGCACCGCTTCCTTGACCGCCTCGCCCAGCGTCGGGTGGGCGTGGACGTTGCGGGCCACCTCGTGCACCGTGAGGTCCCACTGCTGGGCCAGGGTCAGCTCGGGCAGCAGCTCGGTCACCTCCGGGCCGATCAGGTGGGCGCCGAGCAGTTCGCCGTGGGTGGCGTCGCTGATCACCTTCACGAACCCGGCCGGCTCGCCCAGACCGTGCGCCTTGCCGTTCGCGGTGAACGGGAACTTCGCGACCTGGACGTCGAAGCCCGCCTCCCGGGCCTGCGCCTCGGTGTAGCCGAAACTGGCTATCTGCGGCTGGCAGTAGGTCGCGCGCGGGATCATCCGGAAGTCGACTTCCATGGTCTCCGCGCCGCCGATGGTCTCGACGGCGATGATGCCCATGGCCTCGGCCGCGTGGGCCAGCATCAACTGGCCCGTCACGTCGCCGATCGCGTACAGGCTGGGCACGTTGGTGCGGCCGCGCGCGTCGACCTCGATGGCGCCCCGGTCGGTCAGCCGCACCCCGGTCGCCTCCAGGCCGTAGCCGTCCACCCGGGGGGCGAAGCCGATGGCCTGGAGCACCTTGTCGGCCTCCAGGACCTGCCGGGTGCCGTTCTTGTCCACGGTCACCCGGACCGGCCGAGCCGGGTCGGAGTCGTCGATGGACTCCACGCGGGTGGAGGTGTGGACCTCGATGCCGAGTTTGCGGTAGTGCTTGGCGAGTTCCTTCGACACGTCGGCGTCCTCGGCGGGCACGACCCGGTCGGCGAACTCGACGACGGTGACCTTCACGCCGTAGTTGTGCAGCACGTACGCGAACTCGACCCCGATGGCGCCGGCACCGGCGATGATGATGCTGCCGGGCAGCCGCTCGGTGAGGATCTGCTCCTCGTAGGTGACGACGCGCTCGCTCAGCCGGGTGCCGGGCAGCAGCCGGGTGGTGGCGCCGGCCGCGATGACGCAGTGGTCGAAGGTGACCGTCCGGGTGCCGCCGTCGGCGAGTGCGACCTGGAGCGTGTTCGCGTCGCTGAAGGTGCCGCGGCCGGTGTACTCGGTGATCTTGTTCTTGCGCATCAGGTAGTGGACGCCGGCGACCCGGCCCTCCGCCACGTCGCGGCTGCGCTTGAAGGCCGCGCCGTAGTCGAACGTGATCGGGGACTCCGACCGGATCCCGTACGTGTCGGCCCGCTGAGTGACCGTGTGGGCCAACTCGGCGTTGCGCAGAAGGGCCTTGGAGGGGATGCAGCCCACGTTCAGGCAGACACCGCCCCAGTACTTCTCCTCGACCACCGCGGTGGACAGGCCCAGTTGGGCGGCACGCACCGCGGCGGTGTAGCCGCCGGGACCCGCGCCCAGGACAACGACATCGTAATGATCGCTCATGCATGTCACTCTGGACGATGACGCGGGGCTGCCGCAACGAACACCGCGCGTGACGCTGCGAACACCGGAGACGACGCGACGGACGCCAGGCGCGACGGCGCGGACGCCGGGCACGACGGGGCGAGGCTGCCACCGGGACCGCGGGGAGGGGCGGGTGCCGCGCTGCCACCGGCACGGCGGGCCGAAGGCCGGGTGCGACCGCGCGGACACCGGGCGCGGTGCCGCCGGGACCCGGTGCCGCCGGGACCCGGAGCCGCCGGGACCCGGAGCCGCCGGGACCCGGAGCCGCCGGGACCCGGAGCCGCCGGGACCCGGTGCCGGGCGCCGGCATCGGGACCCACCCCGTCCTTCCCGGCCGGGCGTCAGCCGGGCAGCATGGCGCGGCGTCCGGGCGCGGCGGAGGACTGCGTGGTCATGCCGCCGTCCACGACGAGGAGCTGGCCCGTGAGGTAGCGGGACTCGTCCGAGGCGAGGAACACCATGGTGTGGCCGATGTCCTCCGGGGAGCCCAGGTACGGCAGGGCGTTCCCCCGCCGGAGGGAGTCGACGACGTCCTCGGGCAGGTTGTTCTCCAGGGCGGGCGTCATGACGGCGCCGGGGGCGATGGCGTTGCAGCGCACCCGCTGGGGTCCGTACTGGACGGCGATCGACTTGGTGATGCTGACCACGGCGGCCTTGACGGCTCCGTAGGAGGTCTGCAGGACGTCGCCGACCAGGGCGGCCACGGAAGCGGTGTTGATGATGGACCCGCCGCCGGCGCGGATCATGTGGGGCACCGCGTACCGGGCGCCCAGCAGGGTGCTGCGCATGTTGAGGGCGACGGCCCGGTCGAACTCGGCCATGTCCATGCGCAGCAGGTCGAGGTCCCGGCGCGGGTCGGTTCCGCCGACGTGGTTGCAGAGCACGTGCAGCCCGCCGAACTCGCCGACGGCCGCTTCGATCATGCCGGCCACCGAGGTCTCGTCGGTGACGTCCACGGTGACGGGCAGGGCCCGCCCGCCCGCCGCCTCGATCGTCCTGGCGGTCTCCTCGGCGCTCGGCGTGTGGTGGTCGGCGACCACCACACGGGCGCCCTCCGCGCTCATCAGCTCGGCGGCGGCCCGCCCGATCCCGCTGCCGGCGCCGGTGATCACGGCGACCTTGTCCTTGAGGCGTTCCATCGCCGAGTCCTTCCGTCGGGGGTGCGGCGTCAGCCGCTCGATGTGCATGATGCACACGACATGCACGATACACATCGTGTGCATCATGCACAAAGACCTCCCGGGCGGGGGCGCGGATGGGCGAAGATGAGGGGGAACCGACCGGGGAAGAGGATCGAGGGCATGACTGAGCAGCAGCGCCGGCTGAGCGACCTGGAGCGGGAGCTGACCCTGCTGTCCCGGCACTTCGTCGCCGCCCGGGGACCTCGCGTCGGCCAGAGCCTGGAGCGTTCGGCGTACGTCCTGCTCACCCGCCTGGAGGTCGGCGAGCCGCTCACGCTCAAGGAGCTGGCGCACACCTTCCAGGTGGGCCTCTCCACCATCAATCGGCAGGTCAGCGCCATGCTCCGCAACGGCCTCGTCGAACGCATCCCCGACCCCGAGGGGGGCATGGCCCGCAAGTTCCGCCCCACCGCGCTCGGTCTGGAACGCCTCGAGGCCGACCGGGCGGTCAGCCGTGCGGGAACCACGCGCCTCATCGAGGCCTCCGGGTGGACGGAGGAGACGACCGGGCGGTTCCTCGGCCTGCTGATCGAGTTCAACCAGAGCATCGAGCGGCTGGAAGGGCTGACCTGGTCGCGGTCGGGCGAACCGGACGCCTCCCCGGCCGCCGACTGACCCCGGGCGGACCGGACGCCTCCCCGGCCGCGGACCGACGCCGGAAGCGGTGGGCGAACCGGCCACTTCCCGACCACCCCCTGGGCGTGGAACGGTTCATGACATCCTGTGACGTCACAGGACGTCACAGTCGCAGGATGCCGACGACAAGGGCGGGCGTCCGAAGGGTCGGGGAAGATCGATGAAACTCTGCTTCCTGGTGGAGGAGCAGTACCGCCACGACGGCATGCCGGTCGAGGTGATCCGCCAACTCACGTCCTGGGGGCACCAGGTGGACGTGCTGCGGCCGGGCGGGTCCCTGCTGCGCATGACCGAGGCGGTGCAGGCGGGCACCCATGACGCGTGGGTGCTCAAGACGGTCTCCGGCGGCCCCGGGCTCACCCTGCTCGAAGCCGCGGCCTCGGCCGGACTGACGACGGTCAACGACGCCCGGTCGATACGAGGCGTACGGGACAAGGCGCTCGCCGCGGCGATCGGCCGCGGCCGCGGGCTCCCCCTGCCGCCCACCTACGCGGCGGCGCGGCCCGAACTGCTGGCCGAGATACCGGCGTCGGAGTACCCGATCGTGGTCAAGCCCGCCGACGGCAGCTCGGGACGGGCCGTGCACCTGGTGACCTCACCGGAGCGGCTCGCCCACACGGTCGGCGAACTGGCGGGCGAGGGAATGCTCATCGCCCAGCCCTACGTGGCCAACTCGGGCGTGGACATCAAGGTCTACGGCGTCGGCGGGAAGCTGTACGCGACCGAGCGCCGCTCCCCGCTCCACCCCGAGCACCCGGTACGGGAACGGCGGGTGCCGCTGTCGGCCGAAGTGGCCGCGATAGCCGCCCGGGTCGGCGCGGTCTACGGCCTCGACCTCTACGGCGTCGACGTGGTGCTGGGACCGGACGGCCCCGTGGTCGTCGACGTGAACGACTTCCCCAGCTTCCGTCAGGTCCCCGACGCGACGGCCCGGGTGGCCCGGGCGGTGCTGGAGCTGGCGGCCCGCACGGACCGCGGGCCCGACGCGGCCGGGGCGGCCCCCGTCCGGATGCCGGAACAGCGCGGCGAAGCCGTCGACGGCGCTCAGACCCCGGTGCGTCCCGGCCCGGCGCAGGTCCCCGTGGCGGCGGGCAAGACCGGATGAGGATCGGCCTGATCACCCGCGACCCCGGCCATCCGCTGCTGGCCGGCACCACCGCCCTGCTCGCCCCCGGGCACGAGGTGGAGACGCTGGATGCGGAGACGGCGACGGACGTCCCCGGGCCGCTCGCCGACGTCTACCTGCTGAAGGCGCGTACGCCGCGCGCCCTGTCCCTGGCCCGCGCCCTGGAGCGGCGTGGCGCCCCGGTGCTGAACTCGGCCGCCGCGACCGCGCTGTGCCAGGACCGCACGGCGATGGCGGAGCGGGCCCGGCGGGCCGGCCTCCCGTTCGCCGCCACCCGCACCTGGCCCACCCTCGCCCGGCTGGCCGCCGGAGCGGAGCCGCCCTGGCCGGTGGTGGTCAAGAGCCGGCACAGCCGCAAGGACGACCTGGTGGCCCGCGTCGACGACGCCGCACGACTCCGGGAGCTCGCCGCCGCCTTTCCGCGGGAGCCGGTCGTCGTCCAGGAGTTCGCGCCGAACAGCGGCTGGGACCACAAACTGTGGGCGATCGGGGACCGGCTCTTCGCCGCCCTGCGCCGCTCCGAACTCGCACCCGGGGAGCAGGGCCCGGCCCAGCCCCTCGACCCCGGCAGCCTGCCGGAAGGCTGGTCCGCTCTGGTGCACCGGGTCGGTGAGGTCTTCGCCCTGGACGTCTACGGTGTGGACGTCATCGACGACGGCGACGGCGCCCCGCTGATCGTGGACATCAACGCCTTCCCCGGCGTCCGGGGCCAGTCGGGAGCCCCGGAGGCCCTGGCGGCCCTGACCCTGGCCCGGGCCGGGACCGGGTCGGCCGGTCGGCGTCTCGCGGCGGACGCTGTGGGCGGGACCTGAGCAGGGACGGGGCTCGCGCCGCATGACGCCGAGGGGACGGACCGTACGCCCTCCCCTCACCGGCCGATGTTCATGTCACGGCCCGCCTGGTTGATCACGGAGTTGTCCCCGGCCCGCGCGTGCATCGTCACCGTGCGGGGGGACGACGCCTCGCTCCTCGACAGGAGGGGGGTCAGCACCTCGTCCAGCACCCGCCGGAGCTCCTGGTGGACGGCGGGATCGGCGCCCACCAGCCGCTGGAGCCGCCGCTGCCAGTCCCGCACCAGCTCCTCCTCGGCCTCCAGGTCCTCGGCCTGCCGGGCCGCCAGCACCTCCTCCCGCACCTCGGCCAGCTCCCCCTCGATGGCCGGGACCCGCTCGGGCCGCACCCGCTGCCACAGGGTGAGCACCCCGTGACGCGCCTGCTCCCAGGCGTCGGTCGCCATCGAACTCACCAGGGCGCTCGCAGCCGTCATCACCAGTGGGTCCATGTCCCCTCCCCTTTCGCTGTCCCTCGTCCGCCGTCGCACCGGTGGCGCGTCGCCGCCCGGGCTCAGCCGCCCTGGTCCGCGGCGGGCTGCCAGACGACGGCGTCGAACTCCACGGTGAAGGCGAAGTCCGCATCGTTGACCTTGACGATCTTGAGCCTGGCGATGCGGTTCTGGTCGGTCCGCACGCACAGCACGGCGCCCTGCCGCAGCGGCGCCGAGGCCAGACCGGCGGCGTCGGCCGATTCGGCGCACTCGCCCTGCCCGGGCGTCGAGCCCTGACCCGTCCACTGCGCGATGGACCCGCCGTTCGCCGCCCAGGCGTCCAGTCCGTTGCCGGACAACCCGAGGGTGACGTCGGCACCGTATGCGGACGAACTCCCTCCGGGGTGAGTGCTGTCCAGATCCTTGCCCTGGGTGCCGACCACCAGGGTGCCCTGCCACTGCACAGCCGGTTCGGTGGCCGGCCGCTGCGGAGAACGGCTCGGCGGCGGTGTCTCCAGGGCGTCGGTGTCCGGCGCGCTCGGGCCGTCCGTCCTGCCCGCCACACCGGCGGCGCCCCCCTGCGCCGTCGGACCCTCGGCCGAAGCACCGCCGGACGAGAGGGAGGAGACCTGGCCGGCCGGCTTGTCCGACCGGTCGACGATGACGGCGTATCCGATCAACGCGCCGACGACGGCGACGATCACCACGGCCAGAGCCACCCACCCGGTGGAGCGGACGTTGGTGACCGCATGGAAGTTGTAGTCGCGCCCCGCCTGGTTGATCTGGCTGCCATCACCCGAGCGGGCGCCCTGACGGCCACCGGCCATGGGCGGCTGGGGCGGCCCCCATGGAGGCTTCGATCTGTCACCGGACACTGCCGCATCCCCCCGCGTCACGCTTCGTGCGTCTGGAAGCGTAAGGGATATGGGTGACGGCTGATCAGGTTTTGAACGAAGTCATTTGAAAACTCAGTGAGTTGACGCGAAACGACGGGTCCCGGTCGCACAAGGGGACCTCTGCGGTCGCGCCGCGAGACATGGACGCCCCACGTACCCGCAGACATGGACGCCCCACGTACCCGCCGACCACGGCCTCCCGGCCTCGTACGAAGCCAGGAGGCCGACGCGCGTGAACGGCCCCGCATGAGGCCGGCCGACCGACGCGCGTGCGCCGTCGACGACGAGCGGACCCGGCCGGACCCGGTTACGCTGGCGGGATCTCCGGCGCGGAACGGGCACTCGGCCGGCGCGAGCGGCTCGGCCACTCGCCAGTGCGAGCGGAGCGGCCGAGGACGCCCGCGCCTCCCGCCGGGACCGCGACCAGCCGGCCCGAGGAGAGACCGACATGTCCACCGCCGAACCGACCGTGGCCGGCCTCAGCGTCCCGGACACCAGGATCGCCCGCGCGGCCACCGAACTCATCCGGGACACCACGTCCGACCTGGTCTACCACCACTCGCGCCGGGTTTTCTGGTTCGGCGGCATGCAGGGCCGCAACCGGGGGCTGAGCTTCGATCCGGAACTCCTCTACGTCGGCGCGATGTTCCACGACGTCGGTCTGGGGGAGGCGTTCCGCACCAGCGGCCGCCGCTTCGAGGTGGACGGCGCGGACGAGGCGCGCCGCTTCCTGCGCGGCCACGGCGTCCCGGAGGACAGCGTCCGGCGCGTCTGGACCGCCATCGCCCTGCACACCACCCCGGGCATCCCCGAGTTCATGGAACCGGAGGTCGCCCTCGTCACCGCAGGCGTCGAGTACGACGTCCTCGGCATCGGGTACGACGACATCAGCGAGGCCGACCGGGCGGAGATCACCCGGCTGCACCCGCGCCCGGACTTCAAGAAGAACATCCTGCGGGCCTTCACCGAGGGCATCGCCCCCCGCCCGGAGACGACCTTCGGCAACGTCAAGGCCGACGTGCTCGAACGTTTCTCCCCGGGATACCGCCGGGAGAACTTCGTCGACGTCATCGAGAACTCCCCCTGGCCGCAATGACCACGTCAGCGGCCTGATCCGAACGGATCGAAAGAGCCCGCCCGCCGATCGAGCCCGCGGCCAGGGCACTCGCCAGAGGCGTCTCGCCCAGCCCGGCGATGCCGTCGCGCAAGGCGGTCACGAGGAAGGTCGGCGGTTGCTTGAGCAGCCACAGATACGCGTCCGTGAGGTCGGCGAACTCGGCGACCTTCAGCGTGAGCAGGGAGCCGTTCTGCACCGTCTCCGAGACGGTGAACCCTGTCGTCTCGATGCCGTCCGCATCGGGGCCTGCGAGCCGCAGCGCGTCCAGCTGGTCCGGTCCGATGTCGAAGCCGCGCAGGTCCACCGCGTACCGACCCGCCTCTTTGGCGCGGACCGCGCGCCCCACCCGCTGCCAGCGCGGCTGCTTGCCCGAGCCGCCCGTGATCGCCACCAGTTCGCCCAAGGCCGCGGTGATCTCCTCGCGCCATCCCACCCGTCGTCGCCCCCGCTCCCCGTACCGCCGGCAGATCTCGCGCCGACCCTACCCAGCGCGAACTGTCTGTGATCCCCCGGGCACCGTGCGGTACGGAGAATCCGTACCGCACGGACATGCGTGCCGGTGCCACCTCGCGGGCGCGCCCGCCGACCCGTGTCGCGAGCGGCTGGTCTCCGCCCTGCACAGCGGACCCATGGCCGCCTACGCGCAGGGCATGCGCGGCGAGGCCCATGGCCCATGGCGTGTGGAGATCGGCGATGACCCGCGAATGAGCGGATCAGACGCCCGGACCTGGCGGCACACGCGAAGCGCCGACTTGCATAGACTGACCGCGGTCTGGGCCGGCCCGCATGTCAGAGCAGCGGTCGCAGGCCACGCAGGGGGAGGCTTGGCACTGTGGAACCTTTGAGGGACGAGGACCCGAGAGCGATCGGGGGCTTCTCGCTCGTGTGCCGGATCGGGGCTGGCGGCATGGGGCAGGTGTTCCTCGGCGAGTCCGCGGCCGGCCACCAGGCCGCCGTGAAGATCATCAAGCCCTCCGTCCTCGACGAGGACACCCGCGCGCGTTTCCTGTCCGAGGTGGAGAGCCTGCGCACGGTGTACGGGCCGTTCGTCGCGGCCTTCGTCGGAGCCGACGCGGACGCCGACCGGCCCTGGCTCGCCGTGGAGTACGTCCCCGGACCTGACTTGCGCACCTTCGTCACCGAGCACGGCCCCCTCCCGCTCGCCGAGACCGCCAGCCTCGGGGCGCTGCTGGCGGAGGGCCTCGGCACGGTGCACGACGCGGGGCTGCTCCACCGTGATCTCAAGCCGCAGAACATCCTGCTGTCCCGGTACGGCCCCAAGGTGATCGACTTCGGTCTCGCCGTGCTCGCCGAGCGCCGCACCGCCCTGACGGCGACCGGCTTCGTGGTCGGCAGCGTGCTGTGCATGCCGCCGGAGCAGGCCCGCGGCGAGCACCGGCTGGAGCGGTCGGCGGACGTCTACGCGCTGGGCGCGGTGCTGCTGTTCGCCGCGACCGGGCACTACCCGTACGAGGGGCCCTCCTGGCAGGCCGTGGCCCTGAGGATCGAGGACCCCGCGACCCCTCCCGACCTGACGGGCCTCCCCGCTGAGCTCGGGCCCCTGGTCGCTGGCATGCTCGCGCCGGACCCCGACGCCCGGCCGGCTCTGCCCGACGTCACCGAGCGGCTCGTGCGGATCATCCACGACCAAGGCCTGACCGCCCTCCAGGCCAAACGCCGCCTTACCGACCTGACGCCCGAGATCGTCGTGCCCCAGCTTCCCGCACCGGCCTTCGAACCCGAGCCCGGAGTCGACACCCCCGCCTACACGCCCACCGCCGTCGACCCGGCGGCGGTGGAGGACGACGAGCAGGCGGGCGCGGCGGTACCGGCCGGGGCGGGGCAGTCCGCCGACGTCGACGACGAACCCGGCGGGGAATCCGCGAACACCGGTCCCTCCGCCCCGCGGGAGTTCGTCCCCGGGCAGGGCGGGAGCTCGCCCCGAAGCGGCGGGGCCACCGGCGTCCGCCCCGCGGCGCCCCTGCGGATCGCCGAGGAGATCCGCGCCGCGTACGCCCGCGAAGCACGCTTCTGAGCTGCCTGGCTCCGTTCGCGGAAGCCTGTACGGCTCCCTCGGCAGCCGTGACAGACTTGCGGTCGCAGGACCGCACGACGAACGGGAAGACAAAGGGGCCGCAGGTGACCGACCAGGGGGCGACCGATGACGGGACCCGGTTCCCGCCGGGGGCGCAGATCCTCGTCCGGGACGAGGAGTGGCTGGTCCGCAACACCACCACGACCGACCACGACGGGGAGCGGATCGAAGCCGTCGGCGTCTCGGAGTTCGTCCGGGACGAGGAGGCCGTCTTCTTCTCCGGGATCGACACGGTGGAGCTGCTGGACCCGGAGAAGACCCAGCTGGTCCCCGACACCTCCTCGTACTTCCGGCGCAGCCGCCTGTTCCTCGAAGCCGTCCTGCGCAAGACGCCGCTGCCCCAGTCGGAGCGGGGTCTCGCCCTCGCCGACCGCTTCCTGCTGGACCCGCTCGTCTACCAGCAGCGCCCCGCCGAGCTGGCCCTGTCCATGCGCAACCTGCGCCCGCGGGTGCTGATCGCCGACGTCGTCGGGCTCGGCAAGACCCTGGAGATCGGCCTGACCCTCGCCGAGCTCATCCGCCGCGGCCGGGGCGAGCGCATCCTGGTCGTGACCCCGCAGAGCATCCTGGAGCAGTTCCAGCACGAGCTGTGGACCCGTTTCTCGATCCCCCTCGTGCGGCTCGACTCCCTCGGCATCCAGCGCATCCAGCGGGAGATCCCGGCAGGCCGGAACCCGTTCACGCACTACAAACGCGTGATCATTTCCGTGGACACGCTCAAGAACATCGGCCAGTACCGGCACCACCTGGAGCGCATCCGCTGGGACGCCGTCGTCATCGACGAGTCGCACAACCTGATCAACCCGGGCAGCCAGCGCCGCGCCCTCGCCGAGATCCTCGCCCCGCGCACCGACGCCCTGCTGCTCGCCAGCGCCACCCCGCACAACGGCGACAAGCGGTCCTTCGCCGACCTGATCTCGCTGCTCGACCCGGCCGCCATCGCCGACCGCGACCACTACGACCCGGCCGAGGACCTCGGCCACCTCTACATCCGGCGGACCAAGATCAGCCCCGAGGTGCGCGAGGAGATGGGCACCGAGTGGCCCGACCGCGGCCCCACCGTCTCCCTGCACTGCGCCGCCACCGAGGCGGAGGAGCGGGTCTTCGCCGAGCTGGCCGAGCACTGGATCCCCGCCGCGCCGAAGAGCACGGAGTTCGGCACGGCCGGGCAGGACCCCGTCTCGGTCGCCACCGAGCCCGTCTTCGCCTACAACCTGCTCAAGACGTTCCTCTCCTCCCACGTCGCCCTCGCAGAGACGGTCGACAAGCGCGTCGCGGCCCTCGGCGAGCGCGTCCGCAAGTCCGAGGAGAAGGGACTGCGGCCCGACCCGGCCATCGCCCCCGAGCAGGCCGCCCTCGCCCGCCTGCGGGAGATCGTCGCAGGCATGGGCGACGGCACCACCCCCGGCGACTCCGCGAAACTCGACGCGCTCGTCGAGCAGCTGAAGGAGATCGGCGTCGGCCCGAGGTCCACCACCCGGGCCGTGGTCTTCTCCGAACGCGTCCGCACCCTCACCTGGCTGGCCCGGGTCGTCCCCGCCCGGCTGGGCTTCCCGGTCGCGGCCGACGGCACGACGAAGGCCGTCACCGTCATGCACGGCGGCCTCAGCGACGACGAGCAGGCCAAGGTCCTGGAGGCGTTCGGCCTGGCCGACACCCCGGTCCGGCTGCTGTTCACCGGTGACGTCGCCTCCGAGGGCGTCAACCTGCACCGCCAGTGCCACCACCTGATCCACTACGACATCCCGTGGTCGCTGATCCGCATCGAGCAGCGCAACGGCCGTATCGACCGCTACGGGCAGAAGCACGAGCCCCAGTTCCGGGCGCTGATCCTGACCTCGGCCGTCCCCGGCGCCAAGGACGACCGCACGGTCGCCGAGAAGCTGCTCCGCCGCGAGGAGGAGGCCCACAAGCTGGACGGCACGGCGGAAGCCGTGTCCGGTTTCTACCGGGCCGAGGAGGAGGAGCGCCGGCTCATCCGGGAACTGGTCCAGGGCGGCACGGTCGAGGACTTCCTCCAGCCCGGCCCCGAGGACGACAGCGCACTCGCCGACCTGTTCGGCCAGGTGGACACGATCACCGAGCAGGAGCTGCCCGCACGCGCCGAGCTGATCTCCCTCTTCGAGGGCGACACGGCCGCCTTCGTCTCCACCGCCCTCGACGAGGTCTACGAGGAGCGCGCCGCCGACCTGATCGGCCTGTCGTCCGGCGCCGACGCCAAGGGCGGCGCCTGGTTCTCGCTGTCCCCGGCCAAGGCCCCCGACCTGCTTCACCGCCTCAAGGCCCTGCCGCCGTCCTACCTGAGGGAGCAGCGGGTCGCCGAGCGGATGCTGGTCACCTTCGACCGCGCCCTCGCGCAGCGCAAGCTCACCGAGGCCAGGGACAGCAGCACCACCATGTGGCCGGAGGTGTCCTTCCTCACCGACATCCACCCGGTGGTGGAGTGGCTGACGGACAAGGTCCTCGTCGAGTTCGGCCGGCAGGAGGCCCCGGTCATCACCACCCCGCACGTCGACGGACCGGTCTTCCTCGTCCAGGGCATCCACTCCAACGCCCTCGGCCGCCCCACCGTGGTGCGCTGGATGGCGGTGACCGGGCTCGCGGCCGACGGCTCCACGACACCCGAGGTGCGCCCCATGGCGGACGCGCTGCGCGACGCGAAGGTCGGCCCGAGGCTCGCCCGCACCGGCGGGCCGGGCGACCTGGACCGGCTCCAGGCCCTCGTCCCGGCCGCCGTCGCCGCCGCCCGCGCCCACCTCGACGCGGGCAGGGCCGCCTGGGAGGAGCAGATCAGCGAGCCCCTCGCCGGCTACCGCGCGCACGTGGCCCAGTGGCGTGCCGACTCCCTGCTGCCCGGCGTCACCGGCCGCCGCGAACGCCTCGTCGAGGAGACCGCCGACGAGCTGGCCCGGCTGCTGGACCAGCTGCACACCACCGGCCGCCCGCTGCTGCGGGTCCTGGCCGTCCTCGACCGCCCCGGCGCCCCGGACGCCCCCGGCGCCGAGGACGACGACTCCTCGGGCGGGACCTTCGCATCCGACGCCCACCCGTCCGACGCCCAGGCGGAGAACTGACGTGACGTACGACTCGCTGGTCAACCACGGCGACTACCTCTCGGCCCACTACCTCGCCGAAGTCCTCCCCAAGGACCTCAAGGCTAAGGACGGCCTCCTCGCCCGCTGGGCCGCCTTCGAGGAGCGGGAACGCCGCCGGCACGCCGACGCGGTCGCCGAGGCGAAGCGCCAGGGTCTCGACCCCGGTTCCGTCCCCCCGCGCGCCCGTACCCCCCGCGAGGGGCTGCGCGCCCTGCACGGCCCCTACTTCGCGGGCCGCGCCGCCCTCGCGGCGGACGCGGCGGCGCTCGCCGAACCCGGCGCGCCCGAACCCGAGGGCTGGCGCAAGCGGGTCACCGAGAGCCACCTGGACACCCTGCACGCCCTCGGCTACACCGACGCCCACGAGCAGACCGTCACCGTCCACCGCGCCGACCACGCCCACACCCTCCAGGTCCTGCACGCCGAACCCGGCCTGTACGCCGTCTCCTGCGGCTGGACCACCGACCCGGACGCCGCCCTCGACCCGGACGACGCCGGCCGCCTGCTCCACCCCGTCGACCTGGAGGCCTCGGCGACCCTGGAGGACGCCAAGGCCCTCACCGACTTCCTCTTCGCCTGCGACGCGCCCCCGCGCCACGTCCTGCTGCTCGTCGGCGGCGTGATCGTCCTCGCCGACCGCCTCGCCTGGCCCGAGGGCCGCTACCTGGCCGCCGACCTCGACGCGGCCCTCAACCGCCGCGACGACCGCCACGGCGGCGAACTCGACACGCTGGCCGCCCTGTTCGGCGCGGACTCGCTGCGCGTCCCGGCCGAGGGCGGCACCGCACCCCTCGCCGGCTTCCTCGACAGGTCCGGCAAGCACGCCGTCGGCGTCTCCACCGAACTGCGCGAGGGCCTGCGCCTGAGCGTCGAGTGGATCGCGGGCGCGGTCCTGAAGCGCCTGCGCGACCCCGAGAACAACGTCTCTCCGGCCGACCTCGACGACCCGGCCCGCCTGGCCAAGGAACTCAGCCGCGAGGCGCTGCGCTACCTCTACCGCATCCTGTTCCTCCTCTACGCCGAGGCCAGCCCCGCCCTCGGCATCCTGCCCTCCGACTACCCCGAGTACGAGCAGGGCTACGGCCTCCAGCGCCTCGGCGACCTCGTCCTGCGCGACCTCGTCGGCGAGCGCTCCCGGCGCGGCTTCCACCTGTACGAGTCGCTGGAGCTGCTCTTCGACAAGGTCGAGCACGGCCACCGCCGCTACGGCACCGAGCCCGAGGACCTGGCCGCCGAGGCCGCGGCCCGCGAGGCCGCCGAGGCGGAGCGGGAGGCCGACGAACTGCTCGCGAGAGGCGTGATCACCCGCGCCGAGCACACCGAGCGGGTCCGCGAGGCCGACCGCGCCCGCCGCGCCGCCGCCCGCAGCACCAGCGCGGGCCTGCGCTTCGAGGCGCTGCGCTCGGAGCTGTTCACCAAGGAGGCCGTCCGCCTCATCTCCGACGACCAGATCGAGAACCCGCTGTACCGGGGCGACGAGGAAGACAAGCGCCGCCCGTTCCTGGACACCCGGCTGCGCAACGAGACCCTGCACAAGGTGCTGCGCCGCCTGATGCTCACCCAGGGCCGGGGCCGGGAGCGCGGCGGGTTCATCTCCTACGCCCAGCTCGGCATCAACCAGCTCGGCGCGGTGTACGAGGGCCTGATGTCCTACACCGGCTCCATCGCCGAGGAGGACCTGTACGAGGTCGCCAAGGGCGGCGACCCCTCGGGCGGAAGCTGGACCATCCCCGCCTCACGGGTCCAGGACTACGAGGACGGCGTCTTCGTCACCCGGACCGACGAGGAGACCGGCCGCCGGGAGCGGGTGGTCCACCCGAAGGGCACGTTCGTCTACCGCCTGGCCGGCCGCGACCGCCAGACCTCCGCCTCCTACTACACCCCGAAGGCCCTCACCGAGGTCACCGTCGAACTGGCCCTCAAGCACCGCCTCGACCAGAACGGCACCACCACCCCGGCCAAGGAACTGCTGGAGTGGAAGATCTGCGAACCGGCCCTCGGCTCGGGCGCGTTCCTCAACGAGGCCATCGACCAGGTCGCCGCCGAGTACCTGCGGCGACGCGAACGCGAGCTGGGCCGCCGGGTGGACCCCGAGCTGCGGCAGATCGAGCTCCAGAAGACCAAGGCGTACATCGCCCTGCACAACGCCTACGGTGTCGACCTCAACGCCACGGCGGTGGAGCTGGCCGAGGTCTCCCTCTGGCTGAACTCCATGCACCCGGGCATGCGGGCCCCCTGGTTCGGCCTGCACCTGCGGCGCGGCAACTCCCTGATCGGCGCGGGCCGCAAGGTCTACGAGGCGGACGTCCTCACGGACGGCGGGTGGCTGGCGAAGAAGAACACCCTCCCGCCGACCGACCTGCCCTTCCGCGACGGCCCGCTGCCCGAGGGCGCGGTGCACCAGTTCCTGCTGCCCGCCATCGGCTGGGGCGCGGTCGCGGGGGAGCCTGAGGCGAAGAAACTCGCCGAAGACCAGGCGAAGGCGCTCGGGAAGTGGCGTAAGGGCGTGCAGAGGGCGCCGAAGGGGCCGAAGCCGTTCCAGGAGCGCGGGGAGGAGACCGCCGAGGCCCGGCAGAAGCGCTACGACCGGTGGCTCAAGGCGGCGGAGAAGACCGAGGTGGGGCGGTTGCAGGGCGTGGCCCGTCGCGCCGAGTTCCTGTGGTCGCTGGTCGCCACCCGCCTCGAACTCTCCGAGCGGGCGGTGTCGCGTCGCGTCGACGTCTGGGGTGCGGACTGGCTGGAGCAGTCCTCGGAGTTTTCGGAGGCGGACGACAAACAGAAGGTCCTCGACGACCTGACCCGCGAGGGTACGCCGTACTGGCGGCTGAAGACCGTGATGAACGCGTGGTGCGCGCTGTGGTTCTGGCCGCTGGACAAGGTCGGGGAACTCGACGGTACCGATCCGGTGTACGGGACGGGCGGCGCGCTCGTCGATGAGTCGTCGGTGGTGGGGCTGCTGGGCGGGGGGCGCGCGGTGGTCGCCACGGAGGCGACGGCGGAGCCGGTGGAGCCGGCCGGCCCCGCTCCCGGTGACCAACTGTGGAGTGCGGCCGGGCTGTTCGACGATCTGGACGGCGAGCAGGGCGAGTTGGGTTCGGCGGATGAAGAAGCTGGCCTGGAGACTCGCCGTAAGCGTGGTATGGCGGGCCGCGAGGCCCGAATCACCGACCCGCGCCGGCCGTGCATCCCCTTGCAGAACGTGGGGGACTGGCTGGACTTCCTGGAGGCCCTGCTCGGCACTAGGGACCCGGAGGGGTCGCCCCTTGAAGGCATCGAGGACATGCCAGTTGACAGGGCACTGGAGTTCCTGTCAGACATCGAGGTACGCCTCGACGGCATCCTCGGCATGGACGCGCCCAGCCGCCTACCGTTCCGTTTCCCCTGGCTGAACACGGTCGAGGACATTGCCGGCACGACGGAGAAGGACATAAAGGCGGAGGACGGCCACGGCTTCTTCCACTGGGAACTGCACTTCGCGCATGTGTTCCGGGGTCCGGGGGGCGGGTTCGACCTCCAGGTGGGGAATCCGCCTTGGGTGCGGCCGGACTGGGACGAGGCCAGGGTTTTGGCTGAGTTCGATCCGTGGTTCAAGCTGAGCGAGAAGCCATCGGCCGATCGTTGGCGAGAACACAAGGACGCTGTGCTGGCAGATACCGAGCAACATAGGTCGTATTTCGCTGAACTCGCTGCGACCGTCGGAATGGCCCAGTTCCTCAGTGACCCGACGACATACACGCTTATCTCCGGCACAAGGCCAGATCTCTATCGGGCCTTTATGTGCCAAGTTTGGCGCCACTTTGGGGTATACGGAGCGGCAGGGCTTGTACACCCAGACACGCACTTTAGCGGCGTTAAAGAAGGTCCACTGCGTGAAGCCGCCTACCGGCACCTCCGGGTACACGGTCATTTCTCGAATCGACGAGGTGTATTCTCGGAGATTCACGCGAACACGGAGTTCGGTGTTCATGTTTACGGCGAGGCAGGACCGATCAGTTTTACGCATCTTAGCTGGCTTTTCGATCCATCGACTTTGCGAAACTCATTTACGCACGATGGCCAAGGTGAGGTCCCAGGCATTAAGTCGGCTGGTCAATGGGAGCTACGCCCGCATCGGGCGCGACTGATTGAGGTGGATGCGGGATTGCTTGCGCAGTGGCATCGACTCGCCGGCGAAACAACTAGCCCCCCTACCCAGGCCGCGCTGCTGTACCCGGTTACGGTAGATGAGCAGGGCGCTATCACGGTGCTCGCTGATGTAGAAGATCGGCTCGGGGCGCACGAGCCCCGAATTACCATCGGTATGTTCGAGAATCTAGCTACAAAGAAACTGGGGCTTTATCGATGGGACACCATGAAACCGGAATCACTCGACGAAGTGATCTTGCAAGGGCCGCATCTGGGTGTGGCCACGTCAGTCTTCAATAAGCAACCAAATCGAATCTGTAAGACAAATCGTGATTGGTCTAGCTGGAATCTTCCGGCGCTCGCGGTAGATGAGGTTCCGCGCACAAACTACGTGCGTGACTGTGATCGTGACAAGTTCAAGAGTGTTCAGGATCGGTGGCTCGATCACGAACGCCTGAAGTCGCCATGGACCCCTTCTCCTGGAGTGTGGGATGATCGTTTCAATGTGCTCAGCAATGACGAACTAGAGCTCTCGGAAGACAAACAAAGAGATCTGCTGCGGCGTAGACTGTGGCTTCTCCGTCCGTATACAGAGTTCTATCGGCTGGCGTGGCGAAGAATGATCCCGTTTGACACGGAGAGAAGCCTGTTCGCTGCTTTGATTCCACCGGGTCCGAGTCATGTGCATACCATCGAGTCAATGGCGTTGGTGAGCAATCTGCATACGTCGCTTAATGCCGGTTTCTGGGCTTCCTTGCCGCTGGACTATTTGTTGCGGATTACCGGACGCTCGGACCTGCAAGTGGCGGAGGCAAAGAAGATGCCGTTTGCTGATCCTAGTCACCCGCTGGCTGGACCGCTCTTGCTGCGTACTCTGCGCCTCAATTGCCTATCCGAAGAATATGCTTCTGTGTGGCAAGAACTGTATGATGACGCTTGGCGTCGTGAGGAGGAGTGGGCGGTACCTTGGCCTGGAGTATCACCCCTTGCGGCGCACTTGGAGAAGTCCTGGAAACGCGGCACCCCACTCCGCACAGAGTTTGAGCGCCGTGCGGCCCTCGTTGAGATCGATGCGCTAGTGGCCGTGTGGCTTGGCATGACCGAAAGTCAATTGTTGGCAATTTACCGATCGCGTTTTCCGATCCTCGCTGACTATGAACAAGAGATTTGGTTCGACTCCTCTGGTCGTAGAATTGCACGCAGCCATCATGTCTTCGGTTTCGGTCAGACTAAGCAAGATTATACGGAGCTGCTGGCTTATGAGGCGGGTGAACTTCCTAATCCACCGGAAGGATACGTGGCACCGTTCTACAAAGCAGAGCGGGAGCGTGAAATGCGCGCAGCTTATGCGTTTTTCGTGAGTCGGCTAGATGATTCGCGATAGCACTTTCGAGGCCACCTCGGTCGACTAGCAGGCATGGCACGCTGAAGGGTCTGCTAATGTTAGGTGTTCCGTACCAGCAATGGCCGGTACGGAACACGATGCCCTGCACGCCTGCTGAAAGATCACGAGGGATGAATCGTTGTTATGGCGAATACCAGTGATCCGACGGCAGCGGCAACCATGATGGGCTGGGTCAGCTTCTCGTGAGAGTGGGTGACGTACCCAGCGGCGATGGCGCAAACTAATATGAGCGCGAACGTTTTTGTGTCCAAAGTGACTTCCGGTAGAGTTCGTCGAGTCTCAAGGGATACGCCCTGGTGGAATCAGGGAGAGTCAGAGTGGCGAAGTTCCTGCAGGGCGACTCCTTTATCGGTGCGCCAGGCGGACCATCCATTTACAGCAACCCCCGCTGCGGCTGAGCAGGCGCCCGAGGGGGTGTCGTGCACTGTGCCGTCATCGAGACGGAGCTTTCCGTCGGCTGTCACGAACGCGGTATGTTCCTGGCCCAAATTGCGGCGGCGCCAGGTTAGAGCCTGGCCGACCATCAGCCGTCCGTCTGCAAGTAGAGGAGTAAGGGCAGCCTTTCGGGTTCGGTCGGCAGGAGTTGTGGACGCTCCTCGGTCCAGTCCGAGCAGTCGTCGGAGCACGGTGTTAGGGGTGTCGACAAGCGGTTTCGCCTCCCGGGCCAGCCGTGCGTACACCTCGTCATCAACGTCAATCGAGTGGGTGGGCATGAACCCGCCTTTCGGTCGCCTAGTCAGACAATACGACGTCCAGGCTCAGACGTCCAGGTCTCCAGGTGGTGAACTCGTGCCCTACGCCTACGACTTGGACGACACAGAGCGGGGGTGTAGCCCGAGCGCACCAGCGCCCCGCATCGAACGCATTCGATGCGGGGCGCTGGTGTCTGCGCGAAGGTCAGTCCTGCGCGGCGTAGCTGATGAAGTCGCTCCACACGGTGGGGGAGAGGGCGAGCTCGGGGCTCTGCTGGTCCTTGGAGTCCCGAACGTGAATCGCCTGCGTGCTAGCCGCGACCTCGACGCAGTCGTCGCCTTGCGAGCCGCTGTAGCTGCTCTTGAACCAGGCCAGGTCGGACGTGCTCATAGCGCTCCTCGCAATCGCTTCAGCAGGCCCAGGGAGTCCTCGGGGGTCATGGCCTGCGAGCGCAGTTTCGCATACCGCTGCTGGAGCAGGCTGATCTCTTTCCGGTCGGCGATAAGCCGTCCGTTCTGTTGCCCCTCGGAGTAGGCGAACCACTGGTTGTCCGGTGCCTCGGCCAGTCGCACCGGCCCGTCCAACCCCGCATGCGACGGCCTCCGCAGCGGCATCACCTGAAACTCCACGTTCCAGTTCCGCTCGATCAACTCCAGTAGGTGGTCGAAGAGTTCCCGCGTCACCTCCTCCCCGCCCGTCCACCGCTCCAGAACCGCCTGCTCCACGATGAAGCTGAACGCCGTCGGCGGTTTCCGCGTGACCGCCAGCAGTTCCTGTCGTGCCAGCCGCGCCGCGATCCGCTGCTCCAACTCCTCCGGGTCGGGCAGTGGCGGCACGTCCAGGGACACCGCCCGCGCGTACGCCTCGGTCTGCAACAGGCCCGGCACGACCCGGCACTCGTACGTGTACAGGCTGATCGCCGTCGCCTCCAGCCGAGCCCACTGCCGGAACCAACTCGCCAGTCCCGCCTGTCGTGTCAGCGTCGGCGCGGCCCTCCGCAGTGCCCCCGTGTTGCCGAGCGCCGCCTCCCCCCGCTCCACGAAGTCCCGGTCGGGCATCCTGCGGCCCTGCTCCACCGAGGCGACCGTGTGCTTCGAGTAGCGGACCAGGGCGGCGAACTCCTCACGGCTCAGGCCCGCGTGCTCCCGCAGGGCCTGGACGACCGCGCCGAACGTGCGCAGACTGTCCGACGTCCCCGGTTCCGCGCGGCCCGACCCCGTGCCGCCGTCCGTGCTCTCGTAGGCCACCGCCGGCCACCTCCCGTGCCACCCACCGCCGTACCGCTTCCAACTGCGACCATGGTTACTCAACGTGATGCATACTGTCCACCGAATGTGTGCGTACGCTGACCCAACGTATGCAGCACCACGCTGGTGAATCCGCTCGTTCTGGCACCACAGTGGGAATATGACACCACCGTCCACCCCTGCGACCCGTCAAGGCCTCGTTACCGTACGTGTGTTCACTCAGCGGTTCAGCTCCACCCCGCGCGGCGCCCGCCTCGCCCGCCGGCTCGTGCTGCACCAACTCGACGCCTGGGGCGTGCCGCACGGCAGCGAGGCGCCCGACACCGCCGCCCTGCTTGTCGCTGAGCTCGCCGCCAACGCCGTCACGCACGGCCGCGTCCCCGGCCGGGACTTCGAGGTCACTCTCAAGCTCCTCGGCCGTACCCTGAGCATCGAGGTCTCCGACACCCGGGGAGAGCTGCGGCCCCCGGCCCCGGAGCGCCCCGCCCCGCGCTCGGGCCGCTCACGGAGACCGGTCGGGGCTTGCTCCTGGTGGAGGCGCTCGCCGACCGGTGGGAGGTCCTGGACCGCGTTCCCGTCGGCAAGACGGTCGTCGCCGAGCTGGACCTGCGGCGCTGACCGTGCGGGTGGCCCCGGACGGTCGCGCTGACAGGCCGTCACGCCGCCTATAGGCTGGCCCGGACACGGCACCGGGCGGAGTCGAACGGCGAGGGCGACGGGGAGCATGGCGGACCTGGAGGACAGCGGCGGCGGCCCGGGGACCGGGGGGAGCCGGCCGGCGGGACCCAGGGGGTACGTCGTACCGGAGGACGTCGACGGCGGGCCGGACGCGCTCTTCCTGCCGCTGGGGCCGGCCCTGGAGATCGGGTCCGACGGTCGGCCGACCGGCGTCGAGCTGGAACTCCCCTCCGACGAGGAGGACGAGGCCTACAGCGACGCCGACGGCATCTCCGCCCCGTTCCGGCCCGACAGCATCAGGATCCACACCGAGAC
The DNA here is from genome assembly GCF_043079345.1 of Streptomyces sp. NPDC015220. NCBI lineage: Bacteria > Bacillati > Actinomycetota > Actinomycetes > Kitasatosporales > Streptomycetaceae > Streptomyces > Streptomyces sp. NPDC015220. The sequence goes on along the minus strand of NZ_JBIBUK010000008.1, from coordinate 241,527 downwards.
CACCACCGTGGACCTGTTGCTGTCCCGGCTGCGGGAGGGCATGATCGACCTCGCGCCGGACTTCCAGCGCCGGGCCGGGATCTGGAGCGACCGCGCGCAGAGCCGCCTGATCGAGTCGCTGCTGCTGCGCATCCCGATCTCGAACTTCCACATGGCCCAGGACGACGAGGACAAGTGGGCCGTGGTGGACGGCGTCCAGCGGCTCACCGCGATCGCCCGGTTCATGGAGCCCAAGCTCACCGGCCTCGGCCCGCTGACCCTCCGGGGCCTGGACTACCTCTGGAACTTCGACGGCAGCACGTACCAGGATCTGACCGGGCGGCTGAAGATCCGGCTGCGCGAGACCCAGCTCACCGTCCACATCATGCAGCAGGGCACCCCGGAGGCCGTCAAGCACAACGTGTTCTCCCGGATCAACACCACCGGCATGCCGCTGACCCAGCAGGAGCTGCGGCACGCGCTGGTGCGTGGGCCGGTCCGGGAGTTCCTCGCGGACCTCGCCGAGGACCCGTCGTTCGGCGAGGCCACCCGGTGGAGCGTGTCCAACGAGCGGATGGCCGACCGGGAGATGGTGCTGCGCTTCCTCGCGTTCCGCCTGAGCAATCCGGCCGAGCACACCGAGAAGGACTTCGACGGCTTCCTGACCGCCGCGATGTACCGGGTCAACAGCCTCGCCGAGGAGCGGCGGGCGCAGCTCACACGGGAGTTCCGGGTGGCCATGCGGTGCGCGAAGGAGCTGTTCGGCGAGCACGCCTTCCGCAAGTGGCACGGCGGGGAACGCAGTTCCCCGGTCATCAACAAGGCGCTCTTCGAGACGATCTCCGTCCATCTCGCGCTTCTCGACGATCACGAGCGGGACAGACTGGTAGCGTCTCCGGCCAGGGTGCACGACGGGTTCTTCGCGCTCATGGACGACTGGGACTTCGACCGGTCGATCTCCATCGGCACCGGGACGCCGGCGAAGATCCGCACGAGATTCCAGTACGTGGCACGGTTGTTCCGAGGGGTGGCTGAACAGTGATCGACCGTCTGACGCTGCACAACTTCAAGGCGTTCCAGCACCTGGAGTTACCGCTCGGCCCCCTCACCCTCCTCACTGGCCTCAACTCGTCCGGCAAGAGCAGCGTCCTCCAGGCCCTCGCCCTCCTGCGCCAGTCGTACGAGGCGGGCGACCTCGGTGCGGCGCGACTTCTGCCCGAGGCGAAACGGGTTGGACTCCGGCACGGCGTCGGCAACCAGGGCTTCCTGCTCAACGGCGAACTCGTCGCCCTCGGTACCGGAGTGGACGTCCTCCACGAGGACTTCACGGAGGACGAGCCCCGCATCGGCTTCGCCGTCGACGAGGGCCCGCGCCGCTACGGCTGGATCGTCGAGTACGAACCCGAACAAAACCTGCTGCCCCTTCTCGACGTGGACCTGCCGCTCACCTCCGAGGGGTCCGCTGCACCCACCGGGCCCGAGGCCGTGGCCCCGTCGTTCCTCACCGCCCCCTTCCAGTACCTGCACGCCGACCGCATCTCGCCCGCAGAGTTCTACCCGCGCGACCACCACGCGGCCATCGGCCGGGGCTTCCTCGGTGTACGTGGCGAACACACCGTCAACTACCTACGTCACCACGCCGACGACACGGTCCCAGCAGGCCTGTTGCACCACAAGCGGGCCGCGTCTGACCTGCTGCGCGACCAGGCCGCCGCCTGGATGGGCGACCTGTGTCCCGGAGTGGACATCAGGGCCGAGGCCATCGAAGGCACCGACGCCGTACGCCTGTCGTACGGATTCCAGGGCACGCTCGGCGCCACCCGGCGCCGCCGGCCCAGCCACGTCGGCTTCGGTCTCACCTACGTCCTGCCGGTCGTCGTCGCCTGCCTCACCGCACGGCCCGGCTCCCTGGTCCTCTTGGAGAACCCGGAGGCGCACCTCCACCCGCACGGGCAGACGCAGATGGCGGCGCTCTGCGCGGCCGCCGCCGCCCAGGGCGCCCAGGTGATCATGGAGACGCACAGCGACCACGTCATCAACGGCGTGCGGCTCGCCGTCAAGGATGGACGCCTGAGTCCCGGGCGGGCGGTGTTCCACTACTTCCGCGGCGACGGCACCGGCGTGGAGGTCGTCAGCCCGCGGGTCGACGCGGACGGCATGCTCGACCAGTGGCCCACCGGGTTCTTCGACGAGCTGGAGAACACGCTCGAACAGCTTCTTGACTGAAACCGCCGGGGGAGGCGGGGAAGCGCACACTTTGTCACGGAGGGGGAGACGTGCCGCAGCTTTTCCTGAATCAGAAGTCCTGCGAGACGACGGCTGATCCGGAAAGGGTCAACCGCGCCATGACCGAACTGGCAAAGGCCATCATCGCCGTCGCCAAGGAGGACCGGAGTACGGAACTTGTCATGCGGGAGTCCCTGACTGCCTTGCACCTGGCACAGGGGCACCACGTGAGCAAATGGGCGGGAACACCCAGCGCCAAGGGCGGCCTGTGGGCGTACCTGCTCAAGATGCAGACGAAGTACCCCCACCAGAAGGTGTTTCCCGACGGTGAGACGTTCTCCGACGTCACGCATCACCATGAGGGTGAGCCCGTGCCAGAGCTGGGCTATGCCCATCTGATGGATGGTGTCGGCATCTCCCTTTTGCTGGACAACCGTTGGGGTGCCGACCGGCTCACCCTTGTCCAGGAGCAGCTGGTGGGCGGCGAGGACGTCGACGTCGTGAGTACCGAGATCGAGATCCGGCACGTGGCATCCCGGGAACATGTGGACGCGCACCGCCCATGGATCCGGGAACAGGCCGAAGCCGCGCTGCGTGGCGACCTGAGCGCCGTACGGACAGGGGCCGAGCTGTGGGAGCGGCGAGAGACCTTCTTCCCGCATCTGCGGTTCCTGCCCGACGTGGAGGCACAGTTGCGCGGCCTGAAGCGGGTTTGGGTCCCGCCGGTACGCAAGCGGCTCGCCGAGATGGAGCATGCCATCGTCACCTGGGACCCGGAGGCCCGGCGGGACGGACCGCAGTGGGGGTCCTACGTGACGCCGGAACATGAGGGCCGCAAAGAGGAGTTCTGCGTGTTCATCGACCTGGACGGGGAGCCACAGTACTTCGACACTCACCTGCGCTTCACACCGGGCGCGGGGAGGCTTCACTTCCGCTTCATGGAGGCGACCGGACGGGCCCACGTCGCGCACATCGGGGACAAGCTCGACGACTGACCCGCGCCCCGCTCCACCTTCATCGTTCCGTTACGGTAAGGCGCTGAGCGGTCCTCCCGCTCGTCCCCAGCACCACCAGCACCAAGGAGGACCGCGCGTGCGTCCCACCCTCGCCGCCGACCAGGTACGGGCCAGCCTGAGCCAGTACCTCGCGACGACGTACGCGCTGGCCGACGAGAGCACCCGCCGCGCCCTGGAGAACTTCCTCGGCGACGCCGAGGACGGCATCTTCCGCGGCCCCTACCTCCGCATCCGCACCCCCTTCCGCGGCGCCGAGGGCGAGGACTGGAAGCGGCACCTGACCTGGTGGCCCCGCGGCTTCACCCCGCACCGGCACCAGGAGCAGGCCTGGGAGAGGCTGTCCACCCTGCACGGTCCGGCGCGGCCCACCCTCGTCACCACGGGCACCGGCTCGGGGAAGACCGAGTCGTTCCTGGTCCCGATCCTCGACCACTGCCTGCGGGAGCGCGAGGCGGGCCGGGACGGCGTCAAGGCGGTCCTGCTCTACCCCATGAACGCGCTCGCCACCGACCAGGCCCAGCGCATCGGCCGGCGGCTCGACGACGCCGAGGACACCCGGCTGCGCGACGCGGGCGTCCGGGCGGCGCTCTACATCGGCGACACGCCGTCCCAGGAGTTCAAGCGGGCCAACCCCGCGATCGCCGTCGACCGGGACGAGATCCGGCGTACCCGGCCGGACATCCTGATCACCAACTACAAGATGCTCGACCTGCTCCTCCAGCGGCCCGAGGACCAGCGGCTGTGGCAGGACCCCGCGCTCGCCTACGTCGTCCTTGACGAGTTCCACACCTACGACGGCGCCCAGGGCACGGACGTCGCCATGCTGCTGCGCCGCCTCGGCTCCGTCACCGGGCTCGCACGGCCCGGCCGCCCGCTGGGACCGGTCTGCCCCGTCGCCACGTCGGCCACCCTCGGCGAGAACGGCCCCGGCGCGGACGGGCGGAGCACGGCGGGGCGGGGCGCGGCCGGACAGCCGGGCGGCGGCCCCGGCATGCTGGAGGTCGCCGAGCAGGTCTTCGGCGTGCCGTTCCCGCCCGAGGCGGTCGTCGGCGAGGACCGGCGCTCCACCAAGGACTTCACCGGCGAGAGCGACTTCAGCCTGCCGTTCCCCCCGCCGCAGGAGGTCGTCGGCCTCGGCGACCCCACCCGCGACCCAGGCGCCATGGACGCCCTCGTCACCGCGTTCACCGGTTTGAGCGGACCGACCCCCGAGGAACTCGGGGCCGTCCTGCGCCGCCACCGGCTCACCGCCGCCGTCCTGGAGATCCTCGACGGCACCCCCAGGACCCTCACCGAGATCACCGAGGTGCTGCCCCGCTACGCCTACCACTGGGGCATGGCCGTGCAGCTGAGGCCGCGCGTCGCCGCCCAGGCCCTCGCCCGCTACGTCGCCCTCCTGTCGTACGCCCGCGACCCCGAGCACCCCGGACGGCCGCTGCTGTCGATCGAGGTCCACCACTGGGTCCGCTCGGTCTCCCGCGTGCTGCGCGGCATCACCGCGGCCCGCGCCGAGTTCCGCTGGGACGACGAACGGGTCGCCCCCGGCGGCGTCCTGGCCCGCACGGACCAGGGCCCGGCGGCCAGGCCGTCCCCGTACGACGGGGAGGGGCCCGCCGTGCCGCTGAACGCCGTCGAGCAGGCCGCCGTACCGGCCGGCGACAGCGCCCCGCCGCCCGCCGAGATCTTCCTGCCCGCCGTGTTCTGCCGTGAGTGCGGACGCTCCGGCTGGGCCGCCTACTCACCCGAGGTCGACCCGGCCGAACTCGACCTGACCGCCACGAAGATCCGCCGCGCCTCCATGAGCCGCGACAAGCGCCGGGTGCGCAACATGATCGCCGCGACCCCGCAGGAAGTGCACGAGGCCGCCTTCGCGGTCGGGGAGGAACGCCGGCGCGGCGGGCCCGTCGTCATGGTCCTCGAAGGCACCGGCGGACGGCTGCGCCCCCTGTCGCCCGAGACCGACTTCACCCCCGCGGCGGACGGCGCGGGACCGCGCCGGCCCAGGCTCCCGCACAACGCCGCGTTCGTCCACGTCGACCTCGACGGCGACCGGGCCGCCGAACGCGACCAGTGCCCCGCCTGCCGCACCTTCAACGCCATCCGCTACCTCGGCACCGGCCTCGCCGCGCTCGCCGCCGCCTCCATCACCCAGCTCTTCACCGGCGGCGAACTCGACAAGAGCCTCGGTGAGAACAAGACCCTCCTGTTCAACGACTCCGTCCAGGACGCCGCCCACCGCGCCGGGTACGTCGCCAGCCGCTCGTACACGTTCTCCCTGCGCGCCCTGCTCGCCAGCCGTATCGACGAGGACGAACCGATCATCCTCAACGACCTGGCCGCCGACCTGATCGCGGACGTCGTCGACAGCAAGGCGGTGCAGGCCGCCGTCATCCCGCCGGACCTGCACCTGATCCGAGGCGTGGACACCCTGCTCTCCGGCCGCAGCCGCGGTTCGAAGGCCACCTGGGAACTGATCGCGCAACGCCTGGCGTTCGCCACCGTCATGGAGTTCGGCCTGCGCTCCCGGCAGGGTCGCACCCTGGAGTTCACCCGCACCGTCGCCGCCGACGTGCCCGTCGCGGACCCCGACGCCGTCGCGGACCTCGTGGGGGAACTACTGCTCACCACCCCCGGGGAGATCGCCCTGCCCGACGGGTCCGCGCCCGGACCCGACCGGTACGTCGGCTTCGTCAAGGGCCTGCTGGAACGGCTGCGCATCCGGGGCGCCGTCCGGCACGCCTGGCTCGACCCCTGGCTCGACCAGGCCGGGGTGCGCCGGTGGGCGATCTGGGGCGGACGGGAGAACGGCATGCCGGCCTTCCCCCCCGGCGTCTCCGCGCCCGCCTTCCTGCTCGGCAGCCCCAAGCAGGGCAGCGAGGACTTCGACGTGCTCACCGGCCGGCTCGGCTGGTACCAGGACTGGGCCGTGCGCGCCCTCGGCCTGCGCCGGGAGGCCGCCGCCCACTTCCTGGCCCGGCTGCTGCCCGCGCTCGCCGACACCGGCGTCCTCTCCGCGCGCACCGCGCTCGACGGCGCCACCCGCGTCTACGGACTCCAGCCCGGCCACATCCAGGTCCGCGCCCTCGCCGACGACGTCCTGCCCGACGCCACCGCGCACTGCCCGCGCTGCTTCTGGGAACAGACCATCCACCCCGACCATGCCGACCAGTGGCACGGGCAGCCCTGCCCCCGCTACCGCTGCTCAGGCGTCCTCGGCACCGGCCGTGACCTGGACAGCGGCCTGCGGCAACGGGACTTCACCGACGACTTCTACCGGCGCATGTACCGCGAGGCCGGCGTCTTCACCATCAACACCGCCGAGCACACCGGCACCCTCAGCCGCGCCAAGCGCGAAGCCGTCGAGAAGGCCTTCCGCGAGGGCACCGACGTCCACTACGCCAACCCGCAAGTGCTGTCCTGCACCCCCACCCTCGAACTCGGCATCGACATCGGCGACCTGTCGGCCGTCGTCCTCGCCTCGCTGCCCAAGGGACCGGCCAACTACATCCAGCGCGTCGGCCGGGCCGGCCGCTCCACCGGCAACGCCTACCTGCTCACCATGGTCGACCGAGGCCCGCGCGACCGCTACTACCTCGAAGAACCCCGCCTCATGATCGCCGGGGACGTCCTGCCGCCCGGCTGCTACCTGTCCGCGGTGGAGATCCTGCGCCGCCAGTACCTGGCCCACCTCCTCGACCTCGCGGGCGCCGGGCGGCTGACCGCCCCCGACGGCACACCCCTGCGGCCGCTGCCCGGCCGCGCCACCGAACTGTTCGGGGCCTCCGCCTGGCAGGCCGAGTTCGTCGAGGCCGCGCTCGCCGACGGCGGGCGGCTCGTGGCGGACTTCCTGGACCTGTTCCCGCCCTACGACGACAGCCGCGGCACCGGCGTCAGCCCGCAGGCCCGCGCCGCCCTCGTCACCTACGCGACCGACCCCGGCGAGGACGGCCTCAAGGGCGCCCTGGAGGCCGCGGGCCGGCGCTGGGAGGAACGCCGCGCCGACCTCCAGCGCCGCACCGAGGCCATCGACCGGGCCCACGGACTGCTCGTCGCCGGCGACCCCGACCACGAACGGCAGGGGCGCGAACTGCGCGCCGAACGGCGGGACGTGGCACGCGTCGCCCGCGAGATGGCCCGCACCACCGCGCACGGCGCCCTCGTCGACCTCGGCCTGCTGCCCAACTACAGCCTCATCGACACGGCCACCGAACTGGAGGCCACCCTCACCTGGAACGAGAAGAACGCCGACGGCGCCCGCGAACACCACAGCAAGACCCTCCGCCACAGCCGCCCCGCCCGCCTCGCCCTGACCGAGTTCGCCCCCGGCAACCACTACTACGCCCAGGGCTACAAGCACCGGATCACCGGACTGGACATCGGCACCCCCGGCCGCCCGGCCTGGATCTGGTGGCGCGTCTGCCCCGACTGCGGACACGTCCGCACCCACCGCGCCGAGGACGACTCCTCGCCCTGCCCGCGCTGCCGGTCCGCGGCCATCGGCGACGTCGGCTGCCTGCACAAGGTCCTCGTGCCGCGCCGCGTCACCTCCCGCGACGAACGCGACGACGTCCGCGTGCGCGACGACCGCGACGACCGGGACCAGCGGCACTACACCGTCGTCCCGGCCGTGGACATCGACGCGGGCGACGTCGAACAGGCCTGGAAACACGAACACGCCACCTTCGGCTGGGAGTTCACCCGCCAGGCGCACATCCGCCACATCAACACCGGAGCCGTCCGGGTGGACGGCGGGACGGACACCGCCTTCGCCGGCCAGGAGGTCCGCCTCAACCCCTTCTGGGTCTGCGACGCGTGCGGCTTCGCCGACCCCGACGGCGGGCCCGCCGCGCACGACTCCGGCGACCCGGCCGCGTACGGCAAGTACCACCGGCCCTGGTGCCGCAGGCGGCGCGCCGGAGCCGACACCGCACGGCGCGGCGAGCGGGTGCTGCTCGCCCACGAGCTGCGCACCGACGCGCTGCGCATCCTCATCCCCGCCGTCACCGCGCACACCCGGGAACGGCTCGCCTCCTTCAAGGCCCTGCTGCTGGCCGGCATCGCCCGCGCCTACGGCGGCGACCCCGACCACCTGGAGGTCGTCACCGACTCCATGCCCGAGGAGCCCGGCGAGAGCGCGCACCGCCGACACTTCCTGGTGCTGTACGACACGCTGCCCGGCGGCACCGGCTACCTGCACCGCCTGGCCGGCCGGGACGGCCTGGAGGGCGTCCTGGAGGAGGCCCGCCAGGTGATCGAGACCTGTGTGTGCGTCGGACAGGGCCGGCCCGCGTGCCACCGCTGCCTGCTGCGGCACGTCACCGACAGCGAGTACGAACTCGTCTCCCGCGAGCACGCCCTCGACATGCTCGGCGACCTGTTCGGCCGCACCCCCGACCGGTGGAGCGTCGTGCCGGTCGCCACCACCCACGACATCACCCTGGTGCACCAGGTGGAGAGCGAACTGGAGGCGCTCTTCCGGCGCGGGCTGCTCGAATGGGCCGAGCGGATGGACGAGGTCAGCGTCCGCACCGCGCTCGCCGCCGACGGCACCAGGGACACGACCCTGCGCTTCACCGCACCCGACGGAACCGTCCGCGGCTGGCAGATGGAGACCCAGACCCCACTCGGCTTCACCCGGCCGGACGTGGTCTTCCGCAGCACCGACGACGACCGCCGCGTCGCCGTCTACCTCGACGGCTACCGCTACCACGCGAGCCCCGAGCACCTCGTCGCCCGGGCGGACGCGGAGCGGCGGACCCGGCTGCGCGCGGAGGGCTGGCAGGTGTTCCAGCTCACCTGGGACGACGTGCAGGCATGGACGGGACAGACCGGCCCGCCGGCCGACCCCGTGTGGAAGCCGTACCCGAACACCGCGCAGAAGACGGCCATGGACGTCCACCGGCGCATGCACGCCGGCGACACCCGTGACCTGTCGCGCCTGGTGTGGGCCAACCCGGTCGAAACGCTGATCGGTTACCTCACCGACCCGGGCCCCGAGGCGTGGCGGCGCCGCACCCAGAGCGCGCTCGCGGGCTTCGCCGCCGTGTCGGCGACCAGCAGGGCCCTGGCCGACGGCGCGGAGACCGGGCTGAGGATCGGTGAGGCGCTGCACGGGCGGCGACTGGCCGCAGGACAGGGCGCCGTCCAGGTCATGGCGACCCGGGACACCTCCGGCTGCCCGCTCACCATCGTGCTGGACCTGCGCAGGGGGCAGACCGAAGCCGTCTGGACGGCTCTGACCGTCCTCGACGACAGCGCGGACGCGGTCGCGGCCGACGAAACCGCCCACCGCAGGCGCTGGCGGGCATGGCTCTACTGGAGCAACCTGCTCCAGTTCCTCGACGCGGGCGAGGGGGAGGGGGTCCAGCTCACGGCCGGCATGCTGCCCGGATTCGACCCGGGCGAGCTGGCGGTCACCGGCGGAGCCGGATGGCTCACCTCCCAGCGGCGGGCGCACGGACCCACGGAGCACGGACCCACGGCGGACGAAGAGGAGCCGGTGGGGGGCCGGCGGCACGCCGAAGAGACCCCCGCGGCCGTGCGCGATCCCGCCTGGGACGAGGTCATCGAGTTCCTCGTCGACGATCCCGGCCTGCCGGCTCTCGCCCGGACCCTCGCCGACCGCGGCCTGCCCGCCCCGGAGGCCGGCTACGAACTGGGAGCGGCCGCCTGGCCCGCCGAACTCGCCTGGCCGGCCCGGCGAGTCGGCGTCGTCCTCGCGCACCGCCCCGACCCGGGCAGCAAACGGGACATCGACGCCGAACAACGGGACCAGGCCTACCGGGAGGCGGGCTGGCGGGTGCACACCGCGACGGAATGGGACGCCGACGAACTCGCCGGGCTGGTGAACGGCGACGCGGACGCCGGCGCGGGCCGGGCGACGAACGAGCACGAGGAGAACGAGCGATGAGGGTCACCGGCACGCCGAGGACGGGCGTGACCCTGCGCCTGCTCGACAAGGCCGACAAGGAAATCGTCAAACTGGACCGCGCGGTCCTCGGGGCGTTCTACAAGTTCCAGCACGACTTCCGCCGCAACCCCGACGCCGGCGGGCTCGACCTCAAACAGCTCGAAGGCCACGACCGGCTCTGGTCGGCACGCGTCAACCGCGAGTGGCGGGCCCTGATGATCCGCCTCGGCGGCGACGACTGGCTCCTCGTCTCGGTCAAGCACCGCAGCCACGTCCACAAGAACCTCGACCGGTTCAACTACGGCATCAACCACGTCACGGGCGCCATCGAGTACGTCGACCTCCAGGTCGTCGAGGAGAGCCTGCTGCGCCGTGAACTCGCGCCGCCCGCCGCTCCCGCCCCGGCCCCCACGCCCGTCCCCGCTCCCGGGTCCGCGGCGGAACCGGTCCGGCCGGAGCAGCCGCTCTTCGCCGCGTACACCGACGAGCAGCTCGCGGACCTCGGCGTCGCCCAACCGCTCATCCCGGTCGTCCGGAAACTCACCACGGACGACGAACTGCTCGGCCTCGCCGAGTACGCGCCCCGCCACACCGGGGAGGTGCTCCTCCGGCTGCGCGACGGCGTTCCGTACGACGCGGTCATGGAACAGGTCACCGCGCCCGTCGCCGTGTCCGAGCCGGAGAAGAACCTCGACACCGACGACTGGCAGGCGGCCGTCGACCGCTCCCAGACCGTGGTGATCACCGACGACGAGTCCCTGCAGGCCATCCTGGAGGAGCGCGACTTCGGGCGCTGGAAGATCTTCCTCCACCCCACCCAGGAGAAGCTGGTGCACCGGCGCTACTCCGGCCCGGCCCGGGTCGGCGGCGGGCCGGGGACGGGCAAGACGATCGTCGCCCTTCACCGCGTGCGCCACCTGGTGGACCACCTCCCTCCCGGCCACAACAAGCCCGTCCTGCTCACCACCTTCAACCGCAACCTCGCCGCCGACCTGCGGGCCCGGCTCCTCTCGCTCGGCGGCCCGGACGTACTCGCCCGGGTCGACATCGCCCACGTCGACCAGTTGGCCACCCGCATCGTCAGCGAGGCCGACCCGGGCAACGCCAAGCGGCGGATCGACGACACGGCGGCGCTCCGCGAGTGGCGGGAACTGCTGCTGGAGGCGGGGGAGACCCGCTGGAGCGCCGAGTTCCTCAGCGACGAGTGGAACCAGGTCATCCTCGGCCAGGCCGTGACCTCCCGGAACGACTACTTCACCGTCCGGCGCGCCGGACGCGGACGCAGCGTCACCCGAGCCGAGCGCGCCGGCATCTGGCAGCTCGCCGAACGCTTCGCCCAGCGGCTCGAGACCAAGGGGCTGGAGACCCACCGTCAGGTCGCGGAGCGGGCCGCACGGCTGGAGACGGCCCGCAAGGCCAGGATCGACCGGCTCGCGGAGGAACGCGAGGAACGGGGCGGCCTGGACAACCTCCACGTGGAGGCCGGCTCCGGCGCCTGGCTGCGCTACCGGTACCGGCACATCGTGGTCGACGAGGCCCAGGACCTCAGCGCCGCCCACTGGAAGATGCTGCGCGCCATGGTCCCCTCCGGACCCGACGACATCTTCCTCGTCGGCGACACCCACCAGCGGATCTACGACAACCAGGTCACCCTCGGCAGCCTCGGCGTCCACATCCGCGGCCGGTCCTCCCGGCTGACCCTCAGCTACCGCACGACCAGGGAGATCCTCCGCGACGCGATCCGGGTCCTCGGCGACGCCGACTACGACGACCTCGACGGCGGCGACGACACTCTCGCCGGCTACCGCTCGGTCCTGCACGGCGTGCGCCCGTCGCTGCGCGGCGCCCGGAGCTGGGACGAGGAGATGGACCTCGTCGTAGAGCAGCTGCGGGCCTGGCACGACGTGCCCCGCGAGTCCACGGCGATCTGCGTCCCCACCAACGACATGGTCACCCAGCTCGCCGAACGCCTGTCCCGGCGCGGCATCACCCCGACGGAGATCACGCCGGACGGGCCGCGCGGCGACCAGGGCGTCCACATCGGCACCATGTACCGCTTCAAAGGACTGGAGTACCGCTGTCTGGTCATCGCCGGAGTGGCCGAGGGCCTCGTGCCCCGCGCTTCCGTGGACGCCTGGGAGCATACCGACCCGAGCCGCCACCGGCGAGAGCTGCACCGAGCGCGCTCGTTGCTCTTCGTCGCGGCGACCCGCGCCCGTGACGCGCTCGCCATCACCTGGCACGGTGAACCGAGCCGCTTCCTGACGCCGCTGCTTGCGAACACTCATGGTGTTGCCCGCCCACGGACATGACCACCTCCTCGTTCGCCACCAGCAGCTTGCGGCTGGTCACCAGCACCAGGCACCCGTTCCCACCGGGGAGCTGCGGCCCCAGCTGTCGGTAGCCGGCCCGCGTTGTCGCGAATCAGCAGCGCCTTCTTGTCCGCGAGCCTGTTCCGCCCCATGGCGGCCCGGGCCTCCGTGACCGCGGGCGCACCTGGCAGCGCCGCCCTGGACGCCGTCTTCGGGTAACTCCCGAGCAACCGGGAACAGCCCGGTCCCGACCGAAAGTCCCCGAGGAGCCACCACGCCCCCTCTCGCCTCGTGTTTCATGCAGGTGAGGAGGGGGGTGGCGGCATTCACCCTGAAGGGCGTCAGATGTCCCGGAACGTCTCGATCTGCGCTCCGATCGAGTTCAGGCGCTCGGCCAGGTCCTCGTAACCGCGGTTGATGACGTACACGTTGCGCAGCACGGACGTGCCCTCGGCGGCCATCATCGCCAGCAGGACGACCACGGCCGGACGCAGCGCCGGCGGGCACATCATCTCGGCGGCGCGCCAGCGGGTCGGGCCCTCGACCAGGACCCGGTGCGGGTCCAGCAGCTGGAGGCGGCCGCCGAGGCGGTTGAGGTCGGTCAGGTAGATCGCGCGGTTGTCGTAGACCCAGTCGTGGATCAGCGTCTTGCCCTGCGCGGTGGCCGCGATGGCGGCGAAGAACGGGACGTTGTCGATGTTCAGGCCCGGGAAGGGCATGGGGTGGATCTTGTCGATCGGGGCTTCGAGCTTGGAGGGCCGGACCGTCAGGTCCACCAGCCGGGTGCGGCCGTTGTCCGCGAAGTACTCGGCCGTGCGGTCGTGGTCCAGGCCCATCTCCTCCAGTACCGCGAGCTCGATCTCCAGGAACTCGATCGGCACCCGGCGCACCGTCAGCTCCGACTCGGTGACGACGGCGGCGGCGAGCAGGCTCATCGCCTCCACCGGGTCCTCGGAGGGGGAGTAGTCCACGTCCACGTCGATGACCGGCACGCCGTGCACGGTGAGCGTGGTGGTGCCGATGCCCTCGACGCGGACGCCCAGCGCCTCCAGGAAGAAGCACAGGTCCTGGACCATGTAGTTGGAGGAGGCGTTGCGGATGACGGTGACGCCGTCGTGGCGGGCCGCCGCCAGCAGCGCGTTCTCGGTCACCGTGTCGCCGCGCTCGGTCAGCACGATCGGGCGGTCCGGCCGGACCGAGCGGTCCACCACGGCGTGGTACTGACCCTCGGTGGCCGCCACCTCCAGCCCGAACCGACGCAGCGCGATCATATGCGGCTCGATGGTGCGCGTGCCGAGGTCGCAGCCGCCGGCGTACGGCAGCTTGAAGGCGTCCGAGCGGTGCAGCAGCGGGCCGAGGAACATGATGATGGAGCGGGTGCGGACGGCGGCCTCGGCGTCGATGGCGTCGAGATCGAGGTCGGCCGGCGGCACGATCTCCAGGTCCACCCCGTCGTTGATCCAGCGGGCGCGCACCCCGATCGAACCGAGGACCTCCAGGAGGCGGTACACCTCCTCGATGCGGGCCACCCGGCGCAGCACCGTGCGCCCCTTGTTGAGCAGCGAGGCGCACAGCAGCGCCACACAGGCGTTCTTGCTGGTCTTCACGTCGATGGCGCCGGACAGCCGACGGCCGCCGACCACCCGGAGATGCATCGGGCCCGCGTAGCCGAGAGAGACGATCTCACTGTCCAGCGCTTCGCCGATCCGGGCGATCATCTCAAGGCTGATGTTCTGGTTGCCGCGCTCGATGCGATTGACGGCGCTCTGGCTGGTACCGAGCGCCTCGGCGAGCTGTGCCTGCGTCCAGCCGCGGTGCTGCCGGGCGTCACGGATGAGCTTGCCGATGCGTACGAGGTAGTCGTCTGCCATGAGGTTGAGGTTATCTCAGATATGAGATGGCACCTCTTGAGGGGGGCCATTCGGGTGACGCACGGTCAGTGACCGCCGTGGCTACGGGTTCGACGCCATCCGAAAGGTCCGGGCAAATCCATCGATGTCGTACGACGTCCGGTGCTGCTGTGGGTGTGCCGCGGGCCGTGCTTCCCGCCGGTGGTGAGGGACCAGGAGTGCTTGTTGATGTTCAGCCGCACTCCCGGCAGGATCCGGAAGCTCTTGCGGAACGTGAGCGGCATGCCGTGCCTCCTTCCGGCCGTTGCCGGTCGATCCAGGTCCCCTCCGGATACCCCGAGTTGCCGACATGATGGGTGAACCGGCCGCGGGCGGCGCACCGCTGGTCGCGGTGGGCTCGGCTCGCCGCTCCGTCCGGGGGAGGGACGGGCCCGGCGCACCGGCCGGCCCGCTCCCGGGCGCGCACCGGGCGGCGCGGAGCCGGTGCCGGCCGGTGGCGCGCGGTCGGGGCATGCCGGTGGCGCGCGGTGCTTCCGGAGGCGGGGCGGTGCCCGCTCCATCCCCGGGTGCGGCGTCCCGTCCGCGCGCGGTGACGCCCGGCGCGGCCCGGGTGGCTTCCCGCGACCGCCCGCGCGTCCGGGGCCGCCGGGGGGCGGACGGCCGGGGCGCCGGGGGTGGGCGGCCGGGCCCTCCGGGGGTGGGCGGCCGGGTCCGCCGGGTCGCACATGACCATCCGGCCCCCATGTACTAGAGTTATCTCGATATCGAGATATCTGCCGAGGGAGCACCACAGCCGCCACGCCGGTAAGGGTTACCTAACTAAGCCTTGCCTCAGCGGAATGGCCGAGATGCCGTGGCGGCAGGATCGTGGTGATACGCGCACATCAATGAAGGAGACTGTCGTGTCGGCGAACAGCTTCGACGCCCGCAGCACGCTGCAGGTGGGCGACGAGTCGTACGAGATCTTCCGGCTTGACAAGGTCGAGGGCTCGGCCCGACTGCCTTACAGCCTGAAGGTCCTGCTGGAGAACCTGCTCCGCACCGAGGACGGCGCGAACATCACCGCCGACCACATCCGTGCCCTCGGCGAGTGGGACTCCCAGGCCCAGCCGTCGCAGGAGATCCAGTTCACGCCGGCCCGCGTGATCATGCAGGACTTCACCGGCGTGCCCTGTGTCGTCGACCTCGCCACCATGCGCGAGGCCGTCAAGGAGCTCGGCGGCGACCCGGCGAAGATCAACCCGCTCGCCCCGGCCGAGCTGGTCATCGACCACTCCGTCATCGCGGACAAGTTCGGCACCAACGACGCCTTCAAGCAGAACGTCGAGCTGGAGTACGGCCGCAACAAGGAGCGCTACCAGTTCCTGCGCTGGGGCCAGACCGCCTTCGACGAGTTCAAGGTCGTCCCGCCCGGCACCGGCATCGTCCACCAGGTCAACATCGAGCACCTGGCCCGCGTCGTCATGGTCCGCGACGGCAAGGCCTACCCCGACACCCTGGTCGGCACCGACTCGCACACCACCATGGTCAACGGCCTCGGCGTCCTGGGCTGGGGCGTCGGCGGCATCGAGGCCGAGGCCGCCATGCTCGGCCAGCCGGTCTCCATGCTGATCCCGCGCGTCGTCGGCTTCAAGCTCACCGGCGAGCTGCCCACCGGCACCACCGCCACCGACCTGGTGCTCACCATCACCGAGATGCTGCGCAAGCACGGTGTGGTCGGCAAGTTCGTCGAGTTCTACGGCGAGGGCGTCGCGGCCACCTCCCTGGCCAACCGCGCCACCATCGGCAACATGTCGCCGGAGTTCGGCTCCACCGCCGCGATCTTCCCGATCGACTCCGAGACCATCAACTACATGCGCCTGACCGGCCGCCCCGAGCAGCAGCTCGCGCTCGTCGAGGCGTACGCCAAGGAGCAGGGCCTCTGGCTGGACCCGAACGCCGAGCCGGACTACTCCGAGAAGCTCGAGCTGGACCTGTCCACCGTGGTGCCGTCCATCGCCGGCCCCAAGCGCCCGCAGGACCGCATCGTCCTGGCGAACGCCGCCGAGCAGTTCAAGCAGGACGTCCGCAACTACGTCGACAGCGTCGACGAGGCGGGCAAGGAGTCCTTCCCGGCCTCCGACGCCCCCGCCGCCACCGACGGCGTGCCGGCCAACCCGTGCCCGGTCACCGCCCCCGACGGCACCACCTACGAGCTGGACCACGGCGCGGTCACCGTCGCGGCCATCACCTCCTGCACCAACACCTCCAACCCGTACGTCATGGTCGCCGCCGCGCTGGTGGCCAAGAAGGCGGTGGAGAAGGGCCTGACCCGCAAGCCGTGGGTCAAGACCACGCTGGCGCCGGGCTCCAAGGTCGTCATGGACTACTACGACAAGGCCGGCCTGACCCCGTACCTGGACAAGATGGGCTTCAACCTCGTCGGTTACGGGTGCACCACCTGCATCGGCAACTCCGGCCCGCTGCCGGAGGAGGTCTCCAAGGCCGTCAACGACCACGACCTCGCGGTCACCTCGGTCCTGTCCGGCAACCGCAACTTCGAGGGCCGGATCAACCCCGACGTCAAGATGAACTACCTGGCGTCGCCGCCGCTGGTCGTCGCCTACGCCATCGCCGGCTCCATGAAGGTGGACATCACCAAGGACGCCCTCGGCGCGGACCAGGACGGCAACCCGGTCTACCTCAAGGACATCTGGCCCTCGGAGACCGAGGTCAACGACGTCGTCGCCAACGCCATCGGCGAGGACATGTTCTCGAAGTCCTACTCCGACGTGTTCGCCGGCGACGCCCAGTGGCAGTCGCTGCCGATCCCGACCGGTGACACCTTCGAGTGGGACGCCGAGTCCACCTACGTGCGCAAGCCCCCGTACTTCGAGGGCATGGGCATGGAGCCGGCCGCGGTCGAGGACATCACCGGCGCCCGGGTGCTCGCCAAGCTGGGCGACTCGGTCACCACCGACCACATCTCGCCGGCCGGTGCGATCAAGGCCGACACCCCGGCCGGCCAGTACCTCACGGAGCACGGCATCGAGCGCCGCGACTTCAACAGCTACGGCTCGCGCCGAGGCAACCACGAGGTCATGATCCGCGGTACGTTCGCCAACATCCGCCTGCGCAACCAGATCGCGCCGGGCACCGAGGGCGGCTACACGCGTGACTTCACGCGGGACGGCGGCCCGGTCTCCTTCATCTACGACGCCTCGCGCAACTACATCGAGCAGGGCGTGCCGCTGGTCGTCCTGGCCGGCAAGGAGTACGGCTCCGGCTCGTCCCGCGACTGGGCGGCCAAGGGCACGGCGCTGCTCGGCGTCAAGGCCGTCGTCGCCGAGTCCTACGAGCGCATCCACCGCTCCAACCTGATCGGCATGGGCGTCCTGCCGCTGCAGTTCCCGGAGGGCCAGTCCGCGCTCTCCCTCGGCCTGACCGGCGAGGAGACCTTCTCCATCACCGGTGTCACCGAGCTCAACGAGGGCACCACCCCGCGCACGGTGAAGGTCACCACCGACACCGGCGTCGAGTTCGACGCGGTCGTCCGCATCGACACCCCCGGTGAGGCGGACTACTACCGCAACGGCGGCATCCTGCAGTACGTGCTGCGCAGCCTGATCCGCAAGTAACGGATCGGCGCCGCGAGGCAGTTGGGCCGCACCCCCGGTTCGCCGGGGGTGCGGCCCCCGTTTTGCGTCCCAGGCGTTTACAGCGGGTTCCGTCCGCGCTAGTTTCACCGCGGGCGAGGTGGGAGCGCTCCCAAGAGGCGGCGGACCGGAACCCGCCGCCGGGGGCGCTCCCGCCTCGCTCTCCGGGCCGGGCGGCCGGCGCGATCGCGGGCCGGAACGGGGGCCGGCCGGCGCGAGGCGTGTCGCGGGCGTGCCGGGCGCCGCGTGCCGGCGGACGACCGGGTGGACGGCCGGGTGGACCCGGTGGCCCACGAGCGGATGGCCACCGGGTCCAGGGGCCGGGCAGGCGAAGGGGGAAGGTGGCCTGTCCGGCGTCTGCGGGTACGGCTTGCGACCTCACCAGGGGGACAACGTTGTCCTGGTGATCTACGCATGACTGTACCGCCCCAACCGACAACGATGTCAAGCAAGTTGATCCCGAGCCACTCGTGTGAGGGGGAGTGCGCGCCCGTCGTGCCGGAGCGTGTTCTCCCGCGGTGCCACCGGCGCGCTGCCGTCTTTGGGGCTGGTGCGACCCGTGGTGCGCGGCCCGTCACCGGGGGCGGGCCGTGACGGCCCGCCCCCGGTCACCGCGGACTCGGGTCAGGCCAGCAGCTCCACCTCCGCGAGCGTCGACGCGCCGTCGAACACCAGGCGGTACTTCAGGTACCTGCCCGGCGAGGCGACGGTGAACGGGCGGGTCTGCCTGGCCCAGGCGAAGGACTCGCCGGAGCGCCGGTCCAGCGTCTTCCAGTGCGTGCCGTCGTCCGAGGCCTGGAGGGTCCAGCCGCTCGGGGCCCCGGTGCGGTCCGCGGCCGAGGTCAGGGTGTACTGGACCGCCTTGGTGGCGCCGGTCACCGGAAGGTCCACCGCGGACACCGTGGCGTCCGTCGACGAGGTGTCGTCGAACAGCGCGCCCTCACCCTTCAGGGCGTCGGACCGGGGCGTCGGAGCCTTGTCCCCGGTCGTGATCGACACGGGCGCGGCGTTCTTGCCCGTGCCCCACTTCGACGGCCGCGGACCCATGTCGAACTCCAGGACCCCGCCCTTCGCCAGCAGCGAGTGCGGCAGGTTCGTCGAGTTCCACGCCTTGCCGTTGAAGCGCACGCCCTGCACGTAGACGTTGCGGGCGCTGTTCTTCGGGGCCTTGACGACGAGGTCCCGGCCGTTCTCCAGGTGCACGGTCGCCCGGGTGAACAGCGGGGAGCCTATGGCGTACTCGCCGCTGCCCATGACCAGCGGGTAGAAGCCCAGCGAGGAGAAGAGGTACCACGCCGACTGCTCGCCGTTGTCCTCGTCGCCGTGGTAGCCCTGGCCGATCTCGCTGCCCACGTAGAGCCGGGACAGCACCTCGCGGATCTTCGCCTGCGCCTGCCAGGGCCGGCCGGCCGCGTCGTACATGTAGGTGACATGGTGCGCGACCTGGTTGGAGTGGCCGTACTGGCCCATCCGCACGTCCCGTGCCTCGGTCATCTCGTGGATGACGCCGCCGTAGGAGCCGACGAACTCCGGGGAGGCCGTCTCCGGGGTGGCGAAGTAGGTGTCGAGCTTGTCCGCGAGGCCCTTCTGGCCGCCGTACAGGTTGGCCAGGCCCCGGCTGTCCTGCGGGGCGGTGAAGGCGTAGCCCCAGCCGTCGGTCTCCGTGTAGTCGTAGCCCCACACGCGCGGGTCGTACGTCGCCGAGTCGACCCGCCACTGGCCCTTGGCGTCCCGGCCCTGGAAGAAGCCCGCCTCGGAGTCGAACAGCTTCACGTAGTCCTGGGCCCGGTTGAGGAAGTACCGCGCCTCCTCCTGGTAGTGCTTCTGGCCCGTCTCGCGGTAGAGGGCCTCGCCCATCTTCGCGATGCCGTAGTCGTTGACGTAGCCCTCCATCGCCCACGACAGGCCCTCGCCGGTGGCGGTGCTGGTGTAGCCGAGGAAGGGCGAGGTGCTCATGCCCTTGCGGCCCACGCCCGAGGACGGGGGCACGACCGTGGCGTTCTTCACGGCCGCCTCGTACGCCGCCTTCGCGTCCATGGGGACGCCCTTGACGTAGGCGTCGGCGAAGGCCACGTCCGAGGAGGTGCCGGTCATCAGGTCGGCGTAGCCGGGGGAGGACCAGCGCGAGGTCCAGCCGCCGTCCTTGTACTGCTGCACGAACCCGTCGACCATCTCACCGGCCTGGGTCGGCGTCAGCAGCGAGTACGCCGGCCAGGTGGTGCGGTAGGTGTCCCAGAAGCCGTTGTTGACGTACACCTTGCCGTCGACGATCTTGGCGCCGGTGTGCGTCGGCGTGTCCTGGGCGGGCATCGGGGAGAACGGGGAGGCGTACCGGTACCTGCCGCCGACCTTCTCGTAGCCCGAGTTCGGGTACAGGTACAGGCGGTACATGCTGGAGTACAGCGTGGTCAGCTGGTCGGGCGTGGCGCCCTGGACCTCGACCTTGCCGAGCAGCTGGTCCCAGGTGCGCTGGGCGCGCGTCTTGACGGTGTCGAAGGACGTGCCGTCCGGGATCTCCTGGGCCAGGTTGTCCTTGGCCTGGTCGACGCCGATGAGCGAGGTGGCCAGGCGCAGGGTGACGGTGCGGTCCCGGCCCGCGTCGAAGCGCAGGTACCCCTTGACGCCGTTGGACGACCCGTCCTCGACGGGCCTGTCGAAGACGCCGTACACGAACAGCCGGGTGGCCCCCGTCGACAGTCCGGACTTCACGTCCGAGTAGCCGGTGACGACGCCGTGCTCCTTGTCCAGGGTCAGGCCGGCCTGCTCGGTGACGTTGTCGAACAGGACGCTCGCGTCGTCGCCCGGGTAGGTGAAGCGCAGCGCGGCGGCGTGGTCGGTCGGGGTCATCTCCGCCTTGAGGCCGTTCTCGAAGGTCACCCCGTAGTAGTACGGGCGCGCGGTCTCGTTCTCGTGCCGGAAGGCGAGCGCGCGGGCGGTGCGGCCGGTGTCCGGGGTGCCGGACGCGGCGGACGGCATCAGCTGGAAGGTCTGCCGGTCGCCCATCCAGGGGCTCGGCTCGTGGCTGGCGCTGAACGCCTGGATCGTCGGCAGGTTGTCGTCGTTGTTCGCACGCGCGTATTCGTACAGCCAGCTCAGCGAGGACGCGTTGGTCACCGGCGTCCAGAAGTTGAAGCCGTGCGGCAGCGCGGTGGCCGGGAAGTCGTTGCCGCGCGAGAAGCTGCCGCTGGAGTTGGTGCCGCGGGTGGTCAGCGCGTAGTCGGACAGGTGCGCCCTGGGCTTGTCGGGCGCGGCCCGCTCGATCCGCACGTCGTCCAGCCAGCCGCGGAACTTCGCCGGGCCGGTGGGGGAGTCGTAGGCCAGCAGGATCCGGTCGACGGTCTTGCCGGCCGCGACCGAGCCGATCCGGGAGACGACGCTGTTCCACTGGTTGACGTACAGCGTCTTGGCCGCGCCCTGCGCCTGCGGGCTCAGGCCGAAGCCGTGCTGGTCGGTGGCGCCGAGCCGGCTCAGGTACGTGCCGTCGGTGAAGACCAGGTCGACGGCGACGTCGGTGGCGTCGTAGTCGCGCTCGCCGTCGGCCATCGACGGGTAGAGGAGGTACGACAGCCGCGTGTCACGGTCCACCTTGACATCGACGTCGAAGATCTTGTTGTAGGAGTAAGCGCGGCCCTTGGCGGTGTGCCGGCCGGCGTAGCGCAGCGCCCGCTTGCCCGTGAAGCCCGCGCCCGCCTTCGCGGTCGGCGAGCCGCTCGGGCCGCGGTCCACGAGGGTGAGCATGTCCTGCGGGACCGTGCCGGCGCCGTCGCCCGTGGAGAACTGGACGTCCGCGAGCTGGAGTATGCCCGAGGCGCCGTTGTTCCCCGTCACGTCGAGCCGGAAGTGCTGGTACTCGGCCGGCGCGGCGAGGTCGTACGTCTGCGTCTTGAACCGTTCGGAGAAGGACTCGCCGGAGCGGGTGTCGACGGTCTTCCACTCCTTGCCGTCGGTGGACGCCGAGAGGGTCCAGTCCTTCGGGTCCCGCTCGGCGTAGTCGTTGGCGGACGTGAGGGCGTATCGGGTGATCTTCACGGGCTTGTCGAAGTCGAACTCGGCCCAGCCGGTGGATTCGAACGTCAGCCACTTGGTGCCCGACTCGCCGTCGACGAGGTTCTCCTTGACCTCGCCCGCGCCCGTGTTCTCGCCGCTGGCCCGCACCTGCGTGACGTGGTCGTCCACGTTGCCCGGGATGCCGGCGCTGTAGCCGCCGTCCACCCCCGAGGCCCGCTTGGCTCCGTCCGGCCCGGTGTCGACCGTGCTCAGCCAGTCCGGCGCCGGATCGCCCGACTCGAACGAGGACGCGAACTCCCGGGCGGCCGCGCGTGCCTTGCCGGGCAGGGCGGTCGCCGCCCCCTGGGAACCGACGGCCACGACGAAGGCGGCCGCGAGGACGACCGCCGGGGTCCATCTGTGCCGTGTTCTGCGCTGCATACGAGGGCACCCTCCCTGGTTCCTGCACCGGACAACGTTGTCAAATTCGGCGCAAGCACCAGTAGGGAGTCAAGTGACCTGTGGTGTCAAGGGTGTTGGGTGTGGCATTCGGGCGTGAAGTCCGGGATATTTCAGGCAGTCAAGCCACAGGCGGTTCATATTTCCGTGAGGTCTCAACTCGGAAAAGACCGACAGGGAACCTTGTGTTCGATCTTGCTCCGCCGACCGGAAGTGGACTATACCTGTCGGCGTCCGCGAAGCCGTTCGACCTGACGGCAGCGGTGCCGGGGGGAGCCGGAAAGGTGGTTCGGCGTGCGAAACGCGCGGGCCTCCTTGTTTTCCCAGCGATCCCGGTGGATGACGCACGAAGTACTTCCTGCACTACCCAGCTTGGCCTACCGCGGTGCCGGTCAGGATCCGGTTCACCGCCTGAGTCCTGGAGAAGGCGAGGACTTGCGCATGGGATCCACTTCCACCGAGAACCACGGTGGCGTCGGCCGCCGTGACCTGATCAAGAGGTCCGCGGCCCTCGGTCTGATCTCAGTCCCCACGATGGGCTTCCTGTCCGCGTGCGCCAGCGGCGGCGGCGACGGACAGGACAAGGCCAAGGCGGGCAAGAAGACCGCGAAGAATCCGCTGGGTGTCAATGACACCGCGCAGATGGAATTCGTCCTGTTCGACGGAGGTTTCGGCAAGGAGTACGCCGAGGACGCCACCAAGATCTACCAGAAGGACTTCCCCAAGGCGAAGGTGAAGTTCGCCGCCACGCAGAAGATCCAGTCCACGCTCCAGCCCCGTTTCAACCAGGGCAACCCGCCGGACCTCATCGACAACTCCGGCGCCGAGCAGATGGACATGGGCGTCCTGGTCGGAAAGAACCAGCTGGCGGACCTCACCCCGCTGCTCGACGCGCCCTCCTACGACGACCCGAAGAAGAAGGTCCGCGACACGCTGCGGCCCGGCATCGTGGAGATGGGCCAGTTCGACGGCAAGCCGGTCTGGATCCTCTACTACGCCTACACGGTCTACGGCGTCTGGTACTCGCAGAAGGCCCTGGACTCGCTGGACGAGAAGTACCCGGAGACCTGGGACGAGATGATCAAGGTCTGCCAGAAGGCCCAGAAGAAGGGCATGGCCGGCTGGACCTACGCGGGCAAGTACCCGTACTACCTCCCGTTCTCGCTCTACCCGATGATCGGCAAGGTCGGCGGCCGCGAGGTCCTGGACGCCATCGACAACCTGGAGCCGAACGCCTGGAAGCACCCCGCGGTCAAGGCCTGCTTCGAGGCGTACTACGAGCTCTACAAGAGGGGTTTCATCCTCAAGGGCACTCCCGGCCTGGACCACATCCAGTCGCAGACCGCCTGGGCCAAGGGCAAGGCGCTGTTCATCCCGAACGGCTCCTGGGTGGAGAACGAGTCCGCGAACGTCATCCCGTCCGACTTCGACCTCGCGGTCTCCGCGCCCACCGGCCTGGACGGCAGCGACAAGATGCCGTTCGGCACCATCTGGGCCTCCGGCGGCGAGCCCTTCATCGTCCCGGCCAAGGCGGCCAACGCCGCGGGCGGCATGGAGCAGCTGCGCATCATGCTCAGCGAGGCGTCCTCGAAGAACTTCACGGCCAAGGTGAAGTCGCTGACCGCCTACAACGGCGGCACCACCGGCATCGAACTGACCCCCGGTCTGAAGTCCGGTGTGACGGCGCTGGACAAGGCCGGCTCCAACGTGGTGAACCCGCGTCTGCAGGACTGGTACGTGCAGCTGCAGAAGGAGAAGATCGGTGTGGCCGGTCTCGGCGAGATGATGGCCGGCCGCCTCAGCCCGACGGAGGCCATCAAGAAGATCCAGGGCTTCGCCGACGAGGCCGCCAAGGACACGTCGATCAAGCACTACAAGCACCAGTGAGGGACCGTCACCAGGGACCGCCCGGCGGCCGGACCGGCCGCCGGGCGGTCCCTGGCGGCACCGTCCGCCCTTCAGATCGGGGTCGCTAGCAATGCAGCACGGCAAGTACCGGTTCATCGTGGGGTTCCTGGCACTACCCCTGGGGCTGTACGCGCTCTTCGTCGTCTGGCCGTTCATCCAGTCCATCTACTACTCGTTCACGGACTGGACCGGGCTGAGTCCCGACTTCAAGATGGTCGGGTTCGACAACTACACGAGGATGTTCGACGACGAGATCTTCTGGAAGTCGTTGCAGCACAGTCTGCTGTTCGCCCTGGTGCTCCCGGTGGTGACGCTCGGCCTGGCGCTGTTCTTCGCTTTCATGATCAATGTCGGCGGCCGGCGCAGGAAGGGCGGGCCGGTCATCACCGGTGTCCGCGGCTCCGGCTTCTACAAGATCGTCTACTTCTTCCCGCAGGTACTGTCGATCGCCATCGTCGCGCTGTTGTTCGCTTTCGCGTACAACCCGGACAGTGGCGCGATCAACTCCCTGCTGCGCGGGATCGGGCTCGACGGCGTCCAGCCGCTGTGGCTGGGCGACCCGAACCTCGCCCTGTGGTGCGTGATGGCCGTGCTCGTCTGGTCGACCGTCGGCTTCTTCGTCGTCCTCTTCTCGGCCGGTATGGCCTCCATCCCGGCCGACCTGTACGAGGCCGCGCTGCTGGACGGCGCCAGCCGGTTCACCACCTTCTCCCGGATCACCCTGCCGCTGCTGTGGGACACCGTGCAGTCGGGCTGGGTCTACATGGGCATCCTCGCCCTCGGCGCGGAGTCGTTCGCGGTCGTACAGATCATGACGACCGGACCGGGCGGCCCCGACTACTCGACCACCGTCATGGTCCTGTACGTGTACCAGAAGGCGTTCCGTGACGGTCAGGCCGCCTACGCCACCACGATCGGCGTCGCCCTGCTGGTCGTCACCCTGGCCTTCGCGGCCGTGGTGATGCGGCTGGGCCGGCGCGAGCGGCTGGAGTTCTGACCATGAAAACGACCGAGCCCCCCGCCCCCGTACCGGCCGAGTCCGGCGTCCCCGTCGCCAAGGTCGGCGCCCCGGCCGGCGCCCCGCCCCGGGCGAAGAAGGAGGGCGGTGTCCTCAACGCCTTCTCGCACGGGATCCTGATCATCTGGGCGATCATGGTCGTCATGCCGCTGGTGTGGGCGGTGATGACGTCCTTCAAGAGCGACGGCGCCATCTTCGGCTCGCCCTGGGCGCTGCCCGACAAGCTGCACTTCGACAACTGGGCGCGGGCCTGGAACGACGCCCACATGAGCGAGTA
Source organism: Streptomyces sp. NPDC015220 (assembly GCF_043079345.1). NCBI lineage: Bacteria > Bacillati > Actinomycetota > Actinomycetes > Kitasatosporales > Streptomycetaceae > Streptomyces > Streptomyces sp. NPDC015220. The sequence goes on along the minus strand of NZ_JBIBUK010000008.1, from coordinate 215,950 downwards.
CTTCCTCAACACCGTCCTGGTGGTGGGCGGCTCGCTCGTCGGCACCCTGGTGCTCGGCTCGATGGCGGCCTACGTGCTGGCCCGCTTCGACTTCCCGGGCAACCGGTTCATCTACTACCTCTTCGTCGGCGGCATGAGCTTCCCGATCATGCTGGCGCTGGTGCCGTTGTTCTACGTCGTGAACAACATGGGGCTGCTGAACACGATCCACGGCCTGATCCTGGTCTACATCGCCTACTCGCTGCCCTTCACGGTCTTCTTCCTGACCGCGTTCTTCCGCACCCTGCCGGCCTCGGTGGCGGAAGCCGCGTTCGTGGACGGCGCCTCGCACACCCGGACGTTCTTCCAGATCATGCTGCCGATGGCCAAGCCGGGCCTGATCAGCGTGGGGATCTTCAACTTCCTGGGGCAGTGGAACCAGTACATGCTGCCCACCGTGCTCAACACCGACCCGGACAAGCACGTGCTGACCCAGGGGCTGGTCCAGCTCGCCGTCAGCCAGGGCTACAAGGGTGACTGGTCCGGACTCTTCGCCGGCCTGGTGATGGCCATGCTGCCGGTCCTGGCGGCGTACATCGTCTTCCAGCGCCAGGTGGTGCAAGGCCTGACGGCGGGCGCTCTGAAGTAGCCCCCAGGCCTTCCACGGGCCCCTCCGCATCCGAAGCCGCCCCCGTTTTCGCCGGGGGCGGCTTCCGCGCGTCCGCGCGGGGGTTCCCCGGCCCGCGCGGGCGCGGGCGTGCGCCAGGGCCCCGCTCGCGGATCGTCGGTGTGTTCCGCGCCCGGGTTCCGCGGGCCCCGGTGCGGCGGGCCGTCCGGTATGTCCGTGCGCCGGGCGGGCCGCCGGGTGCCCCTACCACGGCCCCGTCGGTGTGTCCAAGTACCCGGAAACGGTTCAACCTCTTGACGGGAGGCAACCCGAACGGCTCATCTTAGAGTTCACTTGTTGGACATGGACGGGGCCTCACCGGAGCGGCCCCGCGCTCAGGAGGTCGTCGTGGAGACTCCAGGGTCGCAGTCATCGCTGCACCGAGCCAACCTGGAGCGGGTCGTACGTGCCGTGCGTCTTGCCGGATCCCTCACCCAGGCGGAGATCGCGCGGACCACGGGTCTGTCCGCGGCGACGGTCTCCAACATCGTGCGGGAACTGAAGGACGGCGGAACAGTACAGGTCACGCCCACGTCGGCGGGCGGCCGCCGGGCGCGCAGCGTGTCCCTGAGCGGGGACGCCGGAATCGTCATCGGCGTGGACTTCGGGCACGCGCACCTGCGGGTCGCGATCGGGAACCTGGCCCACCAGGTGCTGGCCGAGGAGTCCGAGCCGCTCGACGTGGACGCCTCCTGGGTCCAGGGCTTCGACCGGGCGGAGGAGCTGGTCAACCGCCTGATCGCGGCCACCGGGGTGGACCGGGCCAAGGTGGCCGGCGTCGGCCTCGGCGTGCCCGGCCCGATCGACGTTGAGTCCGGCACCCTCGGCTCCACCGCGATCCTGCCGGGCTGGGGCGGCATCAAGCCCGCCGAGGAGCTGCGGGGGCGCCTCGGCGTGCCGGTGCACGTGGACAACGACGCCAACCTCGGCGCCCTGGGCGAGCTGGTCTGGGGCAGCGGGCGCGGGGTGCGCGACCTGGCCTACATCAAGATCGCCAGTGGTGTCGGCGCGGGGCTGGTGATCAACGGGAAGATCTACCGGGGCCCGGGCGGCACGGCGGGCGAGATCGGGCACATCACCCTCGACGAGGCCGGCCCCGTCTGCCGCTGCGGCAACCGCGGCTGCCTGGAGACGTTCACCGCGGCGCGGTACGTCCTGCCGCTGCTCCAGCCCAGCCACGGCACCGACCTGACCATGGAGGGCGTCGTCCGGCTGGCACGGGACGGGGATCCGGGCTGCCGCCGGGTCATCGCCGACGTCGGTCGTCACGTCGGCAGCGGAGTCGCCAATCTCTGCAACCTCCTCAACCCCAGCCGGGTGGTCCTCGGCGGCGATCTCGCCGAGGCCGGCGAGCTGGTGCTCGGGCCGATCAGGGAGTCCGTCGGCCGCTACGCCATCCCCAGTGCGGCGCGTCAACTGTCCATTCTGCCGGGGGCACTTGGCGGACGCGCGGAGGTGCTGGGCGCGCTCGCCCTGGCGTTGAGCGAGATGGGTGATTCGACCCTTTTGGATGGAGCGCTGTCCGCGGCCGCCCCCGCCTTCACTTAGAGAACGGATGGCACCGTTGCCATCTCGTTAAGGATTTACTTCTTGACGTCGCACGTGCGGCCGAGTTGACTTCCAGCCACCTCGGCCGCAACGACGCGGCCTCGTCAGGGAGGTTTGAAGAAGTGAACACGCGTATGCGTCGCGCGGCCTTCGCCGTTGCCGCTGGTGCCATGGCCGTCTCGCTCGCCGCCTGTGGCAGCGCCAAGGAGTCCGGCAGCAAGGACAGCGGTGAGAAGACGAGCACCACGAAGGGCGACGACATCACCGTCGGCCTGCTCCTGCCGGAGAACCAGACGGCCCGTTACGAGAAGTTCGACAAGCCGATCATCGAGAAGCAGATCGCGGAGCTGACCAACGGCAAGGGCAAGGTCGACTACCTCAACGCCAAGCAGGACCCGACCCTCCAGTCGCAGCAGATCGACACGATGATCACCAAGAAGGTCGACGTGCTGATCCTGGACGCGGTCGACTTCAAGGCCGTCGCCCAGGGCGTGAAGAAGGCCAAGGAGGCGGGCATCCCGGTCGTCGCCTACGACCGCCTCGCCGAGGGCCCGATCTCCGCCTACACCTCGTTCGACAACGAGGAGGTCGGCAAGACGCAGGGTGAGGCCCTGCTGAAGGCCCTGGGCGCCAAGGCCAAGTCCGGCAAGATCGTCATGATGAACGGCTCCGTGACCGACCCGAACGCCGCGCAGTTCAAGAAGGGCGCCCACGACGTCCTCGACGGCAAGGTGAACGTCGGCAAGGAGTACGACACCAAGGAGTGGAAGCCGGAGAACGCCAACGCCAACATGGAGGGCGCCATCTCCGCCCTCGGCAAGGACAAGATCGTCGGCGTCTACTCCGCCAACGACGGCATGGCGGGCGGCATCATCACCGCGCTCAAGGGCGCGGGCCTCAAGACCCTTCCCCCGGTCACCGGCCAGGACGCCGAACTCGCGGGCGTGCAGCGCATCGTCACCGGCGAGCAGTACATGAGCGTCTTCAAGTCGTACCCGCAGGAGGCCGAGACCGTCGCCAAGATGGCCGTCTCGATCGCCAAGACCGGCAAGGTCGACGGCTCGCTGAACACGAGCACCGTCGACAGCGGCACCGACAAGGGCATCCCGGCCGTCATCGTCCCCGTCGTCTCGCTGACGAAGGACAACATCAAGGACACGGTCATCAAGCAGGGCTACTACTCGGTCGGCGAGATCTGCACGGCCAAGTACAAGGCCGCCTGCGACAAGATCGGTCTGAACTGACGCGCTCCGGGCCGCCCCAGCGGTGGCCCCGCTGACCTGCACGGGACACCGCGTCCATCGCACGCGCGCACCCGTGTCGGCGCGTCCGGCGCCCTGCCGCCGACAGCCCCGCAGCACAACGGCGGGGCGCCGGACGAACACCCCCCTCACACTTCTTGTTCAACCTCCCGCCGGGGTCAGGCTCAGGCGGCGAAGGAGATGGTTCACGTGTCCGCTACGCCCGTGCTGGCGTTGCGCGGGGTCTCCAAGCGATTCGGTGCCGTCCAGGCGCTCACCGACGTAGAGCTTGAGGTCCACGCCGGAGAGGTGGTCGCCCTCGTCGGCGACAACGGCGCCGGAAAGTCCACCCTTGTCAAGACGATCGCCGGCGTGCACCCCATCGATGACGGTGTCATCGAGTGGGAGGGCAGGCCCGTCACGGTCAGCAGGCCGCACGACTCCCAGAACCTGGGCATCGCGACGGTCTACCAGGACCTCGCCCTGTGCGACAACATCGACGTCGTCGGCAACCTGTTCCTCGGCCGCGAGATCAAGCGCCGCGGCGTGCTGGACGAGGTCGAGATGGAGCGCCGCTCGCGCGAGCTGCTGGACCAGCTCTCGATCCGCATCCCGAGCGTCCGCATCCCGATCGCCTCGCTCTCCGGCGGTCAGCGCCAGGTCGTGGCCATCGCCCGCTCCATGCTCGGCGAGCCCAAGCTGGTCATCCTCGACGAGCCGACGGCCGCCCTCGGCGTCGAGCAGACGGCCCAGGTCCTCGACCTCGTGGAGCGGCTGCGCGAACGCGGCCTCGCGGTCATCCTCATCAGCCACAACATGGCCGATGTGAAGGCCGTCGCCGACAAGGTCGCCGTCCTCCGACTCGGCCGCAACAACGGCGTGTTCGAGGTCGAGACCACCTCGCAGGAAGAGATCATCTCCGCCATCACCGGCGCCACGGACAACGCCGTGACCCGTCGTGCGGCGCGCACCAACGCGGAGGCCCGAAAGTGAGCATCGACAAGACCCAGGCCGCCCCCGTGGACGCGCCCGCCGCCGCAGCCGACGCCGCCCCCGTCACCGACCCCCGCCTCCTCGTGCGCGAGCAGGGATTCGCCGGCTACCTCGGCGAGTTCCAGCGCAAGGTGCGCGCCGGCGACCTCGGCGCCATCCCGGTCGTCATCGGCCTCATCGTCATCTGCGCCATCTTCCAGAGCCTCAACTCGGCCTTCCTCGGCGCGGAGAACCTCAACAACATCTTCGTCGCCATGGTGGCCACCGGCATGATGTCGGTCGGCATCATCTTCGTGCTGCTGCTCGGCGAGATCGACCTGTCGGTCGGCTCCATCTCCGGCGTCTCCTCGGCGATCATGGCCGTGATGAGCGTCACCCACGGCGTCAACGAGTGGCTCGCCGTCGTCAGCGCCCTCGCGGCCGGCGCGGTCATCGGCGCCCTGCACGGCTTCTTCTTCGCCCGGATCGGCGCGCCCGCGTTCGCCGTGACCCTGGCCGGCCTGCTGTTCTGGAACGGCTTCATGCTCCAGATCCTGGGCTCCAACGGCACGATCAACATCGACGGCGACGGTGTGATCGGCAAGCTCACCACGTACTACTTCTCGGACGTGGCCGCCGCCTACCTCCTGGCCGTCGTCGCGGTCGCCGGGTACTTCCTGTCGGCCTTCCTCGGCAACCGCCGCCGCGAGGCCGCGGGCATCCCGTCCCGCCCGCTGAGCGACATCGTGCTGCGCACCGTGCTGCTCGCCATCGCCGCGTTCGCCGTCGCCATCATGTTCAACCAGTACAAGGGCCTGCCGCTCGCGGTGCTGCTCTTCGCGATCGTGCTGGTCGGCACCGACTTCGTGCTGCGCCGCACCGCGTACGGCCGCAAGATCTTCGCCCTCGGCGGCAGCGTCGAGGCCTCCCGCCGCGCCGGTATCAACGTCACCCTGGTCCGTATCTCGGTCTTCGCCATCGCGGGCCTGTTCGCCTCGGTCGGCGGCCTGTTCTGGGCCTCCAAGATCGCGGCCGCCAACCAGGGCGCCGGCGCCGGCGACCTGCTGATGAACGTCATCGCCGCGGCCGTCATCGGCGGCACCAGCCTCTTCGGCGGCCGGGGTCGTACCTGGAACGCGCTGCTCGGTGTGCTCGTGATCACGTCGATCCAGTACGGTCTCGCCCTCCAGGGCATCGCCACCCCGATCCAGTACATGATCACCGGTGGTGTGCTCCTCGCCACGGTCGTCATCGACTCGATCACCCGCAAGACCCAGAAGTCGGCCGGCCGCGCCTGAGCGCTCCCGGCACCGCACGGCCCTGCCCGGCACCCACGACGGTGCCGGGCACAGCCGTGCCTGAACCGGGGTCCCGCGGGGTACAGCCGTTCGCGTGACCTAAGACCCACCGCCCGGACACCGGCCGCCGAGGCGGAACATTAGACTCGACAAGCCCGCCGAAAGCTCGATCAGCTCTACTGCAAGGAGGCACGGGTGCCGCTGCTGACCCGCATCAGGGGACCGCGCGATCTGGACCGGCTCAGCATGGAGGAGCTGGACCAGCTGGCGGAGGAGATCCGGACCTTCCTGGTCGACGCCGTCTCCAAGACCGGCGGTCACCTCGGCCCCAACCTCGGTGTGGTGGAGCTGACCATCGCCCTGCACCGGGTCTTCCACTCGCCCACGGACAAGGTGCTGTGGGACACCGGCCACCAGTCCTACGTGCACAAGCTGCTCACGGGCCGCCAGGACTTCTCCAAGCTGAAGATGAAGGGCGGCCTGTCCGGTTACCCCTCCCAGGCCGAGTCCGAGCACGACGTCATCGAGAACAGCCACGCCTCCACCGTCCTCGGCTGGGCGGACGGCATCGCCAAGGCCAACCAGATCCTCGAACGCGACGCCCACGTCGTCGCGGTCATCGGCGACGGCGCCCTGACCGGCGGCATGGCCTGGGAGGCCCTCAACAACATCGCCGACGCCAAGGACCGTCCGCTCGTCATCGTCGTCAACGACAACGAGCGCTCCTACGCGCCCACCATCGGCGGCCTCGCCAACCACCTCGCCACCCTGCGCACCACCGACGGCTACGAGCGCTTCCTCGCCCGCACCCGGGAGGTGCTGGAGCGCACCCCGGTCGTCGGCCGGCCCCTGTACGAGACGCTGCACGGCGCCAAGAAGGGCCTGAAGGACTTCATCGCCCCGCAGGGCATGTTCGAGGACCTGGGCCTGAAGTACGTCGGCCCGATCGACGGCCACGACATCGAGGCACTGGAGTCCGCGCTCACCCGCGCCAAGCGCTTCGGCGGCCCGGTCATCGTGCACTGCCTCACCGAGAAGGGCCGCGGCTACCAGCCCGCCTTGCAGGACGAGGCGGACCGCTTCCACGCCGTCGGCAAGATCCACCCCGACACGGGTCTGCCCATCGCCACCTCCGGCGCCGACTGGACGTCCGTCTTCGGCGAGGAGATGGTCAAGCTCGGCAAGGAGCGCAAGGACATCGTGGCCATCACCGCGGCCATGCTCCAGCCGGTCGGCCTCGACAAGTTCGCCAAGGCCTTCCCCGCCCGGGTCTACGACGTCGGGATCGCCGAGCAGCACGGCGCCGTCTCCGCGGCCGGCCTCGCCCACGGCGGACTGCACCCGGTCTTCGCCGTGTACGCCACCTTCCTCAACCGCGCCTTCGACCAGGTGCTGATGGACGTCGCCCTGCACAAGTGCGGCGTCACCTTCGTCCTGGACCGGGCCGGTGTCACCGGCACCGACGGCGCCTCCCACAACGGCATGTGGGACATGTCCATCCTCCAGGTCGTCCCCGGCCTGCGCCTGGCCGCCCCGCGCGACGCCGACCAGGTCCGCGCCCAGCTCCGCGAGGCCGTCGAGGTGGACGACGCCCCGACCGTGGTCCGCTTCTCCAAGGGCGCCGTCGGTCCCGCCGTACCCGCCGTGGGCCGCGTCGGCGGGATGGACGTCCTGCGCGAGCCCGGTACCGGCACCCCCGACGTGCTGCTCGTCTCCGTCGGCGCGCTCGCCCCGATGTGCCTGGAGATCGCCGCGCTCCTCGACAAGCAGGGCATCTCCACCACCGTCGTCGACCCGCGCTGGGTCAAGCCCGTCGACGAGGCCATGGCCCCGCTCGCGGAACGGCACCGCGTGGTCGTCACCGTCGAGGACAACTCCCGCGCCGGCGGAGTGGGCTCGGCCATCGCCCAGGCGCTGCGCGACGCGGGCGTCGACGTGCCGCTGCGCGACTTCGGCATCCCGCCGCGCTTCCTCGACCACGCCTCCCGCGCCGAGGTCATGGCGGAGATCGGGCTCACCGCGCCCGACATCGCCCGTCAGGTCACCGGCCTGGTCGCCAGGCTCGACGGCCGGTTCGAACGCACGGCCGCCGAGGTGGACCAGGCGGTGCAGCCCGCGCGCGACTGAGCGGACCACCCCGGTCGCACACCCGCCGGACCGGCCCGGTCCCGCCGCCTCCCACAGGTGGCGGAACCGGGCCGCCTGCGTGAACCTGCCAGTGCGGGGGCAGACGCATCCCCAGCCCTCTCGATCATGTCGAGCCATGTCGAGGACGACGCGCGTGGGAGGTAGGCCCGTGAGCAATTCGCTGTTCCGGACGAAGAACGTCGAACAGTCGATCAAGGACACCGAGGAACCCGAGCACGCGCTGCGCAAGTCCCTCTCCGCCCTCGACCTGACCGTCTTCGGTGTCGGCGTCATCATCGGCACCGGCATCTTCGTCCTGACCGGCACGGCGGCCAGGAACACCGCCGGCCCCGCCGTGTCGATCTCCTTCGTCGTGGCGGGCGTGGTCTGCGCGCTCGCCGCGCTCTGCTACGCCGAGTTCGCCGCCACCGTCCCCGTCGCCGGATCGGCGTACACCTTCTCCTACTCCTCGCTCGGCGAGTTCCCCGCCTGGATCATCGGCTGGGACCTGGTGCTGGAGCTGGCGCTCGGCACGGCGGTGGTGTCCGTCGGCTGGTCCGGCTACATCCACTCGCTGCTCGACAACGCGGGCTGGCACCTGCCCCAGTACCTCGGCGGCCGGGACGCCGCGACCGGGTTCGGCTTCGACGTCCTCGCCGCCGCCCTCGTCCTGGTCCTCACGGCCATCCTCGTCGTCGGCATGAAGCTGTCCGCACGGGTCACCTCGGTCGTCGTCGCGGTCAAGGTGGCCGTCGTCCTCGTCGTGATCATCGCTGGCGCCTTCTTCGTCAAGAGCGGCAACTACGACCCGTTCGTCCCCAAGGCGCAGCCGGTGCCGGCGGGCGGCACCCTCAAGGCCCCCCTCATCCAGCTCATGTTCGGCTGGGCGCCCTCCGACTTCGGCGTCATGGGCATCTTCACCGCCGCCTCCGTGGTCTTCTTCGCCTTCATCGGCTTCGACGTCGTGGCGACCGCCGCCGAGGAGACCCGCAACCCGCAGCGCGACGTGCCGCGTGGCATCCTCGGCTCACTGGTCATCTGCACCGCGCTGTACGTCGCCGTGTCGATCGTCGTGACGGGCATGCAGAAGTACAGCTCACTGTCGGTGGACGCGCCGCTCGCCGACGCGTTCAAGTCCACCGGCCACCCCTGGTTCGCCGGCCTGATCAGCTTCGGCGCCGCCATCGGCCTGACCACGGTGTGCATGATCCTCCTGCTGGGCCAGTCGCGGGTCTTCTTCGCGATGAGCCGAGACGGTCTGCTGCCCCGCTTCTTCTCCCACACCCACCCGCGCTTCCGCACCCCCTACCGCCCGACCATCCTGCTCGGCGTGGTCATCGCCGTCGTCGCGGGCTTCACCAGCCTGAGCGTGCTGGCCGAGCTGGTGAACATCGGCACGCTGTTCGCCTTCGTGGTCGTCGCGATCAGCGTGATCATCCTCCGCAACACCCGCCCCGACCTGCCCCGGGCCTTCCGCGCTCCCTGGGTGCCGGTCCTCCCGATCCTGTCGGTCTGCGCCTCCCTGTGGCTGATGCTCAATCTGCCCGCCGAGACCTGGGTGCGGTTCGCCATCTGGATGGCGATCGGCTTCGTCGTCTACTTCCTCTACGGCCGCTCGCACAGCCGCCTCGCACCGGCCCGGCCGGCGGCGGGCGGGGCGCCGGGCACGGGCGGCGGGGGCGGGACCTAGCCCGCTCGCCGCCCGTTCCCGCGGCGCCCCGGCCCGTCAGCCGCGAACCGCCCGTGGGCCGGTGACCTCGGCGCCCAGTTCCGTGACCCGGCGCCGCAGCTCCCGGTCGGCCGTCACCACCACCACCGGCCGGTCGCCGGCCCGCTCGACCAGTTCGACGACACGGTCGTCCCCGCTGCCCGGCGCCGCCTCGACCCGTACCCCGGGGACCGGCTCGACCCCGCGGGCCGCGCCCTCCACCACGAGGACCAGCTCCACCGGCCCGGGGCACTCCGGCAGACCGGCCTCCGCGTACGCCACCAGCCGGTCGCGCAGCCGCTCGGCGGCCCCGCGCCGGTCGCGCCACCAGCCGTCGGGCACCGAACCGACGACGTTCGCCCCGTCCACGACGAGCAGCGGCGGCCGGGCCGCCGCGTCGCCCTCTCCCGAGGGCGTGCCGCCGTCCGCGTGCGCCGTCATGCGCTCCGTCCTGCCCGGGTCCTGATCATCCACGGCCCCAGGGTCCCACGAACCGGACCGCCGGCGGCGCGGTCACCGATCGGCCCCCGGCGGCCGGGACGGACCGGGAGCCGACGGCGGCGGGCTGCCGGGTGATCGGTGCGGATCCGGCGCCGGTCGGCCGATCTGCCGGGCGGCCGGTCACCGGTTGCCGACGGGGAGCCGGCTGCGGGCCGCCGACCGCCCGGTGGTGGGCGCGGGCCGGGGGCCGGGGCAGGGAGCGCTGTCGGCGCCGCGTAAAGTGAACCGGTGAACGGCGATTGGCTCATACGCGGCCGCGACGGCCTGCTCAGCGTCTATCTCCCCTCGGGCGACTCCCTCCTGTGCCGGGCCGAGCGGTGGCCCGGCGGCCCCTGGGACGCACCGCGCCCGGTGGGAGGGGAAATGAAGCTCCACCCGGCGTCCGCCGTGGGACAGGGCGCCGACCGCTACGCCCATCTGGTCTGCTGGCGGCCCACCGCGCCCGGCGAGGCGGCCCTGGTGCACTCCACGCACTTCCGTCCCCGGCTCGCGGCCCTGGACTGGCACCCCGTCGGACACCCCAACAAGAAGGGCGACCGCACCAGCTCGCCCGCCGTGGCGGTCGACGCCAAGGGACGCGCCCACGTCTTCGTCCGCAACAGGGGCGGCGGGGTGAGCATGGTGGCCCAGGAGGAGAAGGGCGGCTGGGCGCCCTGGTGCGACCTGAAGGGCCGTGACGTCCAGGAGCACCTGACCGCGGTCACGGGCGAGTCCGGCCGGGTGGAGCTGTACGCGGCGGTGCCCGGCGGCCTGCTGCACTGGCGCCAGACGGAGCCGGGCGGCCGGCCGGTCATGGGGGAGCGGATGGAGACCTCGGTCCGGCCCGGCACCCTGCGCGCCCTGGCCACCTCCGCCGAGGACACCACCCTCTTCTACACCGACGACTCCGGCGACGTGTGCGCCTGGCGCCCCGGCGGCAAGCCGGTCACCCTGCTGCCCGCCGCCGGCCCCGGCCCGGTGGCCGCGATCCGCTGCGAACTCGACGGCTACGACTGCACGTTGCTGGCCCAGCGTTCGGCGGCCGGCCGGGTGGCCTTCGCCGCCTATCCCACGCGGGAGGAGTCGGCGGGCGCCTGGTGGACCGAGTCGGGACCGCAACTCCCGGTGGACGCCCGGGTGTCCCTCGTCATGGACGGCAACGGCCGTGTCACCGCGGTGTCGTCCTCCCCCGCGACCGGTCAGCTCCTGCTCACCCGCCGCAAGGAGGAACCGGGGCTGGCGCTGGAGGCCTGGCGGGAGGTGTGAGCCCGGCGCCTCCCGCGCCGACGCCGGCCTGGGGCCGGCGGGCGGGCCGGGAGGCGAACGGACGGCTCGGCACGGAGGGCCCCCGCGCACCGCGGGGACCCTCCGTGCCGGTCGGGGAGCGTTACGCCGGAACCGACGCCACGCCCGGCTCCAGGAACCGCTTGCCGTTCACCCGCTCCGAGACGCCCTCACGGTCCAGGTACGGCGTGATGCCGCCCAGGTGGAAGGGCCAGCCGGCGCCGGTGATCAGGCACAGGTCGATGTCCTGGGCCTCGGCGACGACGCCCTCGTCGAGCATCAGGCCGATCTCCTGGGCCACCGCGTCCAGGACACGGGCGCGGACCTCCTCCTGGGTCAGGACGGTGTCGCCCTGCTTCAGCAGCGCGGCGACCTCCGGGTCCAGCTCGGGCTTGCCGCTGTCGTAGACGTAGAAGCCGCGTTTGCCGGCCTCGACGACCGCCTTGAGGTTGGGGGAGACCGTGAAGCGGTCCGGGAACGCCTTGTTGAGGGTCTCCGAGACGTGCAGGCCGATCGCCGGGCCGACCAGTTCCAGGAGGACCAGCGGCGACATGGGCAGGCCGAGCGGCTCGACCGCCTGCTCGGCGACCTCGACCGGGGTGCCCTCGTCGATGACGTTCTGGATCTCGCCCATGAAGCGGGTCAGGATGCGGTTCACGACGAACGCCGGGGCGTCCTTGACCAGGACCGCGGTCTTCTTCAGCTTCTTGGCCACCGCGAAGGCGGTCGCCAGCGAGGCGTCGTCCGTCCGCTCGCCCCGGACGATCTCCAGCAGCGGGAGGACGGCGACCGGGTTGAAGAAGTGGAAGCCGACGACCCGCTCGGGGTGCTTCAGCTTGGCCGCCATCTCCGACACGGAGAGGGAGGAGGTGTTCGTGGCGAGGACTGCGTGCGCCGGGGCGACCGCCTCGACCTCCGCGAACACCTTCTGCTTGACGCCCATCTCCTCGAACACGGCTTCGATGATGAAGTCGGCGTCCGCGAAGCCCTCGGCCTTGTCCAGGACGCCGGAGACCAGCGCCTTCAGGCGGTTGGCCTTGTCCTGGTTGATCCGGCCCTTGCCCAGCAGCTTGTCGATCTCGGCGTGGACGTAGCCCACGCCCTTGTCGACGCGCTCCTGGTCGATGTCGGTGAGGACGACCGGCACCTCGAGGCGGCGCAGGAAGAGCAGGGCGAGCTGGGAGGCCATCAGGCCCGCGCCGACCACGCCGACCTTGGTCACCGGGCGGGCGAGGTTCTTGTCCGGGGCGCCCGCCGGGCGCTTGCCGCGCTTCTGGACGAGGTTGAACGAGTAGATGCCGGCGCGCAGTTCACCGCCCATGATCAGGTCGGCGAGGGCCTGGTCCTCGGCGTCGAAGCCCTGCTGGAGGTCGCCGTTCCTGGCGGCGGCGATGATGTCCAGGGCGCGGTAGGCGGCCGGGGCCGCGCCGTGCACCTTGGAGTCGGCGATGAACCGGCCGCGCGCGACGGCCTGGTCCCAGCCCTCACCGCGGTCGATCGCCGGGCGCTCGACGGCGATCTCGCCCTTGAGGACCGCCGCCGTCCAGATCAGCGACTGCTCCAGGAAGTCCGCGCCCTCGAAGATCGCGTCGGCGATGCCGAGCTCGTAGACCTGCGCGCCCTTGAGCTGCCTGTTCTGGTTGAGGCTGTTCTCGATGATGACCGAGACGGCCTTGTCCGCGCCGATCAGGTTCGGCAGCAGCGTGCAGCCGCCCCAGCCGGGGACCAGGCCGAGGAAGACCTCGGGGAGGGAGAACGCCGGAAGGGCCGCGGACACCGTGCGGTAGGCGCAGTGCAGGCCGATCTCGACGCCGCCGCCCATCGCCGCGCCGTTGTAGTAGGCGAAGGTGGGGACGGCGAGCTTCGACAGCCGCTTGAAGACCTCGTGGCCGCCCTTGCCGATGGCCAGCGCGTGGTCGTGCCGCTTGAGCAGCTCGACGCCCTTCAGGTCGGCGCCGACCGCGAAGATGAACGGCTTGCCGGTGACGCCGACGCCGACGATGTCGCCGTCCGCGGCCTCCTTCTCGACCTGGTCGATCGCGGCGTCGATGTTGGCCAGCGACTGCGGGCCGAGCGTGGTCGGCTTGGTGTGGTCGTGACCGTTGTCGAGGGTGATCAGCGCGAAGCGCCCGGCGCCCAGCGGCAGGTCGAAGTGGCGTACGTGCGCCTGCGTGACGACCTCGCCGGGGAACAGCTCGGCCGCACCCTTCAGCAGCTCTGCGGTGGTGCTCACTTGTCCCCCTCGAAGTGCGGGTTCTCCCAGATGACCGTCGCGCCCATGCCGAAGCCGACGCACATGGTGGTCAGGCCGTAGCGGACCTGCGGCTGCTCCTCGAACTGGCGGGCGAGCTGCGTCATCAGACGGACGCCGGAGGAGGCCAGCGGGTGGCCGAAGGCGATGGCGCCGCCGTACTGGTTGACGCGCTCGTCGTCGTCCGCGATGCCGTAGTGGTCGAGGAAGGCCAGGACCTGGACGGCGAACGCCTCGTTGATCTCGAACAGGCCGATGTCGGAAATGGACAGGCCGGCCTTGGCCAGCGCCTTCTCCGTGGCGGGGATCGGGCCGTAGCCCATGACCTCCGGCTCCACGCCGGCGAAGGCGTAGGAGACCAGGCGCATCTTGACCGGAAGGCCGTTCTCGCGGGCGAACTCCTCGCTCGCGATGACCGAGGCGGTGGCGCCGTCGTTGAGACCGGCCGCGTTGCCCGCGGTGACCCGGCCGTGCACGCGGAACGGCGTCTTCAGGCCGGCCAGGTTCTCCAGGGTGGTGCCCGGGCGCATCGGCTCGTCGGCCGTGACCAGACCCCAGCCGGTCTCGCCGGCGTCGGGGCTGGTGCGGCGCACCGAGATCGGCACCAGGTCCTGCTGGATCTTGCCGTTGGCGTACGCCTTGGCGGCCTTCTCCTGCGAACGCACCGCGTACTCGTCGGCGCGCAGCTTGGTGATCCGCGGGTAGCGGTCGTGCAGGTTCTCCGCGGTCATGCCCATGAACAGGGCCGACTCGTCGACCAGCTTCTCGCTGACGAACCGCGGGTTGGGGTCGACGCCCTCGCCCATCGGGTGGCGGCCCATGTGCTCGACGCCGCCCGCGATGGCGACGTCGTACGCGCCGAAGGCGATGGAGCCGGAGACCGTGGTGACGGCGGTCAGCGCGCCCGCGCACATGCGGTCGATGGAGTAGCCGGGGACCGAGGTGGGCAGACCGGCGAGGATACCGGCCGTGCGGCCGATGGTCAGCCCCTGGTCGCCGATCTGCGTGGTCGCGGCCACGGCGACCTCGTCGACCTTCTTCGGGTCGAGACCGGGGTTGCGGCGCAGCAGCTCCCGGATCGCCTTCACGACGAGGTCGTCGGCGCGGGTCTCGTGGTAGATGCCCTTCGGGCCCGCCTTGCCGAACGGGGTGCGGACGCCGTCGACGAAGACGACGTCCCTGACGGTACGAGGCACGATGGCTCTCCTCCAGGGTGCGGGATGGCACTGCTGCGATGCGCAACGCTGAGCGCGCGCTCAGTCCTCATGCTACTCACGGGTAATGTAACTGCCCAGTCCCCCCGCCCCAAGCGTTGAACGTCACACGTTCCGGTGCCCCGGCACGGCCTGTCCGCAACACCGGGGCCCGCCACTGGGTTCGGGGCCGGCCGGCCCGAGCCGAACGGAGGAGTCCGCGGCCGGCGATCTGGCCGGAAAGCTCCGCCGAGAGGCGTGGCGGCGCCCGGTGCGGTGCGTGGCGAGGCGGAGCGTCGCCCTCGTACCGGATGGACCGGGGTGCTCGCGACGACGCGGTGTGGGACGCTCCCGGCCGAAGGCCGGGGGGAGCGCCGTGCCGCGTCGTCGCGAGCCGGTGAACCCTCCCGGTCGCGGAGCTAGCCGCCCTGGACCGTGAGGGCCTCCACCAGCACCGGCGTCACCTGCTCCACCTGCCACGGGCGCGCGCCGTGTCCGGCCAGCGCGGCCGCGACCGACTCGGTGTCGGCGCCCTTCGGCGGCTCCCAGCACAGCCGCCGCACCGTGTCCGGCGAGATCAGGTTCTCCTGCGGCATGTTCAGCCGTTCCGCCAGTGCGGTGACGGCGGCGCGGGCGGCCGACAGCCGGGCCGCGGCAACGGGGTCCTTGTCGGCCCACGCCCGCGGCGGCGGGGGGCCGGTCACCGGCTGCCCCGGCTGCGGCAGCGCCGACTCCGACAGGGCGCGGGCCCGGTCCACCGCCGCCTGCCACTGCTCCAGCTGACGGCGGCCCGTCCGGTGTCCGAAACCGTTCAGCGCGGCGAGCGCGTGCACGTTGGGCGGAAGGGAGAGCGCGGCCTCCACTATGGCCGCGTCCGGCAGCACCTTGCCCGGTGACACGTCCCGTCGCTGGGCGATCCGGTCCCGGGTCTCCCACAGCTCCCGCACGACGGCGAGCTGCCGCCTGCGCCGCACCTTGTGCATCCCCGACGTGCGGCGCCAGGGCTCCTTGCGGGGCTCGGACGGCGGCGCCGAGGCGATGGCGTGGAACTCCTGCAGGGCCCACTCCAGCTTGCCCTGCCGGTCCAGCTCCTTCTCCAGCGCGTCGCGCAGGTCGACGAGGAGCTCCACGTCGAGGGCGGCGTAGCGCAGCCAGGGCTCGGGCAGCGGCCGGGTGGACCAGTCCACGGCGGAATGGCCCTTCTCCAGCACGAAGCCGAGCACGTTCTCGACCATGGCGCCGAGACCGACCCGGGGGAACCCGGCGAGCCGGCCGGCCAGCTCCGTGTCGAACAGGCTGGTGGGCACCATGCCTATCTCGCGCAGGCAGGGCAGGTCCTGGGTGGCGGCGTGCAGCACCCATTCGACGCCGGACAGCGCCTCGCCGAGGCCGGACAGGTCGGGGCAGGCGACGGGGTCGATCAGCGCGGTCCCGGCGCCCTCGCGGCGCAGCTGGACCAGATAGGCGCGCTGGCCGTAGCGGTAGCCGGAGGCGCGCTCGGCGTCGACGGCGACGGGGCCGGAGCCCGCGGCGAACGCGTCGACCACCCGGGCGAGCGAGGCCGCGTCGGCGATCACGGGCGGAATGCCCTCACGTGGTTCGAGCAATGGGATCGGCGCCCCGATATCAGAAGTTCCGCCATCGTCCGGAGGGGCGCCTCCGGTGGTTCGCAGTGAGCTGTCTGCTGCGGTTTCTTGGGCGTCGGTCACCTGTCAAGGGTATCCGTGGATGGACGGCGCCCGCCGACGAAACGTTCCGTCGACGGGCGCCGAGGGGTCGTAAACCGGTCAGGTCCGCGACACGTCCGGTTCACGGCCAGTACGGGGGGACGGGCCGGCGCTTCACGGGGACGGCGCGCGGCGGGGACGGTCGACGGGACGGCGGCGTTCGGGTGACGGGACGGCGTCCGGGTGACGGGCGGGCGGTGGAGCACTCGGGGGAACGGACTGCGTGGGAGTCGGCAGGGGGTCGGCGAAGGGGCGGCGAAGGGGTCTGGGCGGTGTCGGTACGGCGAGGGGCGAATGGACCGGCGGGGCGATCAGTGGATGATGCCGGTCCGCAGGGCGACGGCGACCATCCCGGCGCGGTCGCCGGTGCCGAGCTTGCGGGCGATGCGGGCGAGGTGGCTCTTGACGGTCAGCGCGGACAGGCCCATCGAGACGCCGATGGCCTTGTTCGACTGGCCTTCGGCCACCAGCCGCAGCACCTCGACCTCACGGCCGGACAGCTCGCGGTAGCCGCCCGGGTGGCTCGGGGCACCCGGGGGGCGGCGGTGCATCCGGGCGGCGCCGATGGGGGCGGCGCCCGGCCGGGTGGGGAGTCCGACGTTGGTGCGGGTGCCGGTGACGACGTAGCCCTTCACACCGCCCGCGAGGGCGTTGCGGACGGCGCCGATGTCGTCGGCGGCGGACAGGGCCAGGCCGTTGGGCCAGCCGGCGGCACGGGTCTCGGACAGCAGGGTGAGTCCGGAACCGTCGGGCAGGTGGACGTCGGCGACGCAGATGTCGCGCGGGTTGCCGATGCGGGGACGGGCCTCCGCGACGGACGACGCCTCGATGACGTCACGGACTCCGAGCGCCCAGAGATGACGGGTGACGGTGGATCGGACGCGCGGGTCCGCCACGACGACCATGGCGGTCGGCTTGTTCGGGCGGTAGGCGACCAGGCTTGCGGGCTGCTCGAGGAGAACGGACACCAGGCCTCCTGGGGAGTGGGGGGACGGGGCCGGCTTGTGGGGGCGAAGCCGGGACGAACCGTACTTGCAAGGTCACAGTCGTTTTCGGCATCAAACCTGTTGTCCTTTAGAGAATGATCACGATCTGGTGAGTAACAATGCGAGCAATTCGGACACACTGTCGATCATCCGAAGGTCGAATCGGTTCGCTCAGGGCCGTTCGGGGTCACTACATGTCCGAAAGTGGCCGTATCGACAAAGAGACGGCAAGGAGTCGGTAAGCCGCCCCACGGCCGCGCGGCGGAGGTGCGGCGCAGGGGGCGGTGGGACGCGACGTGCTGGGCGGCCGGGCGACGACAGGTGACCGGGGCGGGGGCGCGACCGGGCCGGGGCGCGACCGGGCCGGGAGGGGGAAGCGGCGGTCGGGGACGGCGGTCGTCCAGGGGCAGCGGCGGTCCCGGGGAAGCGGCGGCCGGTCCGGCCGTGGGCCGTTGTCGGCCGCGCCCGGCGGAAGGCGGCCGCCGGACCCGGGCGGTCGGCGAGCGGCAGGCGGCCCGGGCGGGAACGTCCCGTCCGGGCCGACGGGGGAGCGGCGGGGGAAGAGCCGGCGGGGAGCCGCAGGAAAGGGAGGGAGGCGGGGAGGCGGGGGCAGTCGCCGGGCGAGGCGGGGGCAGCCGCGGGCGGCGGGACGCGGGGATGGCGGCGGAGGGGCGGGCGCGGGGGTGGCGGGCGCGGGAACGGCGGACGGAGAGGCGGGCGTGGTGGAGGCGGCGGAGAGACGGGCGCGGGAGGTGGCGGGGGCGCCGGGGAGGGGCCGGGCGTCCGCTCAGCGTGACTGCGGGCCGCGCCGCTGCGGCAGCGTCACCACCGACGCGTCGCCCGGCCCGGCCGGCGGCAGACCCGCCACCTGGGCCAGCAGATCGCACCAGGAGGCCAGGTGGGCGCCGGTGTCCGGGGCCCCGCCCAAACCCTCGCGCGGTGTCCAGGAGGCACGGATCTCGATCTGCGAGGCGGCCGGGCGTGCCGCCAGGCCGCCGAAGTAGTGCGAACTCGCGCGGGTGACGGTGCCGCTCGGCTCGCCGTACGTCAGCCCGCGCGCCTGCAGCGCCCCGGTCAGCCAGGACCAGCACACCTCCGGCAGCAGCGGGTCGGCGGCCATCTCCGGCTCCAGTTCCGCGCGCACCAGGGTCACCAGGCGGAACGTCCCCCGCCAGGCGTCGTGCCCGGCCGGGTCGTGCAGCAGCACCAGACGGCCGTCGGCGAGGTCCTGGTCGCCGTCGACGACCGTGGCCTCCAGCGCGTAGGCGAACGGCGCGAGGCGCTTGGGCGGCGGCACCTGCTCGATCTCCACCTGCGGTCGCAGCCGCGCGGCCTTCAGTGCCTCGACGGCGGCCCGGAAGGGCAACGGCGCCTGGTCCGCCCTGCTCGCATGCCCGTCCTCCTCCTTCGCCTCGTCCATTCCGCCAGCGCCGTCCGACAGTCGTCCCTGAGCCGCAGCCATGCCGGGAAGATTAAGGGGAACGGGGCCTTCGTGCAGGGCAAGACACCCCGCCGCGGCCCGCGCCGCCGTCCGGGGGCCGCACACCGCGGCCGTCGTGCTCCCGGGGGCGTGCGAGACTTGCCACCGTGAGTGCCAACGAGACGCCCGCCAGCCACCAGCCGCCGACAGCCACCTACGACTCCGCCTTCCTGAAGGCGTGCAGGCGTGAACCGGTGCCGCACACCCCCGTGTGGTTCATGCGGCAGGCCGGGCGCTCGCTGCCGGAGTACCGCAAGGTGCGCGAGGGCGTCGGGATGCTCGAGTCCTGCATGCGGCCCGAGCTGGTCACCGAGATCACCCTCCAGCCGGTCCGCCGGCACGGTGTGGACGCGGCGATCTACTTCAGCGACATCGTCGTGCCGCTGAAGGCCATCGGCATCGACCTCGACATCAAGCCCGGCGTCGGACCGGTCGTCGCGCAGCCCGTCCGCTCCCGCGAGGATCTGGCCCGCCTGCGCGACCTCACCCCGGAGGACGTCTCCTACGTCACCGAGGCGATCGGCCTGCTGACCCGGGAGCTCGGCCCGACCCCGCTCATCGGCTTCGCCGGCGCGCCCTTCACCCTCGCGAGCTACCTCGTGGAGGGCGGCCCGTCCCGCACGTACGAGAACGCCAAGGCGATGATGTACGGCGACCCCGGGCTGTGGGCCGACCTGCTGGACCGCCTCGCGGACATCACGGCCGCCTTCCTCGAGGTGCAGATCGAGGCGGGCGCCAGCGCCGTGCAGCTCTTCGACTCCTGGGCCGGCGCCCTCGCTCCCGTCGACTACCGCCGCTCGGTGCTGCCGGCCTCCGCGAAGGTCTTCGAGACCGTCGCCGGATACGGCGTGCCGCGCATCCACTTCGGTGTCGGCACCGGCGAGCTGCTCGGTCTGATGGGTGAGGCGGGCGCGGACGTCGTCGGCGTCGACTGGCGGGTCCCGCTGGACGAGGCCGCGCGCCGCGTCGGCCCCGGCAAGGCGCTCCAGGGCAACCTCGACCCGACCGTGCTGTTCGCCTCCCGGGAGGCCGTCGAGGCCAAGACCCGCGAGGTCCTGGAGGCGGCCGCGGGCCTGGAGGGCCACGTCTTCAACCTCGGGCACGGCGTCATGCCGGCCACCGACCCGGACGCGCTCACCCGGCTCGTCGAGCACGTGCACACGCAGACCGCTCGCTGACCCGGCCGTCGGTGCGAGACCCGGGCGGGCGGTCCGCCGTCCGCCCGCCCGGGATCCGTTCGCGACTCCGGCACCAGGAGTGCCGGAGCCGCCGCGCTACTTCAGTCCGTCGTTCAGCGCGGTCATCAGCGTGCCGCTCGGTGTGTCGCCGGACATCTCCCAGACGAAGCCGCCCAGCAGGCCCTTCGACTTGATCCAGGCGGTCTTCTTCCCGATCGACCAGGCGTCGTCGAAGGTCCACCACTGGCCGCCCGCGCCGGTGTAGCCGTACGTCGAGACGGACTGCTCGTCGTGGCGGACGGTCATCGTCGGGAAGCTGGTGATCAGGTTGTTGTAGCCGCGGACCCCCGCCTCGGTGTCGAACTGGCCGGGTGCCGCCCCGTTCGCGTCCTGCCACTCGCCGTTGACGCCGCCGTCGGTGACGCCCTGCCAGCCGCGCCCGTAGAACGGGAAGCCCACCGTCAGCTTGCGCGGGTTGACCCCGGCGTCGAGGTAGACCTGGATCGCGTTCTCGATGCTGAAGTGGAACGGATACGGGTCCTGCGCGTCGGCGTACAGGTTGGAGCCGTCACCGGTGCGCTTGGGCTCCCAGGAGTTGTCGCTGCCCGCGCCGTGGAAGTCGTACCCCTGCACGTTGGCGTAGTCGAGGGAGTCGAAGATCCGGCTCAGGTCCCAGCCGGCGGCGATCTTCGCCGGGTCGGCCGGGGTGAACGCGGTGAGCAGCCGGTGCTCGCCGCCGAGCGCGTCGAGCTGCTTGCGGAACTCGGCGAGCAGGGCGGTCAGGTTGGCCTTGTCCTGGCTGCCGTAGTGGTTGCCCGGGTGCCCTTCGGAGCCCGGCCACTCCCAGTCGATGTCGATGCCGTCGAAGATGCCGGCCCCCGTGCCCGGCCCGCCCGCGCCGTTGTAGACGGGCAGGTCGCCCTTGATCCACACGTCGATGCAGGACTTGACGAACTTCTCCCGGGAGGCCTGCGTGGCGGCGGCGTCCGAGAAGAACTTCGAGTACGTCCAGCCGCCGAGCGACACCACGACCTTCAGCTTGGGGTACTTGGCCTTGAGCTTCTTCAACTGGTTGAAGTTGCCGCGGAGCTTGCCCCAGCCGTCGTCGGCGACCCCGTCCACCGACTGGGCGGCCGACATGGGGCGCGCGTAGTCGGCGTCGGCGTCGCCCGCGCCGGTGCCCTCGTCGGGGTCCTGCGGGTTGCTGGAGACGCCCTTGGTCACCCCCGCCTGGCAGGTGAGGTTGTTCGGATCGAGGTTCTCGAAGGCGTAGTTGATCACGTCGAGCTTGGCCGCCGCGCCCGAGGTGTCGAGATTCTTCAGGAAGTACTGGCGCCCGTAGATGCCCCACTGCGCGAAGTAGCCCACCTTGAGCTGCTTGCCCGCCCCGGCGACGTCGTCCGTGGTGACGCTCACCGCGTTCGAGGCGGCCGACGGGTTGTCGGCGGTGTCCCGGGCCTTGACGGTGAAGGTGTAGGCGGTGGCGGGGGAGAGCCCGTCGACGGTGGCCGTCGTGGTGTCCGCGCCGACCGACTTCACCAGGGTCGGGCCGCGGTAGACGTCATAGGCCGCCACGCCCACGTTGTCGGTGGACTTGTCCCAGGCCAGCGCGACGCTGGAGGAGGTCTTGCCGGTGGAACGGAGGTTGCCGGGGGCGGTCGGCGGGGTGGGGTCGGTGGACGGGTCGACCGTCTTGACGGTCAGCGGGTCGCCGGCCGGTCCGGTGTTGCCGCGGGTGTCCTTGGCCCGCACCGTGAAGGTGTAACTCGTGGCCGGGGTCAGGCCGGTGACGGTGGCCGAGGTGCCGCTGGTGGTGGCCACGGTGTTCGAGCCGCTGAGCACCTCGTAGGAGGCCACGGGGTGGTCACCGCCCTGCGCGGCGGTCCAGCTCAGCGCGACCGAGTGCGCGGTGACCGCGGTGGCCTTCGGCGCGCCGGGCGCGGTCGGCGGCACGTCGGGCGTGCCGTCGCACTTGTCGCCGTTGACGGTGCAGCCCGTCGGGGCGCCGATCGGGCCGTTGGCGATGAACCAGTAGCTGTACGGTTCGGTGCTGCCGCCGGCCGGGACGTTGGCGTTGTAGAAGGCGTTCTTGACGGTCACGTGCCGCCCGGAGACGGTGGCGTCGCCGTTGTAGTGGCCGGTCACGGTGACGCCGGCCGGCAGGTCGAACTCCAGGCTCCAGCCGCTGACGGCGGCCGTGCCGCTGTTGCGGACGACGAAGGTGCCCTTCCACCAGGAACCGTTGTCCTGGGTGGTGAAGGCCGCCGTCAGTGTCCCGGCCGCGTGGGCCGGCGCGGCGAGCGTGGTGAGCAGCGCCAGCGGCAGGAGCAGCGCGGTGCCCAGGGCGGCGATCCGCCGCTGGAGCCGGCCGCGGCCGGGGACGCCGGGTGTTCTCGTTGCGAGCGATGGTCTGCGCCGGTGGAACATGGCTCTCCCTGTGGTCGTGGGGTGGTACAGGGCTGAGGTGAACCGTGCGTGCGCGTGCGTCCGAGCGCCCACAACGTAGAAGGTCTGGACCAATGCGTCAACGGGGCCGGGGAGTCACGGTCCCGCGGCGGCCATGGGCCCGCGGCGGCCTCGGGCGTGCGGTGGCCTCGGTTGGGGTGGCCTCGCGGGCGGGCGCGGGGGGCCTGCGGTGGTCGTGGGCGTGCGGCGGCGGTGCGTGCGGTGGCCTCGGGCGGGGGTGGGGGCCGTGCGGTAGTTGCGGGGGTGCGGCGGCGGGGCGTGCGGTGGCCTCGGGCGGGCGTGGGGGCCGTGCGGTAGTTGTGGGGGTGCGGCGGCGGTGCGTGCGGTGGCCGTGGGCGTGCGGCGGACCGGGGCGCGTGGAGGGCGCGGGACAACCCCTGCGGGCGTGTCTGGCCGGATCAGATCGCGACGTGCCGCCGGACACCGGTCCGGGGGCGACCCGTCCGGCACTGAGTCCGAACCGCTCCCCGCGGCGGATCCACGAGAGCGGGGGCACGGGTTCCCGCCGGGTTCGGCGGAAACGCGCCGCCGGGCCCCGGAACCACGGCTCCCACGGTCACCAGCCCGTGCGGGCGCGCCTGCCGAAGAGCAGGCCGCGCGGTTCCGGGGGCTGCGGGGTGCCGGGACGCAGCGGCAGGGCGATCAGCATGCCCGCGACGAAGCCGACGACGTGGGCCGTGTACGCCACCGTGCCGGCCCGGGAGACGGCGTCGCCGGCCGAGTAGAACGCCTGGAGCACGAACCAGAAGCCCAGCACGATCCAGGCCGGCAGCCGCAGCGGCAGGAAGATCAGGAACGGGACGAGGACCCACACGCGGGCCCTGGGGTACAGCACCAGGTAGGCGCCGAGGACTCCGGCGATCGCGCCCGACGCGCCGATCAGCGGCTGGGCGGAGTCCGCGTTCAGGAGCGCGAAGCCGTACCCGGCCGCGTACCCGCAGACCACGTAGAACAGGACGAAGCGGATGTGGCCCATCCGGTCCTCGATGTTGTTGCCGAAGATGAGCAGAAACAGCATGTTGCCCAGCAGGTGCAGCCAGCTGCCGTGCAGGAACATCGCCGTGAGGACGGACAGCGCGGGTGACTTGTCGTACGTCGGCGGCCCCAGGACACAGCCCGGTCCGTGCACGCCCACCCCGGTGGCGCCCGTCGGCACCAGAGAGGGCAGCAGGCCGTGGACGAGCTCCCGGGGGACCAGGGCGTAGTGCTCCGTGAACGCCTGCATGTCGCACAGCTGGGCCAGCGTGCTGTCGCCCGTCAGGGAACCGGCCATGCCGGGCGTCAGCAGGAACACCACGAAGTTCGCGGCGATCAGGGCGTACGTCACCCAGGGGGTGCGCCGCGTCGGGTTCAGATCATGGACGGGGATGACCACACGGAAGTACTGCCCGCGATGCGCCCGGCGAATCGGTGGACGCGGCCGGTGGACGCGCCCGCCTCGCCGGTCCCGCCGCCCAGGGCCACGGGGCCGGCGAGGACCACCGGGGAAGCGGGAACGGCGGGATCGGTCGGGGGAGCGGGGGCGGCGGGAACGGCCGGGGGAGCGGGGGCGGCGGGAACGGCCGGTCCGGTGGGGCGGGTCAGCGGGAACGGCCGGTCCGTCGGGGTGGGCTCAGCCCCGGGCGCCGCGGACCTTCGACGCCGCCTTCCTGGCCGCCACCAGCACGGGATCCCACACCGGTGAGAACGGCGGCGCGTAGCCCAGGTCCAGGGCCGTCATCTGCTCCACCGTCAGCCCGGCGGTGAGCGCGACCGCCGCGATGTCCACCCGTTTCGCCGCGCCCTCCCGGCCCACGATCTGGACGCCCAGCAGGCGGCCGGTGCGGCGTTCGGCGAGCATCTTGACGGTCATGGGGGAGGCCCCCGGGTAGTAACCCGCGCGGCTCGTCGACTCGATGGTGACCGTTTCGAATTGCAGACCGACCCGTTGGGCGTCCTTCTCCCGCAGGCCGGTGCGCGCGATCTCCAGGTCGCACACCTTGCTCACCGCGGTCCCCACCACGCCCGGGAAGGTGGCGTAACCGCCGCCGGCGTTGGTGCCGATGACCTGGCCGTGCTTGTTGGCGTGGGTGCCCAGGGGGATGTAGCGGTACTGCCCGGAGACCAGGTCGAGGACCTCCACGCAGTCGCCGCCGGCCCAGATGTTCCCGTGGCCGCGCACCCGCATCGCGCGGTCGGTGAGCAGGCCACCGTGCGCGCCCAGCGGGAGCCCGGCCGCCCGCGCGAGCGCCGTCTCGGGGCTCACGCCGATGCCCAGCACGACCACGTCCGCCGGGTACTCGGCGTCCTCGGTGGCCACCGCCCGGACCCGGCCGTCCTCCCCGGTGAGGACCTTGGTCACCTCCGCGTCGCCGACCATGGTGACGCCCAGGCCCTCCATCGCCTCGCGCACCAGCCGGCCCATGTCCGGGTCGAGCGTGGACATCGGCTCCGTGCCGCGGTTGACGACCGTCACCTCGAAACCGTGCCGGATCAGGGCCTCGGCCATCTCCACGCCGATGTAACCCGCGCCGACCACCACCGCCCGGCGGCCGTCCGCGCGGGCCAGGCTCTCCATCAGCGACTCGCCGTCGTCCAGGGTCTGCACCCCGTGCACGCCGGGCGCGTCCGCGCCGGGCATGTCCGGGCGGATCGGACGGGCACCGGTCGCGATCACCAGCTTGTCGTACGACGTCCAGGACTCGGCCCCGGAATCGACGTTCCGCGCCCTGACCCGGCCCGCCGCCACGTCGATCTCCGTGACCTCGGTCCGCATCCGCAGATCGATGCCCCGCGAGCGGTGCTCCTCGGGGGTGCGGGCGATCAACCGGTCCCGGTCGTCGACGTCGCCGCCCACCCAGTAGGGGATCCCACACGCCGAGAAGGAACTGAAGTGCCCCCGCTCGAACGCCACGATCTCCAGCTCGTCGGTCGTGCGCAGCCGCCGAGCCTGGGACGCCGCGGACATTCCCGCGGCGTCGCCGCCGACCACGACCAGTCGTTCCCTTGTGTCCGTCATGCGAACACGCTACGGCCGCGCGGAACCTCAGTCCCGCCCGCCCCACTCGTCACCCGATGCGGCGGCCGGCCCCCCGTCCGCCCGGGTCTCCGCCCGGCTGTCCGGCCGCCGGCTCCGCCGGCCCAGTGCCCGCCGCTCCGTCCGGCCGCGCGGGCATCCGCTCCGCCGGCCCGGTGCCCGCGGGCCCGTCCGGCGCGGGGCGGCGCGGCAGCCGGGACCGTACGGCCCGCCACACCACGACGACCAGCGCGGCGGCGACCGCGAACGGCAGCACCGCGCCCAGGGCCAGGGCGAGCCAGCGGACCACCGTGACGAACACGTGCCAGCCGCCCGTCAGCGCGTCCCCGAAGCCGGGCCCGTCGTCCGTGTCGGCGGCCTTGTGCGTGGCGGCCCCGGACAGCGACAGCGTGATGGTGGCCAGGCCGGTGCGGTCCTTCAGGGACGCCTGCTGGGCGAGCAGCGCCTCCAGGTCGGCCTCGCGGCGGCTGAGCTCGCCCTCCAGGGTGACCACGTCGCCGATCCGCTCGGCCTTGTCCATCAGGGCGCGCACCCGGGCGACGCTGGCGCGCTGCGACTTGATCCGGCTGTCGACGTCGACGACCTGGTCGGTGACGTCCTGTGCCTTGGCCGTGCGCTCCACCAGCTTGCCCGCGCCCTGGAGTCCGGCGAGGACGCCGTCGTACTCCTGCGCCGGCACCCGCAGCACCACGTGGGTCTCCTCGTGACCGTCCTCGTCGCGGGAGGTGGTCTCGTCGCCGACGTAGCCGCCGGCGTTCTCGGCGGCCGTGCGGGCCGCGCCGAGGGCCTTCGCGACGTCCGCGACCTCGATGGTCAGCGAGGCGGTGCGGATGATGTGGCCGGTGTCGAGCTTCGGCGACGCGCCGGCCTTCGCACCGGCGGCCCGGCCGCCCCCACCGCCCGGCGCGCCGCCGCCGGAGCCGTCGTGCGCCTGGCTGCGGGCGGCGCCGGCCGCGGCCTTGTCCGAGGAACCGCCGCCGGATTCCGCGCTGCACCCGGTGAGCGCGAGGGCGGCGGCGAGCAGCAGCCCGGCCAGGGCGGAAGCGGACCGGACGGAACGTCGTGCACGCATGTGGGTGTACCCCCGAGGGTCGTGGTGACCACTGACGCTCCTTCGACGCCCGGACCCCGCGCGACGTTGGCCGGAAACGGTTCCGAAGAGGTCACGGTCGGGACTCGCCGAGGACACCGGGACGCGCGCCGGGGCCGGGTGGGAGCTCCGAGGGGGTCTGAGAGAGTGGGGGGCATGAGCACAACGGGTACGGACAGCACGGGGCACGTCGTCGTCGTCGGGGCCGGGATCGCGGGGCTGGCCGCCGCACACCGGCTGCTGGAGCGCGGGGCGCGGGTGACCGTGCTGGAGGCGTCGGACCGGGTCGGCGGCAAGCTGCTGCCCGGCGACATCGCGGGCGTGCGCGTCGACCTGGGTGCCGAGTCGATGCTGGCCCGCCGGCCCGAGGCCGTGGCCCTCGCCCGCGAGAACGGCCTCGCCGACGCGCTCCAGCCGCCCGCCACCGCCTCCGCCTCGATCTGGACCCGCGGCGCCCTGCGCCCCATGCCCAAGGGGCACGTGATGGGCGTGCCCGGCACCGCCGCCGCGCTCGCCGGGGTGCTCTCCGCGGAGGGCCTGGCCCGCATCGAGCGGGACGCCGACCTGCCCCGCACCGAGGTCGGCGACGACGTGGCGGTCGGCGAGTACGTCGCGGCGCGCCTGGGCCGCGAGGTCGTCGACCGACTGGTCGAGCCGCTCCTCGGCGGGGTCTACGCCGGCGACGCCTACCGCATCTCGATGCGCTCGGCCGTCCCCCAGCTCTTCGAGGCCGCACGGCACCACGACTCGCTGACCGAGGCGGTCCGCGGCATCCAGGCCAGGACGGCCGGCGCGCAGGCGGCCGGACCGGTCTTCATGGGGATCGAGGGCGGGGTCGGCCGGCTCCCGCTCGCGGTCGCGCGGTCGGTGCGGGCCCGCGGCGGCGAGATCCTGACCGGCGCCCCGGTGACCGAGCTGCGCCGCCGGACGCCGGGGGCGGGCTGGCGGGTCGTCGCCGGGGACCGGGTGCTGCACGCCGACGCGGTGGTCCTCGCCACGCCCGCGCCCGCCGCCGCCGGACTGCTGCACGCCGAGTCCCCGCGGGCCGCGGCGGAGCTGCGGGCCGTCGAGTACGCCTCCATGGCCCTGATCACCCTCGCCTACCGCCGGAGCGACGCGGAGCTGCCCGAGGGCAGCGGCTTCCTCGTGCCCCCCGTCGACGGACGGACCATCAAGGCGTCGACCTTCGCCTCCCGCAAGTGGGGCTGGATCGCCGACGAGGACCCGGACGTGGTGGTGGTGCGCACCTCCGTCGGGCGCCACGGCGAGACGGAGGTGCTCCGGCGCGAGGACGCCGAGCTCGTCGACGTCTCCCGGCACGACCTGCGCGAGGCCACCGGCCTGGACGCCGTGCCGCTCGAGACCCGGGTGACCCGCTGGACCGACGGCCTGCCCCAGTACCCCGTCGGCCACCACGCACGCGTGGCCCGCATCCGCGAGCACATCCGCGGGCTGCCGGGTCTCGCGGTGTGCGGCGCGGTGTACGACGGGGTGGGCATCCCGGCGTGCGTGGCGAGCGCGTACGCGGCGGTGGACCAGCTCGGCGGCGACCTGGCGGCTGTGCAGGAACTCACCGCCCACCCGGTGCAGAGCCTGCACGGCGGAGCGGGAGAATAGCCGCATGAGTGACGACGCCTCCACCACCGAGTCCGGCAGGATCCCGAACAAGGGCAAGCTGGCAAAGGACCTCAACGAGGTCATCCGCTACACGCTGTGGTCCGTCTTCAAGCTGAAGGACGTCCTGCCCGAGGACCGCACCGGTTACGCCGACGAGGTCCAGGAGCTGTTCGACCAGCTCGCGGCCAAGGACGTGACCATCCGCGGCACGTACGACCTCTCCGGCCTCCGCGCCGACGCCGACATCATGATCTGGTGGCACGCCGAGACCAGCGACCAGCTCCAGGAGGCGTACAACCTCTTCCGCCGCACCCGGCTCGGCCGCGCGCTGGAGCCGGTCTGGTCGAACATGGCGCTGCACCGGCCCGCCGAGTTCAACCGCTCGCACATCCCGGCGTTCCTCGCCGACGAGACGCCGCGCGACTACGTCAGCGTCTACCCCTTCGTGCGCTCCTACGACTGGTACCTGCTGCCGGACGAGGACCGCCGCCGGAT
This sequence comes from Streptomyces sp. NPDC015220, assembly GCF_043079345.1. Lineage (NCBI taxonomy): Bacteria > Bacillati > Actinomycetota > Actinomycetes > Kitasatosporales > Streptomycetaceae > Streptomyces > Streptomyces sp. NPDC015220. Next base: position 187,147 of record NZ_JBIBUK010000008.1, on the reverse strand, counting down.
GCTCGCCGACCACGGCAAGATGGCCCGCGGCTACCCGGACGTGCGCGCGAACACCGTCGCGTCCTTCTCGCTCGGCGACTACGAGTGGCTCCTCGCCTTCGAGGCCGACGAGCTGCACCGCATCGTCGACCTCATGCGCCACCTGCGCGGCTCCGAGGCCCGTATGCACGTGCGCGAGGAGGTGCCGTTCTTCACCGGACGGCGCAAGGACGTGGCGGACCTGGTCGCCGGCCTCGCCTGATCGCCCGGAGCCGCCGGGCCGGGCCCGCCGGTCCGGCCCGGCCCGGAGAGCGCCCGAGCGGTCCCGGACGGGCGGATCACCTCGTGCCCCGGGGTCGGCCCGCCTGCCGCTCCAGGGCGTCCCGCAGCTCCCGCCCGCGCGACTCCTGGAAGGTGGGGCGGTCCGGCCGCGGCTCCGGATGCGGGGCGCAGGCCGCGCGCCGCACCGGAAGGCGTCCGGCCAGCAGATAGGCGTCCACGTAGGCGTTGACGCACCGGTTCGGGCCGTACGCGATGCCGTGCGCGCCCGCGTCCCGCTCGGTCACCAGCACCGAACCGGCCAGCCGCCGGTTCAGTTCCAGGGCCCCCTCGTACGGGGTGGCCGCGTCCCGCTCGGCGGCCAGGACGAGGGTCGGGGGGAGCTCACCCGGCCCGGTCCGTACGTCCAGCGGCCGCTGCCGGGGCGCCGGCCAGTAGGCGCACGGCAGGTTCGTCCACGCGTTGCCCCAGGTCTCGAACGGCGCCACCCGAGCGAGCCGCGTGTTGTCCCGGTCCCACACCCGGAAGTCCGTCGGCCAGGGCGCGTCGTTGCACTCCACGGCCGTGTAGACCGCCGCGCCGTTCTCCGCCTCCACGGCTCCGTCCCGGTCCGGCGCGGCCAGCGCGACCAGCGGTTTCTCGTCGCCCTTGAGATACGCCGACAGCGCCTCCGCGCTGCCCGGCCAGGAGTCGTCGAAGTACCCCGCGCCGAGGAACGCGCCCTGCAACTGCCCGGGCCCCACCGTGCCGCCCGCCGGCTTCGCGGCCAGGCGCCGCCGCGCCTTGTCGTAGGAGGCCTGCACGGCGTTCGCGGTGCGGCCTAGCCCGTACGCGTCTTCGTGCCGGGCCACCCAGTCCTTGAAGTCCGTCCAGCGGCCCTCGAACGCGGCCGACTGGGCGAGGTTGTCGTGGTACCAGACACGGGCCGGGTCGGGGTTCACCGCCGAGTCGAAGACCATCCGGCGCACGTGCGAGGGGAATAGCGTCGCGTACAGCGCGCCGAAGTAGGTGCCGTAGGAGGCGCCCATGAACGTCAGCCGCCGCTCGCCCAGCGCCGCGCGCAGCACGTCCAGGTCGCGGGCGTTGTCGAGGGACGTGTAGTGGCCGAGCGCCCCTCCCGCGCGCGCGGCGCAGCCCTTGGCGTACGCCTTGGCCGCCGCGACGCGCCGCGCCTTGTACGCCTGCGAGGGACGCGTCGGCGCGGGGGTCGGCGCCTTGACGAAGTCCCTGGGGTTCACGCAGGACAGCGGCGCGGAACGGCCGACCCCGCGGGGGGCGTAGCCGACCAGGTCGTAGGCGGCGGCGATCCGCTTCCACTCGGGCAGCAGGCCGATCAGCGGGAAGGACGTGCCGTCGGCGCCGGGCCCGCCCGGGTTGAAGACCAGGGCGCCCTGGCGGGGCACCGCGCGCCACTTGTCGCGGGGGTCCTTGCCGGTGGCCCGGACCCGGCTGACGGTGAGCCGGATCTTCCTGCCTTCGGGGCGGGCGTAGTCGAGCGGCACGGACACCGTCCCGCACCGTACGGCGGCGGGCAGGCCGCGGGCGCCCGGGCACGCGCCGAAGTCGATGCCGGCCGCCCGGGCGTGGGCCGCGGCCACGGCGGTGCCGCGCAGTTCCGCCGCCCCGCCGGGCACCCGCGCCTCCCGGGGGGCGCCGCCGGCCGGGACGGCGGCGAGGGCGGTCAGGACCAAGGACCCGGCGGCCGCGTAGACGGTGGCTGCTCTCATCGCGTATCCCTTCGGCGCACGGCGGCCGCCGCACCGCGCGTTCGCTGTGCGGCGGCGTCAGAAGGGAGTCTTGTTCGCCCGCGGAGCAAGGCAAGCACCGGCCGGCCGGTGTCGGCGTCAATGCGCCCGATGCGCCCCGAACAGGAGCGCGCGCCGGTCTCCAGCGCTCCCGCGCCCTCCCGCGGGCGCGGTCGGTCCCGTCAGGGCTGGTCGCGGTGGGCGAAGGCCGCGCGCAGCTCCGGTTCGCCGATCGCGCGGACGCCGCGTACGGCGACGGAGGCCAGGTACGCGCTCTCGTCCCCGGCGCCGTTCACTCCCTGGGCCAGCGTGCCGAGCAGCCGCTGTCCGGCCGGGGACGCCCAGCGGGAGTACGGGTGGACCTCCACCCGGGCTATGGCCAGGCAGCTCAGGGTGAGCACGAGGGGCAGCGCGAACCAGAGGGCGACCAGGCCCCGGGGCATCTGGGTCGGGCCGGGCAGCAGCAGCGCGGTCGCGCCCAGGGCGAGGACGGCCAGCGCGGCGGCCCGCACCTGACGGACCCCGGCCGCGATGGTCGACCCCGATCCCTCGGGCACGGCCAGGCCCGCGCTGACCAGGCGGTCGGCGAGCCCGCGCACCGAGTCCGCGGCGGCCGTCGCGGCCCGCACCGGCGCGATCCGGGACTGTCCCCCGGGGCCGATCGCCCCTATGACGGACCGCTCCATCTCGTCCCGGCCGCGCGGGTCGACGACCGTCGCCCAGCCGGTGTGCGCGAGCAGCAGCCGGCGCTGGCGTGCCATGGAGACCAGGGTGACGTCGGCGACCCGTGCCGGACCGCCGGAGAGGAACGCCGCCTCGTACAGCGTCAGATCGTGTCCCTGGCCCGTGGTCGCGTCGTTCGTGTCCGCGGCCGCCGCGTGTACGGCGGCCAGGCACAGCCGTGTACACGCCACGCCGGCGACGGCCCAGGCCAGCAGCAGGAGAAGGACCCAGAACATGACGCGTTTCTATGCCAGCGGCCTGGGAAACTCCATGGCCTGTTCACATTCCGGACCAGCTGTGGCCGGTAGGTGACGTTCCGTTTGTTTCGCCGGGTCAGCGGGGCCACGCCCGGGGCCGCTGGGGCGGACGGAGCACGCGGGCGGCGGCCGGCCGGTGCGGCGACGGGCGAGGTCCGCCCCGTCGGGACGGTGATCCCGGTCCCGTCGAGGACGCCCCGGCCTCCGACGGGAGGCGCGGTCGCTGTGCCTCCCGTCGCGGCGCCGCGCGTCAGCGCGCTCCGGGGGAGCGAGAAGGGGTGGCACGGCACCGCGGCCGGTGCGCCGGCCGCCCGGGCCGGCGAAGAGCGCGTGTGCACCGGGCCGGGCCGAGGCGGACTCCGGGCCGGTGCCGCGACCGGCGACGTGCGCCCCGCCGGGACGCGCGGGGTCGGGACCGCGGCGTGCGGGGCCGGTCGGCGGCGCCGGTACGCCGGCCGTCAGCGCCGCAGCAGCACGCGCCGCGCCGCACGGGCCGCCCGGACGGCGGGCCGGTGGGACCTCGGCGCGGGCCCGGACCGCTCCAGCCACCACTCCCGCAGCCTCCGCCGGGCTCCCGCGTCCTCGGGCCGCCCGGCGCGCAACAGGGACTCCGCGAACTCCATCGCGTCCCGCCGGTAGCCGCCGCCCATCGGATGCGCCTGCGCGTGGGCGAGGAACGCGGCCCGGTACCCCGCCCCCAGGATCATCGGCAGTTCCGGCGCGACCTTGGCCACGACGTCCGCCCGCTTCGACGCCAGCGCCCGGGCCTGCACCTTCAGCCGCGCCCGGTCGAAGCCCTCCGGCGCGGGCGTGCCCGCCACCAGCGCCGACAGCAGCGCGGCCTGCGCGAGCGCCAGCCGCTGCCGCGCGGGCTCGCCGTCGCCGGACCTCAGCGGCGGCCGCCCGCCCGCCCCGGAGCCGCCGTCGTCACCGTCGCGGTCACCGTCACCGGTGTGCGCACCGGCCCGGGCACCGGTGTCGCCCGCGGTACCGGCGCCGACCCGCGCGGGGGCCGTGCGGCCCCGTTCCACCGCCTCGCCGATGGCCGTCAACTCACGCTCCAGTTCCACCGGTTCGGGGAAGTTCTCGTCCCGCTCCAGCAGCACTCCCGGCGGCGGGACGCTGGACGCGAGGTCGGTCAGGATGTCCAGGACCGGCCGCGGGACCGGGTGGGCGTGGCTGTCGTGCCAGACGCCGTCGCGTTCAAAACCGCCCGCCACATGGACGTACGCGATGGCCTCCAGGGGGAGTTCGGCCAGCGCCCTGGCCGGGTCCTCGCCCTGGTTGACGTGGTTGGTGTGGAGGTTGGCCACGTCGATCAGCAGCCGTACACCGGTGCGGTCGGCCAGTTCGTACAGGAACTGCCCCTCGGTCATCTCCTCGCCCGGCCACGAGATCAGCGCGGCGATGTTCTCCACGGCGAGCGGCACGGGCAGCGCGTCCTGTGCGATGCGGACGTTCTCGCACAGCACGTCGAGGGCTTCCCGGGTCCGCGGCACGGGCAGCAGGTGCCCCGCCTCCAGCCGCGGCGAGGCGGTCAGCGCGCCGCCCGCCCGTACGAACGCGATGTGCTCCGTCACCAGCGGCGAGCCGAGCGCCCGGGCCCGCTCGGCGAGCGCGGACAGCCGGCCCGCGTCCGGCCGTTCGGCGCCGCCGAGCCCGAGCGAGACACCGTGCGGCACGACGGTCACACCGCGCGCCCGCAGCCGCCGCAACGACTCGGGCGGATGGTCGGGGCACACGTTCTCGGACACGACCTCGACCCAGTCGACGCCCGGCATCCGCTCCACGACGTCCGCGATCTCCGGCCGCCAGCCGATCCCCGCTCCCAGCCGCTCCATGGTCCTCGTCCCCCCTCGTCCCCCGCTGCCGCCCGGCAGCGCGCATGACGCGCGTGACGGGGGTATGGCCCCCGCGCCGGCCCGCGAATCCCGCGGCCCGCGCCTTCAGAGCAACATTTGAGGTTCGCGCGCGGACGCCGGCCCGCTACCGGTCTCGGCCCTGACGCAGCGCCGGATGGTCGGCGACCACCGTGCACGAGCCCGGGGCGATCTCCGTGAAGCCGGCGTCGCGGACCACCGGGAGGCCGCTCGTGGTGAGGTCCTGCCAGAGCTCCGGGGCGGCGGTGCGGACGGCGAGGGGGAAACCGGCGTCGCGCCAGGCGGTGCGCTGCTCCCGGGGCAGCTCCCACCAGGCGAGCTGGGCGCCGTGGCCCGCCTGGGCCATCGCCTTTCCGGCGGACATGTCCAGTCCGGGGTTGAGCCAGAGCACCGGCCGGCCTGGCTCGTGGCCGGCGGGCGGCTCCGGGTCGTCGAGGTCGGTGCCGGAGACCTGGAGCCTGGCCAGGTCCTTGGGCCAGCCGTCCAGCGGGACGGGCGGGAAGACCCGCACCTCCGCCGCCTTCCCGGTCACCGTGATGCCGGGCAGCGCCTCGGCCCGCCGCCACTCCGCGCCGCGCGCCCGCCGCACCACCTTGCGGATCCGGGCGTCCTGCCAGTCCCGTACCGACCGCGCCCACTCGCCGTCGCCGAGGGACCGCTCGTCGGCGAGCAGCACCAGCACCGCGCGGGCCGCCGTCTGAAGCGCGTCGGTACGGGCCGGCGGAGCGGCGCGCTCGATGCGGACGACCAGCGGCAGCACGAACTGCCGTGCCTGGTCGCGCGGGTCCGGCCCGTGCCGGAAGGGGCTGTCCTCGGGGGCGGCGGTCGCGGTGGTCTCGTCGGTGCTCACACCCCCAGTCTGCCAGCCGGGTGATCGGCTCCCCCCGGCCCGCGGGCCGGGGGGAGCCGATCCGGACCGCTCCGGCTCACCCCGAGCAGGCCGTACGCTGCGCCTCCTGCCACTCGCAGACGGGACAGAGGGTGATCCCCTTGTACGACTCCGGGTACTCCGTCGGCTCCCGGCACAGCACGCACTCCGCGTAGGGCGGGCCGTCCGCCCTGGGGGGCCTGGCCGTGTCGATCAGGCAGTAGTCGCCGTCGTCCTCGCGGCCGCCCGCGCCGTCCTCGTCGTTCTGGCTCATGGCTCAAGCGTAGAGCGGCCGGGACCGCGGGGAACGGTCACGAACGTCCCATCGTCGCACCGATCAGGTCGGACACCTTGACGAAGCGGTAGCCCTGCTTGCGCAGCCGGGGCACGACCGTCCGCACGACCTGCTCGGTCGTGGGGGCGGCGCTGCGCGTGCAGTGCATGACCACCACCGAGCCGGGCCTCACCCCGTCCAGCACCTGCCGGGCCACGGCGTCCGCGTCCTTCGCGAACGCGTCGCCGCTCACCACGTCCCACTGCACCGCGGTGACGCCGAGGCCGCTGAGCGCCCGCCGCGCCTGGTCGTCGTAGCAGCCGCCGGGGAAGCGGAAGTACGGCATCGGGTGCTCCACGCCCGCCTTGCGGAACGCCGTGTACGCGCGCTCCACGTCCGAGCGCATGCGGTCCGCCGAGACCCTGGGCAGGCCGTAGCAGTCGCCGGTGAACGCGTAGTGGCTGTAGGAGTGGTTGGCGAGTTCGAAGAGCGGGTCCCGGCCGATGGAGCGGGCCTGCTCCGGGTACTCCTCGGCCCATCGGCCCGTCATGAACACGGTGGCCGGAACCTTGAGGGCGCGGAGCGTGGCGATGAGCGCCGGATTGTCGAAGTGCTCGCCCTTCGCCGCGCGCGGCCCCTGGTCGGCGGTCATGTCGGCGTCGAAGGTGAAGGCGACCGTCTTCCCCCTGGTCCGCGGGCCGTGGGCGAAGACGGGGGTCAGGCCGCCGGGCCCGGGGGTCAGGGTGGGCGGCTTCGAGGGGGCGGTGGCGGAGGGTCTGACGGTGACGGTCTTCGAGGGGGCCGGGTGACCGAGGCCGGGGGCCTGGGCGGTGCCGCAGGCGGTGAGGGTGGCGAGGGCGGCGCTCAGGGCGCAGGCAGCGGTGATTCGTCGTACAAATGGGATCACCATATGAAGCTAGGACGATCTCCAGCCATATGAACAGCGGCGCGGCCGTCCGATCACCCGGCCGGTGGGCACCCGCGGCCGGGCCCCGCCCGGGGCACGGGCGGGACGGCGAACCGGCCGTGCCGGACCCGGCACGAGCGGCGGACCCGGACGTGCCGCGGCGCCCGGCCGGGGCGCCTGTCCCGGCCGGCGGCGCACGCGGACCCCTACTGTCCGGCCTCCGCCTCGGGGTCGATCGAGGCGGCGTCGGCGGCGGCCCGGACCGGGGTGACGGAGGCGGCCTCGGAGGCGGTGGCGCGAGCGGGAGGGGCGAAGGGCTTGGTGCCGTTGGCGAGCGCTCCGGGCGGCTCCGGTGCGGCCTGCGCCGGGTGCTGGGCCTTCTCCAGGAAGCGCAGCAGTTCGACCGGGAAGGGCAGGACCAGCGTGGAGTTCTTCTCGGTGGCCACCGCCGTCACCGTCTGGAGCAGCCGCAGTTGCAGCGCGGCGGGCGTGTCCGCCATCTGCTGGGCGGCCTCGGCCAGCTTCCTCGACGCCTGGAGCTCGGCGTCCGCGTTGATGATCCGGGCCCGCCGCTCCCGGTCGGCCTCGGCCTGCCGGGCCATGGAGCGCTTCATGGTGTCCGGCAGGGAGACGTCCTTGATCTCCACACGGTCGATCTGCACGCCCCAGCCGATGGCGGGGCTGTCGATCATCAGCTCCAGTCCCTGGTTGAGCTTCTCCCGGTTGGAGAGCAGGTCGTCCAGATCGCTCTTGCCGATGATCGAGCGCAGGGACGTCTGCGCCATCTGGGAGACGGCGAACCGGTAGTCCTCGACCTGGATGACGGCGTTGGCCGCGTCGACGACCTTGAAGTAGACGACCGCGTCCACCCGCACGGTCACGTTGTCCCGGGTGATGCCCTCCTGGGCCGGGATCGGGAGCGTGACGATCTGCATGTTGACCTTGTACAGCCGGTCCACGAACGGCACGATCATCGTGAAGCCCGGCGACCGCACGCCACCGGCGAACCGTCCGAGCCGCAGCACCACACCGCGCTCGTACTGTTTGACGACCCGCGCCGCCCCGGCGAGGTACACCAGCCCGGCACAGCCGGCGGCAATCACGGCGGTCAGTACGTCCTCGAACATGATGACGACTCCTCGACCAGTCGCCCGTGCGCCCGGATGCGGCGCCTTCCTCAACGATAGGCCCGGTCCGTCGGACCGGTCGAGCCGTCAGCTCGGTCGAGCCGTCAGCCTGGTCAGGCCGTCGGCCCGGTCGCCCCTCGGACCGGGGAGCCGGGCCTCCGGGGTCGGGCCCCACGGCCGGGCCCCACGGCCGGGCCCCACGGCCGGGCCGCCGGACCGGACGCCCCGACCGGACGCCCCGACCGGACGTCCCGACCGGACGACCGGGCCGGACGCCCCCACCGGACGACCGCGGCCGGGTGGCCCGGCCGCGGCGGGGCCGGCGAGGGCGGTCACCGGGGCGGCGCCGTCACCCTCACCGGTTCGGTGCCGGCCGCGCTGTGCCGCTCGGCCCAGTTCTCCAGCGCCGTACGGCAGGCGTGGTCGAGGTGGTGCAGCCCGGACAGGTGCAGCTCCACGGGCCGGTCCCGGGGCAGTGCCTCCAGACCGTCCAGGATCCGGGGGAGCCGAAGGAAGGTCGCATTGCCCGACAGCGCCGCCCGCACCGGGCCGGCGCCCTCGTCGACGACCTCCAGCTTCATGTGCGAGGCCTCCCAGGCGGTCTTGACCACCGACAGCGCCAGGCCGATCAGCACCCCCTCGAACATGTTCACCACGACTATGGACACGGCGGTCGCCACCAGGATCACCGCCTCGCCCGGGTGCGTCCGCCACAGCGACGCCAGCTGACGGAAGGGGATCAGCTTCCAGCCCGCGTGCACGAGGACGCCCGCGAGCGCGGGCAGGGGTATGAGCGCCAGTGCCGAGGGCAGCAGCGCCGCGAACACCAGCAGCCACACGCCGTGCAGCACCCGCGAGGCCTTGGTGCGGGCACCGGCCTGGACGTTGGCGGAGCTGCGCACGATCACGGCCGTCATCGGCAGCGCGCCGAGCAGCCCGCACACCGTGTTGCCCGCGCCCTGGGCCATCAGCTCCTTGTCGTACCGGGTGCGCGGCCCGTGGTGCAGCCGGTCCACGGCCGCCGCGCTGAACAGGCTCTCCGCGGAGGCGATGAGGGTGAAGGCGACGATGGTGCCGTAGAACGCGGGGTTCGCGAGTTCGCCGAAGGCCTCGGCCCCGGGCGGCTGGACCGCGTCGAACAGACCCCGGACCTGCACCGTGGCCACCGGCAGGCCGAGCGCGAGGGTGACGAGCGTGGCCAGGAGCACCGCGGCGAGCGCGCCCGGCACGGCATGTGCCCGCCGGGGCAGCCGCCGCCACAGCACCAGCACGGCGACGGTGCCCGCGCCGACCGCGAGCGAGGCCGGGGCCTCGGTGCCGGCCAGGGCGTCGAGAAGCGCCCGCGGCAGCCCGGCGATCTTGCCGAGACCGGAGGCCGGGGCCTTCAGCCCCGCCGCCGCGTACAGCTGGCCCGCGATGATCACCAGACCGATGCCCGCCAGCATGCCCTCGACCACCGACACCGAGATGGCCCGGAACCAGTTGCCCAGCCGCAGCGCGCCCATGACGAGCTGGAGCAGTCCCGTGGCCAGCACGAGAACACCCAGCGCGGAGAGCCCGAACTCGCGGACGGCCTCGAACACGAGCACGGTCAGACCGGCGGCCGGGCCGGACACCTGAAGGCTGCTGCCCGGCAGCAGGCCGGTGACGACGCCGCCCACGATGCCGGTGACCAGGCCGAGCTCGGCCGGCACCCCGGAGGCGACCGCCACGCCGACGCACAGCGGCAGCGCGACCAGGAAGACGACGAGCGAGGCGGCGACGTCCTGCCGCAGGAAGGGGAACCTGGCCGTCACCGTCGTCACGGCGGCGCTCACAGGGCCGTGAAGGAGTCGGACCGCGGCCGGTGCGCCAGCACGGCGCCGGTGTGCACCTCGTAGTACCAGGCGTGCAGGTTCAGCCGGCCGTCCGCCAGCTTCCGCTCGACACACGGGTACGAGCGCAGCCGCAGCAACTGTGCCAGGACGTGGCTCTGCACGGCCTCGGCGACGCACGGGTCCTCGGCGGGCCCGGCCGGCCGGGGCGTCGCGCCGGTCAGCCAGTCGCGCACCGCGGGCACGGCGTCGAGGTCGTCGCCGCGGACCAGGGCGCCGACGGCGCCGCAGTGCGAGTGACCGCAGACCACGACGTCGCTCACGCCGAGCACCTGCACGGCGTACTCGATGGTGGCCGCCTCGCCGGTGGGGAGCGTGGAGGCGTACGGGGGCACGATGTTGCCCGCGGTGCGCAGCTCGAAGAGCTCGCCGGGGCGGGCGCCCGTGATCAGGGCCGGGACGACCCGGGAGTCGGAACAGGTGATGAACAGGACCTGCGGCCACTGCCCCGCGGCGAGTGCGGCGAACTCCTCGGGGCGCTGTCCGAACGTGCGGGCGTTGTCGATGAGGGGTTGCATGGGGACTCCTCCTGGCGCGCCGTGAGGGCGCGTCGGGCTTGCACGACTGAGGTGGGGGGTGAGGATCGCTCCGCCGCTCAGCAGCGGAAGACCTGGAGCGCGGCCGGGGTACGGCCGCTCGCGGGTCTCGGCGTGCGGGAGCACCCGGCGGCGGGCGCCGCCGCTTCGCGGGCCGCGGCGCAGCCGCGCCGGAGGATGGGGCGCTCGGGGGTCTCGGGGCCGGAGTCGGTGGCCCGGTGGCGGTCGCGGGTGCGCAGCGGTCCGGTGGGGTGGTGGCCGACGGGGCCGCAGTCCCGGAACGTGGCGCGCTCGTCGCGCGGCACGGTGCCGGCGGGCGCCGTTCCGGCCCGGTCCGCGGCCTGGACGCGACCGAACGTGTGTGCTGGTGCGAAGGATGTGACCGGCGCGAGGAAAAGCAGCGTCAGCAGAGTCGTGGCGAGGAGCGCGAGCGCGGTCCGAACAGTTTTACCTCGTAACATGCGCCTCCCTCCGCACGTCGGACACCTTTTGCAACGACCAAGAATTGGTCAATGAATGGTCAAGAGATACGGTAGCCGCGCGAAGGTGTTTGCAGGGTTAACACCACGTTACGCGGCGAAGAGCGCCCGAAAAGCGCGGTGGAATGGCGTGAACCGGCTCCTGGCCGGTGGCGGAGACGGCCTCGGCCGGGCGCCCGGCCGTCCGTGGCCGGTCCCGCGGTCCGCGGCGGACCCGCCCTCGGGGGCACGGCACGGAGTGCTCGGCCCCTCGTCGGCGTCCCGGGCCGGCCGGACCGTCAGCGGGCCTCGGTGAGCGCCTTGGCGTCGCGGGCGAGCGCGGTCAGCCGGGATATCGCGCGGAAGTACTTCTTGCGGTAGCCCCCGTTCAGCATCTCCTCGCTGAACAACTGGTCGAAGGGGACCCCGGAGGCCAGTACGGGCACCTCGCGGTCGTAGAGCCGGTCGGCGAGCACGACCAGCCGCAGCGCGGTCGACTGGTCGGGCACCGGCCGCACCCCGGTCAGACACACGGCCACGACGCCGTCGGTGAGCGCGCCGTAGCGGCTGGGGTGGACCCTGGCCAGGTGCTCGAGGAGCTGGGGGAAGCCGTCGAGCGAGGCGTTGGCGGTGGCGTGCGCCGTCCTGGTCACCTGCTCGTCGGTGAACGGCGCCGGCGCCTCGGGCAGCCCGCGGTGGCGGTAGTCCTCGCCGTCGATGCGCAGCGCGCGGAAGTGCGCGGACAGCCCCTGGATCTCGCGCAGGAAGTCGGCCGCCGCGAACCGGCCCTCGCCGAGCTTGCCCGGCAGCGTGTTGGAGGTGGCGGCCAGGGCGACGCCCGCGTCGACCAGCCGGCCCAGCAGGGTGGACACCAGCACGGTGTCGCCGGGGTCGTCCAGCTCGAACTCGTCGATGCACAGCAGCCGGTGGCCGGACAGGGTCTCGACCGTCTTCTGGAAGCCCAGGGCGCCGACCAGGTTGGTCAGCTCCACGAAGGTGCCGAACGCCTTGCGCGCCGGCTCGGCCGGGGTGGCGTGCCACAGGGAGGCCAGCAGATGGGTCTTGCCGACGCCGTAGCCGCCGTCGAGGTAGACCCCGCGGGGCCCGGCCGGCGTCCTGGGGGCCCTGCTCCTGCCGAAGCCGAAGAGACCGCGCCGGGCGGAACCGCCGGCGGGCGACCCGTCGAGTCCGGCGGCGAAGCCCTCCAGGACCCGCACGGCCTCGGTCTGGCTGGGCTGGTTCGGGTCCGGGATGTACGTCGCGAAGCGCACCGAGTCGAAGCGCGGCGGCGGCACCATCTCGGCGACCAGCCGGTCCGCCGGGACGTGCGGCTCGCGGGCGCACAGGGAGAGCGGGGCGGCTTCGGTCACGGGGTTGGTCCCGGCGGCGGCTGTGGAGGACGACACGGTTCCCCATGGTAAGCGGCGTGGAACACTGCACGGCATGCGACGCCTGTTCCCTGTGACCGACGAAACAGCAGCCCAGGACCTGAAGGAGGACCGCGGCGCCGGCGGCGCGGGCACGCCCGGCGCCCTCGTGGACCGGGAGTGGACCCTCGCCGAGCTGGCCGCCGCCTACGCCTACCCCGGACCCGGACCGGCGGGCCGCGAGCCCTGGCTGCGGGCCAACATGGTCTCGACGCTGGACGGGGCGGCGCAGCACGAGGGCCGTTCGCACCCCATCTCCAGCGCCGCCGACATGCGGATCTTCGGCACCCTGCGGGCGCTGGCCGACGTGGTGGTGGTCGGCGCGGAGACCGTGCGGCGGGAGGGCTACCGCCCGGCCCGCGCGCGGGCGGAGTTCGCGGCGCTGCGCAAGGCGGCCGGCCAGGGGCCCGCGCCGGCGATCGCGGTCGTCTCCGCCGGCCTGGAGCTGGACTTCTCCCTGCCGCTGTTCACCTCGCCCCTGGTGCCCACGCTGATCCTGACCGGCGCCGCGGCCGCCCCGGACCGGACGGCGGCGGCGGAACGGGCGGGCGCCCGTGTGGTGACCGCCGGGGACGGCATGGGCATCGACCCGCCGCGAGCGGTGCGGGCCCTGGCCGAACTGGGCCACACCCGTCTGCTCACCGAGGGCGGGCCGCGCCTGCTCGGTCAGATGGTGGCCTCGGGCGTCCTCGACGAGCTGTGTCTGACCGTGTCCCCCATGCTGACGGCGGGCGACGCCCAGCGCATCGCCGGCGGGCCCCCGGTCGCCGTCCCGCACCGCTTCGTCCTGTCCTCCCTGCTGGAGGAGGAGGGCTTCCTGTTCAGCAGCTACCGGCGGGTCTGACGCCTCCGCCGGGCAGGCGCCCACCGAGCGGGTGCGCCCGAGCCGGTGCGCCTTTGCGCGCCGACGGGGCCCCGGTGCCCGAAATTATCGGAAAAGGTCGTTCCGCTTACTTCGTGACGGCTACACCGATTCCCGCGATACCTGTGCGATCACGGGGCAGGATGGTTTCTGCGGGGGCTGGTTCCGGCCCACGGAGGCAGCGAGAGGGTGTAAGGACCCTCGGAGGAGAAAGGGCGCCCGGTGTTCACAAGCGTACTGATGATCGAGAAGGCCCTGACATCCGCCGACGTCGAGTTCGTCACCACCCTGCACGGGGAGGAGCCGGTCTCCTTCCATGTGCTGCTCCAGCCGCGCGGCGACCAGGCGGACCGGCTGCTGCGGGCCATCGACGACATCGCGCTCGGCGAGATCGACGAGGCGGCCCGCGAGGGCGGCACGCCCGAGGGCGAGGCCGCCAAGGGGGAGGGGGAGCAGGCCCTGGACGTGTCCTTGAGAGCGCTGCGCGCGGCGGGCGGCCGGGCCGAGGGGCGCCTGGTCGAAAACCATCCGCTGGACGCCCTGAAGGCGCTGGTCGGCGAGGTGGGCGCCGACGAGGTGATCGTGCTGACCGACCCGCACTACGTGGAGGAGTTCTTCCACCGGGACTGGGCCTCGCGGGCCCGCCACCAGGTCGGCGTACCCGTCCTGAAGCTGTTCTCCCACAGCAAGGCATAGGCTTGGGCGGCGCCTCCGCACGGGCGGCGCGCACACCGTCGTACCGCAGCCGCACCACCTGGGGAGAAAAGCGCATGGCACCCGGCCTTCCTACCGCCATGGACCGACCGCACTTCATCGGCATCGGCGGCGCCGGAATGTCGGGCATCGCCAAGATCCTCGCCCAGCGCGGCGCCCGGGTGGCGGGCAGCGACGCCAAGGAGTCGGCCACCGCCGAGGCGCTGCGCGCGCAGGGCGTCACCGTGCACATCGGGCACGCGGCCGAGCACCTCGCGCACGACGCCGACTGCGTCGTCGTCTCCTCGGCGATCCGCGAGGACAACCCGGAGCTGGTCCGCGCGGCCGAGCTGGGCATCCCGGTCGTCCACCGCTCCGACGCCCTGGCCGGCCTGATGCGGGGCCTGCGCCCGATCGCGGTCGCCGGCACCCACGGCAAGACGACCACGACCTCCATGCTGGCCGTCTCCCTCACCGAGCTGGGCCTGAAGCCGTCGTACGCCATCGGCGGCGACCTGGACGCCCCCGGCTCCAACGCGCTGCACGGCACGGGCGACATCTTCGTGGCCGAGGCGGACGAATCGGACCGCAGCTTCCACAAGTACGCCCCCGAGGTCGCCATCGTCCTCAACGTCGAGCTCGACCACCACGCCAACTACGCCTCGATGGAAGAGATCCACGAGTCCTTCGAGATCTTCGCCGGCAAGATCGTCCCCGGCGGCACGCTGGTGATCTCGGCCGACCACGAGGGCGCCCGGGAGCTGACCCGGCGGCTGGCCGGTTCGGTGCGCACGGTGACCTACGGCGAGGCGGCCGACGCCGACGTGAGGGTGCTGTCGGTCGTGCCGCAGGGCCTGAAGAGCGAGGTCACCGTTCTGCTGGACGGCGCCGAGCTGACGTTCACGGTCTCCGTCCCCGGCCGGCACTACGCACACAACGCCGTCGCCGCGCTGGCCGCGGGCGCGGCCCTCGGCATCCCGGCCACCGAGCTGGCCCCCGCCCTGGCCGCCTACACCGGGGTCAAGCGGCGCCTGCAGCTCAAGGGCGAGGCCGCCGGCGTCCAGGTGATCGACTCCTACGCCCACCACCCGACCGAGATGGCCGCCGACCTGGAGGCGATGCGCGCGGCGGCGGGCGGCTCCCGCATCCTGGTCGTCTTCCAGCCGCACCTGTTCTCCCGCACCCAGGAACTGGGCAAGGAGATGGGCCAGGCCCTCACCCTCGCCGACGCCTCCGCCGTCCTGGACATCTACCCGGCCCGTGAGGACCCGGTCCCCGGCGTCACCAGCGAGCTGATCATCGAGGCCGCCCGGGCCGCCGGCGCCGACGTCACGGCCGTCCACGACAAGGCCGAGGTCCCGGACGTGGTCGCGGGAATGGCCAGGACCGGTGATCTGGTTCTGACCATGGGCGCGGGCGACGTCACCGACCTCGGACCGCGCATCCTGGACCGTCTCACCGAGAACTGAGGGGCTTGAGGGATCATGGCGTACGACATCGACAAGTCGGACGAGCAGTGGCGCGCGGAGCTGACCCCGGCCGAGTACACGGTGCTCCGCCAGGCCGGCACGGAGCCCGCCTTCACCGGTGAGTACACCGACACCAAGACCGAGGGCGTCTACTCCTGCCGGGCCTGCGGCGCGGAACTGTTCACCTCGGACACCAAGTTCGAGTCGCACTGCGGCTGGCCGTCCTTCTTCGACCCCAAGGACACCGACGCCGTGGAACTCCTCCAGGACCGCTCCCACGGGATGGTGCGCACCGAGGTGCGGTGCGCCCGCTGCGGGTCGCACCTCGGGCACGTCTTCGAGGGCGAGGGCTACCCCACCCCGACCGACCAGCGGTACTGCATCAACAGCATCTCGCTGAAGCTGAGGCCGACCGGGGAGTGAACCCGCGGGGCCCCGGCTCCCGGCCGCCCTCGGGCCGGGGCCGGGCCTGAGCCGGCCGCCCGCCGGCCGGCGTGGCGCTGCGCTTTGCGGCGACCCGGGACAGTGGGACACTGTGTGTCAAAGGTGACATCGGCCGTGTCACCGGACATTCTTCACTTCCCTCAGCGGAGGCAGGTGGGAAAAGACATGGGCACAGCTTCCTCCGTCGTACTCGCGGCGTCGCAGAACGGGGCCATCTTCATCTTCTTCCTCGGGCTGGTCATCGTGGTGGGCGGTCTGATCTGGGCCGTCTGGCTGGGCATCCGCGTCTTCCGCCGGGAGCCGGACCGGCCCGAGGAGTGCGACCAGCCGCACCTCCCGGTCACCGGAGCCATCGAGGAGATCAGCGAGATGCGGGAACCGGACGAGGTGCACTGCGACGACGGGACGCGCATCCTGCCGCACGAACTCCACCACGCCGGCACCCGGCGCAGCGAGGACCAGCACCGGAACCGCTGGGCTCCGGGCGGCAGCGGATCCTTCGGCAGCGGAGGCCCCGGCGCTCACTGACGCACCTCCCTCCGACACGGGGCGGGCCCTGAGAGGGGCGCGCCCCGTTCGCGTGCTTCCGGGCCGCCGTCACCCCGGGCGTCTAGACTCTGTGCGCAACGGCCCACGCGACCGTGGTGCACAGCGGGCGCAGCCGGCGCCCGAAGACCCGAAGGGTATGCGGCGTTTTGATACGCATGGACTCAGTCACCAAGCGGTATCCGGACGGCACGGTGGCGGTCGACCGGCTCTCGCTGGAGATACCGGACCGGTCGATCACCGTCCTCGTCGGACCGTCCGGCTGCGGCAAGACCACCACCTTGCGCATGATCAACCGGATGGTGGAGCCGAGCGGGGGCACCATCCTCCTCGACGGCGCCGACATCAGGGACCGGCCCGTCAACACCCTGCGCCGGTCGATGGGTTACGTCATCCAGAACGCCGGCCTCTTCCCGCACCGCACCATCGTCGACAACATCGCGACGGTGCCCCGGCTGCTGGGCTGGAGCAAGCAGAAGTCCCGTGTCCGGGCGGCGGAGTTGATGGAACGCGTCGGGCTCGACTCCGCGCTGGCCAAGCGGTACCCCTATCAGCTCTCGGGCGGGCAGCAGCAGCGCGTCGGTGTGGCGCGGGCGCTCGCCGCGGACCCGCCGGTGCTGCTGATGGACGAGCCGTTCTCGGCCGTCGACCCGGTGGTGCGCAAGGGGCTGCAGGACGAACTCCTGCGCATCCAGGCCGAACTGGGCAAGACGATCGTCTTCGTCACCCATGACATCGACGAGGCCGTCAAGCTCGGCACGATGGTGGCGGTCCTGCGCACCGGTGGCAGGCTCGCCCAGTACGCCCCGCCCGCCGAACTGCTCACCGCCCCCGCCGACGACTTCGTGGAGGACTTCCTCGGCGCCGACCGCGGCATCCGCCGGCTGTCGTTCTTCGGCTCCGGGTCACTGGAGCTGAGCGGCGACCCGATCGTCACCGCCGGCTCCACCGCCGAGCGGATCGCCGCCCGCGCCACCGCCGGCGTCCCCTACCTGCTCGTCACCGACGCCGACGGCAGGCCCCTGGGCTGGAGCACACCGGAGGACCTCACCGCCGAGCCGGCCGACTCCGCGCGGCTCATCCCCTGCGGACGGCCCTTCGAGTACGGCGTCGACTCCCTGCGCGCCGCCCTCGACTGCGCCGTGCTCTCGCCGACCGGCTGGGCGGTCGCCGTGGACGGCGCGGGCCGCGCGGTCGGCGTCGTCTCGCAGCAGGCCATCGGCGAGGCGATCCGGGGCGCCCACGCCGAGGGCCGTACCGGCGCGGGGAGCGGGAGCCGTCCCGGCGCGGAGGGGACCGGCGAGGAAGGCGGCGCCGATGACGAAGCCGGCGCCCGCGGTGCGAAGGTCACCGGATGAGCGGCTTCTTCGACATCCCGAGCGACCTCCAGCACAGCTGGCTCGGTCTGATCGGCCTGCATCTGCGCGAGGCCCTGCTACCGGTCCTGGCCGGTCTGGTCGTCGCCCTGCCGGTCGGTCAGCTGTGCGTACGCTTCCGCTGGCTGTACGCGCCCGTGCTGGGCCTGACGACCGTGCTCTACGCCGTCCCGTCGCTGGCCTTCTTCGTCGTGCTCATCGACTACACCGGCCAGACCGAGCTCACCGTGATGATCCCGCTCGCCGTCTACAGCCTGGTCGTCCTCGTCCCGGCGATCGTCGACGGCGTGCGCTCGGTGCCGCGGGAGACCCTGGCCGCCGCCACCGCGATGGGCCTGGGGCCCGTACGGCGCTACCTCCACGTGCAGTTGCCGATCGCGGTTCCCGCGATCATCGCGGGGCTGCGCGTGGCGGCCGTGTCCAGCATCTCCCTGGTCAGCGTCGGCATGCTGATCGGCAACCAGGGCGCGCTGGGCAACCTGCTCCAGGACGCGCGGGACTACCACCGGCCCGAACTCGCGGTGAACGCCGTGCTGTCCACGGCCGTCCTGGCGGTCCTCGTGGACGCCGCGCTGGTCGGCGTGCGCCTGCTGCTGACCCCGTGGATGCCGCGCGCCGCGCGCCGCGGCACACCCGAGCCCACCGAGGGCCGGCCCGAACCGGCCGTGCCCGCCCTGGAGGACACCGCCCGGTGAACGTACTCCACTTCGTCGGCGCCTTCTTCGGTGACGGCGCCCACTGGCACGGCTACGACGGCATCCCCGGACGTCTGGCCGAACACGTCGGGTACTCCCTGCTCGCCCTCGCCGTCGCCGCCGTCATCGGACTGCCGGTCGGTCTCCTCACCGGCCACTACGGGCGCGGCGGCAACACCCTCTCGCTGATCGCGACGGCCGGGCGGGCACTGCCCAGCTTCGGCCTGCTGGTGCTGATGTTCATCCTGCTCGGCTTCGGGCTGGTGCCGGTGATGATCCCGCTCGTCGTCCTCGCCCTCCCGCCGATCCTGGTGACGACGTACGAGGCGATGCGCTCCGTCGACCCCTCACCGGTGGACGCCGCGCGGGGCATGGGCATGGAGGAGTGGCGCGTCCTCCTCCAGGTCGAACTGCCCGTCGCGCTCCCGCTGATCCTCAGCGGAGTGCGCTCGGCGGCCATCCAGATCATCTCCACGGCCACCATCGCCGCCTACGTCGGCTTCGGCGGTCTGGGCCGCTACATCATCGACGGCCTCTACCAGCTCGACTACGAGAAGGTGGTGGGCGGCGCCGCGCTGGTCGCCCTGCTGGCGCTGGTGACGCTGGCGGTGTTCTGGGCGGCCGGGCGGTTCGCGGTCTCGTCCGGTGTGCGCAGGAGCAGTTGACCCTTCGTTCACAACGTGCCACGGATCGACGCCAATCGGTGACCCGGTGGCACTTGACTGATCACGAACGGGCTGGATTGGATCGGAAGGGTGACTTTCCACCCGAAGAACATCCGGTTCGGTACGAGGTTCCCCGGTGCGGCCGTCGTCGCGCTCGCCGCCGTCGCGGCGCTCGTCACGGGGTGTTCGTCGTCCTCAGACAGCAAGTCCGACAACCCGCTCTCGGGCGGGAAGGCGAGCGGTGGCACCGTCGTCGTCGGCTCCAACAACTTTCCCGAGAGCAAGCTGCTCGCCGACATCTACGGCGAGGCCCTGAAGGCCAAGGGCGTCAAGGTCGAGTACAAGCTCAACATCGGCAGCCGCGAGACCACCTACGGTCTGATCAAGAGCGGCGCCGTCACCGTGCTGCCCGAGTACAACGGCGCGTTGCTCGCCTACCTCGACAAGAAGGCCGCGCCGAAGACGGCGGCCGCGACGACGGCCGCCATCAAAGCCAAGCTCGATTCCGGGCTGACCCTCCTGGACCCCTCGCCCGCGCAGGACAAGGACTCCGTCACCGTCAACCAGGAGACGGCGGCCAAGTACCACCTCACGCGGGAGTCCTCCATCGCGGACCTCAAGGACGTCGCGGGTGACCTGGTCATCGGCGGCTCGCCGGAGTTCCAGACCCGGCAGCAGGGCCTGCTCGGCCTGCAGTCGGTCTACGGGCTCCGGTTCAAGTCCTTCAAGGCGCTGGACGCGGGCGGCGCGCTGACCCAGACCGCGCTGAAGAAGAACGTCGTGCAGGTCGCGGACCTCTTCACCACGGACCCGACCATCTCCCGGGAGAAGTTCGTCACCCTCAAGGACCCGGAGAACCTCTTCGGCTTCCAGAACGTCCAGCCGCTGGTGCACAAGTCGGGCCTGGACCAGAAGGGCGTCGACGCGCTCAACGCGGTCTCCGCCAAGCTGGACACGGCCACCTTGCTGGAGCTGGACACCCAGGTGCAGTCGCAGAAGAAGGACCCGCTGGACGTCGCCAGGGCCTGGCTGAAGTCCGCCGGTCTCGGCTGACGTACACCGGCGTCCCGGCCGGGCGGTCGTCCCCGGCCGGCTCTCCGCGCCGCCGGCGCCCGGCGGCCGACGGGGCGTGTGAACGGCGTGGGGCCCGCCCGGCCGGGCGGGCCCCACGTGTGTCCGGTGAGGATCGGCAGGCTCAGAGGTCGAACTCGTGCGGCGGCAGGTCCAGCGTGTAGCAGGCCTCGCGCACCACGGCCTGCTCGGTCTTGTCGAAGTCACCGTCCGCCCCGCCGATGACGATGCCGATCTGCACCACGGCACGCGCCTCGGCGGGCTTCTTCTTCGCCTTGGCGATCTCCTGGAGCACACTGACCTTGCCGAAGGCGAAGTCGGTCGTCAGCTTGTTCAGGTTCTCCTCGAACCGGCGGCGCAGGTCGTCCGCGGGGAAGTTCTGCAGGACCTCGTTGGTGGCGATCAACTGGGCGACACGCTGCCGTTCCGACGGGTCGACGGTGCCGTCGGCGGCGGCCACGAGCGCGCACATCGCCATGCTCGCGTCGCGGAAGGCGCCGCTCTTCAGGTCGTTCTTCTTCGCCACCAACTGGGTCTGCATCTGCGTCGCGGAGTCCTTGATGCGGTCCCACAGGGCCATGTGCTCTCCAAATGTCGTGTCGGTCCCCTCCGCACGTTCCGTACGGGGGTACGGGAGGACGGGCGGAGCGGGGTTGTTTCTACAGCACCGTAGAAACTAGCGGGGACCAGGATAAGTTCCGGCGACAGTGGTTCGCGCGGTCCGGCCGATGCCGGTGCCGCCGTCGCCGCGGGACGGGGATACGCTCGTGTGGTTGCCGGGGAGCGCCGCCGGCGCACCCGCGCCCGTCTTCGGGCGGTGGCGCGATGCGGCAACCGCGGCCGGGCCGGACGGGCCGACCGGGCTCGTACCGGAAGACGTGAGGAAGAGGAGGGCGCGGTCATGCTCCGCAACGGACTGGAACCCTGGCATCTGCTGATCGTGGCGATCGTGGTGATCGTGCTGTTCGGCTCCAAGAAACTGCCGGACACCGCGCGGGCGCTGGGCAAGTCCCTGCGCATCCTCAAGAGCGAGGCGAAGGCGATGAAGGCGGACCCCGCACCGGCGGCCGGCGCCGCCCCGGAGGCAGCCTCCGTGCGGCCGTCCGGCGCCGCCAACTGACCGTAAGGGGCGGGCGGGGGCGCTCCTCGGGGCCGCCCCGGCCCGCCCTCTCGCGTGCGGCTCCTCGCGGCGGCTCGGCACGGCCGAGCCGCCGCCGAGTGCGTCCCGTGGCCGCCTCGGGGGCCGTCGGCCGGGCCGGCCGACGCCTCACACGTGTTCGGCACCGGTCGGGAATGCCCCGCCGGACCCGGGCGGCACGGGTCCGGCGCGGTGCCGTCACCGCCCGCTCCGGAACGCTCGCGTCCGCAAAGAGGACCGCGCTCGCGGCGCCCGCGCGCTTGGCCGACGCGGCCGGCACGGTGCGCGCGACCAGGTTCGTTATCTGTTCAACCAGCCATTCGAGGCGTCCCGTTGGGTGTGACGGCCCGTGAGCTATCGTTTGTGTGCAGCAAGCAAACAGCACAACCGCTCGTCACACCCCTGGAGTGCTCTCTCCATGCCGAGGCAGTTACGCGCAGAGCAGACACGCACGACCATCATCATGGCCGCGGCCGACCTGTTCGACCGACGCGGCTACGAACGGACCAGCCTCAGTGACATCGTCGAACACGCGCGGGTGACCAAGGGCGCGCTGTACTTCCACTTCGCGGCCAAGGAAGACCTGGCCCAGGCCATCATGGAGTTGCAGTCCAGGGCCGCGCGCCAGGCGGCGCACGACGTGGACGGGCGGGACTGCTCGTCACTGGAGGCCCTGATGCGCATCACCTTCGCGCTCACCCGGCTCTGCGTGGAAGGCCCGGTCTGCCGTGCCGGCCTCAGGCTCGCCACGGGGGGAATCGCGGTGCGTCCGCCGCTGCCGCACCCCTTCACCGAGTGGCTGGAGATCGCCACGCGCAAACTCCTCGGCGCGGTCAGGGAATCCGACGTCCACCCGGACGTGGACGTGCACGCCGCCGCGCACTCCCTGGTGAGCTTCTTCGTCGGCACCCGGGTCACCGGCCGGCCCCTGGAACCGGTGGCGCGGCTGCCGCGCCGGACGACCGAGATGTGGCACCTGCTGATCCGCGGTCTGGTGCCGGTTCCCCGGCGGCCGCGCTATCTGACCCTCGCCGGACAACTGGAGCGGGAGATCCGCGTCGTGTGACGGCCGGGCGGCGGTGCGCCCCGCGCCGCTGACCGCGGGGGGCCGTGCCGTACGAGGGCGGACCGCGCAAGCCGCGTCGTACCACGGTCGGGCCGGAGGACGGTTCCCGACGGTGCGGCACGCGGGTGACGCCGCACGGGCCGCGCCGCGGACCCGGTGTCCCCGGCGGCGCCCGCCCCGCGGGGTACGGTGAGGCGCATGCCCGAGACCCCGTCCGTGCCGCCCGTGCTCGTCGGCGCCGAGCCCGGTTCCTTCCCGCACAGCGTGCTGGCCGAGCGGCACCCGGCCATCGTCCGGCAGGTGCGGGACGCCTTCCCCTACGGCCCCGAGCAGCACCGCGCGCTCGACGCGCTGCTGGCCGAGTGCACCGAGGGCGTCATCGAACCGCTCCCCGCCGACGCGCACGACCACGACCGCTGGCAGGTCTGGGGACTCGCCCAGTACACGGGCAGCTCCTGGTTCGACGTGCCCTGGCTGTGGTCCGAGAGCTACTTCTACCGCCGGCTCCTCGAAGCCGTCGGCTACTTCGCCCCCGGCCCCTGGCAGGGCATCGACCCCTTCCGGCCGGCCAAACTCGCCGAGCTCCACGCCCCGGAGACGGACGAGGAACTCGCCGCGCTCGACGCGCTGGCGGACGAGCCGGCCGGCGAACGCGCCGCCGCCCTGCTGCACGGCTCGCTCTGGGGCAACCGCGCGGACCTCGGTTTCCGGCTGTCGGCGGCCGGCGCCGGGACCGCGCGGGCCACGCCCGCCCTGGTCGCCGACGACAGCGAAGCCCTCTGGTCGCTGCTGCGGCAGGCCGGCTCCGGCACGCTCTGCATGGTCGCCGACAACGCGGGCCGCGAACTCGTCCCCGACCTGCTCCTCACCGACCACCTCCTCCAGTACGGCCACATCGAGCGGGCGGTCCTGCACGTCAAGCCGTACCCGTACTACGTCTCGGACGCCACCACCGCCGACGTCGTCGACGCCGTACGCCGGCTGACGGCGGCACCCGGCGCCGCCGCCCGGTGCGGGCGCCGCCTGTGGTCGGCGATGACCGACGGCCGGCTCGAGGTCCGCGCCCACCCCTTCTCCTGCGCCCCGCTGCCCTACGCGGACATGCCCGGCGGTCTGCGCGCTGAATTCGCCGCCGGCGCGCTGACGGTGCTCAAGGGCGATCTCAACTACCGGCGCCTGGTCGGCGACCGGCGGTGGCCGCCGACGACGCCGTTCGCGGAGGTGACCGCCTGGTTCCCCGGCCCCGTCGCGGCCCTGCGCACCCTCAAGTCCGACGTGATCACCGGCCTGGACGCCGCCACCGAGGCCGCGCTGGAGGCCGCCGGGGACCGGCGCTGGCGCACCAGCGGCACGCACGCGCTCATCCAGGTGTCCGGCGCCCCGTCGGCGCCCCCGCCGCATTGACCAACGGCCCGCTTCACAGGGCCTGTTCGGGCATCAGTTCACGCGAAGGTGTGATCGCGCCGGGGCGTACGGATGCCACCGGAGCGCGCCGGGTAGGGCCCGGCCATGACGCAGCAGCCCTTCGAACTCCCGCACTTCTACATGCCCTACCCCGCCCGGCTGAACCCGCACGTCGACGAGGCCCGGGCCCACTCGACGCGCTGGGCGCGCGAGATGGGCATGCTGGAGGGCTCCGGGATCTGGGAACAGGCCGACCTGGACGCGCACGACTACGGACTGCTCTGCGCCTACACCCACCCCGACTGCGACGGGCCCGCCCTCTCCCTGATCACCGACTGGTACGTGTGGGTCTTCTTCTTCGACGACCACTTCCTGGAGACCTTCAAACGCGGCCAGGACCGCGCCGGTGGCAAGGCGTACCTGGACCGGCTGCCCCTGTTCATGCCGCTCGACCTCTCGGCTCCCGTGCCCGAGCCGGAGAACCCGGTCGAGGCCGGCCTCGCCGACCTGTGGGCGCGCACGGTGCCGTCGATGTCGGACGACTGGCGGCGCCGGTTCGCGGTGGCCACCGAACACCTGCTGAACGAGTCGCTGTGGGAGCTGTCCAACATCAACGAGGGACGGATCGCCAACCCCGTCGAGTACATCGAGATGCGCCGCAAGGTCGGCGGCGCCCCCTGGTCGGCGGGGCTCGTGGAGTACGCGACCGCCGAGGTGCCCGCCCCGGTCGCCGGAACCAGGCCGCTCAGGGTGCTGATGGAGACGTTCTCCGACGCCGTCCACCTGCGCAACGACCTCTTCTCCTACCAGCGCGAGGTGGAGGAGGAGGGGGAGCTGAGCAACGGCGTACTCGTCCTGGAGACCTTCTTCGGCTGCACCACCCAGGAGGCCGCCGACGCGGTCAACGACGTCCTCACCTCCCGGCTGCACCAGTTCGAGCACACCGCGCTCACCGAGGTCCCCCCGCTCGCCGTGGAGCACGGCCTCACCCCGGACCAGGTCGCGGCGGTCGCGGCGTACACCAAGGGCCTTCAGGACTGGCAGTCCGGCGGCCACGAATGGCACACGCGCTCCAGCCGGTACATGAACCAGCGGGCGCGCTCGGCCGGCCCCTGGCAGCGCCCGACCGGGCCCGGCACCTCGGCGGCCGACATGGGCGCGCTGCTCGCGGCGGCCGGCGCCGAACGGCTGCGGGCCCACACCCACGTCCCGTTCCAGAAGGTCGGTCCCGCGCTGATCCCCGACCTCCGCATGCCCTACCCGCTGGAACTCAGCCCGCACCTGGAGGGCGCCCGGCTCCGGCTCGCCGGGTGGTGCCACCGCATGGGCATCCTGGAGGAGGGCGTGTGGGACGAGGACAAGCTCGCCGCCTACGACCTCGCGCTGTGCTCCGCCGGCCTGGACCCGGACGCCACCCGCGAGGCACTGGACCTGAGCGCGCAGTGGCTCGCCTTCGGCACCTACGGCGACGACTACTACCCGCTGGTCCACGGCCACCGCCGCGACCTGGCCGCCGCGAAGCTGACCACCGCCCGCCTGTCCGGCTGCATGCCCGTCGACGGGGAGGAGGCGACCGTCCCCCTGGACGCGATGGAGCGCGCGCTGACCGACCTGTGGGCGCGCACGACGGCGGAGATGACCCCCGACCAGCGGCGCACCCTGAAGCTCTCGGTCGACTCCATGACCGAGAGCTGGGTGTGGGAGCTGTCCAACCAGTTGCAGAACCGCGTCCCCGACCCCGTCGACTACCTGGAGATGCGGCGCGCCACCTTCGGCTCCGACCTGACCCTGAGCATGTGCCGGATGGGGTACGGCCCGGCCATCCCGCCCGAGGTCTACCGCAGCGGCCCGGTCCGCTCCCTGGAGAACGCGGCCATCGACTACGCCTGCCTCCTCAACGACGTCTTCTCCTACCAGAAGGAGATCGAGTACGAGGGCGAGATCCACAACGCGATCCTCGTCGTGCAGCACTTCTTCCGCATCGACTACCCGGCCGCGCTCGCCGTGGTCAGCGATCTGATGAACCAGCGCATGCGCCAGTTCGAGCACGTCGTCGCCCACGAACTGCCGGTGGTGTACGACGACTTCGAGCTGTCCGGTGAGGCCCGCGCGGCCATGCGGGGATACGTCGCCGACCTGCAGAACTGGATGGCCGGCATCCTGAACTGGCACCGGAAGGTCGACCGCTACAAGGCCGAGTGGCTGGCCGGCCGCGCGCACGCCTTCCTGCCCGGCCGCCCGCCGGCCCCGGTGCTGCCGGTCGGCTGACCGGCCACGGCTCCACGGACCACCGGTGCCCGTGCCCGTGCTCGTGCGGGAGCGGGCCGTGGTGGAGCCGGTCGTGGCGGCGGCGCCGGTGGGTGCGGTCCGGGGCGCTGTGCGGGCGCCGGGCGCGCGGCTCTCGCCGGCGGCCGCCCGCGAGACCCGAACCGCTCGGCCGGCCCGGCCCGGCGGGGAGGCGTCCGGCTCCTGCGGCGCGTCGGGCCGGCGCGGTGCGCTCCGGAGCGCGACGACCGCGCGGCCCGCGGATCGGCGGCACGGGCCCGGGGCGGCAGCCCGCGGGGGGCAGTCTCACCCTTTCGTGGGTCGTGGGGCGGAGGTCCGCCGGGTAGGCACCGGCTGGAGGAGGGATCGATGGAACAGACCGCTTTGCGTCCCAAGCCGATGCCGGGCCGGGAGCCCGGTGCGGGAGCCGTCCACGGCCACGCCCGGCATCCGCACGTCGACGTCCGGCGGCGCGGCCGACGGCTCACCGCCGCGTTGCGCGTGCTGCCCGTCGCGCTGGTCGTGCTTCTGGCGGGGATCGGACTCGGCACGGTGGGCGCCGCGGCGATCGGCCTGAGCGGGCTGGCCGGTTCGCCACGGCCGACCGCCGCGCACGGTGCGCCGCCGCCAGGACCCGGGACGGCGGCCGCGCGTCCCGCGCCGGTGCGGCCGACCGTCGGGCTCGAGGCGGTGGACGACGGCGGGGCCGGCGCCCGGGTGGTCGGCGTGCACGTCCCCGGCCCGGGCTACTCGGCCGGACTGGTCCGCGGCGACGTGCTCCTGTCCTTCGGCGGGACCCGGATCGGCTCGGCGGCCGACCTCGCCCGGGCGGTCGCCCGGGCCCGGCCGGGCCGCGAGGTGGCGCTCGCGGTACGCCACCGGAGCGGCGCTCACCAGCGGCTGACGCTCATCCCCGGGGTCGTCACATGAGGGCCGTCCGGAAGCGGCCGGTGGGCCGCCCCTCGTCGTCGAGTAGGTGACAGGCCGGTCCCGGGGGGAGCCGCCCGGTCCGGGGCCCGCCCGGCCTCCCGGGGCAGCCGCAGCGCTGCGGTCACTCAGGTGCCGGCCGCCGGACGCCGACCGGTGGTCGCCGGCGCGTCGGCGGGCCGGCCGGGGCGGAT
The DNA here is from genome assembly GCF_043079345.1 of Streptomyces sp. NPDC015220. Classification (NCBI taxonomy): domain Bacteria; kingdom Bacillati; phylum Actinomycetota; class Actinomycetes; order Kitasatosporales; family Streptomycetaceae; genus Streptomyces; species Streptomyces sp. NPDC015220. The sequence continues at coordinate 159,998 of NZ_JBIBUK010000008.1, read as the reverse complement.
CGCGCGGTCGGTGGCGGGCGGGGGAGTGCGGTGCGACGACGAGCGCGGTCGTCCGTCTCCCGGCGAGGACGGGACCGCCGGCCGGCGGCGGGTCCGGACACCAGCGCAACGGTTCGGTGGGACCCGCCCGCCGCCGGCCGGGGAGAACACTGGTCGCACCGGCGCCCGACCGGACAGGATGAGGCCGTGTCGTGGACGGGGCCGGCCGATCGGCTCGCGCCGCCCCGCCCGTCCGGGCAGGATGCTGCCCGTAGCCCCGCACCGCAGGTCCGACCGCACAGGGAGGCATGGATGACCGGCATCTCGCCCGCGCCCTTCACCGCCGACGACTACCGGGCCCGGATGGCCCGCGCCGCCCGGGCGGCCGACGACGCCGGGCTCGCCGGACTGCTGGTGGCGCCGGGACCGGACATGGTCTGGCTCACCGGCTACACGCCCACCGCCGTCACCGAACGGCTCACGCTGCTCGTCCTCTCCGCCGGTCAGGACCCCGTGCTCGTCGTCCCCGCCCTGGAGGCCCCGGACGCCGCCCAGGCCCCCGGCGCCCCCGTCCTGACCCTGCGCGACTGGACCGACGCCAAGGACCCCTACGCCGTCACCGCCCCGCTGCTGCGGCCAGACGGCCGGTTCGGCATCAGCGACAACGCCTGGGCCATGCACCTGCTGGCCCTGCGGAACGCCCTGCCCGGCACCTCCTACGCCTCCCTCACCACGGCGCTGCCGATGCTGCGCGCCGTGAAGGACGCGGCCGAACTGGAGCTCATGGCGGCGGCCGGAGCGGCCGCCGACGCGACCTTCGAGGAGATCCGGAAGGTGCCCTTCAGCGGCCGGCGCGAGTCCGAGGTCGGAGCGGAACTCGCCGGACTGCTGAGGCTCTTCGGGCACTCCCAGGTCGACTTCACCATCGTCGGCTCCGGCCCCAACGGCGCCAACCCGCACCACGAGATGGGCGACCGCGTCATCGAACGCGGCGACATGGTCGTCCTGGACTTCGGCGGCCTCAAGGACGGCTACGGCTCCGACACCACCCGCACCGTCCACGTCGGCGAGCCCACCGACGAGGAACGCCGGGTGCACGACATCGTGCGCGAGGCCCAGGAGGCCGGCTTCCGGGCCGTGCGCCCCGGCGTCGCCTGCCAGGAGGTCGACCGGGCCGCCCGCGCGGTCATCACCGACGCCGGGTACGGCGAGTACTTCATCCACCGCACCGGCCACGGCATCGGCGTCACCACCCACGAGCCGCCGTACATGATCGAAGGGGAGGAGCAGCCCCTGGTGCCCGGCATGTGCTTCTCCGTGGAACCCGGCATCTACCTGCCCGGCCGCTTCGGAGTGCGCATCGAGGACATCGTCACGGTCACCGAGGACGGCGGCCGCCGCCTCAACGGCACCACCCGCGAGATGGTCATGGTGGACTGACCGACCGGCACCCGCACCCCCGCAACCGGAACGGCACGGCGCGACGATGACCCAGGCACCGACCCCCACCGCGGACACCGTCCGCCGACTGGTCCGCGCCCTGCTCAAGGACGGCGCGGACACCGCCGCCGGACCCGAGGTCCGGCCCGTCGCCGAGGGCGGCGGGCACTCCACCTGGTGGGTCGGCGCCCGCCATGTGATGCGCCTCGCCACCGACCGCGAGGACAGCGTGCGCCAGCGGCGCGAGCTGCGGCTGCGCGACCTGGCCAGGCCCCACCTGCCGACGGCGGTGCCGGCGAGCGTCGCGCACGGCGAGTGGGCGCCCGGACTGACGTACACGCTGGACAAGAGGATCAGCGGCGGCACGGCCGGCGGCCAGGAGGTCTCGGCCATGGGCGAGGACGACCTGGCCGGACTGCTCACCGGGTTGCGCGAGGTGCCCGTCCGGCAGGCCGGGACCCTCGGCGTGCCGCGCACCGCGCCCCGCTCCCTGGAGGCGCTGCGCCGGATGGCCGCGCACGCCGCCGAACGCCTGGGGAGGGCCGACGAGTTCGACCCCGCGCGGATGGCCCAGCTCGCGCCGCCCGCGGCGGCCCAGCTCGCCGCGCAGCCCGGCACCGCGGTGCTCGTGCACCATGGCCTGACGGCCGACCGCCTGGTGATCGGCGCCGAAGGCCGGGTGCGCGGCGTCCTGGGCTGGAACGGCGCGGTGGTGGGCGATCCCGCCGAGGACATCGCCGGCCTCGCCCGCGCCGTCGGTTCCCCCGCCGCGGTGCGGGCCGCCACCCTCGCCGGCTACGGCGCCCGACCCTGCCTGCGCGGTCTGTGGCTGGCCCGCTGCGACACCGTGATCCGCCTCGCCGACCGCGTCGAGGGCCGCGGCGAAGGCCCCCTGCCGCTCCTCAGGTCCGAACTGCGCCACGCCTGGGAGGCGATCCTGCTGGAGCGGGTCACGGAGCTGCGCGAGGACGGCGGCGGGGAGCCGTAGGCGTCAGGCCTGGAGCAGCACCACGCACGACTGCCCGGGTACGTGCAGCAGGCCGTCCGCCCCGGGCGCGGCCACCGGCTCCCACGCGGCGAGCACCCGGGCCGGCCGGGAACCCAGCGGGATCACCGCCGGCTCCTTGCCGAGGTTGACCGCCACCCGCACGTCCCCGCGCCGGAAGGCGAGCCAGCGGGCGTCCTCGTCGTAGGCCACCTTGGTGTCGGCGAGGTCGGGGTCGGTGAGGTCCGGGTGCTCGCGCCGCACGGCGGTCAGCAGCCGGTACCAGGCGAGCATCCGCGCGTGCGGCTCACGCTCCGGCTCGGCCCAGTCCAGGCAGGAGCGGTCCCGGGTCGCCGGGTCCTGCGGATCGGGCACCTCCTCCTCGGCCCAGCCGTGCTCGGCGAACTCCCGCCGCCGGCCCCGGCGCACCGCCTCCGCGAGCTCGGGGTCGGTGTGGTCGGTGAAGTACTGCCACGGTGTGCCTGCCGCCCATTCCTCTCCCATGAAGAGCATCGGCGTGAACGGCGCGGTCAGGGTCAGGGCGGCCGCGCAGGCCAGCAGCCCGGGGGAGTCCGCCAGCAGCAGGGACAGCCGGTCCCCCTGCGCCCGGTTGCCGATCTGGTCGTGGGTCTGGCTGTAGCCGAGCAGCCGGTGCCCGGCCACCCGGGTGCGGTCCAGCGGACGGCCGTGGCGCCGGCCCCGGAAGCTGGAGTACGTCCCGTCGTGGAAGAAGCCGCCGGTGAGCGTCTTGGCGAGGGCCGCGAGCGGGGCCCGCCCGAAGTCGGCGTAGTAGCCCTGGGACTCGCCGGTCAGGGCGGTGTGCAGGGCGTGGTGGAAGTCGTCGTTCCACTGGGCGTGCAGACCCAGGCCGTTCTCGGTGCGCGCGGTCACCAGCCGGGGGTCGTTCAGGTCCGACTCGGCGATCAGGAACAGCGGGCGGCCGAGGTCGGCGGCGAGCGCGTCCACGGCCGAGGACAGCTCCTCCAGGAAGTGGCACGCGCGGGTGTCCACCAGCGCGTGCACCGCGTCCAGGCGCAGGCCGTCGATCCGGTAGTCGCGCAGCCAGGCCAGCGCGCTGCCGACCAGGAAGTCCCGCACCTCGTCCGACCCGGGCGCGTCCAGGTTGACGGCGGAGCCCCAGGGGGTGTGGTGCGTGTCGGTGAAGTACGGCCCGAACCGGGGCAGGTGGTTGCCCGAGGGGCCCAGATGGTTGTGCACCACGTCCAGCACCACGCCGAGACCCAGCTCGTGCGCCCGGTCCACGAACCGCTTCAGGCCCTCGGGACCGCCGTACGGCTCGTGCACCGCCCACGGCGAGACCCCGTCGTAGCCCCAGCCCCACTTCCCGGGAAAGGGGCACAGGGGCATCAACTCCACGTGCGTCACACCCAGTTCCACCAGGTGCTCCAGCCGGCCGGCCGCCGCGTCGAAGGTGCCCTCGGGGGTGTACGTGCCGACGTGCAGCTCGTACAGCACCGCACCGGGCAGCGGCCGCCCCGCCCAGTCGGCGGTGCGCCACGCGTACCGCCCGTGGTCGACCACCGCGCTCGGTCCGTCCGGTCCGTCCGGCTGACGCCGCGACCGCGGATCGGGCAGCGGCTCGCCGCCGTCCAGCGCGAACGCGTAGCGCGAGCCGTCCCGCGCGTCGGCCTCGCCGGTCCACCAGCCCGCGCGCTCCGGATCGCGCTCCAACGCGCGCGCGGCTCCGTCGCACTGGAGCGTCACTTCGCCGGCCTGCGGTGCCCACACCTCGAACTGCACGGACGGTTCCCCTTCGTCTGCTCACCGTGATGTAGCCCGTCCATGGTGCGCCAAACGAGATCAATCCGCTTTCGAATCCGTCCTTTCGCGGCGGGTGTCGCCGGGGCACGGTCCCGCCGGCGCGCGCCGTCCGCGCTCCGGCCGGGCGCACGCGCGGGCGCTCTCGTTCGGGTGAGCCGGGCTGGGGTCACCAGGCCGCCGTGCCGATACCTCGGGAATGACCCACTTCACCAAGGCGACCACCCGGCTGCGGCGGGGCGCCGCCACCGCGGCGGTGGTCCTCCTCGCGGCGGCCCTCCCGGTCCAGGCGGCCCGAGCGGCCCAGGCGCATCCCCACGAGACCGACCAGGGCGACTGGCTCTACATCACGGTCACCCACGGCGACACCCGCACCGGCGACAGCCGCGGCGCCCTGCTGCGGTGCGACCCGCCCCGGGGCCACTCCCACGCCTCGCAGGCCTGCGCCCAGCTCCGGTCGGCGCGCGGCGACATCCGCGTCATCCCGCACAAGGACGTGTACTGCTCGATGGTCTACGCCCCCGTGACCGTCCAGGCCCGCGGCGAGTGGCAGGGGCGTGCGATCGACTACACGCAGACCTTCGCCAACGCGTGCGTGATGAGGGCCCGGACGGGGGAGGTGTTCGCGCTGGACGTGTGAGGCCGCGCGGGCCGGTGCCCGGGACGCGCGCGTCCCCGGCAACCGGCCCGCGGACGTGCGCGCGGCCGGTGGCCCGTGCGCGGCGGGCGCTCCCTGTGGCGGAACGTTCCGTCAGATCGTCAGCCCGCGGGCGTGGTGAGCCGTCGCGAGCACCGTGCGGCTCTGGTGTTCGACCTGGTGGTCCAGGGGCACCCAGCGGGCGCGGAAGCGGACCGCGAAGGCCTCGCTCCAGCTCGCCACGAGGCGTTCCAGCCCGGGCGCGGCCGGGTCGCCGGTCTCCCGCAGCACCCGCAGCAGCATCGCGGCGGCCCTGAGCGGCAGCCGGCGGCCGAACGCGTCCACGCTGCCGACGTACGCCATCGTCGTGTCCGCCGGCGGGGTGCGCACCCAGTCCGCGGCCAGGCCCGGCACCAGGCCCAGCCCCCACTTCGCCGCCCGCAGCAGCGGCCCGTCGGCGCCCTCCAGCCGGGGCAGCGCGTCGGCGAGCACGGTCTCCACCTCCCGCGCGTCGCGCAGCAGCCGGGCCGCCAGCCGCCGGGTGGCCGCCGCCGGGGCCGGGTGCGGGGCGGGATCGTCGACCAGGTCGCTGGCCCACATCGGCACCTCCACGACCGCGGTCAGACCGCCGTACCGGTGCGCGTGGTACCAGGTGCTGTGCCGGGCGTCGTCCGGCAGGCTCGGATAGGCCGGGTCCGCCCCGGGCGGTGGCATGACCCGCACCCCGGGCCCGGAGACGGGCCAGCCGGCCGCGTCGCAGGCGCCCGTCTCCACCGGTATGCGCAGCTCGGCCGCCGACTTGCCGAACGGCTCGGCGAGCCCGGGCACGTCCCGGGTCAGCTGCACCCAGCTCCCCCCCAGATCGGTGCCGTGCAGCGACACCTGGAGGTAGGGCCGCAGCGCGTCGACGACGCCGGTCAGAGCACGCGTCTCGGGCGGCAGCCGGTCCGGTGGCAGCACGGACGGCGACCACTCGGGCTGCTCGGGCCCGGCGGGCCGGAAGAAGCCGAGGTGGTAGTCGAGCAGACTGCGCGGGGCCGGCGACACGTGCAGGCTCGCCCCGTCCGGATCGGCGCACAGCAGGAAGTGCCACGAGGTGTCGGCCCGCAACCGCCGCTCGCCCACGACGCGCCGGACGAGGGCCAGGAGGGTGGCACCGCCGGTGGGTTCGTTGGCGTGGGCGCCCGCCACCACCAGGACGGCCCGCCGGGCGTGCCCGACGGACAGCAGGTGCAGCGGTCTGCCCGCGCGCGAGACGCCGACCTCCTCCAGGGCGCACAGGTCCGGCCGGCGCGCGGCCAGCTCCCGAACGGCCAGGACCAGTTCGGGAACGCTGGGATAGCGCGGCTCCGACAGCAGACTCACCCCCGTACTCGTCCGCCAGGTTTCGCATTCGCAGTACCCCACGGACGCGGTCGGCTGTCAAGGACGTGCAGGCGCCCAGGACGCCCCGGACGCCCTCACTCCGCTCCGGGCCGGTCCGCCACCCGCTCCAGCAGCGCCACCGGCAGCCGCTCGAACAGCTCCGCCACGCGCGCGTGTCCCTCGAACTCCCGCCCGGGCGTCAGCGCGTCGGCCCACCGGCCCGGCGGCAGCGGAAGCCGTGTCTCCCGCCAGCCGCCCGCCTCCGCCAGCCGCAGCGACAGCCGGGTCACGGCCGTCACCACCTCCCCGGAGCGGGTGAACGCCACGCAGTGCTCCGCGGCCGGGCCCTCGGCGTCCAGCGGAGCGTAGGCCGCCGCGGCGCCGAAGACCTCGGGCCGGCGCGCGCGCAGCCGCAGCGCGGCCGCCGTCACCGCCCCCTTGTCGCCGGGGTGCTCCGGCGGCAGCGACGCCGGGAGCCGGTTGTCCGGGTCCACCAGGGCCCGGTACTCGGCCTCCGTGCCCTGGTAGAGGTCGGGCACGCCCGGCATCGTCAGGTGGACCAGGGCCGTGCCCAGGACGTTGGCCCGGATGTGCGGCTCCAGCGTGCTGCGGAAGGCGGCCACCCGCTCGCCCGGCGTCCCGCCCGGCCCCTGGGTGACGAACCGGTCCACCGCCTCCTCGTAGGACGGCTCCTGCTCCGTCCAGCTGGTGTGGAGGCCCGCCTCGCGCACGTGCTTCAGCAGGGCCCGCCGTACCCGCTCCGGGTCCGCCGGGCCGAGCCCGAACACCGTCTGCCAGGCCGCCCACGCCAGTTGCGCGTCGGGAGCGCCGTCCCCCGCGTCGGACACCTCCGCCAGCACGTCCGCCCACCGCCGCGGGCACTGCGTCAGCACCGCCAGCGCCGCCCGCACGTCCGCGCTGCGCTTGGTGTCGTGCGTGGAGACCACGGTCCCGGTCGTGGGCCAGTCGCGCTGCACGCGCGCGCAGTACGCGTGGAAGTCCTCCGGTGCGACGCCCGGGCGCCCGGGGTCGCCGCCGACCTCGTTGGCCGACAGCAGCGGCACGTAACGGTAGTAGGCGGTGTCCTCGACGGCCTTCGCGCGCAGCGCCGAGGCGGCCTGAGCGAACCGGGTGCGCAGTTCCACGGCGTCGGGCCCCTCACCCGTGCGGCCGAGCACCAGATCGCGGACGACGTCCACGGCCTCGCCCTCCTCGGGCACCGTGAACGCCAGCCGGGCCTCGGCCGCGGCCGCCTCGGTGAGCACCGAGGCGGCGTCCACCGAGGTGTACGGCCGGTACACCTCCAGGCGGACCAGCAGCTCCTGCAACGCGGTGCGCAGCGCCCAGGGCGCGCGGTCGCTCAGCGCCGGATCGGTCGAGGTGGTGCACACCCGGTGCGCCACCCGGGTCAGCCGCTCGGTCTCAGTGGCCAGCTCGTGCGTGATCACCTGGTACGCCGCCCGCCGCGCCGTCGCCGCCCAGTCCCCGCCGCGGTCGGCCTGCGGGGCGGCGAAGCGCCGGTAGGCGGCGAGGAGTTCCCCCGCCCCGGCCGGATCGGTGAACAGGCCGTCGACGTGCCGCAGGGCGTCGTAGCCGGTGGTGCCGGCGACGGGCCAGGACGCCGGCAGGTGCTCGCCGTCGGAGAGGATCTTCTCCAGGACCGTCCACCGTCCGCCGGTCGCCCGGTGCAGCCGGTCGAGGTAGGCGTCGGGGTCGGCGAGACCGTCGGGGTGGTCCACGCGCAGGCCGTCGACCACTCCCTCGCGCAGGAGCTGGAGGATCTTGGCGTGGGTCGCCTCGAACACCTCCGGGTCCTCCACCCGCACCCCGATGAGCTGCGAGATGCTGAAGAAGCGCCGGTAGTTCAGCTCGGTGCGGGCCAGCCGCCACCACACCGGGCGGTACCACTGCGCCTGGAGCAGCTCGGGCAGCGGCAGCCCCGCGGTGCCCTCGCGCAGCGGCAGGACGTGGTCGTAGTAGCGCAGGACGTCGCCGTCCGCCTTCAGCTCGCCGGTCTCCTTGCCGACCGGGTGGCCGAGCACCGGCAGCAGCACCTTGCCGCCCTGGGCCTCCCAGTCGATGTCGAACCAGCGCGCGTACGGCGAGGCGGGCCCCTCCCGCAGCACCTCCCACAGGGCGCGGTTGTGCCGCGGCGCCACGGCCATGTGGTTGGGGACGATGTCCACGACGAGGCCGAGCCCGTGCTCCCGCGCGGTGCCGGACAGGGCGCGCAGGCCCGCCTCGCCGCCCAGTTCCTCGCGCACGCGCGAGTGGTCCACGACGTCGTAGCCGTGCAGGGAGCCCGGGACCGCCTCCAGGACGGGCGACAGGTGCAGGTGCGAGACCCCGAGCGAGGCCAGGTACGGGACGGCCGCCGCCGCGGCGGCGAACGGGAACTCGGGCTGGAGCTGGAGCCGGTAGGTGGCCGTGGGCACGACGGGTCCGGGACGCACGGGTGTCATGGAGAGTTACGTACCCCTTAGGCGACGTTTCGTGCCGCCGGCCCGCCATGTGCCCGCGGCCCCACCCGGGCGGACGCTCGGGCCCACCCGGGCGGGTGTCCGCGCCCACTCCTCCGAGTGGGTGATGTCCACTCACCCGGACGAGTGATTCCGACTCATCCCGCCGAGTCACCCCGGCCACCCGCGCGGGGGCGTCCCGCATCCCGGACGGATACGGTCCGCTCACCCGGACGGGTGACCGCTGAGACCCGCGCCTAGGCCGGCCGTCGCAGCACGGTCAGGCTGCGGTCGGTGAGCGTGAGCCGGTCGCCGGCCCGTACCTTGCGGCCGGTGCCGGCGGGGACCGGATCCGTGCGGGCCGTGTCGACGACCACCTGCCACTGCCGGCCGTGGTCGATCGGGACGACGAAGTCGAGCGGCTTCGGCGCGGCGTTGAACATCAGCAGGAACGAGTCGTCGGCGATCCGCTCGCCGCGCTGGCCCGGCTCCGAGATCGCGTTGCCGTTGAGGAACACGGTCAGCGCCGAGGCCTGCGCGGAGTCCCAGTCCCGCTGGGTCATCTCCTTCCCCTCCGGGGTGAACCACGCGATGTCGGACAGGTCGTCGTGGGTGCCCTCCACGGGTCGGCCGTGGAAGAAGCGGCGCCGGCGGAAGACCGGGTGCCGCTTGCGCAGGTCGGCCATCGCCCGTACGAAGTCCAGCAGTTCGCCGCCGTCGTCGCCGGAGCGGGGCCAGCGCACCCAGGACAGCTCGTTGTCCTGGCAGTAGGCGTTGTTGTTGCCCTGCTGGGTGCGGGCGAACTCGTCGCCGTGGCTGATCATGGGCACGCCCTGGGACAGCATCAGCGTCGCGACGAAGTTCCGCATCTGCCGCGCCCGCAGCCCCAGCACCTCGGGGTCGTCGGTCTCGCCCTCGGCGCCGCAGTTCCAGGACCGGTTGTGGCTCTCGCCGTCCCGGTTGTCCTCGCCGTTGGCCTCGTTGTGCTTGTCGTTGTAGGACACCAGGTCGTGCAGGGTGAAGCCGTCGTGGCAGGTGACGAAGTTGATCGAGGCCAGCGGGCGGCGGCCGTCGTCCTGGTAGAGGTCGGAGGAGCCGGTCAGCCGCGAGGCGAACTCGGCGAGCGCCCGCGGCTCGCCCCGCCACAGGTCCCGGACGGTGTCGCGGTACTTCCCGTTCCACTCGGTCCACAGCGGCGGGAAGTTCCCCACCTGGTAGCCGCCCTCGCCGACGTCCCACGGCTCGGCGATCAGCTTCACCTGCGAGACCACCGGGTCCTGCTGCACCAGGTCGAAGAACGACGACAGCCGGTCCACCTCGTGGAACTGCCGGGCCAGGGTCGCCGCGAGGTCGAAGCGGAAGCCGTCGACGTGCATCTCGGTGACCCAGTACCGCAGCGAGTCCATGATCAGCTGGAGCACGTGCGGGGAGCGCATGAGCAGCGAGTTGCCGGTGCCCGTGGTGTCCATGTAGTAGCGCGGGTCGTCCGTCAGCCGGTAGTACTGCGGGTTGTCGATGCCCTTGAAGGACAGGGTGGGGCCCAGGTGGTTGCCTTCGGCGGTGTGGTTGTAGACCACGTCGAGGATGACCTCGATCCCGGCCTCGTGCAGCGCCCGCACCGCCGACTTGAACTCCAGCACCTGCTGGCCGCGGTCGCCCCAGGAGGCGTACGCGTTGTGCGGGGCGAAGAAGCCGATGGTGTTGTAGCCCCAGTAGTTGTTGAGGTCCATGTCGACCAGACGGTGGTCGTTCACGAACTGGTGTACGGGCATCAGTTCCAGGGCCGTGACACCGAGTTCGGTCAGGTGCTCGATCACCGCCGGGTGCGCCAGTGCCGCGTAGGTTCCGCGCAGCTCCTCGGGCAGCCCCGGGTGCCGCATGGTGAGGCCCTTGACGTGCGCCTCGTAGATCACCGTCTCGTGGTAGCCGCGCCGCGGCGGACGGTCGTCGCCCCAGTCGAAGTACGGGTTGACCACGACCGAGGTCATGGTGTGCGGCGCCGAGTCCAGGTCGTTGCGCCGGCCGGGATCGTCGAAGTGGTAGCCGTACACCTCCTCTCCCCAGCGGACCGACCCGCTGATCGCACGTGCGTACGGGTCGAGCAGCAGCTTCGCGGAGTTGCACCGCAGGCCGCGCTCCGGGGCATACGGGCCGTGCACCCGGTACCCGTACCGTTGCCCCGGCATGACGCCCGGCACGTACGCGTGCCGGACGAACGCGTCGCTCTCGCGCAGTTCCACCGCCGTCTCCGAGCCGTCGTCGTGCAGCAGACACAGCTCTACTCGGTCCGCGGCCTCCGAGAAGACCGCGAAGTTGGTGCCGGCGCCGTCGTACGTGGCGCCGAGTGGATACGCCTCTCCAGGCCAGACCTGCATGGACACGACTCTTTCAGGTGTGCGGCGCCCCGGGTGACGCCTTGGCCCCGAGTGTCCCCGAAAGTGAGACGGCCACCTATGACTTCGGCACGGGTGCGTCGCCCCGGCCGCGGCGGGCGCACCGCGGCGGACCGGGCGTCAACACTATGAAACAGCTCACTCGGCCTCCCCGTGCCGCCCGGAACGGGCGGATGGCGTGGGGAAGTTGAGAAAGGAGCTGTGCATCCGGCTGCACCGCGGACCGCTCCCGGAGTACCCTTCCTTGATCGTTGGGACGGGGAGAGCTCGGGGGAGCGGAAGGCGGTGCACGGGTGGGCTCGGGAGGCCTGGAGCTGCCCCCTGGTGACGAGGGTCACGAGGGGAACTCCACAGACGTCCCGCCCGGCGCGGTGTCCCTCGCCCGGCCGATGGACGGCGGCGCCATCGGTCCGGAGCTGGACTGGGACGCCGACGCCTGGCACGAGGTGCGCACCCGCGCCCAGCGGGCCGGCCGGGCCTACATCTGGCTGAACCTCGTCGAACAGCGGCTGCGCGCCGTCGTCGCCGGCGTGCTGCGGCCCGTCTACGAACCCGTCCACGGCGACGACTGGGTGGTCGCCGCCGCCGGACCGGCCGGCCAGGAGTGGGCGCAGCGGGCCGTCGCCGTCCGCGAGGTCAGCCGCCGCAAGGGCTATCTGCTCGACCCGGCCGACGACAACGTCATCAGCTTCCTCACCCTGCCCCAGCTGCGCGAGCTGATGGTGCAGCACTGGCCCTGCTTCGAGCCGTACCTGGACGAGCGCCGGGACGTCGAACTCGCCCTGGACGAGCTGGAGGTGACCCGCAACGTCGTCTCCCGCAACCGCGCCCTGTCCGAGGCCGTGCTGGCCCAGGCCGAGCGCGCCTCCGCCCGTCTGCTGGAGATCCTCGGCACCGGCGGCGAGGTGCCCTCCGCCCGGCGGCTGCCGGTCGACGCGGTGGAGGACCTGGTCGGCGACCGGTACGCGGACGTGGTCGCCGTCCACCCGGACCGGGTGCGGCTGCTGCGCCAGTTCCCGGCCGAGGACATCTTCGGCGGCGCCCGCCGCCTCGACGCCATCGGCATCGGGCTCAATCTGCTGGTGCAGAACTTCTCCGGTCGCCGCCTGGTGCGGCTGGCCGAGTCCGGCTGCCGGGTGCGGCTGCTGTTCCTGAACCCGGCCTCCAGCGCGGTGAAGCGGCGCGAGCGCGAACTCGGGCTCAAGCGCGGTGAGCTGAGCCGCTCGGTGGAGATGAACATCCTGCACATGCGCCGGGTGCGCGCCCGGCTGCGCGACCCGGACGCCTTCGAGATCCAGGTCTACGACGAGACGCCGCGGGTGTCGGCCTACCTGGTGGACGGCGACGGCTCCGACGGCATCGCGGTGACGCAGTCCTACCTCCGGCGCAGCCGGGGCATGGAGGCGCCGGTGTTCGTCCTGCGCAACGGGAGCAAGGTGGTCAAGTCGGAGGAGGTCCACGAGAGCGGCCTCTTCTCCGCCTACCGCGAGGAGTTCGAGCTGATGTGGGTCGATTCGCGCCCGGTGTCGTGAAACGCCCTCAGTCGCGGGGCGGGAACGGACGGAAGCGGGCGGAACCGGACAGGAGGGGGCGGCCTGCGGGCGCCGAGCGGAACGCGGTCCGCCGTTTGTCAGTGGCGCATGCGATCGTGAGGAGCACTGGGGGAAAGCACCACTGAGAAGGGGGGCCGCCATGGGCTGGCACCGGGAGCTGCTGATCGGCTTCGACCTGGAGACGACCGGGACGGATCCGCGTGCGGCGCGCATCGTCACGGCAGCCGTGATCGAGGTCAAGGACGGAGAACCGGCCGGGCGCCGGGAATGGCTGGCCGACCCGGGGGTCGTGATACCGGCGGAAGCGGTCGCCGTGCACGGCATCAGCAACGAGCGGGCCGCCGCCGAGGGCAGGCCGGCCGACCAGGTCGCGGACGCGGTCGCCGACGTCCTGACCGGCTACTGGAAGTCGGGCGTGCCGGTCGTGGCGTACAACGCGGCCTTCGATCTGAGCCTGCTCTCCGCCGAACTGCGGCGGTACGGACTTCCGTCGCTGAGCGACCGGCTGGGCGGCGCCGAACCGGGCCCGGTCGTCGACCCGTACACCATCGACCGCTGGGCCGACCGCTACCGCCGCGGCAAGCGCACCCTGGAAGCGGTCTGCACGGAGTACGGCGTGGTGCTCGACTCCGCCCACGACGCCTCGGCCGACGCCCTCGCGGCGGCCCGGCTGGCCCGCGCGATAGCCGGCCGCCACCCCAAGGTCGCGGCCCTCGGTCCGGCGGAGCTGCACCGCCGTCAGATCGAGTGGTACGCCGCCTGGGCGGCGGACTTCCAGAGCTTCCTGCGCCGCAAGGGCGACCCGACGGCGGTGGTCGACGGCAGGTGGCCCCTGCGGGAGTCCGCGGGCGAACGGGACTGACGGCGGCCGGCCGGGCCGGGTGCTCGCACGGGGCGGGACCGGCGCTCGGCAGGGGTGCCGGGGAGGCGTCAGAAGGGGTACCAGCGCACCGACTCGTCCCCGTCCCGCAGGGACGCCACCCGGCGTTCGAACTCGGCCAGCGCCTTGGGGTTGCTCGGGGCGTGCTGGGCGACCCAGGCGCAGCTCGCCGTCTCGCGGGCGCCGCGCAGCACCGAGCAGCCCGCCCACTCCCGCACGTCCCAGCCGTACGCCGCGGTGAAGGAGTCGTACGCCCCGGCGGGCAGGCCGTAACGGTCCCGGGACAGGGCCATGACCACCAGGTCGTGCTCGCGCAGGTCGGCGGAGAAGGTCTCCAGGTCGAGCAGGACCGGGCCGTCCGGGCCGATGTGCACGTTGCGCGGCAGCGCGTCGCCGTGGATCGGGCCCGGCGGCAACTGCGGGACGAGCGCGGCGGCGGACGTCGCGAAGCCGTCGCGGCGCTCGCGCAGATAGGCCGCGTCCGCCGGGTCGATCGCGTCGCCCGCGAGCCGCAGCCAGCGCTCCACCCCGCCCAGCAGTTCGCGTGGCGGCAGCGCGAAGCCGGGCGCGGGCAACGCGTGCACCGTGCGCAGCAGTTCGGCCAGGTCCCGGGGTTCGGCGGGCCGCACCGGGTCGGGCAGCCGGTGCCACACGGTCACCGGGTGCCCGTCGACCAGCAGCGGCTCGGGTTCGGCGGCACGCACCGCGGGGACGCCGGCTCCGGCCAGCCACAGCGCGATCCGCAGCTCGCGCCGGGCGCGGTCGAGCAGTTCGGCGTCGCGGCCCACCTTGACAACGAGTCCGCCGGCGGCGAAGACCGCGTTCTCGCCCAGGGCGAGCAGCCGGGCGTCGCGCGCCGGGCCGGGCAGCACGCCCGCCTCGGCCAGTACGTCCCGCGCCCGTGCCTCGTCCATCGCCTGCCTCCGTGTCCGTGTCCGTGTCGGTGAGTCGGGCCGGCGGCCCTCGTCCGACGGCCAGTGTCGCATTCGCACAGGTGGGAGCAGGCGCGGTAAATCATTTGGACGAGACGTATCGTCTCGCTTAATGTCGTCGGCATGACCAGTCGCACCCATATCGCCATGTTCTCCGTCGCCGCTCACGGACATGTGAACCCCAGCCTGGAGGTGATCCGCGAGCTGGTCGCCCGCGGGCACCGGGTGACGTACGCGATCCCACCGCTGTTCGCGGAGAAGGTCGCCGCGACCGGTGCGGAGGTGAAGCCCTGGAACTCCACGCTGCCCACGCCCGACGACGACCCCTCCGCCTGGGGGTCCACACTGCTGGACTACGTCGAGATGTTCCTCGGCGACGCGATCCAGGCCCTGCCCCAGCTCGCCCACGCCTACGAGGGGGACGAGCCGGACCTCGTCCTGCACGACATCACCGCCTACCCGGCCCGGATCCTCGCCCACCGCTGGGGCGTGCCGGCCGTCTCCCTCTCGCCCAACCTCGTCGCCTGGGAGGGCTACGAGGAGGAGGTCGCCGAGCCGATGTGGGCCGAGCCCCGCAGGACCGAGCGGGGACGGGCCTACTACGCACGCTTCGAGGCGTGGCTGGCGGAGAACGGGATCACCGAGCACCCCGACCCCTTCGTCGGCCGCCCGGCCCGCTCGCTGGTCCTGATCCCGCGGGCGTTGCAGCCGCACGCCGACCGGGTCGACGAGCGGGTGTACAGCTTCGTCGGCGCCTGTCAGGGCGAGCGCGCCGAGCAGGGTGACTGGGAGCGGCCCGCCGGCGCCGAGAAGGTGGCGCTGGTGTCGCTCGGCTCGGCCTTCACCAAGCAGCCGGCCTTCTACCGGGAGTGCGTCAAGGCCTTCGGCGAGCTCCCCGGCTGGCACCTGGTGCTCCAGGTCGGCAGGCAGGTCGACCCCGCCGAACTCGGGGACCTGCCCGACAACGTCGAAGTACGGTCCTGGGTGCCCCAGCTGGCCATCCTGCGCAAGGCCGATCTGTTCGTCACGCACGCCGGGGCCGGCGGCAGCCAGGAGGGGCTGGCCACCGCGACGCCGATGGTCGCCGTACCGCAGGCCGTCGACCAGTTCGGCAACGCGGACATGCTCCAGGCGCTCGGCGTGGCCCGGCACGTCCCCATGGCGGAGGCGACCGCCGAGACCCTGCGGGCGGCCGCCCTCGCGCTGGTCGACGACCCCGAGGTGGCCCGACGGCTTGGGGAGATCCAGGCCGAGATGGCGAAGGAGGGCGGGACCCGGCGCGCCGCCGACCTGATCGAGGCCGAACTGCCCGCCGGCCGGCGGTGACCGGCCGAGCGGGCCGGAAGGCGGGACCCGTCGGCAGGCACGACGCCGGCGGGTCCCGCACCGGGTGAGCAGGGCTCACACCCCGAGCCGCTCGCCCTCCCGCGGCGCGACCGGGGCGGCCACCGCCTCGGGGGCCTCGTCGTGGGTGAGGTCGGGCAGCCGGTGCAGCCACTTGGGCAGGTACCAGTTGCGCTCGCCCAGCAGCGACATCACCGCGGGCAGCAGCACACCGCGGATGACCGTGGCGTCGATGAGCACCGCGGCGGCCAGGCCCACGCCCATCTGCTTCATCGACTGCATGGACAGCGTGCCGAAGATCGCGAACACGGCGACCATGATGACGGCAGCGCTGGTGACGACACCCGCCGTGGTGACCACTCCGTGCTGGATCGCTTCCCTCGTCGGCCGGCCGCGCAGCCGCGCCTCGCGGATCCGGGAGACCACGAACACGTGGTAGTCCATCGACAGACCGAACAGGATGACGAAGAGGAACAGCGGCAGCCAGGTGACGATCGCGCCGACGCCCTCGGCCCCCACCAGCGAGGCCCCCCAGCCGTGCTGGAAGACCGCGACGAGGATGCCGTAGGCCGCGCCCACCGACAGCAGGTTCAGCACGATCGAGGTGATCGCGACCGTCAGCGAGCGGAACGACAGCAGCATCAGCAGGAAGGCGAAGACCACGACGAACGCGAAGACCGGGACGACGGAACCGACGAGCTGGGCGTTGAAGTCGTGCGAGCCGGCGACCTGGCCGGTGATCGGCGCCCGGACCCCCTCGACCTTGCCGAGCGTGGCCGGGCGCACCTCGTCGCGCAGCCTCTCCAGACTCTTGCCCGCCCGGTCGAAGTCGGAGCCGCCGACCAGCGGAACGGAGACGAGGGCGACGTTCCGGTCCTCGTACGTCCGCACCTCCACCGGGCCGCGCGAGGCGCCCGAGGCGATCGCCCGGTCCTTGAACTCCGCCAGCGCCGACCGCACCTCGGGGGCCTTGATGTCCTTCGCCTCCACGACGACCTGGGCCGGCTCGGAGCCGCCCGGGAAGGCGTCGTTGACCCGGTTGTACGTCTGCACGATGGGCAGTGAGTCGCCGAACTCCTGGTCCAGCGTGAGCTGGGAGGTCTTCATGCCGAGCGCCGGCGCCGCGACGGCCAGCAGCGCGCCGGTCGCGACGACCACGGACACCACCGGCCTGGCCAGCACGCCCCGCAGCACGACGGTCCAGAACCGGCTCTCCTGGCCGCCGGTGCCGCGCCGCTTCAGGAAGGGGATGCGGCCCTTCTCCACCCGCTCGCCCAGCAGCGAGAGCAGCGCGGGCAGCACCGTGACCGAACCGACCATGGCGACCGCCACGACCATCAGCGAGGCCAGGCCCATGGCCTCGAACTCGGCGAGCCCGGTGAACAGCATGCCCGCCATCGCCACGCACACGGTGACACCGGAGACGACGATCGCCCGACCGCTGGTCGCGGCGGCGATGCGCAGCGCGGTCGCCGCGTCCCGCCCGGCGGCCCGCTCCTCGCGCTCACGGCGCAGGTAGAACAGGCAGTAGTCGACGCCGACGGCCATGCCGACCAGCAGCATCACGGAGTTGGCGGTGTCACTCATCGGCTGGAGATGGCTGACGATGCCCATCAGGCCCATCGTGGCCATGATCGCGGTGATGGCCAGCGCCACCGGCAGCAGCGCGGCCACCAGGGCGCCGAAGGCGATCAGCAGGATGCCCAGCGCCACCGGCACGGCGGAGAGCTCGGCCTGCTGGAAGTCGTCCCCGAAGGCGTCGGAGTACTGCTTCTGCATGCTCGCGCCGCCGATCTCCTCGATCCGCAGCGACGGGTGGTCCTCGCGGACGCCCCCGACGGCCTTCAGCACCGGCTCGATCCGGTCGCCGGCGGTCTCGGCGTCACCGCGCAGGTCGAACTGGACCAGTGCGCTGCGGCCGTCCTTGGAGATCGTCTCCGTGTCGTACGGCGACTTCACGCCGGTGACCCCGCCGGTCGCGCCGACGGCCCTGACCACGTCGGCGACCGCGGCCCGGAATTTAGCGTCGGTGGCCCTGGTCGCGCCGTCCCTGCCCTGGACCAGGACGGTCTCGCTCGCCGGCTGTTTGATCCCCGCGTCCTCGATGATCTTCGCCGCGGTGTGCGTCTCGCCCTTGAGCTGGTCGCTGTCCTTGACGTCCAGCCGGCCGGCGGCCGAGCCCAGTCCCATCGCCAGGACGACGAACAGCACCCATATCCCGACCGCCGCCCATCGGTGCCGCGCGCTCCAGACGCCGGCCCGCGCGGCGACGCCCCGCACCCGTGATTCCCGGTTCCCCATGACGGGCTTGCCCCCTTTGGGCCCTGTCATCAGGCCCCCCTGTGCGACGGCGGCCCCCTGCCGCCACCTTCCGCATCGAAGATATGGGCCGGATAAAGCCTTCACGTCGTGCTGACCGGTGAAGTACCGACGCCGTCGGTCCTCCCCTCGTATCCCGGCTCCTCCGCACTGGGGAGGACGGCGGCCCCTTACAACTACCCGCGCTTCTCGGGGTGGTGATCAGGGTGGGCGTTCTAGGGTGGGCGCATGACGACGTACGCGGCGCTGCTGCGCGGGATCAACGTGGGCGGCAACAAGAAGGTGCCGATGGCCGAGTTGCGCGCCCTGCTGGAGGAGCTCGGCCACGGCGCGGTCCGCACCTACCTCCAGAGCGGCCAAGCGGTCTTCTCCCACGCGGACGGGGACGAGGACTCGCTGGCGGCGGGGATCACGGCCGCGATCGAGAAGCGGTTCGGCTTCCCGGTGGCCGTGATCGTGCGCTCCCACGACTATCTGCGGGCCGTCGCCGAGGCCTGCCCCTTCCCGGCCGCCGACCTAAAGCCCAAGCAGCTCCACGTCACCTACTTCTCGGCCCCCGTCGACGCGGCACGCTTCGCCGGCATCGACCGGGCGGCCTTCCTGCCGGAGGAGTTCAGGCTCGGCGACCGCGCCCTGTACCTGTACGCCCCGGACGGACTCGGCCGCTCCAAGCTCGGCGAACAGCTCGCCAGACGCCCCCGGGCGGACAAGGGGCCGATCGCCACCAGCCGGAACTGGAACACCGTGCGCAAGCTCGTCGAGATGACCGCGCCCGCAGCCTGACACCGGCCCCGGGCCGCCGGGGGGCGGCGGCCCGGGGCGGCGGCGGGAACCGCTGCCGGGGCGGTCCGAGGGCCGGGCGGCGGAGGCGCTTCCGGTGGCGGAGCCGGCGCGGCCGGCGGACGAAGCGGGGCAGGAAAGGAGTCACTGATTGGGCCGAGATCCCGTGCCGACGGGACACTAGCGTCCACGGCATGAACGACTCCGGTCCGGACACCGCCCCGCCCACCCGCGTCGACGTCTACTTCGACCCCGCCTGCCCCTTCGCCTGGATCACCTCGCGCTGGCTGCTGGAGGTCGAGCGCGAACGCCCGCTCGACCTCCGGTTCCACGTCATGAGCCTGTACCTGCACAACATCGGCAACGAACTGCCCGCCTGGTACCGGGAACTGGTCGACAAGTCGATCGGCCCGGTGCGCGTCGCCGCGGCCGCCGCCGAGCGGCACGGCGGGGACAAGGTGCTGCGGGACCTCTACACGGCGTTCGGCACCCGGATCCACGAGCGCGGGGAGACGGACTTCGACGCGGTCGTCGCCGAGTCCCTGGCCGAACTCGGCCTCCCCGCCGAACTGGCCGGGGCCGCCCACGACCCCGCCCACGACGCGGCCGTCCGGCTGAGCCACGAGGCCGGCACCGAGCCCGGATCGGGCGGCTACGTGGGCACGCCCACCCTCCATGTCGACGGGACGGTGTGGTTCGGGCCGGTGCTGCGGGCGGTCCCGCGCGGCGCCGAGGCGGCCCGGCTCTTCGACGGCTTCCGGGTCCTGGCCGGCCATCCCGACCTCTTCGAACTCAAGCGCACCCGCACCGGCGCCCTGCGCTTCGACTGACCCCGCTCTCGTGTCACCGCGTGGTGACACGGTGACACCCGCGCCCCGCCCGGCGCCGGACGAGGTACCGGTCCCGGGCGCGCCGATGCCCGGCGGGCGACGGCGGCCGGGCCGTCCGCGGGCCGGCGCCGCAGGGGAGCGCCGGTCCGCGGACGGCCCGGTTCACGCGCCGACGGCCGTGACCGCCGGCAGCCGGGCGGCGTCGTACCGCTCCAGCAGCACCCGCGCCACCTCCGGCGCCGGGCCGAGCACATCGGCCAGGACGTCCGCCCCGGCAGCGCCGCGCGCGATGCGGTCCGGCAGGAAGCCGGGGGCCAGGACGTACGGCGCCACCGCGACCTTGGCACAGCCCAGCTCGCGAAGCTCCCGCACCGCGTCCTCGGTGCGCGGAAGGGATGCGGAGGCGAACGCGGGCCGCACGGCGCACCAACCGGTGCGCCGCCACTCCCGCGCGATTTCTGCGATCACCGCGATCGCCTCCGGGTCGGAGGAGCCCGCCGAGGCCAGCACGACCCCGGTCGAGGGCTTGTCGGCGGGGGACAGACCCGCCTCGTACAGCCGGTGTTCCAGGGCGCGGACCAGCAGCGGGGAGGGCCCCAGGACGTCGGCCTGCCGGACGCGCAGCCGGGCCGGCGCCTCCCGCAGCACCGCCGGGATGTCCGCCTTGGCGTGGAAGGCCCGGGTCAGCAGCAGCGGCAGCGCCACGACGTCGCGCACGCCCGCCCCGCTCCCGCCGTCGGCCGCGAGGGACTCCAGCACACCCCGCACCGACGGCACGTTGAAGTCCAGGAAGCCCGTCTCCACCCGCAGCCGGGGGCGCATCGCCCGCACCCGCCGCACCAGGGCGTGAACGGTCGCGGCATGCCGGGGATCACGGCTGCCGTGGGCGACGACCAGGAGAA
Organism: Streptomyces sp. NPDC015220; assembly: GCF_043079345.1. NCBI lineage: Bacteria > Bacillati > Actinomycetota > Actinomycetes > Kitasatosporales > Streptomycetaceae > Streptomyces > Streptomyces sp. NPDC015220. Next base: position 139,421 of record NZ_JBIBUK010000008.1, on the reverse strand, counting down.
CGGGCTGCTGGGACATGGGGGGTCAGCCCTTCACGAAGAGACCGCGGCTGCGCAGCACCCACCGCTCCAGCGGACTGAAGATCAGCAGGTCGATGGCGATGCCGACGAACAGGATCAGGACGATGGCCTCGAAGACCATGGACATGGAGCTCGCGTTGCGGCCGCTCTCCAGCAGCGCGCCCAGGCCGATGCCCAGGTCGGGCGAGGAGGCGATGATCTCCGCCGCCATCAGCGAGCGCCAGGAGAAGGCCCAGCCCTGCTTCAGCCCGGCCAGGTAGCCGGGCAGCGCGGCCGGCAGGACGATGTGCCAGGCCCCCTTGACGCCCGTCGCGCCCATCGTGCGGCCGGCCCGCAGGAACAGCGGCGGCACCTGGTCGATGCCGGAGACCAGCCCGTTGGCGATGGACGGGACCGCGCCGAGCAGGATCACCGCGTACATCATCGAGTTGTTCAGGCCCAGCCAGATCACCGCCGGCGGCACCCAGGCCACCGACGGCAGCGACTGGAGACCCGACAGCACCGGCCCGATGGCCGCGCGCACGAACTTCACCCGCGCCACCAGCAGCCCCAGCGGGGTGCCGATGGCGAGGGCGAACAGGAAGCCCAGCAGACCGCGCGAGACGGACGTCCAGATGAAGCCGAGCAGGGTGCCCCGCAACCAGGCGTCCTTGAACTCGCCGCCCACGTCGGCCGGCGAGGGCAGCCTCGTCGGGTCGTCGACGATCTTGAAGCTGATCAGGGCCTGCCACGCCAGCAGGACCACCACGACCGCCACGAGCGGCGGCAGGATCTTGTTGACCAGGGTCTGCCTGAACGGCGTACGGCCGCTCTCGGCGGCCTCCAGCGCGTCGAGCCCGGCCTCGACGCCGGCCAGTCCGGCGCCCTGCGCCGTCTTCGTCTCAGTGCTGGCCATGACGGCGGATCTCCCCACGCAGTACTTCGGTGATCTCCAGGGACAGCTCCGCGACGGGCGCGTCCTCGATGCGGCGCGGCTGCGGGATGTCCACCCGCCACTCGCGGGCCACCCGGCCCGGACGCGAGGACAGCAGCACCACGCGCTGGGCGAGCCGCACCGCCTCGCGCACGTTGTGGGTGACGAACAGGACCGAGACGCCGGTCTCCTGCCAGATCCGGGTCAGCTCGTCGTGCAGCACGTCCCGGGTGATGGCGTCCAGCGCCGCGAACGGCTCGTCCATCAGCAGCAGATTGCTCTCCTGGGCGAGTGCGCGGGCCATCGCCACGCGCTGGCGCATGCCGCCGGACAGCTCGTGGACGCGCTTGCCGTACGCGCCCTTCAGCCGGACCAGTTCGAGCAGTTCCTCGGCCCTGCCGCGCCGCTCCGGCTTGGCGACGCCCCGCAGTTTCAGGGCGAGCTCGATGTTCTTGCCCGCGGTCAGCCACGGGAACAGGGCGTGTTCCTGGAACATCAGCGCGGGGCGGCCGTCCGTGGTGATGGCGCCGGCGGTGGGCCGGTCCAGGCCCGCCACCAGGTTCAGCAGCGTGGACTTGCCGCAGCCCGAGGCCCCCAGGAGGGTGACGAACTCGCCCGGGGCGACATCGAGGCTGATGTCGTCCAGGACCAGCTGCTGCCCGCCCGGAGCCGCGAAGGACTTCGAGACGTTCTCAAGGCGTGCCGCGTGCGTTACGGACTCGGCGGCCTCGGCGAAGGTCGTGGCCATGGTCGTCACCTCCTGGGAACTCTTCCGCTTCGGGCTCTACTCGGCGCCGAGACCGGCGTCGCTGACGGTGGGCCGGCCCTCTGCCTGGAGGACCTTGTTCAGGAGGGCGAGGTCGTAGATGCCGTCCAGCTTCGGCTGCTTGAGCAGACCGGCCTCGACCGCGTGCTGCGCCTCGGTGTTCAGGGTGGCGGCCAGCGGATCGTCGGTGATCCTGATCGACTTCCACGCCGGGTCCAGGACGTCGGCCGGCAGGGCCTTGCCGGAGTCGACGGCCAGCTGCTCGTTGGCCGCGGCCTTCGCCTGGTCCGGGTTGGCGTTGATCCACTTGTTGGTCTCGACGGACGCCCTCAGCACCGCCTCGACGGCCTCGGGGTGCGCCTTGAGGAACTTCTGCGACACGATGACGTTCGTGATCACGAACTTCTGGCCGGGCCACAGCGTGGACTCGTCCAGCAGCACCTTGGCACCCTCGGCGACCAGCTTGGACGCGGTCGGCTCGGGCACCCAGGCGCCGTCGAGGGAGCCGGACCTGTAGGCGTCCGGGGTGATCTTGTTGTCGGTGCGGACCACCGAGACGTCGCCCTTGCCGCTCTGCGCGTCGACCTTCCAGCCCTGCTCGGCGATCCAGTTGAGGAACGCCACGTCCTGCGTGTTGCCCAGCTGGGGCGTCGCGATCCTCTTGCCCTTGACGTCCGCCAAAGACTTGATCTTCGCCGGGTTCACCACGAGCTTGACCCCGCCCGACGCCGAACCGCCGATGATCCGCAGGTTCTTGCCCTCGGACTTGGTGTAGCCGTTGATCGCCGGGGACGGGCCGATCCAGCCGATGTCGATGGAGCCGGAGTTCAGCGCCTCGATCTCGGAGGGGCCGGCGTTGAAGACGGTGGGCTTGACGACGGTCGCCCCCAGCTCCTTCTGGAAGAAGCCCTTGCGCACGCCCACCAGCGCGGTCGCGTGGGTGACGTTGCCGAAGTAGCCGATCCTGACCGAGTCGAGCCCGTCGGTCTTCTTCGCGCCGGCGGCGATCTTCTGGGTGGCGGCGTCGTCCTTGGCGTTGGATCCGTACCCGCAGGCGGCGAGGGTGAGCAGCGGAAGGGCGGCGGCCACGGCGAGGCCGCGGCGGAGTACGGCGGAGGGTTTGGCAGGCACGGGAGGCGGTCCTCTCGGAGGCCCGGCGGTCACGGTCTCTCAGGTCGTGGCCGGGAGGTCGGCAGGTCTTCGTCGGCGGTGGCGGGTGCGGGCGCGCATGCGGTGCGCGTACGTCAGCGCACACATCGGGCCACCCCGCCCTGCCCGCTGCCGAGGGCGCCGCTGCCGACCCGGCCGCCCTCCTTGGCGAACATCGAGTAGAAGTCGTAGGAGCTCATGCCTAGAAGTCCCAGCCGTCCTCGTCGGCGGAGTCCTTGACCGGGTCCGGCGCGGCGAACGACTCGCCGACCATGCCGGCGGTGAGCGTGGTGCCGTCGCTGGGGTCGATCAGGATGAACGAGCCGGTGCGGCGCGAGTCGGCGTAGGAGTCCACCGGCAGCGGCTCGGCGGTGCGGATCTTCACCCGGCCGATGTCGTTGGCGACGAGCTGCCCCGGGTGCGGGTGCAGGGACAGGTCGTCGAGGGTGAGCCGGGACGGGATGTCCTTGACGATCGCCTTGACGGTGCGGGTGCCGTGCTTGAGCAGCACCCGGTGGCCGACGGTCAGCGGGGCGTCGGCGACGTGGCAGACGGTCGCCTCCACGTCCTGGGTGGTCGCCGGGGCGTCCTTGCTCGGCACGATCAGGTCGCCGCGCGAGACGTCGATGTCGTCCTGGAGCAGGACGGTCACCGACTGCGTCGTCCAGGCCACGTCGACCGGCTCGCCGAGCAGGTCCAGGCCGGAGATCCGCGACCTGCGGCCGGAGGGCAGGACGGTGACCTCGTCGCCGACGCGGAACGAACCGGCGGCGATCTGACCGGCGTACCCCCGGTAGTCGGGGTGCTCGGCGGTCTGCGGCCGGATCACGTACTGCACGGGCAGTCGCGCGTGGCAGTGGCTCAGGTCGTGGCTGACCGGCACCGTCTCCAGGTGCTCCAGCACGGTCGGGCCGCCGTACCAGTCCATCGTCGAGGACGGCTCCACCACGTTGTCGCCCACGAGCGCCGAGATCGGGATCGCGGTGACCTCCGGGACGCCCAGCTCGGTCGCGTACGCCGTGAACTCCTCGGCGATCCGCGCGAACACCGTTTCCCGGTAGTCGACCAGGTCCATCTTGTTCACGGCGAGGACCACGTGCGGGACCCGCAGCAGCGCCGCGATGGCGGCGTGCCGGCGGGTCTGCTCGACCACGCCGTTGCGGGCGTCGACCAGGATCACCGTCAGCTCGGCGGTGGAGGCGCCGGTGACCATGTTCCGGGTGTACTGCACATGGCCCGGCGTGTCGGCCAGGATGAACCGGCGGCGCGGGGTGGCGAAGTAGCGGTAGGCCACGTCGATGGTGATGCCCTGCTCCCGCTCGGCGCGCAGGCCGTCGGTGAGCAGCGCCAGGTCGGGGGTGTCCTGGCCGCGCGAGGCCGAGGCCCGCTCCACGGCCTCCAACTGGTCGGTGAGGACCGACTTGGAGTCGTGCAGCAGCCGCCCGACGAGGGTGGACTTGCCGTCGTCGACCGACCCGGCGGTGGCGAACCGCAGCAGGGTGGTCTCCGACAACTGTTCGACCGACAGCGGCTCGGTGGGTTCTGTGGTGCTGTTCATGGCTAGAAGTACCCCTCGCGCTTGCGGTCTTCCATCGCGGCCTCGGAGAGCTTGTCGTCGGCCCGGGTCGCGCCCCGCTCGGTGAGCCGGGAGGCGGCGATCTCGGTGATCACCTGCTCCAGCGTCACCGCGTCGGAGTCGACCGCGCCGGTGCAGGACATGTCACCGACCGTGCGGTAGCGCACCTGGCGCTTCTCTACGCTCTCGCCGTCCTTGGGCCCGCCCCACTCGCCGGCGGTCAGCCACATCCCGTTGCGCCGGAACACCTCGCGTTCGTGCGCGAAGTAGATCTCCGGGAGCTCGATGCCCTCCCGCGCGATGTACTGCCACACGTCCAGCTCGGTCCAGTTCGACAGCGGGAACACCCGCACGTGCTCGCCCGGGGCGTGCCGGCCGTTGTAGAGGTTCCACAGCTCCGGGCGCTGGCGGCGCGGGTCCCACTGGGAGAACTCGTCACGCAGCGAGAACACCCGCTCCTTGGCGCGCGCCTTCTCCTCGTCGCGGCGCCCGCCGCCGAAGACCGCGTCGAACTTCTCGGACTGGATCTTCTCGGTCAGCGGGAGGGTCTGCAGCGGGTTGCGGGTCCCGTCCGGGCGCTCCTTGAGCACGCCCCGGTCGATGTAGTCCTGCACGGAGGCGACGTGCAGCCGCAGCCCGTGCCGGGCCACGGTCCGGTCGCGGTACTCCAGCACCTCCGGGAAGTTGTGCCCGGTGTCCACGTGCAGCAGCGCGAACGGCACCGGCGCCGGCGCGAACGCCTTCAGCGCGAGGTGCAGCATCAGGATGGAGTCCTTGCCGCCGGAGAACAGGATCACCGGGTTCTCGAACTCGCCCGCCACCTCGCGGAAGATGTGCACCGCCTCGGACTCCAGCGCGTCCAGGTGCGAGAGGGCGTACGGGCTGTCGGTGCCCTCGCCTCCCTCCTTCACCCTCGCCACGGTCGTCATGCCAGTCCCCTTTCGCTGAGCAGCGCGTACACGGACGCCGCGGACTCCCGCACGCTCTGGTGCTGCGACTCGATCCGCAGGTCCGGCGACTCGGGCTCCTCGTAGGGGTCGTCGACGCCCGTCAGCCCGGTCAGCTCGCCCGCGGCCTGCTTGGCGTACAGGCCCTTCACATCGCGTACGGAGCACACCTCGACCGGCGTCGCCACGTGCACCTCGACGTAGGCGGTGCCGTTCTCCTCGTGCCGCTTGCGCACCGCGTCCCGGCTGTCGCCGTACGGCGCGATCACCGGCACCAGCGCGAGGACGCCGTTGCGGGCGAGCAGTTCGGCGACGAAGCCGATGCGCTGCACGTTGGTGTGCCGGTCCTCGCGGCTGAAGCCGAGGCCCGCGGAGATGAACTCGCGGATCTCGTCGCCGTCGAGGACCTCGACGCGGTGGCCCTCCTCGCGGAGCCGGGCCGCCAGCTCGTGCGCGATGGTGGTCTTGCCGGCGCTCGGCAGACCCGTGAGCCAGACGGTGGCTCCGGTCGTCACGTGTGTCTCCTGAATGTCTGTCATGGTCAGCCGTGCAGTCCGCACTCGGTCTTGGAGCGGCCCGCCCAGCGGCCGGCGCGAGCGTCCTCGCCCTCCAGCACCCGGCGGGTGCACGGGGCGCAGCCGACGGAGGCATAGCCGTCCATCAGCAGCGGGTTGGTGAGAACCCCGTGCTCGGCGACGTACGCTGCCACATCTTCCTGTGACCACCGCGCGATGGGGGAGATCTTCACCTTCCGCCGCTTCTCGTCCCAGCCGACGACCGGGGTGTTCGCCCGGGTCGGGGACTCGTCGCGGCGCAGCCCGGTCGCCCACGCCTGGTAGCCCTCCAGGCCCTGCTCCAGTGGCTGTACCTTGCGCAGCCGGCAGCACAGGTCCGGGTCCCGGTCGTGCAGCTTCGGGCCGTACTCGGCGTCCTGCTCGGCGACCGTCTGCCTCGGGGTGAGGGTGATGACGTTGACGTCCATCACGGCCTCCACCGCGTCGCGGGTGCCGATGGTCTCCGGGAAGTGGTAGCCGGTGTCGAGGAACACCACGTCCACGCCGGGCATGGCGCGGGCGGCGAGGTGGGCGACCACCGCGTCCTCCATGGAGGAGGTCACGCAGAACCGCTTGCCGAAGGTCTCGGCCGCCCACTGGAGGATCTCCAGCGCGGAGGCGTCCTCCAGGTCCCGACCGGCCTGCTCGGCCAGCGCCTTCAACTCCTCGGCGGTGCGCTCTTCCTGAGCCGTCGTCATATGCGGTCATCCCCTCCGTCGTCGGCGGCCTGCTTCAGTCCCCGGGCCAGCAGCCCGAGGAACTTCAACTGGAAGGCCCGGTTGCACGCCGCGCATTCCCAGGCCCCGTGGCCCTGCTCGCCCGGACGCAGGTCCTCCTCGCCGCAGTAGGGGCAGTAGAAGGGCGCGGCGCGCTCGCTCACGACAGGGCCTCCTCGGAGGCGCGCGCCGCCCAGACGGCGAACCGCTCGCCGTCCTCGCGCTCGGCCTGGAAGCGCTTGAGGACCCGCTCGACGTAGTCGGGCAGCTCCGCGGAGGTCACCTTGAGCCCGCGGACCTTGCGGCCGAAGGAAGGCTCCAGGCCGAGCGCGCCGCCCAGGTGCACCTGGTAGCCGCCGACCTGGTTGCCGTCGGCGTCGGTGACCAGCTGGCCCTTGAGACCGATGTCCGCGGTCTGGATGCGGGCACAGGCGTTGGGGCAGCCGTTGATGTTGATGCTGAGCGGCTCGTCGAAGTCGGGCAGCCGGCGCTCGAGTTCGTCGATGAGGTCGCTGCCGCGCTCCTTGGTCTCCACGATGGCGAGCTTGCAGAACTCGATGCCCGTGCAGGCCATCGTGCCGCGCCGGAACGGGGAGGGGCTGACCCTGAGGTCCAGCGCCTCCAGACCGTCGACCAGCGAGTCGACCCGGTCCTGCGGAACGTCCAGGATGATCATCTTCTGCTCGACGGTGGTGGAGACCCGGCCGGAGCCGTGGTTCTCGGCCAGTTCGGCGACCTTGGTGAGCAGCGAGCCGTCCATCCGGCCCACGCGCGGGGCGAAGCCGACGTAGAAACGGCCGTCCTTCTGGCGGTGCACGCCGATGTGGTCGCGCCACCGCTGGGCCGGCATCTCGGGGGCCGGACCGTCGATCAGCTTGCGGCCGAGGTACTCGTCCTCCACCACCTGGCGGAACTTCTCCGCGCCCCAGTCGGCGAGCAGGAACTTCAGCCGGGCCCGGTTGCGCAGCCGGCGGTAGCCGTAGTCGCGGAAGACGGAGGTGACGGCCTCCCAGACGTCCGGCACGTCCGACTCGGGCACCCAGGCGCCCAGCCGCTCCCCGAACCGGGGGTTGGTGGACAGGCCGCCGCCGACCCACAGGTCGAAGCCGGGGCCGTGCTCGGGGTGGACCACGCCGACGAAGGAGATGTCGTTGATCTCGTGGGCGACGTCCAGCAGCGGGGAACCGGAGACGGCCGTCTTGAACTTGCGCGGCAGGTTGGAGAAGCGGGGGTCGCCGATGTAGCGGCGGACGATCTCCTCCAGCGCGGCGGTGCCGTCGATGATCTCGTCCTCGGCGACCCCGGCGACCGGGGAGCCGAGCATGCCGCGCGGGCAGTCGCCGCAGGCCTCCGTGGTGGACAGGCCGACCGACTCCAGGCGCTCCCAGATGGCCGGCACGTCCTCGATCCGCACCCAGTGGAACTGGATGTTCTGCCGGTCGGTGATGTCCGCGGTGCCCCGGGCGTAGGTCTCGGCGACCTCGCCGATCACCCGCAACTGCTCGGTGGTGAGCCGGCCGCCCGTGATGCGGACGCGCATCATGAAGTACTCGTCCTCGAGCTCCTCGGGCTCCAGCAGACCGGTGCGGCCGCCGTCGATCCCGGGGCGGCGCTGGGTGTAGAGGCCCCACCAGCGGAAGCGTCCCCGCAGGTCGTTGGGGTCGATGGAGTCGAATCCGCGCTTGGAGTAGATCGTCTCAATGCGTGTCCGCACATTGAGACCGTCGTCGTCCTTCTTGAACTGCTCGTTGCCGTTGAGCGGGGTCAGGTGCCCCACGGCCCACTGCCCCTCGCCGCGGTGACGACTCACCTTGCGGCGGGGCGCGACGGGGTTCTGCGAAGAGGCGGCCATGGTCGATACGTCCTTCGGGACAGCGGGGTATGCGGCTCTGACCTGCGCGGATGCGGGCGCATGGGCAGACAGGCAGGCATGCGCGTCATTGCGCGGAGGCAGGGGAGAACAGAAGATCCGGTGAGGCTGGGCCGACGGCCCAGGGCCACTGCGGGCGGATCAGCTCGCCGGACAGATGGCGCTGGACATGCGGCCGTGGTCGACGTGCCGTCGGCTCACCAAGGCGGTTCCAGTTCCAGACATGACCGCAGCGTGGCACGGCGATCTGGACACAGTCCAGCATTATCCAATATGTGGACACCCTTGTCTCGCAGAGCAAGACAAGGGTGTCTTTGATCACACGTCCGGCGGTTGGACGGTTCCCACTGCGACCGTCCGGTGCCGACCGCGTTCCCCACGACCGCGCGGGAGCGTTCGGGCGATGTTCGAGGTCACTTGGACCGGCGGATTCCGGACATCTTCCGCCGGTTGGGCCGTGTGCGCGTAAGGCACGCGCCCGCGGGACGGGGGCGGGTCCGTGGGGCCCCGGGGCGACGGGCCGGGCCCCGGGGGCGGCGGTTACGGGTCGGGTCGGGCCGGGGTCGCGTGGGCGGGTTCGGTCCGGTCGGGCCGGGATCGCGCGGACTGGTTCCGGCCGGGTCGGGGGTCGGGCCTTGACGGGATCCCGGCCGCGCGGGTCAGGCCGCGTACGCCCCCGGCCAGGGGCCAGGAGTGGCCGTTTCCGCCTCCTCCTCGACCTTGGTGTCGAAGAGCTTGAAGCCGCGGCGCCGGTAGTTGTCCATCGCGTGCTCGCCGTCCTTGCTGCAGGTGTGCAGCCAGACCCGCTTCGTCGTCGCCAGTCCCGGCCAGCGGTCGGCGAGGTCCCAGGCGCGGGCGGCTCCGTACGACAGCAGGTGGCCGCCGATCCGCCGGCCGCGGAAGGCCGGGACCAGCCCGAAGTAGACGATCTCCACCACTCCGTCGTCCTGCGCCTCCAGCTCCAGGTAACCCGCGGGCGTGCCCCGGTCGTAGGCCACCCACGTCTCGACCCCCGGACGCTCCAGGAACTCCCGCCACCGCGCGTACGACCAGCCGAGCCGGTCGGTCCAGCGGATGTCGCCGCCGACCGACGCGTACAGGAACCGGCTGAACTCGGGCGAGGGCACCTCGGAGCGGACGATCCGGACGTCCCCCTCCGGAGCGGCGGCCGGGAGGAGGTCGGCCGGGGCGGTCTGCTCCAGGGACCAGGTGGTCACGGCGATGTTCGTCATGCCGGCCAGGGAATCATCCGGCCCGGGCCCGTGTCGATCGAGGGTGCCCGGACTCACGTGGAGCGGGCCGCGCAGCTCGCGGGCGCTGCGGTCGGGGAGACGTTCACGAGTCCGTGCGGCGTCCGCCCCGGGGGTCTACCGCAGGGCCCGCTCGACCGAGGACAGGGGGACCGCGAACAGGGTCCGCCCGGACAGCGACCAGACCTCGCCGGTCTGCGCCCAGTAGGCGAGGGAGCCGGTGCCGTCGCCCCAGCAGCGGCGGGTGTCGTCGGAGGAGCCGCACTCCGTCGCCCCGGCGCCCCGCAGGTCCTGCCGCCACAGGGTGCCGTGCCCGCTGTCGGGGCCGGCGGCCCGGGCCAGGTACCAGACGGGGCCGGAGGCGCCGGTGCGCCGGGTCAGCACGCCCCGCACCCCGTCCACCTTCGTCTCGTACGCCTCCCGCGCGGTGACGGTCCCGGCCGGGTCGGTGGCCAGCAGCCCGGCGCGGTCCGGGTCCGTGCTGAAGGAGTACCGCCACAGACGGGTGTGCCGCCCGCTGCCCCGGGGCGCCGTCTCGCTCGCCACCAGACTGCCCGGCGCGGAGCCCCGGTCCAGTGAGAGCCCGGTCGGACAGGGGGCGGCCGCGATGGGAGAACCGGCCGGAGCGGCGAGACCCCCGTCATCGGCGGAGTCCGCCTGAGCCGACGGCGTGTCGGCCCGGGCGCAACTGCCCTCCACCGGCCGGTAGGACGCGACCGCCGGCAGCACCCAGCGGTACCCGTGCGCCGACCAGCCGCCCGGCACCCGGCCGACCGCGTCGCCGGCGACGGTGGCGCGCTGGATCCGGCGCAGGTCGTAGACGTACAGCGCGTCGCGCTCACCGCCGGAGGTGGTGACCAGGAGCTTGTCCCGGTACCAGACCATTCCCGACACGCGCGAGGCCAGGCCGCGGTAGTCACGTCCGCCGTCGACCGGGACGGCGAGCAGCGCCCAGGTGTAGGTGAGGTGGTCCGGATCGTCGGCGTCGACGAAGGCCACCCGCGCCAGGTCGCTGCCGGCCTCGCCGCCGTGCCGGGACCAGCCGGAGAGGATCACGCGGTGCGTGCCCCACCGGCCGTCGTCCGCGGCGTCCCCGGACGTGGCCACCGACTCCGGCTGCCACTGGCGGGTGGCGGCGTCGGCGGCGTTCCAGCAGTACGCGCGGGTGGCCGCCGGTTCGACCGGCAGCGACTCCTTCTCCTCGGCCGTGCAGCCGTCCGCGTCGCGCAGCGTCCGGTCGGCGCTGTCCAGCACCGCTCCGGCGTCGACCGGCCGGCCCATCGCCGCCGCGAGCCGGGCCAGTGACCGTGCCGGGACCGGCTGTTCCGTCAGCCGCAGCCGGTCCAGCCGGGCGGACGAGGTGAGCGGCTTCAGGGCTCCCGGGTCGTCGGCGACCGTGGCCTGCGAGGTGCTGATCAGGGTGGCGGCGGCGGTCAGCGAGAGGCCGGCCCCGGCCAGGGCCGCGCGCAGCGCACGGCCCTGCCTGCGCCTGCGGTGTCTGCCGCGTTGCTTCATCCAACCCCCCAGTTCAGGGCTCGGTCCGCCGCCGGGGCGCCCGCCGGCCGGGGCGGGCCAACTGCGTCGCGCGAGCCGAGCGTTGACCAAGAAGCACATGGGGCCACCCGCAAGGGATGCTACGGCAGTCCGGGGCGCCGCAGGACGAAGACCCCGCAAACAAGGGGAAGATGCCCCGCAGCGCCGGCTCGGGCCGCTCCGCCGCGACCGCGCTCCCGGCCGGGCGGGCGCACCACCGCCGAAGTGCCCACGCCGTCCGTCCCGGCCGCCTCCTCGCCCCGGCCGGAGCCGAGTTCGAGGCCCGGCCCGGCCGCCTCGCGCGGCACCGGGGGACGCCCTCTGCCACCACAGCACCGGGGCCCCTCGCCGACGACCACCATGATGGGGTGGGCGGCGTCCGCGACGGACGACAGCCCGTGGCGCGCCGCGGGCAGCACCTGCCGCGGCCGGTACGCCGTCCGCCGCCGCTCCACCACCTCACGGGTCGGGCGGCCCGGTGCGGACGTCGTGCTCCGGGCCGACTCCGGTGCGCGGCACCGGCGTTCAGGACCGGCCGGCCGGCCGGTCACCGGGCGCGGCGGCACGCGCGTGCGCCGGGCGGCGAGGGTCGTGGAGCCCACCTCGTCGAGCACCCGCACCGTCGCCGTCGGGTCGCCGTGCCGTCGCCGTCAGGCCGCCGTGTCGACGGCGGCGAACCGCGTCGCGTCCACCGGTGCCCGAGCCACCGGGGCCTCCCGTGGGAAAGGGCCGCCGGGCCACCGGCGGCCGGTGGCCCCGGAGCGTTCCGGCCACGTGCCGGCGACCTTCCCGGCTGTCCGGTTGGGAGTGCCTCCCGCCGGGGCGGGCAGGGACCGGCCGGTCACGGGGACGCGGGGCCGGACCTTGTCGAGACCCTGGTGATCAGGGGGAGGTCTGGTCGAGACTTGTCCGACGCCGCTCCGTGCGGCGTCCCCGGCCCGCCACGGGCCGGTGGCGGGGGTGGTGCCGTGTCGGCGCGGCACCACCCCGCGCCGTAGCCGGAAACCACACCGGCGTCAGACCACCGGCCGCGCCCGGTCCACCAGTGACGCCAGGTCAAGTGTGTGCGGCAGGGTGCCGAAGGCCGCGCCCCAGTCGCCGCCCAGCCGGGAGGCGCAGAACGCGTCCGAGACCTCGGGCGGCGCGTACCGCACCAGCAGTGCCCCCTGGAGCACCAGCGCGAGCCGCTCCACCAGGCGGCGGGCGCGCGCCTCGACGCCGTCCAGGTCGGCGAACTCGGTGAGCAGGTCCTTGATGGCCGCGTCGAGGCGGTGGTCGGCGCCGCGTGCCCGGGCGACCTCCCGCAGATAGGCGTCGAGCACCTGCGGCTCCCGCCGCAGCGCCCGCAGCACGTCCAGCGCCTGCACGTTGCCGGCGCCCTCCCAGATCGAGTTGAGCGGCGACTCCCGCACCAGCCGGGGCATCTGGGAGTCCTCCACGTACCCGTTGCCGCCCAGGCACTCGGACGCCTCCACCGCGAGCGGCGCACACCGCTTGGTCACCCAGTACTTGGCGGCCGGCACCGCGATCCGCAGGAACGCCCGCTCCTGCTCGCCCCCGTCGTCGTAGGCCGCCGCGAGCCGGAGCCCGAGCGTCGTCGCCGCCTCCGACTCCAGTGCGAGATCGGCCAGCACGTTGCGCATCAGCGGCTTGTCGACGAGCCTGCCGCCGAACGCCTCGCGGTGGTCGCAGTGGTGCACCGCCTGCGCCACCGCCTGCCGCATCAGCCCGGCCGAGCCGAGCACACAGTCCAGCCGGGTCGCCGCCACCATCTCCATGACGGTGTGCACCCCGCGCCCCTCCTCGCCGACCCGGCGCGCCCAGGTGCGGTCGAACTCCACCTCGGCGGAGGCGTTCGACCGGTTGCCCAGTTTCTCCTTCAGCCGCTGGACCAGGAACACGTTCCGCGTGCCGTCCGCCAGCACGCGCGGCACCAGGAAGCAGGTGAGCCCGCCCGGAGCCTGGGCCAGCACCAGGAAGCCGTCCGACATCGGCGCCGAGCAGAACCACTTGTGCCCGGTCAGCTCGTAGGCGCCGGCCTCGGCGAGCGGCCGCGCGGACGTGGTGTTGGCGTGTACGTCGCTGCCGCCCTGCTTCTCGGTCAGGCCCATCCCGAACAGCGCCCCGGCCTTCAGGTGCGCGGGCCGCAGCTCGCGGTCGTAGACCATGGAGGTCAGCCGGGGCACCCACTCGGCGGCCAGCTCCGGGTCGGTGCGCAGCGCGGGCACCGCCGCGTGGGTCATCGACAGCGGGCAGCCGTTGCCCGCCTCGACCTGCGTCCAGACCACGAACGCGGCCGCGCGCCGCACATGCCCCGCCGGGCGCGTCCAGGCGGCCGTCAGGCCCGCGGAGACGCCCTTGCCGAGCAGCCGGTGCCAGGCCGGGTGGAAGTCCACCTCGTCGATCCGGTGGCCGTAGCGGTCATGGGTGCGCAGGGCCGGCGGGTTGTCGTTGGCCTGCGCACCCCACTCCTGAAGCTGGGCGGAGCCCGCGGACCGGCCGAGGGCCGCCAGCTCGCCGCGCACCTCCGTGAGCAGTTCCGCGTCGACGTGCCGGTCGACCGCCTCGGTCAGGGCCCGGTCGGCGCCGTAGACGTCGTAGCCGAGCAACGGCGGCGCCTGATTGGTCACGGTGTGGGTGCTGGCTGCCATGTCACGGAACCTACCCGCGGCACGGCGGGTCACCACACGGCTTCCGGCCGTCCGCGCCGGCCGGACCGCACGGGGGCCTCCCGGTAGGTGACGGAGCCGGGTCCCGGCAGGGATACCTTTAGGTCGTGCAGCCAGCCAGTGAGACCCCCGACAGGCCGACCGGCCGTTTCCACCGGGCCAGAGCCCTCTACCGGAACGTGTCCAAACGCAGGACCGCCTGGCTGCTGCTCAAGGACACTGTCAACTCGTGCATGGAGTACCGGATCCTGGGGCTGGCCGCCGAGGCCGCGTTCTTCTCCCTGCTGTCCGTCCCGCCGCTGCTGCTCAGCCTGATCGGACTGCTGTTCTACGTCGACTCCTGGACCGGCGCGCACACCATCGCCAGCCTGGAGCGCAACATCCTGGACGCCTCCCGCACCGTCCTGTCCGACCAGGGCGTCAAGGAGATCACCCAGCCCATCCTGCGGGACGTGATGAAGGGCGGCAGGCCCGACGTCATCTCCATCGGGTTCGTGTTCGCCCTGTGGTCGGGCTCCCGGGCGGTGAACGTGTTCATCGACACCATCACCGTGATGTACGGCCTCGACGGCGTGCGCGGCATCGTCCGGACCCGTCTGATGGCGTTCGCGCTGTTCGTCGTGGCGCTGCTGATCGGCTCGATCGCGCTGCCGCTGATGGTGGCGGGCCCGGACGCGGTGGTGCGGATCGTGCCCTGGTCCACGACGGTCGTCCAGGTCCTGTACTGGCCCGTGGTGATCGTCCTGTCCATCGCCTTCCTGACCACGCTCTACCACGTGTCCGTGCCCGTGCGCTCCCCGTGGATCGAGGACGTGCCCGGCGCCCTGGTCGCGCTCGCCATGTGGGTGGTGTGCAGCTTCCTGCTGCGCATCTACCTCACCAGCACCGTAGAGGGCCCCACCATCTACGGCTCCCTGGCCGCGCCGGTCGCCGTGCTGCTGTGGATCGGCGTGTCCGCGTTCGCGGTGCTCGTCGGGGCCGCGGTCAACGCAGCGATCGACCGGGTCTGGCCGGCCGCCGCGACGGCGTCGGCCCGCGCCGCCAACGAGCGGGTGCGCGAGGCGCAGATCGCCGAGTACGTCGCCCGGGCCGCCGCCGCCCGGGAGAGCGAGCCCGACGACCCGGACGACCCCGACATGCCCTCCGAGTTCCCCGAGCGATGGTCGCGCTTCCTGCCGCCCGAGGACGTGACCGCGCGCCTGCGCGCCCACGCCAGGAGCGCCCAGGCGCGCGGCCCGTACAAGGAGGAGGGCAACGGCGCCGGTCCGCCACCGGGCCAGTGACCCCGCATACCGCGCGGGATCGGCGACCCCCGGACACCGCGGGGTCGGTGATGCCCGGATGCCGCAGGGCGGGTGACCCCGGCGACCGCGGGGTCGGTGACCCCCGGACACCGCCGGTGGACGACGCCCGGGTCCCGTCGGCCGGTGAAGGCGGGGCCGCCACCGAGGTGGTGACCCCTGCGCCACCGCTCTCCCGAGGCCGGCCGACTTCCCGGCGCGGCGGGGGAACGTCGCCGAACCGGCCATCCGCATGCGCGCGCGTCTACGCTGACCCCATGGACGCACTCGCCGGTCTGCTGAAGGGCCCGCGCGCCCGCGGCGCCTTCGTGATCCGCGCCTGCCTCGAACCGCCGAGGGCCGTGCGCGTGGAGGACCGGATGGCGTACCTCACCGGCCGGCGCCTCGCCCTGGCCGTCGACCGGCCGTGCGACAGTGACGACGACACCGTGGCCGCCGTCGCCCGCGAGGTCGGCTTCGGCAGCGCCTTCGCCCCGTCCACCGCCTTCAAGCGCGTCCACGGCGTCAGCCGCCAGGGGCACCGCACCGGGACGGGACCGGCCGTGGTCCAGGGCCCGCCGCCCGGACCGGACCGGACAGCGCATGCCCGGCCCTAGCCCTGCGCGGGCGGCCGCCGGGACACCCGCGCGGGCGGCCGGGTACGCGGAACGGCCCTCCCGGCTGCCCGGTGCGGTGGTGTGGACGAAGTCCCCGGTCGGGCCGGGGGCCGGACTCGTGCTGCCCGACGGATGCATGGACCTGTTGTGGAGCGAGGGGCGGCTGCTGGTCGCGGGGCCCGACACGCGGGCGTACCACCCCGATGGGCCGCCCGCGCACTGGGCGGGCGTGCGCTTCTTCCCCGGCACGGCGCCCGGCTACCTCGGCGTGCCCGCGCGCGAACTGCGCGACCGGCGCGTAGAACTGGCCGAGCTCTGGCCCGCCGCGGCCGTACGGCGGCTGCGCGAGCGCGTGGCGGCGGCGCCGGTCGCCGCGACCGCGTTGGAAGCGGCGGCGCTGGAACGGGCGGCGCGGACCGGTCCGCCCGACCCGCTGCTGGGGCGGCTCGTCGCGGCCCTGGAGGCCGGCCGCCCGGTCGCCGCCACCGCCGACGAACTCGGCCTCGGCGCCCGTCAGTTGCACCGGCGTTCGCTGGCCGTCTTCGGCTACGGGCCCAAGACGCTGGCCCGCGTGCTGCGGCTGCGGCGGGCGCTCGCGCTGGCGCGCGCCGGGGTGCCGCACGCCGAGTGCGCGGCCCGCGCGGGCTTCGCCGACCAGGCGCACCTCGCGCGGGACGTGCGGGAGTTCACGGGCACGACGCTGGGGCGGCTACTGGCCGGCCGGGGGTAGGACGGCGAAGAGGTCGACGCCGTTGCCGTCGGGATCGTGCACGACCGCGTACCGCATGCCCCAGACCGCGTCCCACGGCTTGAGCTCGCCGTGGTACCCGGCGCCGACCAGGTCCTCGTACAGGGAGTCGACGCCGGCGGGCGTGTCGCAGCGGAAGGCGAGCGAGACGCGGCCACCGCCGGCCGGGGGCCGCCAGTCGGCGTGGAAGGAGCGGATGGTCTCCTCGGTGTCCAGGGCGAGGGTCGGCCCGCCGGGCAACTCGGCCTCGACGTGCGGCTGTCGTTCGGCGCCCTCCGGGAAGACCAGCCCGAGGCGGCGGTAGAAGGCGAGCGAGGCGGCCAGGTCGGAGACGACGAGGCCGAGCACGGCGAATCGTGGAGTCGGGGAAGTCATGCCCGCACATTAGGACGGCCGTGCCCGCCGGTCTTGAAGGAATCGGACCGCCCTCGGCCCGCCGCCCGGGAACCCGCCGACGAGTGGTACGACTTGGAAGCCGGTCCCCGCGGCGGGACGCGGATCCCCGCCCGTGCCGGCGGGTTCTCGTTGTGGCGCCGGGGCGGGGCGGGGGCGCCGGCCGCCCGCCGGTCCGGTGCCCCGAGCAGGGCCGGGGCCGGGTGTTCCGCACCGCCCCCGAAGACGCTCCCGGAAGACGCTCTCGGGCATCCCTTCGAAGACGCCCTCGGAAGACGCCTCCGGAGACACCCTCGGACGCGCTTCCGGAAGACGCCCTCGGACGCGTCCCCGGGCTCGACGCCGGCCCCGGTTTCCGCGCTCACCTGCGCGATCGCGTCGACCGGGTGACTCGACACGCCGATCAGTGACGTTTCTCCGGTGAAGCCGTTACGCCATTGGAGTGAGTAAAGAGCGTCCCATGGCAATGCCTGGCGGAAACCCAGAGAACCTTTTGTCTTGGCAAAGGGTCGTTGTGTCGCGGACCGCCGTTCGTCCGGTGGTCCTCCTGGCGTCGCGCGTCCCACGGGTGCTCCGCGTTCCAGCGGCGCGCCGCGTGCCCCACCCCCACATCGGAGGAGACACGCCTTGACCTACGGAAAGAAGCTGCGCGAGCAGATCGCCGGACCGGGGACCACCCCGCTGATCGGTGTCTACGACATGTACTCGGCCTCCATCGCGGCCGAACACTACGACGGGATGTTCGTCTCCGGCTTCGGCTTCGCGGCGTCGTACTACGGACTGCCGGACATCGGCTTCATCGCCTGGCCGGACATGGTGGCGTTCGTCCAGCGGCTGCGGGGCGCCTTCCCCGCCCACCACCTGCTGGTCGACATCGACGACGGCTACGTCGATCCCGAGGTCGCCTGCCACGTGGTGGAGGGCCTGGAGCGGATCGGGGCCTCCGGTGTGATCCTTGAGGACCAGAAGCGCCCTCGCCGGTGCGGGCACGCCGACGGCAAGCAGGTGCTCCCGCTCGACGAGTACCTCGCCAAGCTGGAGCAGGTGCTGGCGACCCGTCAGGACCTGGTCGTGGTGGCCCGGACCGACGCCACCGACGAGGCCGACATCCTGCACCGGGCCAAGGAGCTCGCGGGCACCGGGGCCGACGTGATCCTGGTCGACGGCATCCGCAGCGTGGAGTGGCTCCGCCGGGTGCGCGACGTGGTCGGCGACAAGCCGCTGCTGTTCAACCAGATCGCCGGCGGCAAGTCCCCGCGACTGTCGCTGGGCGAGCTGTCCGAACTCGGCGTGGACGTCGCGATCTACAGCACCCCGTGTCTCTTCGCCGCACACGAGGCGATGGACACCGCGCTCACCGAACTCCGGCAGGCCGACGGCCGGTTGCCCGCGGTGGACCCGGCCCGCGGCATCGGCGTGCGGGCCGCGACCAGCCTGCTGGAGCGCAACCTGGCCCACCGGCGGCCCGAGCGCGCGGGCGTGGGCGGGTGAGCGGGGCCCTGCCCCGGCTGCGTACGGCGGCCGTCCTGGCGGCGGCCCTGCTGGCCGGGGCCGCACCCCGGGCGGCGGCCGGGACCGGTGGTCTGATCACCGTCATCGACAACTCCAACGCCGACTCGATCCTCGAGGTCGACCGCACGGCCAACGTCCAGACCGGCAGCGGCACGGCCGGCAGCGATCACGACGGCAGCGCCGTGGATCTGATGGAGGCCCTGGTGGGGGCCGACCGCGGCGGAGCGGAGGACGGCGGCTGACATGGTGAACGGCCGGGCGCCGCCCGGCCGTTCACTCCCGTCGTGACGTCGGGGACGGTGGTCGTCGCGGCCGGTCCGACGGCGCTCACGCCACCCGGGTCAGGTCCGAGTGCCGTACCTCGTGGGCCGGTGGCAGGCCCGCGGCCAGGAGGTCCAGCTCGTCGGCGACGATCCGGCCCAGGCGCTCCAGTTCGTTACCGAGCGAACCCGCGAGGTGCGGGGTGAGGAAGACGTTCGGCAGCCGGTACAGCGGCGAGCCGGCGGGCAGCGGCTCGGGATCGGTGACGTCCAGGACCGCCCGCAGGCGGCCGGAGACCAGCTCCTCGGTGAGGGCCGCGTGGTCCACCAGCGCGCCCCGCGCGGTGTTGACCAGCACGCCGCCGTCCCGGATCAGACCCAGCCGGTGGCGGTCGAGCAGGTGCCGGGTCCCGGGCAGGTCCGGTGCGTGCAGGCTGACGATGTCGCTGCGGCGCAGCAGTTCCTCCAGCGGCACCGGCTCGGCGCCCAGCGCGGCGGCTTCGGCGGCGTCGACGTAGGGGTCGTGGAGCAGCACCTCGAAGTCGTACGGCCGCAGCAGCTCCAGCAGTCGGCGGCCCACCCGGGAGGCGCCGACGACCCCGACCCGGCGCCCCAGGTTGCCGATGGCGGCCGTCTCGTCGGGGGAGGGGTGGGCGTGCGTGACACGGAAGCGCTCACGATGGGTGAACACGTCCTTCCCGGCGAGCAGGATCATCGCGAGCGTGTACTCGGCGACCGGCAGCGCGTTGCCGGCGGCCGCGCTGGACACCACGATCCCGCGCTCCCACAGGGCCTCGCCGGCCAGTGGCCGGACGGATCCGGCGGAGTGCAGCACGGCGCGCAGCCGGGGCAGCGCGGCCAGCGCCGCCGCGTCCAGAGGGGGGCAGCCCCAGCCGGTGACCAGCACCTCGACCTCGGAGAGCCGGCCGGCCGCGGCAGGGTCGGCGAAGTCCCGCACGACGAACGCGGGATCGAGACCGGCCGTCCGTCGCAGCCGCGTCATCAGGTGCGGCGGGAAGAGCCGGGGCAGGTGCACCGGATCCATGGCGAACACGGCTTGGAGCGGCTGGGCGCTGGGCATGGTCCTCCTGGGCGGTGAACGCGGGAGACATAGGCGGAAAGCGTTTTCTGGACGGCTGAACGGTAGATCCGGTGCCGAGGGCCGGTCAATCGTCCGACGGACGGTGGACGGCGGACCCGGGGTGCGCGGCGCGGCCGGGGACCGGCCGGGCGCCCGGCGTGCGGGCGTGCGGCCGGGCTCGATCGGACGTACTGATGTTCGAATGCGGGGGTGTCCGGCCAAGGTCGGCCCGGCGTGCGGGCGTACGGGGGTGACGGGCGTGCGGGGGTGACGGGTGGCCGGGTGGGCTCCGGCGTCTGATCGGACGTACGTGCGAGCGCAGGGAGGTGGCCGACCGGGCCCCGGAGCCGTCGGGTACGCCGTACGGCCCCATGTCGGACCCGTGCGGCGGAATAGCGCGCGCTCCTGTGGTGCTCTGGTGACACCGGTGCACGAGAGCGCAGGAGCGTACACGCGGGACGGGCACGGAGAGCGAGCGCCGAGGGCGTGCGCGGCGAAGGGCTGGTGGGCGCATGACGGCAGACCAGACGGACCCCGTGGTCAGAACGCCTCATGGGGCGGTACGCGGAAGGTACGAGCACGGGGTGGCCGTGTTCCGCGGGATTCCGTACGCGGCGCCCCCGTTCGGCCCGCGCCGTTTCGGGCCGCCGGAGCCGCCCGAGCCGTGGGACGGGGTGCGCGAGGCGGCCGCCTACGGGCCGACCGCGCCGAAGCCGCCGTACTCGGAGGCCTTCGCCCAGTACTTGTCCGACCCCGTCGTGCCCGGCGACGACTGCCTCAACCTCAACGTGTGGACGCCCGATCCGGCGGCGGGCGCCCGGCTGCCCGTCCTGGTGTGGCTGCACGGCGGCGCGCTCACCCGCGGCTCGTCGGCCGTCCCCGTGTACGAGGGGTACGCCTTCGCACGTGACGGAGTCGTCCTCGTCTCCGTCAACTACCGGCTGGGCGTGGAGGGCTACGGGCTGTTCCCGGACGCCCCCGCCAACCCCGGACTGCGCGACCAGCTCGCCGCGCTGCGGTGGGTTGACGAGTCCATCGCGGCGTTCGGCGGGGACCCCGGCCGGATCACCCTGTGCGGCCAGTCGGCCGGCGCCATCAGCGTCGGCGCGCTCATCGCCGCCCCGCAGGCACAGGGGCTGTTCCGGCGCGCCGTTCTGCAGAGCGGACCGCCGGAGGCCGTCGAGCGGGACAAGGTGCGGCGGATGGTACGCCGGATGGCCGCCCGGCTGAGGGTGCCGGCCACCGCCGAGGCGTTCTCCGCCGTCGACCGTGAGCTGCTGCTGCGCACCCAGGCCGAGGTCGGCCGGCTCAGCAGCCCGGTCCTCGGCGGTCCGGCCTTCGGCATCGTCGTCGACGGCGACCTCGTGCCCCGCGACCCCCTTCAGGCGCTGGTGGACGGGGCTGCGGCGCGGGACGCCGACCTGCTCATGGGGTGGACCCGCGACGAGTACCGGCTGTGGCTGGTGCCGGGCGGTCTCCTCGAACGCGTGGACCGGCTCGGCCCGGTGGCCCTGGCCGGCGCCATGGCCCGCTGCCACTGCGGGCACGAGGTGGTCCGCGGCTACCGGTCCCTGCGGCCCCGGGCCGGCGCCGCCGAGACAGTCGGTCAACTGGTCACCGACCACCTGCTGCGCCGCCCGCTGCACCGCCTGGCCGACGCCCGTCCCGGCTCCTCGTACGTCTACGAGTTCGCCTGGCCCTCGCTCCTGCCCGACCTCGGCGCCTGTCACGCCCTGGAACTCGGCTTCGTCTTCGACACCGGCGACGTCCCGGACTCCCGCAGACTCGCCGGTGAGGGCGCCCCGCAGGAACTGGCGGACGCCATGCACGCCGCCTGGGTCCGCTTCGCCACCGACGGCGACCCCGGCTGGCCGGCCTGGGACCCGACCCACCCGGTACGGATCTTCGGCGACGGCCCCCCGCACACGGTCCACGGGCCCCGGGACGCGGAGATGGCCCTGTGGACGGCCGAGCCCGCGCCTCGTCCGGCACCGGCCGGCAGGTCCTCGGGTCCGGCCGACGCCTCCCCCGCCCGCGCCGCGGAGCTCCGCGCGGTGATCCGCCGCCTGCGCCGCACGGGCGGCGTCCACGACACCTGACAGGGGCCGCTGGCGCCGGGCCGGCGGCGGCAGGGGTGCGCGGCGCCCGGGGACGCCCGGTCGCGGCGGCGCGGTCCGCCGGCGACCGGAGGGCGGTCACGACCGCGTCAGCGTCCGGGCGATCTCCGCGATGGTCTCCGGGCCCACCCGGCAGCAGCCGCCGATCAGCCGGGCGCCGCGGGCGCGCCAGCGCTCGACCCGGGCGGGGGTGAAGGTGGAGCGGCCGTTCCAGGAGCGGGCCGCGGCGTTCCAGGTCTCGCCGCTGTTGGGGTAGACGACGACCGGCTTGCCGGTCACCCGTGACGCCGTCGCCACGGCGGCGTCCGCGTCCTCGGGCACGCAGCAGTTCACGCCGACCGCGATCACCTCCTCCGCGTCGGCGGCCGGCGCGAACGCCTCCTGAAGCGGCTGCCCGGCGCGGGTGCGCGGACCGTCGACCGTGTACGAGAGCCAGGCGGGCACGCCGAGCCCGCGCACCGCCCGCAGCAGGGCCCTCGCCTCGTCCGCGTCCGGGACGGTCTCCAGGGCCAGCACGTCGGGGCGGGCGGCGGCCAGCGCCTCCAGGCGCGGCCGGTGGAAGCGTTCCAGCTCGTCGACGGTCAGCCCGTAGCGGCCCCGGTACTCGGAGCCGTCCGCGAGCATCGCGCCGTAGGGTCCGGCCGACGCGGCCACCCAGAGCGGCCTCGTGACGCCCCGCGCACGCGCCTCGCGCACCGCCTCCCGGGCCAGCTCCACGCTCGACCCGATGAGTCCGGCGGCCCGCTCACGGCCGATCCCGCGTCCGGCGAACCCTTCGAAAGTGGCCTGGTAGCTGGCCGTGATCGCCACGTCCGCGCCCGCCGTGAAGTAGGCGAGGTGCGCCTCGACGACCGCCTCGGGGCGTTCGGCCAGCAGCCGCGCCGACCACAGCGCGTCGCCCAGGTCGTGCCCGGCCGACTCGAGCTGGTTGGACATGCCGCCGTCGAGCACGACCGGCCCGGCGGCGAGGGCCGACGCGAGGGCGGGGGCACGGTCGCTGGTCATGCGACCGACGGTAGTCGACCGGCCGCCGGTGCGGGACGGCCGTCCGACGCGCCCGGGGCCGCCCGGAGTCCCGTCGGCAGGCATTCGGCGCCCGGCGGCAGGGTACGTGGGGGAGGGCACGGTCGAACGAACGCACACGGATGAGCCCCTGGGGCGCCCCGTCCGGAACCGGGGCGCCCCAGGCCCGCGCCGGAAGGGAACCGCCGCCGACGTGGCTGCCGCCGCCCGGCCGCGGCCTCGGCCCGCGGCGCGGTGGCGGTGCGCGCCCATCCGGTGGCGGGCGCGGCCCCCGGTGCACCGGTGCCGATCACCGGGTGGCCGCGGCTGCGGGCGTACGAGCCGAACTCGCCCCCGCGCAGGACCTGTCGGATCCGCGGCCGGAGACGGAGCGGCATCCGAAAGCAGCGGTCGCAGTCACCGAGTCGGGCACGCACCGAGCCGGGGGTCCGGGGCCGGGTGCCCGGGGCGCCGCGGGAGCCGGCGGGCTCGGCGGTGAAGGGCGCGACGCTCGTCGTCGCCCTCGCCCTCGTCCGGCTCACCGGGGAACCGGACGCCGTGCCCCTCGCGGCCCTGGTGCCGGTCGTGGTGGAGGAGGTCCAGAATGCCGAAGCAACCGTCACCGCGAACGAGTTGAGCGTGTACTGGGTCACGGGACCCGCCGCGCGCTTCCGGCTCACCGTCTCGGGCGGCCCTGGCACAATCCCCGCATGACTTCAGCCATTCGCCATGTGACGATCGACTCCGCCGACGCCTACGCGCTGGCCGGTTTCTGGTCGCAGGTCCTCGGCCTGCCCGTGCACGAGGACTGCGGGCCGGGCTACGAGGAGGCGCTGATCGAGGGCGCCGGCCTGCTCTTCATCGCCGTGCCGGACACCAAGACGGTCAAGAACCGCATCCACCTCGACCTGCAACCGCAGGACCGCACCCGCGACGAGGAGGTCGAGCGGCTGCTCGGCCTCGGCGCCGCACTGGTCGACGACCGCCGCAACCCGGACGGCACCGGATGGGCGGTGCTCGCCGACCCGGAGGGCAACGAGTTCTGCGTGGAGCGCAGCGCGGGGGAACGGAAGGACTGACGACCGGGGCCGCCGGCGACACTTCGGCCGGCGCCGAAGTGATCGGCTCCTAGCGTTGCCGGTATGAGCGAGACCACGCACGACACCCCCGCCCGGATCCCGGCCGGCCGGCCGGACGCGCCCGCCGCGGGACGACCCGGCCACTCACCGGGCGGGGGCCGGGACTCCGGCGAACCCGTCCGTCACCCCGCCGGGCCCGCCGTCCGCGCCGACGCCGTGGGCGGCCGGTCATGACGGCCTTCGCCGACCTGCACCACGCCGGGTCACCCCTGTTGCTGCCCAACGCCTGGGACCACGCCTCCGCCCTGGCCCTCGCCGCCGCCGGCTTCCCGGCCGTGGGCACCACCAGTCTCGGGGTGGCCGCCTCCGCCGGGCTGCCCGACGGAGCCGCCGCGACCCGCGAGCACACCCTCCGGCTCGCGCTCGCGCTCGGCTCGCAGCCGTTCTGCCTCTCCGTCGACGCGGAGGGCGGGTTCAGCGACGATCCGGACGAAGTGGCGCACTTCGCACGCGAGTTGTGGGAGGCCGGTGCGGTCGGCGTCAACCTGGAGGACGGCTGCGGACCGACCGGGCGGCACGCCGCGAAGATCGCCGCCGTCAAGGCCGCCGTGCCCGGCCTGTTCGTCAACGCCCGTACGGACACGTACTGGCTGGGCCGCCCCGAAACGGTGACGGAGACGCTGAGCCGCCTCGACGCCTACCAGCAGGCGGGCGCCGACGGCGTGTTCGTGCCCGGACTCGGCGACCCGGAACCGATCGCCGCCCTGGTCGAACGCGTCGAGGTGCCCCTCAACGTCCTCTACGCGCCGGCCGGCCCCACCGTCGCCCAGCTCGCGGACCTCGGCGTACGCCGGGTCAGCCTCGGCTCGCTGCTGTACCGGCGGGCGCTCGGCGCCGCCGTGGAGACCATGACCGATGTCGCGGCCGGCCGAGTCCCGCGGGGCGCGGCTCCCTCGTACCAGGAGGTGCAGGCGCTCAGCGGCGCCGGAGACTGACCGGGGCCGGCGACGGGGCCGGCGCCCGCTCAACGCGTGGACGCCGCCTCGCGGGGCCAGTGGGTGAGTGCCGTGCGCAGGGCCTCGACGGCCTTGTCCCACGACTTCCACCCGGCCGGGACGGCGGCCGCTCGGACCGCCGCCGCACCACCGGGCGCGGACCGTCGTCGTACCGGCGCGCCCCGCCCGGGCCGCGAGCCGGCGGCCCCGGGGCGCGCGGGCCGTGGGATCCGGGGCGCGCGGGCCGTGGGATCCGGGGCGCGCGGGCGGTGTGATCCGGTGAGGGGGCCGGAGGAAGGCCGGCCGGGCGGGTCAGCCGCCGAGCAGGTCTCCTACGAACGCGTTGGTGAACTTCCCCGCCGGGTCCAGCTCGCCCACCAGGGCCCGGAAGTCGTCCAGCCGCGGATACCGCCCGCGCAGCGCGGCGGCCGGCACGGCGAACACCTTGCCCCAGTGGGGGCGCGGGCCGAAGGCGTCCAGCACCTCTTCCAGCCGCCGCACCACCGGCAGCACGGCCGCCACATCGTCGATCCAGGTGAAGTGCAGCGCGACCGTGTCCCGGGCGTGGCTCGGGCTCAGCCACTGCGGGTCGGCGGCGACGGTGCGCACCTCGCAGATCTGGAGCACCGGGGCGACGCTCTCCCGGACGAGGCGCACCGCGTGCAGCGCGTCGAGCGCGTGCTCGCGCGGCAGCAGGTACTCCGACTGGAGCTCGGCGCCGCTGCTCGGGGTGAACTCCGCGCGGAAGTGCGGCAGCCGCTCGTGCCACGGTCCGGGCACGCCGAGCTGCTCGGTGCAGTTCTCCGCGGGCATCCCGGGCACCGGGTGCAGCGCGACCTTCGCGGGCACCGCCCACGGGAAGCGGGGCAGCGGCTGGTCGGTGCGCCGCTTCAGCCACACTTGCCGGAAGCCAGGGTCCCGCCAGTCGGTGAACAGGCTGACGCTGTACGCGGCACCCGCCACGGCCTCGAAGTCCAGCCCGTCCAGCGGCAGTTCCGTGAACAGGTGCTGCTCCACCCCAAAGGCCGGTTCCAGGTCCAGGGTGAGCGCGGTGACGATCCCGAGCGCGCCGAGGGAGGTGACCGCCCCGTCGAACCGGGCGTCCCCGCGTGCGATCGTCACCGTCGATCCGTCCGCCGTGACCAGCTCCACCTCGCGCACGGCCGAGGCGAGCGGCCCGTTCGTCACGCCCGAGCCGTGGGTGCCGGTCGCCACCGAGCCGGCCACCGAGATGTGCGGCAGGGAGGCCATGTTGGGCAGCGCCAGCCCGTGCGCGTGTACCCGCCGGGCCAGCTCCGCGTACCGGACCCCGCCGCCGACCCGGACGGTGCGCGCAGACGTGTCGACGTCCACCTCGGGCGGCAGCGCGGCCGTCGAGAGCAGTACGCCGTCGGCTCCCGGGTCGGCGATCTCGTTGAAGGAGTGCCCGCTGCCCAGGGCGCGCACCTTCGCGCTGGCGGCGACCAGTGCCCGCAGCGCCCCGGCCGACTCCGGCCGGCGCACCTCACCGGCGGTGTAGGTGATGTTGCCGGCCCAGTTGGTGACGGTCCCGGTCATGTCGTCGTACCTCCCCATGGGTGTCGCCGGGCTCCGCCCGTACCGCGGGGGAGCCCATCCGACGACCGGCGGTCTGCCGGAATTTGTAAAGTGACAATACTAATGTCGGCGGGTCGTGTCGCGTGCCCGTAGGGGGACCCGGCACGGCCGGTCCCCGGGCGGGGGCATACCGTGAGGAGTCGTACGTACGAGCCGGGAGGAGAGACGGGATGGGCAGCCGTACCGCGCTGGTCGAGGATCTGATGGAGCGCTTCCCGCATGTGCCGCGGGAAGCGGTCTTCAAGGAGGACCTGCTGCGGGGTGGGGTGGCCTTCGACCCCTCCGCGCTCAGTGACAACGAGGGCGGCGAGGTCAAGCCGAAGTCGTACTTCATCTTCTCCTTCGACCACGGCACCCTGCCGGAGCTGGGCGAGGCGGCGCTGCGCCGCCCGCCGGAGGAGATCATCCTCACCGGCGGCCCCTACGACCTTCGGCGCACCGTGGTCTCCGTGCGGGTGAACCCCGCCTCGCCGTACCGGGTGGCCGCCGACGAGGAGGGGGTGCTCGGGCTCTACCTCGACGGGAAGCGGATCGCCGACGTCGGTGTGCCGCCCATGCCCGAGTACTACCGGCACACCCTCTCCAACGGGAAGTCCGTGATGGAGGTGGCCCCCACCATCCAGTGGGGCTATCTGATCTACCTCACCGTCTTCCGGGTGTGCCAGTACTTCGGCGCCAAGGAGGAGTGCCAGTACTGCGACATCAACCACAACTGGCGCCAGCACAAGGCGGCCGGCCGGCCGTACACGGGGGTGAAGGACGTCGAGGAGGTCCTCGAGGCCCTGGAGATCATCGACCGGTACGACACCCAGAAGGCGTCGACCGCCTACACCCTCACCGGCGGCGCCATCACCAAGACGGTCGCCGGGCGCGACGAGGCCGACTTCTACGGCCACTACGCCAAGGCCATCGAGGAGCGCTTCCCCGGCCGCTGGATCGGCAAGGTCGTCGCGCAGGCGCTGCCGAAGCCGGACGTGCAGCGGTTCAAGGACTACGGCGTGCAGATCTACCACCCCAACTTCGAGGTGTGGGACCGCCGTCTGTTCGAGCTGTACTGCCCCGGCAAGGAGCGCTACGTCGGCCGGGACGAGTGGCACCGGCGCATCCTCGACTCCGCCGACGTCTTCGGCGCGCGCAACGTCATCCCGAACTTCGTGGCGGGCGTGGAGATGGCCGAGCCGTTCGGCTTCACCACCGTCGACGAGGCCATCGCGTCCACCACCGAGGGCCTGCGCTTCTTCATGTCGCACGGCATCACGCCCCGCTTCACCACCTGGTGCCCGGAGCCCACCACCCCGCTGGGGAAGGCCAACCCGCAGGGCGCACCGCTGGAGTACCACATCCGGCTGCTGGAGGCCTACCGCGCCACCATGGACGACTTCGGCCTCTCCTCGCCCCCCGGCTACGGCCCGCCCGGACCGGGCCGCGCGGTCTTCTCGGTCAGCTCCTTCATGGACAGCCTCCCGGCGGACGAGACGGCCGGCGACGCGACGGGCGGGGGAGTGAAGCAGACGGCGGCCGAGAGCGCGTAGGGGGCGGTGCGCGGGAAGGGCTGAGGAGGCTCGAAGGGCGGAAGAGGCGCAGGAGCGCGGGAAGGGTGCGCGGGAGGCGCGAACGGGCCGGGGACGGTGTAGGTTTCCGGACACCGTGAGCCGGGGGCGGCGCCGGTCCGCATCACGGAGCGGAGCCGGGTGACCCGGTCCGCGTCACGGCATCCGAGGGCGAGCCTTGTCAGTTGTGCAGAAGGCGTGAAAGGCTCGGGCTCCGCCGAGACGCTCACCCAACTGCTCCTCTCGCGCCGCCAGTTGCCTCTCGCCCGTGGACGCAGGAGAGCCATGCCCGACCAGCCGAGCCCCCAGGACGCCACCGAGGCCGCGCTGGCCACCGAGTGCTGGGACGCGGTGCTCTCCTACGCCGACCTGTGCACGGCCGGTTCCACCGCGGCGCACCGACTGGCCACGGAGGCGTTCGCGCTCGGCGTGCGGGACCTGCGCTCCGCCGGCGACGCCGCGGCCCGGGGCCGTCGTACGCCCCGGCTGCCCGCCATCCCGCTGATGCTGACCGCGGTGCGCACCACTGCCGCGTCCTGGGAGACCGAGGGCCTGGGCCACCGGCTCGATCCGGATCTGCGGCTGTGGCTCAATTCCGACAGGGCCGCCCGTTACCCCGGCCCGCCGCCGCACCGCCCGCTGGCGCTGCGCGCCCTGCGGGACCTTCAGGAGGCGGACGCCGCGCTGCTGTGGCTGACCGAGGTGGAGGCGCTGCCGCCGGCCGTGGTGGCCCGCCGGCTCGGCCTCGACCCGGCGGCCGTCTCCGGGGAACTGGAACAGGTGCGGGTCCTGTTCCGGGACCGCTGCCACCGCAACCACCTCGACACCCCGATGGACGCGGGGTGCCGCAGCTACGCCCGGCTGCTGGACGCGGTCGCCCGGTCCGCCCCCGCCGCCGAGGCCCCCGAGGACCTCTCCCGGCACCTGGCCACCTGCGCGGAGTGCGCGGAGGCCGCCGCCTGCCTGCGGCTGCACGGCGGCGGGCTGCCCGCCGCGCTGGCCGGCGGTGTGATCGGCTGGGGCGGCCTCGCCTACCTGGAGCGCCGCCGCCGGGCCGCCGAGGCGCGCCTGGGCGCGAGCCGCCCCGCGGCCGGGACGGAGAGCGGCGAGCCGCGGGAGGACGGCGCGGGCCGGGCCCGAGTGGTGCGCGGCAGCCTGCTCGCGGCGGCCGTCGCGCTGTCCGCGCTGGCGCTGACCGTGTCCCTGATGCCGTTCGGCGGCTCGGCGGGCGACACCGCCCAGGGCGACGCCGGACGGCAGCCGGTCGCCGACCCCGGCGTCCTCCTGCCGTCCGCCGTTCCCTCGCCGGACCCGGACCCCGGCGCGGACCGGCACCCGGGCACGACCCCGGCGTCCACCCCCGCACCCCGGCAGCCGTCCACGGGCGGTACGGCGCCGGACGGCGACCGCGACGACCCCGCCCCGGAACCGCAGGGCGCCTCCTCGCCGACCGCCGACGGCGGGGACGCGACCGGCCGGGCCACCGGCGAACCGGCGGCCTGCCGGGTCCGCTACGACGTCGTCAGCCAGTGGACCGACGGCTTCCAGGCCACCGTCACCGTCACCACCGGCCGGTCCCTGGACGCCTGGCGGGTGGCCTGGTCCTTCCGCGACGGCCAGCACGTCGGCCAGATGTGGGACGCGTCCGTCGCCCAGAACGGCTCCAGGGTCACCGCCACCGCCGCCGGCTACAACGGGTCCGTGCCCGCGGGCGGCTCCCTCTCCTTCGGTTTCACCGGCTCCTGGCACGGCAGGAACTCCGCGGCGTACGACTTCACCCTCAACGGGCACGGCTGCCCCACGGCCTGACCGCGCGCCTCCCACGTCCTGACCGCGCGTCCCCCACGGCCCGAGCGCGCGCCTCCCACGGCCCGCTCCGGACGCGCGTGGTGGCGGCGCCGTGCCGGGGCGCCCCGCGGTCCGACGCGCGCCGCCGCCGCGGCCCCACGGCGTACGGCTCCCGTACGCCCCATCGCCCACCGACGAGGAGGCCCCGGGCCCACGGAGCGCGCCCCACCCGGCGGTGGCCCGGGATCCAGCCCGGGTGTCGGCCCGCGGTCCGGCCTCGGGGGCCGGTGCGTGCGCAGTCGTCGCGGGGTGCGGTCCGGCCGCCCGGTCCCGGAGGGTGACCCGAACGGCCCTGTCGGGTACCCGGGCGGCCACCGGAAGGTGGAGGGTGTGCCACGTGGGTGTGCCACGGGGCACGCGCTCGCAGCACCTTCGTCGCCGCTTCCCACCAGGAAGGAACCTCGATGTCCGCCGAGACCCAGCAGGCGCCCGCCGGACTCACGGACGAGGAGCTCGCCGGCCTGGACGCCCACTGGCGTGCAGCGAACTACCTCGCCGTCGGTCAGATCTACCTGATGGCCAATCCGCTGCTGACCGAGCCGCTGCGCCCGGAGCACGTCAAGCCGCGGCTGCTCGGCCACTGGGGCACCTCGCCCGGCCTCAACCTGGTCCACACGCACCTCAACCGCGTCATCAGCGCCCGCGACCTGAACGCCCTGTGCATCTGGGGCCCCGGCCACGGCGGCCCCGCCGTACTGGCCAACTCCTGGCTGGAGGGCACGTACACGGAGACGTACCCGGACGTCACCCGGGACGCGGCCGGCATGGCGCGGCTGTTCAAGCAGTTCTCGTTCCCCGGCGGGGTGCCCAGCCACGTCGCCCCCGAGACGCCCGGCTCCATCCACGAGGGCGGCGAGCTCGGCTACGCGCTCTCCCACGCCTACGGCGCCGCGTTCGACAACCCCGATCTGGTCGTGGCCTGCGTCATCGGCGACGGCGAGGCGGAGACCGGCCCGCTGGCCGCGTCCTGGCACTCCAACAAGTTCCTCGACCCGGTCGACGACGGCGCCGTCCTGCCGATCCTGCACCTCAACGGCTACAAGATCGCCAACCCGACGGTCCTGGCCCGGCTCCCCGAGGCCGAACTCGACGACCTGCTGAGGGGCTACGGCCACGACCCCCTCCACGTCACGGGCGACGACCCGGCCGCCGTCCACCGCGCCATGGCGCAGGCCATGGACACCGCCCTGGACCGCATCGCCGCCGTCCAGCGGGCCGCCCGCGAGGAGGGGGCCGCCGAACGGCCCCGCTGGCCGATGATCGTGCTGCGCACCCCCAAGGGCTGGACCGGACCGGCCGAGGTCGACGGCCTGCCCGTGGAAGGCACCTGGCGCGCCCACCAGGTCCCGCTCGCCGCCGTCCGGGACAACCCCGAGCACCTGCGGCAACTGGAGGCGTGGCTGCGTTCCTACCGGCCCGAGGAACTGTTCGACGAGCACGGCGCCCCGCGCGCGGCCGTACTGTCCGGCATCCCGCACGGCACCCGCCGGCTCGGCGCCACCCCGCACGCCAACGGCGGGCTCCTGCTGCGCGAACTGCCCCTGCCCCCGCTGGACAAGCACGCCGTCGCGGTCGACAAGCCCGGCGCCGGCCTGCACGAACCCACCCGCGTCCTCGGCGATCTGCTCAAGGACGTCATGCAGGCCACCGCCGGCCGACGGGACTTCCGCCTCGTCGGCCCCGACGAGACCGCCTCCAACCGCCTCCAGTCCGTGTACGCGGCCAGCGGCAAGGCCTGGCAGGCCAGGACCCTCGACGTCGACGAACACCTCGACCCGCACGGCCGGGTGATGGAGATCCTCTCCGAACACACCTGCCAGGGCTGGCTGGAGGGCTACCTGCTCACCGGCCGGCACGGACTGTTCTCCTGCTACGAGGCGTTCGTGCACATCGTCGACTCCATGGTCAACCAGCACATCAAGTGGCTGCGCACCACCCGGCGGCTGCCCTGGCGCGCCCCCGTCGCCTCCCTCAACTACCTGCTCACCTCGCACGTGTGGCGCCAGGACCACAACGGCTTCTCCCACCAGGATCCCGGCTTCGTCGACCACATCCTCAACAAGAGCCCGGAAGCCGTCCGCGTCTACTTCCCGCCGGACGCCAACACGCTGCTCTCCGTGGCCGACCACGCGCTGCGCAGCCGCGACTACGTCAACGTCATCGTCGCCGGCAAGCAGCCGTCCTTCGACTGGCTCTCCATGGAGCAGGCCACGGTGCACTGCGCACGCGGTGCGGGCGTCTGGGACTGGGCGGGCACCGAGGACGGCACCCGGGAGCCCGATGTCGTGCTGGGCTGCGCCGGCGACGTGCCGACCCAGGAGGTGCTGGCCGCCGCCCAGTTGCTGCGGCGCCACCTGCCCGAGCTGGCCGTGCGCGTGGTCAACGTGGTCGACATCGCCCGGCTGCTGCCCGCCGAGGAGCACCCGCACGGCATGAGCGACTTCGAGTACGACGGCCTGTTCACCACCGACAAGCCGGTGATCTTCGCCTACCACGGCTACCCGTGGCTGATCCACCGCCTCGCCTACCGGCGCGCCGGCCACCGCCACCTGCATGTGCGCGGCTACAAGGAGATCGGCACCACCACCACGCCGTTCGACATGGTCGTCAGCAACGACCTCGACCGCTACCGCCTGGTCATGGACGTCATCGACCGCGTCCCGGGCCTCGGGGTGCGCGCCGCGGCCGTACGCCAGCGGATGGAGGACACCAGGCTGCGCCACCACGCCTGGATCCGCGAGCACGGAGTGGACCTGCCCGAGGTCGCCGACTGGTCCTGGGACGGCTGAGGAGGGACCGGGGCGGCCCGCCCGGCGCGGGCCTCCTGCCCGGCGGGCGGGGCTCCTGGTCCGCGGCCCCGCCCGTCGGCACCGGAGGCGGCCGGGGGCGGCGCGCCGAACCGGGGCCGGAGCGTGCTCCCGGCCGGACCGGCGCAGGCCGTCACCGGCCCGGAAGAGGTGCGCCGGCTGGAGGAACAGGTGTTCTCCGCACCGTGGGCGGGCGGTCGGCGCACCCTGTGGGCGCGGATCGCCCCGCCCGGTTGACGGGCCGCCGGATCACCCCGGCCGAACCGTGGGACGCACCCGGTCGGCGGCCCGGTCGCCGAGCGGCTCCGGGCCGCTCCCGCTCACCGGCATCCGCTGCCGTAGGGGGCGTACAGGTCCAGCAGCCGGACCCGGGCGGCGTGCAGCCGGTGGGCGGCCACCCGGCCGACCCAGCAGGCGACCGCGCGGCCGAACTCGGGGTCCCGCGCGCACAGGGTCCGCACGGTGTCCGCGTCGAACTCGAACGCCCGTACCGGGGTCACGGCCTCGGCGCCCAACTGCCAGACGTACGGGGGGAAGTGCCAGGAACAGCCGACCAGTTCGCCGTGGCCCAGCGATTCGATCACGGCGGCCCGCCGGCCGGGGACGTGCAGGTCGAGGGCGACCGTCCCGGTCCGGACGATCCAGAACCGGTCGGCGTGCCGGCCCTCGTCGAACAGCCGGGTGCCGATCTCGAAGGACACCTCGCGGGCGAGACCGGTCAGCCGAGCGCGGTGTTCCGCCGGCAGTGCTCCGGTCAGCGTCGTGGTGGACGTCATCGCTGCCACTCCTTCGTTCTCCCTCGATCCCGTGTCGGACGCGGACCGCTGCCTACAGACTGCGTTCGCGGGCCGGGGCGGGCCACGGGCCGCAGGGCCCGCGGACGGGGACCTTCGGCCCCGCGGCGACAGCCCGGCGACGACACCGACCGGCAGGGGACGCCGCCGACCGTCAGGGGACGGCGCCGACCGTCAGGGGACGGCGCACGGCGGGGCGGCGGTCCCGGAGTCGGGGCGGTGGGGCGATGGGGCGGCGGCGCGGTGTGTGCCGGGTGCGCCGGGTCCGTCGACCCGACGGACCCGGCGGCCGCCCGCCCTCACGCCAGCGACAGGAACAACTTCTCCATACGGGCCCGGACCAGCGCGGCGTCCTCGCCGTTCGTCCGGCCGGACTCGATGTCGGCCACGCACTTCTGCAGGCCGGTGGCGATGATGGCGAAACCGGCGCGGTCCAGGGCACGGGAGGCGGCGGCGAGTTGTGTGACGACCTCCTCGCAGTCCCGTCCCTCCTCGATCATCCGGATCACCCCGGAGATCTGGCCCTGCGCGCGGCGCAGCCGGTTCAGCACGGCCTTGAGGTCGTTGCCCTCGAGCTCCAGATCCACGATCACTCCTCGCGAAATACCCCTGGGGGTACTGTACGTCCCGGTTCGGGACGACGTCGACCACCTGCCGCCACGCCCCGACCCCTCGATGATCCCCGCCCGCACCGACACCCGCGGTACGGCCGGCCTGCTCGGGAGGCCGCCCGCGACCGGCCGCGCTCGGCCCGGTCCGACGCCACGCCCAAGGCGCCGCGCGGCGGGTGAGCAGCCCTCGTCGAGGATTCTCCTCGCCCGCCCGCGCCTCCGCGGCCCTCCTCGCGCCCGTTCTCCCGCTCCGGCCGGGACGAGGGCCGGTCGCGGCTACTGGCCGGCCGTGGTGCGGCGGCCGCCTCGACGGTCGCCGCCGCGGCCACCGGAGCCGCCCTTGGCGCCGTCGGCCGTCGTACGCCGACGGGATCCGCGGGCGTCCTTGCCGGCCGGGGCGCCGTTCGCCGTACCGGCCGCGGCTCGGCGGTCGCCGCCGCGGCCGCCCGCCCCGACGGCACCCGCGGCCCCGGCCGCTTTCGCGCGGGGCGCGGAGCCGCGCCCGCCGGCCGCGGAGGTGCGACCGGTCGCCGTCGTCCCGGTGGTGGCCCGGGGGCCCGAGCCGCGGCCGGCCGTCACCGGGGCGGCATCCGTCACCGCTCCGGGGCCGCCGCCGGTTCGGCGTCGGCGGCCGGACCGCCTGCCGCGCTCGGTGCCGGCCTTCCGGTCCGGGCGGGCCGCCGCCGGAGCCGCCGGCTGGGGGATCTCGATGGTGACGGGCACACCGGAAGGCTCGCGGGCGCCGGTGATGGTGGCCAGTTCCGCGTCGCTCGACCTGACGCGGGCCGTTCGGGGGCGGACGCCCGCGTCCGACATGAGCCGGGTGACGTCCCGTTTCTGCTCGGGCAGGACCAGAGTGACCACACTGCCGGAACTGCCGGCGCGGGCCGTGCGTCCGCCCCGGTGCAGGTAGTCCTTGTGGTCGGTGGGCGGATCGACGTTCACGACGAGGTCGAGGTCGTCGACGTGTATGCCCCGGGCCGCGACGTTCGTCGCCACCAGCGCGGTGACCTGGCCGTTCTTGAACTGTTCCAGGGTGCGGTTGCGCTGCGGCTGGGAGCGGCCTCCGTGCAGCGCCGCCGCGCGGACACCGACGGACAGGAGCCGTTTGGCGAGCCGGTCGGCGGACCTCTTGGTGTCGAGGAACAGGATGACCCGGCCGTCACGGGCCGCGATGCGCGTGGTGACCGCCTTCTTGTCGGTCTCGTCCTGGACGTGGAGCACATGGTGCTCCATGGTGGTCACCGCCCCCGCGGACGGGTCCACGGAGTGCACCACGGGGTCGCTCAGGAACTGCTGCACCAGGCGGTCGATGTTGCGGTCCAGGGTGGCCGAGAAGAGCATGCGCTGTCCGTCGGGCCGTACCTGCCGGATCAGCTTGGTGATCTGCGGCAGGAAGCCCATGTCGGTCATCTGGTCGGCTTCGTCCAGCACGGTGATGCGCACCTGGTCGAGCACGCAGTCCCCGCGTTCCACCAGGTCGTTGAGCCGGCCCGGGGTCGCCACGAGCACCTCGGCGCCGCGCCGGAGCGCATCGGCCTGCCGGGTGAGGGACAGCCCGCCGACCACGGTGGCCAGCCGGAGGCCGACCGCCGTCGCGTAGGGGGTCAGCGCGTCGGTCACCTGCTGGGCGAGTTCACGGGTGGGCACCAGCACGAGGACGAGGGGCGCCTTGGACCGCGCGCGCAGTCCGGCCGTGCGGGCCAGGAGCGCGAGTCCGAACGCGAGGGTCTTGCCGGAGCCGGTGCGTCCCCGTCCCAGCAGGTCACGGCCGGCGAGCGAGTTGGGCAGCGTGGCGGCCTGGATGGGGAAGGGGGTGGTGACGCCCTGCGCGGTGAGGGCCTCCAGCAGCCCCGCGGGCAGGCCCATGCCGGCGAAGTCCTCCACGCCGGGGAGTGCCGGGGTCGTGCTCTCCGGGAGCCGGAATTCCCTCGGCGACGACGCGGGCGGTGGAGATGACGAGGCACGCCGGTTCGGCTTCTGGGGCCTGCGGGACATGTGGGTTCTCTGCCTTCCTGGAAACAGCACAAACCGGGGTCCGCACCATGACGGTGCGGACCCCGGTGAGCGGATACGCGTCCGGCGATCAGGCGGGGACGATGTTCTCCGCCTGCGGGCCCTTCTGGCCCTGCGTGACGTCGAAGGAGACCCGCTGGCCCTCCTGGAGCTCACGGAAGCCCTGCGTCGCGATGTTCGAGTAGTGGGCGAAGACGTCGGGGCCGCCGCCGTCCTGCGCGATGAAGCCGAAACCCTTTTCAGAGTTGAACCACTTCACGGTTCCCTGTGCCATGACCTTCTCCGTTCTGTAGGCAGAGGCCCCATCCGGAGATGCCGGAAAACAAATAATGCGCCTGAAGGGAAAGCATTCCTGTCAGGCGCACATAGGTTCATGGGTACCACAACTGCAACTCCGCCACCGTAACACAACTCGGCGGGCCGCGGGTGGATCACCCGTGCCGTGCGGGGACTCCCCGGACCCGTCGGGTGATCGTGACGTCCGCCCGGCCGCCGCCTCCGCACGCCCGGGGCGCGAGGCCGGGCGGGCGCGGGGCGCGGGGAGTGGGGTCGGGCGGGCGCGGGGCGCGAGGCCGGGCGGGCGCGGGGCGCGGGGAGTGGGGTCGGGCGGGCGCGGGGCGCGGGGCGCGAGGCCGGGCGGGCGCGGGGCGCGGGGAGTGGGGCCGGGCGGGCGCGGGGCGCGAGGCCGGGCGGGCGCGGGGCCGTGCGGGCGCGGGCGCGTAAATCGGTGGCACTCGCGGGCGGACCGCTCTACGGTGAGGACCGCTTCGCACGGCGGCCGTCGGCCGCCGCTGTCGACCGGGCGAGGAACGGGAGGTGTGACCGATGGCTGTCTCCGCGATGGGCGCTGTCCGCGACCAGAAGACCATCCACTCCACCTCCGTGGCCTCCGGCTGACCTCTACCACGGCGCACACGTGCGCGGAGCCGGGGCCGTCCTCGTGAAGGGTCCCCCTTGAACCTCTCTTCTCCTCCGGCTTCTTCCGCTTCGTCCCACCCCCTGGCCCCGTACGGCTGGGACGCGGGCTGGGAATCCGAGTTCGCCCCCCACGCCGAGCGGGGTCTCCTGCCCGGCCGTGTCGTCCGCGTCGACCGCGGCCAGTGCGACGTCGTCACACCGGGCGGCGTCGTCCGTGCCGACACCGAGTTCGTCGTCCCCCGTGACCCCATGAGGGTCGTGTGCACGGGGGACTGGGCCGCCCTCGACCCCGAGGGCGGTGATCCGCGCTATGTGCGGACGCTGCTGCCGCGGCGCACCGCCTTCGTGCGGTCGACCTCGTCCAAGCGGTCCGAGGGGCAGATCCTCGCCGCCAACGTGGACCACGCGGTCGTCGCGGTGTCCCTCGCCGTCGAACTCGACCTCGGTCGCATCGAGCGGTTCCTGGCGCTGGCCTGGGAGTCGGGGGCGCAGCCGCTGGTCGTGCTGACCAAGGCGGACCTCGTCGCGGACGCGGTGGGACTGTCGTACCTCGTCCAGGACGTGGAGACCACGGCGCCCGGGGTGCCGGTGCTGCCGGTGAGCGCCCTGACCGGGGACGGACTCGACGTGCTCGCCGCCACCGTGGCCGGCGGGACCTCGGTGCTGCTCGGGCAGTCCGGGGCCGGCAAGTCGACCCTCGCCAACACGCTGATCGGCGCCGACGTGATGGACGTCCGGCACAACCGGGACGTCGACGGCAAGGGCCGGCACACGACCACCACCCGCAACCTGCTCGTCCTGCCGGGCGGCGGCGTGCTGATCGACACGCCGGGGCTGCGCGGGGTCGGCCTGTACGACGCCGGGAACGGGGTCGGGCAGGTGTTCGCCGAGATCGAGGGACTGGCCGAACGGTGCCGGTTCCAGGACTGCGGCCACGACAGCGAGCCCGGATGCGCGGTGCTGGCCGCCATCGACGCCGGTGAGCTGCCCGAGCGCCGGCTGGAGAGCTACCGCAAGCTGGTGCGCGAGAACCAGTGGATCGCCGCCAAGACCGACGCGAGGGTGCGCGCGGAGATCCGGCGGGACTGGAAGCGCAAGGGCGCCGAGGGCCGCGCCGCCATGCAGGCCAAGCGGGGCCGGTGGCACTAGCCGGACGGGCCGCGCAACCTGGCCCGGCGCCCGGCCGGGCTCCCCTCGGCCGGGCGCCGGGTGCCGGGCTCCTGGGCTGGTCCGCGGGGCTCTCCGGCCGGTCCGCTGAGTGTCTGGGCTGATCGCGGGGTTCCCCGGCCGGCGCCCGGGATCCTCGGCGGCCCGCCGGGTTCCCCGGCAGCGCGCGGGGCCCTTCCGTGGTTCGGCTCTCCGTGGGGCTCCTCCGGGCCGTCGGCGGATCCCTGCCGTCGTCAGCGCCGTGTCCGATTTCCGCCAGCGACGCCCCCGGCGAGGGCGGACACTGGACAGCGTGATGGACGAGGACAGCAGGTACGAGGCGGTGCGCAGCCGGGACGGCCGGTTCGACGGGGAGTTCTTCTTCGCCGTCGAGACCACCGGCATCTACTGCCGTCCCAGCTGTCCCGCCGTGACACCGAAGCGGCACAACGTGCGCTACTTCGCCACGGCCGCCGCCGCCCAGGGCGCGGGGTTCCGCGCCTGCCGGCGGTGCCGGCCGGACGCGGTGCCCGGCTCCGCCGGGTGGAACGTGCGCGCGGACGTCGTCGGACGGGCCATGCGGCTGATCGGGGACGGCGTGATCGACCGGGAGGGCGTCTCCGGGCTCGCCGCGCGGCTCGGCTACAGCGCGCGGCAGGTGCAGCGGCAGCTCACCGCCGAACTCGGCGCCGGGCCCGTCGCGCTGGCCCGGGCCCAGCGGGCGCACACCGCGCGCGTCCTGCTGCAGACCACCCGGCTGCCGGTGACGCAGATCGCTTTCGCGGCCGGGTTCGCCAGTGTGCGGCAGTTCAACGACACCATCCGCGCCGCCTACGCGGCGACCCCGAGCGAACTGCGGGCCGCCGCGCCCCGCACCCGCCACCGCCGGGCCGCCGCACCCACCGCCGGGATACCGCTGCGGCTCGCCCACCGGGGCCCGTACCAGGCCGGTCCCGTCTTCGACCTGCTCCAGCGCGAGGCCGTGCCCGGCGTCGAGGAGATCGACGGCGCACCCGGCC
This sequence comes from Streptomyces sp. NPDC015220, assembly GCF_043079345.1. NCBI lineage: Bacteria > Bacillati > Actinomycetota > Actinomycetes > Kitasatosporales > Streptomycetaceae > Streptomyces > Streptomyces sp. NPDC015220. The sequence continues at coordinate 100,071 of NZ_JBIBUK010000008.1, read as the reverse complement.
GCCGGACGTACCGGCGCACCCTGCGGCTGCCCTACGGCACCGGGATCGTCGCCGTCCACGAACGTCCCGGAGCGCCGAGGGCCGGGCCGGGCACCCACCCGGGCGGCTGGCTGGAGGGCCGGCTGCACCTGACCGACCCGCGTGACCTGACCACGGCCGTGCAGCGGCTGCGGCGGCTGTTCGACCTCGACGCCGACCCGTACGCCGTCGACGAGCGGCTCGGCGCGGACCGCGGGCTGGCGCCGCTGGTCGCGGCCCGCCCGGGACTGCGCTCGCCGGGCGCCGCGGACCCGGAGGAGGCGGCGGTACGGGCACTGGTCGGCCCGGCGCCGGCGGGGGAGCTGGTGCGGCGCTACGGGAAGGCGCTGGACGCCCCCTGCGGCACCCTCACCCACCTGTTCCCCGAGCCCGCCGTGCTCGCCGAGGCCGAGCCGCACGGCGCCCTGGGCGCCCTGGCAGCCGCCCTCGCCGACGGCACCGTCCGGCTGGACCCGGGCGCCGACCGGGACGACGCGCGGCGGGCGCTGCTCGCCCTGCCCGGCCTGGACGCCGCCACGGTCGCGGCCATCCGCACCCGCGCCCTCGGCGACCCCGACGTGGCCCCGCCCGACGCGGACGCCCCGGACAGTTGGCGCCCTTGGCGCTCGTACGCCCTGCACCACCTTCGTGCCGCAGGGGAGTTGGAGATCAGATGACCATGACCACCGAAACGACGACGTACTGGACGCGGCTCGACAGCCCCCTCGGCGCGCTGCTCCTCACCGCCGACGGAGCGGGCGCCCTGACGTCCCTGTCCGTGCCCGGCCAGAAGGGCGGGCGCACGGTCAAGGACGGCTGGCGGCGCGATACCGGCCCGTTCCGGACGGCCGAGGAACAGCTTCGGGCCTACTTCGCCGGTGAACTCAAGGACTTCACGCTGCCGATGAGCAGCGCCGGCACGGAGTTCCGGGAACGGGTGTGGGCCGCCCTGGACACCGTTCCGTACGGGGTGACCACGACGTACGGCGAGATCGCCGCGAGGATCGGCGCCTCCCGCGCCGCCGTACGCGCCGTCGGCGGCGCCATCGGCGCCAACCCCCTCCTGGTGCTGCGCCCCTGCCACCGGGTGATCGGCGCCGACGGCTCGCTCACCGGCTACGCGGGCGGCCTGGAACGGAAGGTGCGGCTGCTCGCCCTGGAGGGGGCGCTCGCCGCCGCCGTCCCCCTGGAGTTGCCGGAGCTCCCGGAGTCCGCGGACCGGTGAGCGCGGAGCGGGTGGTCGGTGCCGCCGTTACCGTGCCACCCAGCCGCGTTCGTAGGCGTGCCAGCCCAGTTGCAGCCGGGTGGCCACCCCGGCCAGCTCCATCAGCCGCTTCACCCGGCGCTGCACGGTCCGCAGGCCCAGGTCGAGCTGTTTGGCGACGCTCGCGTCGGTCAGACCGGCCAGCAGCAGGGACAGCACCTCCAGGTCGGTGGCGTCGGGGGCGTCCGCACCCTGCTCGGTGACGCCGGACGTCCCCAGGCGCAGCGGCAGCCCCGCCCGCCAGACCGACTCGAACAGCCCGGACAGCAGCTCCAGCAGGCCGCTGGCGTGCACGACGAGCGCGGCCGGCTCCGCGGAACGCGTAGTCAGCGGCACCATCGCCAGCGCCCGGTCGGCGACCACGAGCTTGGTCGGCACCTCGTCGACGACCCGCACCTGTTCGTCGCGGCCGAGCGCGGCGGTCAGCTCCGTGATGCCCTCCGGCTGGTCCAGCACCGCCCGTTCGACCACCACCCGGTAGCGCACCCCGCGGCCCGCCGCCTGCTCCTCGGCGTCGTTCTCCGTCCCGGAGACGACGACCGGGTCGCCGGTGACCAGCGCGCACACCTCCTCGGTCGCGCCGAGCTGGAGCTGGAGGAAGCGCTGCGCGACCGCTGAGGCGCCGGTGACCACCTCCACCAGGTCGTGCACCGCGGGCTCGGCCGCCGCCGCCCGGTACTCCTCGGCGAGCAGCGCGGCGGCCAGTTCGGCCTTCTCCAGTTCGTGCCGCCGCTGGGTGAGCAGCGCGCCCAGCGCCACTCCGGGCGGCGCGGCGACCCAGCGGCCGGGACGGGCCGAGGACTGGGCGGCGAGTCCGTGCCGTTCCAGCCGGCGCAGGGCGTGTTCGGTGTCCCGCTCGCCGAGCGTCAGCCGCCGGGCGAGATCGGGCACCTCGGCGGCGCCCACGGACACCAGCGCCCGGTACGCCGACTCGTGTCTGTCGTCCAGACCTATCGCTGCCAGCATCAGCTGCCGTTCCTCCCCATCCCGGACCCCGGCCACACCTTCACGCGGCGCGTCGGCGGTGGCGGGAAACGGCCACGGCGCAAACCCGCCTCCCGACATCATCGCCGTACCCGCGGTCACCCTGACAAGGTGGCCCCACCGAAGCACCGGTGTGCCGCCCCGACGCCCGCCCAGGAGGCCGTGGCCGCGCGGCCGCGAATCGAGGTGCGGCGGCCGTCCGGACGTGACCCGCGACCGGGTCACCCAGGTGTCGCCGGGCGGTTCTCCCGTGGGGGGTGGGACCGCCCGGCGGCTGTTGTCCGGACGGGCGTGCGAGGGATCACCCGACGGGTTCGTTCGAGGGGCGGACGCACGCCGGATTTTCCGGATGCCCCGTTCTCATCCGGCCCGTGCGGTGGACAATCGGGGGCATGAGCGAACAGGGGGGAAGGCCCACCGGTCATGAGGACGACTGGTGGGGGCAGTTGTACGACGACTCCACCCAGGACACCGGTCCCACGGGCGCGGCCGATTCCCTGGACGACCGCTTCGCCTCGGCCGCCGACGCCCTGGAAGGAGCCCCCGGACCCGCCCGAGCGGAGGAACCGGCCCCGCCGGAGCGGGCCGACGACCGCTCCGGCCCCCGGGCCGGCGGCCGCACGGACGACCTGACCGGCGGTCAGACCGACGACCGGGCCGATCCCCGGACCGATCCCCGGGCCGATCCCCGCGCCGACGGCTGGGCCGACGACCTGACGGACGACCTGACGGACGAGCTGACCGATGATCTGTCAGGTGGCCTGTCCGACGACTGGACCGTCGGACGTTCCGGCGCTCGCACGGACGGTCGGACCGGCGGTCAGGCCGGCGGCCGCCCCGATCCCCGGGCCGATCCCCGCGCCGACGGCTGGGCAGACGACCTCACGGACGACCAGGCCGACGACGTGGCCGACGACCTCGCCGATGGTCTGACCGACGACCTGTCCGACGACTGGGCCGTCGGACGTCCCGGCGCACGTGCCGAGGATCCGGTCGGGCCCTGGGGCGAGGACCCGGCCGGGCCCTGGGGCGAGGACTGGTTCTCGTTCGAGGACCGACCGCCTCCGCCCGAAGCGGCCGTACCCGCGCCGCGCGCCGGCCGCCCGACCTCCGAACCACCGGCCCGTCCCCCCGTCGGCGAGGCCGCCGGCCCGGCCCCCGAGCCGCCGGACCGTCCGCCTGCCGAGCCGCCCGGCCGTCCGACCGCCGAGTCCCCCGACGTCCCGGAGGAGACCGGCCCCGGCCCTCGGGCCCGGGCGACCGCACAGCCTGCCGGGCCGCCGGACACGTACCCCGCCCCGTCCCGCGACGACGCACCCTCGCCCCACGGGCCGGACTGGTGGCGGCGGGCGCCCCGGGAAGCACCGCCGGCCACCACCTACGGCCCGACGGTCTTCCCGCCCGAGCCACCCCCGCCCGAGCCACCCCGCGCGGACCCGTCCGTCGGCACCGACACCGGTACCCGCGCCCTCGCCCGTCCCCCGGCCGGCAGCCCCGCCCCGGACGACCCGGCGGCCCCGCCCGTCCCCCCGCCGCCGCTCACCGGTCCGTTTGCCCCTGCGTCGCGTCCGGCGCCCCCACGGCCCGCCACGCCCCCGGATCCCGCCACGCCCCCGCGGGCCACCGCCGCGGTGGACGGCCCGGCCGCGCACGAGCGGCACACCGGCGCGCAGCCTTCGCCGCCCACCGTCGCCCACGTCGGGTCCGGACCGCCCACCTACGACGCCGAGCCGACCGCGCTACCGGTCGCCGACCCGGAGGAACTGGACGACCTGGTGCCGGACACGGTGCTCGACGGAGCACGCCACGGGGCCTGCACCCTGCGTGCCGTGTCCGTCCGGGGGGACTCCCCGCGCTACCGGGGCGAGCCGCGCCGGGACGCGATGCTGACGGCCCGGTTCGGCACGGGCGAACAGGCGCTGGTCCTCGTCGCGATGGCGACCGGCGCCCGCGGCGCCCCGGGGGCGCACCGGGCGGCGGCGGAGCTGTGCCAGTGGATCGCGCGGGCCGTGGGCCGCAGCCACACCCGTCTGGCGGAGGACATCAGGGCCGCCCGGCGCGGCGAGCTGAAGGCCGGGCTGCACCGCCTCACCGACCGCGGCCTCGGCAGACTGCGCGCCGGCGCCGTCGAACGGGGCATCGACCCGGAGGAGTACGCGGCCACCCTGCGCTGCCTGCTGCTGCCCGCCGACCCCGAGTGCCGGGTACGGGTCTTCTTCGGCGTCGGCGGGGGCGGACTGTTCCGGCTGCGCGACGGCGAGTGGCAGGACATCGAGCCCGCCCTCCCCGAGGAGGCCGGGCCCGCCGCACCGGTCGGGCCCGCTGGGACGGCCGGGCCCGCCGCACCGGTCGGGCCCGCTGGGACGGACGAGGGCGACCGGCTCAGCACGGCCCCCGGCATTCCCGCCCCGCCGAGCCCCTACGCTCCCGCGCCCCCGTCCCCGCCCCGGCCGCCTCGCGAACCCTTCCGCTTCCGGGCCTCCCTGGCCCGTCCGGGTGATGTGCTTCTGATGTGCACGGGCGGCCTGGCCGACCCCCTGCGCGGCGAGCCGGAACTCGGCGCGCACCTCGCCCGGCGGTGGTCGGACCCCGCCCCGCCGGGCCTCGCCGCGTTCCTGGCGGACGCGCAGGTGCGGGTGAAGGGCTACGCGGACGACCGCACGGCCGGGGCCGTCTGGGAGGCGTGAGCGCCGACGCTGTGAATTCATGGACCCGAGGGATCCGCAGCGGACCGCCCAGGACGGCGGACGCACCGCCCGCGAACGGCGGCCGGACCGCAGGCGACCGAAGGGCGTCCACAAGCCATGGCCAAGCAGAACGTCGCAGAGCAGTTCGTCGACATCCTCGTCCGCGCCGGGGTCAAGCGCCTGTACGGCGTCGTCGGGGACAGCCTCAACCCGGTCGTCGACGCGGTGCGCCGCAACGCCGCCATCGACTGGGTCCACGTCCGGCACGAGGAGACCGCCGCCTTCGCGGCCGGCGCCGAGGCGCAGATCACCGGCAAGCTGGCGGCCTGCGCCGGTTCCTGCGGGCCCGGCAACCTCCACCTCGTCAACGGCCTGTACGACGCCCACCGGTCCATGGCCCCGGTCCTCGCGCTCGCCTCGCACATCCCGTCCAGCGAGATCGGTCTCGGCTACTTCCAGGAGACCCATCCCGACCGGCTGTTCCAGGAGTGCAGCCACTACAGCGAACTGATCTCCAGCCCGAAGCAGATGCCCCGGCTGCTGGACACCGCCATCCAGAACGCGGTGGGCCGCAGCGGGGTCAGCGTGGTCGCCCTGCCCGGCGACATCGCCGCCGAGCCCGCCCCCGAGAGGGCCGCCGAGACCGCGATCGTCACCTCGCGGCCCACCGTCCGGCCCGGCGACGCCGAGATCGACGAGCTGGTACGGATGATCGACGAGGCCGGCAAGGTCACCCTGTTCTGCGGCAGCGGCACGGCCGGCGCGCACGCGGAGGTGATGGAGTTCGCCGGGCGGATCAAGGCGCCGGTCGGGCACGCCCTGCGCGGCAAGGAGTTCATCCAGTACGACAACCCGTACGACGTCGGCATGAGCGGGCTGCTCGGTTACGGCGCCGCCTACGAGGCCACGCACGAGTGCGACCTGCTGATCCTGCTCGGCACCGACTTCCCGTACAACGCGTTCCTGCCCGACGACGTGAAGATCGCGCAGGTCGACATCCGGCCGGAGAACCTCGGCCGCCGCTCCCGGCTGGACCTGGCCGTGTGGGGCGATGTGCGCGAGACGCTGCGCTGCCTCATCCCGCGGGTGAGGGAGAAGAAGAACCGTCGCTTCCTCGACCGGATGCTCAGGAAGCACGCGGACGCGCTGGAGGGGGTCGTCAAGGCGTACACCAGGAAGGTGGACCGGCACGTGCCGATCCATCCGGAGTACGTGGCCGCCGTCCTGGACGAAGTGGCCTCCGACGACGCCGTGTTCACCATCGACACCGGCATGTGCAACGTCTGGGGCGCCCGTTACATCTCGCCCAACGGCCGCCGCCGCATCATCGGTTCGTTCTCGCACGGCTCGATGGCCAACGCGCTGCCCATGGCGATCGGCGCGCAGTTCACCGACCGCCGTCGGCAGGTCGTCTCCATGTCCGGGGACGGCGGTTTCACCATGCTGATGGGCGACTTCCTGACCCTGGTGCAGCACGACCTGCCGGTGAAGGTGGTGCTGTTCAACAACTCCTCGCTCAGCATGGTCGAGTTGGAGATGCTGGTCGCCGGACTGCCCTCCTACGGCACGGCGAACAGGAATCCGGACTTCGCCGCGGTGGCCCGCGCCTGCGGCGCCCACGGTGTCCGGGTGGAGAGGCCCAAGGATCTCGCCGGGGCGCTGAAGGACGCGTTCCGGCACCGGGGCCCGGCCCTCGTGGACGTCGTCACCGACCCCAACGCCCTGTCCATCCCGCCGAAGATCAGCGCCGAGATGGTGACCGGGTTCGCCCTGTCGGCGTCGAAGATGGTGCTGGACGGCGGTGTGGGCCGGATGGTGCAGATGGCCCGGTCGAACCTGCGCAACGTGCCGCGGCCCTGAGCGGGCCCGGTGTCACGAGGCCCCGCCGCGGCCGGGAGAACGTCGTACTCCGGCCAACTTCACCGCGCCGCCGACCCGCCCCTCGTCGGTCGGCCGGGGGCGTCGGGGGCGCCGCGGGGCCCGGCGGGGCGCCGTGGGTTGGTCCTGTCGGGCCGCGGACACGGCCGCGTCGGGCCGCGGACACGGCCGCGGCCGGCCGGACGGCGGGTCCGGCGCCTCGGCCGCCGTTCGGGGCGCTACGCGCAGTTGGCCGAACACTTGGTCGTTGACGATTCGACATGACTGCCGTGTGTCCCATTGGGCATGGATCCCCGTGAACGTGTTCGAGCTGGAGGGGAACCGACATCGGCACGCGGGCGGGGGAGATGAAGAGTCAGGCACGAGGGGGCGGTCCCGGGACGATCGGGGCCTCCTCGGCGGGAACGGCCGGGGAAGAGACCGACGGAGTGACGGCACGGTTACCGGGAACCCAGCTCAGGCGCCGGCTGGGACGGGCGGACCTGCGGGCGGTGCCCGAGGCGCGCCGGGCGCTGCGCGAACTGCTGCGTCACTGGGAGCGGCCGGACGCCTCCGACGTCGCGGAACTGCTCACCAGCGAACTGGTCACCAACGCGCTCGTGCACACCGACGACGACGCGATCCTCACGGCCACCGTCTCGGCGCACGGACTGCGGGTCGAGGTACGGGACTTCGTGGCCCGCAGACCCCGTCCGCGGGTGCCGGAGGCCGGGACCGACACCAACGGCAGGGGCCTGGTCCTCGTCCAGTCCCTCGCGGACGCCTGGGGCGTGTGCGCCCACGAGGTCGGCAAGTCGGTCTGGTTCGAGCTGGGGGCGGAGGCCGCCTGAACGGGGAGGGGGAGGCGCGGACCGCGCCTCCCCCTCCCCGTGACGGTTCGCCGGCCGGCGGCCGGACCGGGACGTCAGCCGAACTGCTGCTCGAGGTCCTTGAGCTTGCGCTCCAGCGAGTCCAGGCGGGGCAGTGCCTGTGTGTCGTCCTCCGCGGTCAGGTCGACCGTGATGGCCTCAGACCCTTTGCGGACGGGCTGGAGGGAGTGGCGCGAGGCCACCGGCAGCGACTCAGCCGGCGATATGGCAGGCTCCGCGGTGACCTCGACGGAGCCGCGCTCCAGGGCCTGCGTCTCGACCTGCCGGCCGCCCCGGCCGACGAAGCCGCGGTGGCCCCGGCTGATCGCCTTGAGCTGCGCGCGCTCCACACGCTCCTGCTCGCGCCGCAGCCGCTGCCGCTCCTCCTTCTGGCGCTTGTCCTCGCGCACCTCCTCGACGGCCTCGTCCAGGCTGCGCACGCCTTCCAGCAGCATCAGCGACCAGGCGCGGTACGTCTCCCGGGGCGCCCGGACCCAGCGGACGATGCGGATCTGCGGCAGCGGACGCGGGACCAGGCCCTGCTCGCGCAGCGCGGCCCGGCGGGTCTGCTTCAACGCGCGGTCGAAGAGCACCGCCGCCGACAGCGACATGCCGGCGAAGAACTGCGGCGCGCCCGCGTGGTCGACGCCCCTGGGCGCGTGCACCCAGTTGAACCAGGCCGCGGCGGCGGCGAACAGCCACACGAGCAGCCGGGAGCCGAGCGCCGCGTCACCGTGGCTGGCCTCGCGCACCGCGAGCACGGAGCAGAACATCGCGGCGCCGTCGAGGCCGAACGGCACCAGGTACTGCCAGCCGTCGGTCAGGCCGAGGTTCTGCTCGCCGAAGCCGACCAGGCCGTGGAAGGAGAGTGCGGCGGCGACCGCCGCACAGCAGAACAGGAGCACGTAGGAGGCGGTGCCGTAGACGGCCTCCTTGCGCCTGCGGCGCTCCTCGCTGCGCTCCCACGAGTCATCGGAGCTCGTGTTCCCCTTGGACCGCTTGCCGCGCGCGAGCACCGCCACCGCCGCCAGCACGCCCAGGAGCAGCACGGCGCCCGGAAGCAGCCAGTTCAGCGATATGTCGGTCAGTCTCATCTAGGGTCCCTTGCATTGGGATAGGGCGTAACGCCCGCCATAGTGGCCCAATCCCACCGGCCCTCAGGGGGTTTCGGGGCAAGAGGCCGCCAAGGAGGTGCAAGGGGATGCCCGGAGACGGCGTTCTGCTCGAACTGCCGCATGAGGGGCGGGAGTTGAGTTCGAATAAGACTACCCGTACGGGTGGTTCCGCGGAAAGTTCCCGCGACGGGTGAGGGAGTTGTGAATCCCCCGCGCCCGTATGGGGTCCCAGTCGTGGATGATCTTACGGGACGTCGGGCGGCGTTCCGTACATTGTGACGATCCGTCAGGAGGCTCAGGCCGCAGCGGCGGTGACCGTGACGGCCGCCCTGGCGGCGCGGTCCGCTTCGCAGGTGCGCGGGCAGGTGGCGCAGGTGTCCTCGGGGCGTACCGTGTAGAACATGCAGCAGCTGACCCGGTCGCGGGTGGGCAGCGGCCCGCCGTCCGGTCCGGTCGGCTCGCGGAACGCGGCCGAGCCGACGTAGGGCCGGGTCGCCCCCGGCAGCAGCAGCTCCAGTTCGCGCATCGCCCGCTCCTCCTCGCCGAGCAGATGGGCGACGTACCACAGGCCCTCGACGACCTCGTCGGTGGCCATGCCCCACAGGGCCCGGCCGCGCCGCCGCATGCGCGGCCCGAAGCCGCCGAGCACCGGTTCCAGGTGCTCGGCCACGGCCGCCCGCACCTCGGCGCGCAGCGCCTCCTCGTCGCGCACCACGCGCGCGCCGGGCAGTGCGGCGGCCGGGTCGCCCGGCAGGCAGGCGAAGGAGGCGGTGCGCACGGCCATGCGGCCGGCGGTGCGGTCGAAGGAGACGTCCGCCGCGGGCAGACGGGGCACCCGGCGGTGCAGGAACCACGGCACGGTGAACAGCAGGCAGGCGGGCCAGGCGTAGCGGTGCAGTCCGAAGCTCGCCACCACGTCCGGGCGGGCCCGGGTCCCGTAGTCCCGCAGCACCTGTGCGTCGTCCCAGGCCAGGAACGCGTCCAGCTCGGGGCCGCCCGCGGCCAGGGAGGCCGCGGCGACCCAGGCGCCGCCCCGTGGCGCCCGCTCGCCGGGGGTCAGCTCCGTCACGGTGAAGCCCGGGAAGGCCTCGCTGAGGCGGGTGTACGCGTCCGCTGTGGCCGAAGTGAGCACAGGCATGCCGGAACCACCGATTCACGCTCGACTGAAGGGGCGATTGAAGGTAAGGCTTACCTTACTTCACTTCGACGGAATGTGAACCCATGGCCTCTTGTGTCTAAGGTGCTTGACGCACGAGCAGCAACCAGCCGTAATGACCCCAAGCACACCCAAGCCCGGAGGAGGACCGTGAACCAGGGCGCGCAGGACTCCGGGACCGCCGGGGCCGCCGGTTCCGCCCGGGCCGGGGCTCCGCGGGGCGGTCCGGACGACGGCGCGGCACGCCTGCCCAGGCAGCCGCGCCCCGCACCGGCGGGGTGGGGACGGGACAGCCAGGCGGCGGGCGGCGGCCCCGGCGAGCCCGCCGCCCCCCGCCCTCCGGTGCGGCGCTCCTCCGTGCGCGGCCAGGTCCTCGACGCCCTGCGCACCGCGCTGGTGACCGGGGAGCTGCGCCCCGGGGAGGTCCACTCCGCGCCGGCGCTCGGCGAGCGGTTCGGGGTGTCGGCGACCCCGGTGCGCGAGGCGATGCAGCAGCTCGCGCTGGAGGGCGCCGTCGAGGTCGTGCCCAACCGGGGTTTCAGGGTCGTCGAACGCGGCGCCCGCGAACTGGCCGAGCTGGCCGAGGTGCGCGCCCTGATCGAGGTCCCGGTGCTGATGCGGCTGGCCGCCACCGTGCCCGTCGAGCGATGGGCCGCGCTGCGGCCCCTCGCCGAGGCCACCGTGCGGGCCGCGTCCTCCGGGTGCCGGGCCGCCTACGCCGAGTCCGACCGCGCATTCCACCGCGCGATGCTGGCCCCGGCCGGCAACGAGCAACTGCTGCGGATCGCCGGGGACCTGCACCGCCGGGTCCAGTGGCCGCTGGTCGGCGGGTCCGGCCGGCCGGCCCGTGCCGGGCTGGTGGCCGACGCCGCCCAGCACACGGCGCTGCTGGACGCGCTGATCGCGCGTGAGCTGGACACGGTGCGGGCGCTGGTGGACGCCCACTTCGCCGCGGCGCTCTGACGGAGGGCCGCCCCTCTCGGTGGCGGCCGCCCGTCAAGCCGTGGCCGGCGCCTCCGTCGTCGGTGGCGCCAAGTGCCGCGCCAGCCAGGTGGGTACGCCGCCCAGCAGCCGGAACAGCCGCCGCGCCTCCTCCCGCAGCCGGGACGCCTCCGGTTCCCCTGCCGTGTCCGCCAGGGAGACCAGCGCCGGGGCCGTGCCGACGAGATAGCCCAGTTCCTCGCGGATCCGCAGCGACTCGGCGAAGCCGTGCCGGGCGTCGGCCAGCTCCCCGTCCCGCAGGGCGAGTCCGGCCAGGTGCCGCCAGGTGAAGGACAGCAGCAGCGGATCGGAGTGGGCGGTGGCGCCCGCGTGGGCGCGGCGGTAGGCGGCGCGCGCGGCCTGGGGGGAACGGGTCAGGTTCTCCGCGATCAGCCCGCGCCGGAAGTCCAGCAGGGCGCGCCCCGGCGATCCCGGCGGGATCAGCGCCGCCGCCCGGCCCAGCGCCGAGCGCGCCTCGTCGGCCCGGTCCCGTACGCCGTGCAGCGTGGCCGAGTAGGCGAGGTACCCGCGTTCGCAGGCGGCGGCGCCGCGCTCCTCGTCGGTGTGGGCCAGCGCCTCGGCGGCGCGCAGCGCGTCCTCCGCGTCCTGCCAGCCCGCCTCGGTGTACAGGCACCGCTCCACCAGCAGCGCGGTCCGCTGCAGCGCGGCGGCGGCGGTGGCCGATGGCAGCAGTGCCGCCGCGTCGGCCCAGCACGCGCGCGAGCGCAACCGCCATACCGCGGTCTGGAGTGGATCGTCACCTGGGGTCGTTCCGTTACCAGACATGGCGGTATGCGCCACGTTGCCCTCCCCGAGCACGTCTTCGAGCTTTGAGTGGTGCCGGAATCTCAGCACGAATCCCACAGCCCGGCCAAGAGGGTGGGTGAAGGATTTCACAAAGTCGTGGGACGGCGGCGGCGACCCGGGGCGGCCGCCGTCACCCGTCCTGACCTCAGCTCATGCGCAGGGCGAGGAAGAAGTCCAGCTTGTCCTCCAGGCGGGAAAGGTCCCGACCCGTCAACTGCTCGATCCGCCCGACCCGGTAGCGCAGCGTGTTGACGTGCAGGTGGAGCCGGGTCGCGCACCGGGTCCAGGAGCCGTCGCAGTCGAGGAACGCCTCCAGCGTCGGGATCAGCTCGGCGCGGTGCCGGCGGTCGTAGTCCCGCAGCGGGTCCAGCAGCCGGGCGGTGAAGGCACGGCGCACGTCGTCCGGGACGAAGGGGAGCAGCAGGACGTGCGAGGCCAGCTCCTGGTGGCCGGCCGCGCAGACGCTCCCGGGGCGGGCCGCCGCGACCCGCCGGGCGTGCCGTGCCTCCTCCAGCGCCCCGCGCAGCCCCTCGGCAGAGTGCACGGCCGCGCTGACGCCGAGGGTGAGCCGCCCGTCGTCGTCCAGACCGGCCGACAGGGGGCCGCGCACGGACTCCAGGAGCGCGTCGGCCAGGATCCCGGTCCCCGGGCCGTCGTGCTCGGTGGCGACGGCCGGCAGCGGGACCAGGGCGACGGCCTCGCCGCCGGTGTGGGCGACCGCTATGCGGTCGGACGGTTCGGGGCCCGTGCTGAGGGGGTCCACCAGGATCTCCTCCAGCAGCGCCTGGGCGACCGGACCGCCGTCGGCCGGCGAGCCGTCCCACTCGACGCGGGCCACCACCACCTGCCAGTGCGGGGCCGTGCCGAGGCCGGGCAGCAGCACCGGCGCCGCGACCCTGAGCCGGGCGGCGATCTCGGCGGGCGGCGCGCCGGTCTGCACCAGCTCCAGCACCTCCTGGGCGAGCCGCCTGCGCACCGTGCGCGCTGCGTCCCGCCGGTCCCGCTCGACCGCGATCAGCTGGGTGACGCCCTGCAGCAGGTCGAGGCGCTCCTCCGGCCAGTCGCCGGCGTCAGCCTCCACGGCCAGCAGCCAGTCCGACAGCACCGTCCCGCGCACGTCCGGCGCGGCCTGCGCGGCGCGTCCCGCCGGGACCGGGCGGTGGCCGCCGCGGATCGGGAAGAGGGAGTACGTCGTGCCGTCCAGCGTGACCCGGTGCGGGCCGCGCCGGCCGGTACGGCCGGCCGTCAGGTGCTCGGCGGCCAGCCGGGCGCAGGTGCCCGCGGGCAGCGCCGGGCCGCCCACCTTGGGCCCGGCGATCAGCCGGCCGGTGGGGGAGAGCAGCCAGGCCCGCAGGTCCAGGTCGGAGCCGAGCAGGTCCAGCACCACGTCCGGGCCGCCGCCGGCCGGACCGGAGGTCATCATCCGGCGGTGCCGGTCCACCACGGCCGCGAGGTCCCCGGCGCGCTCGCCGGACACCTGCCGCACGACGTGCTCGGTGATCGTCGCGAACGCCACCGACTCGTTGACCGCGAACAGCGGCATCCGGTGCCGGGCGCAGGCGAGCACCAGGTCCTCGGGCACGCTGCCCAGCTCGGCCTCGCCGGCGGCCAGCGCGACCACGCCGGCCTGCACCAGGATCCGTACGAACGGCTCGGAGTCGGCGGCGTCGCGGCGCCAGGCCAGTCCGGTCAGCACCAGCTCGCCGCCGGAGAGGTACCGGCTGGGGTCGCGCAGATCGGTGGTCATGACGCCCCGGACGGTGCGGTCCAGTTCCTCCTCACCGCCGAGCAGCTTCAGGCCCAGCGCATCGGTGTCCAGCAGTGCGCGCAGCCGCATCTCTCGTCGCCGCCGTTCTTTGTCTCGAAAACTACGATGAATCCCGGGGCGGGGGCCCGGCCGGAAGGCCGGTCAGCAGCGCCGTGGGAGGTCCGTGACCTCTGTTTCCAGGGAAACGGAAGACGTCGCCGAGGACTTCCGTTCATACGAATCTACAAGATGCTCGGCTTGGCCAGCCAAACGCTTCATGGTTTCGGTGACTGACCCCGTCGGAGTACCGGGCGGTGTACTGACTCCACTCCGCGTGAACACCACATGAACGACGAACGAGCCGGGCCCGCCGCACACGGATTGGCTCAATCTGTACGACTCACAAGACGAAGAAGAGAGCCGGTCATGGACTTCCTTCGCCCCGCCAGCTGGGAGGAGGCGCTCGCCGCGAAGGCCGAGCACCCCACCGCTGTGCCGATTGCGGGTGGCACCGACGTGATGGTCGAGATCAACTTCGACCACCGCCGGCCCGAGTACCTCCTCGACCTGAACCGCGTCGGCGACCTCTACGAGTGGGAGGTCGGCGAGGACAGCGTGCGGCTGGGCGCCTCGGTCCCCTACACCAAGATCATGGACAATCTCCGTGCCGAGCTGCCGGGCCTGGCGCTCGCCTCGCACACGGTCGCCTCCCCGCAGATCCGCAACCGCGGCGGCGTCGGCGGCAACCTCGGCACGGCCTCTCCCGCCGGTGACGCCCACCCCGCCCTGCTCGCCGCCGGCGCCGAGGTCGAGGCCGAGTCGGTGCGCGGTTCCCGCCGCATCCCGATCGACGAGTTCTACACCGGAGTCAAGCGCAACGCGCTCGCCCCCGACGAGCTCATCCGGGCGGTGCACATCAAGAAGGCGGACGGACCGCAGCAGTACTCCAAGGTCGGCACCCGCAACGCCATGGTCATCGCCGTGTGCGCCTTCGGCCTGGCCCTGCACCCCGAGACCCGCACGGTGCGCACCGGCATCGGCTCGGCCGCGCCCACCCCGGTGCGCGCCAAGTCCGCCGAGGAGTTCCTGAACGCGGCCCTGGAGGAGGGCGGCTTCTGGGACAACGGGAAGATCATCACCCCCTCGGTCGCCAAGCAGTTCGCCGAGCTCTGCTCCGCCGCCTGCAACCCGATCGACGACGTCCGGGGCACCGCGAGCTACCGCCGCCACGCGGTCGGCGTGATGGCCCGCCGGACGCTCACCTGGACCTGGGAGTCGTACCGCGGCGCCCGCAACGCCTCGGAGGGAGCTGCGTAATGCGCGTCAACTTCACTGTCAACGGACGTCCGCAGGAAGCCGACGACGTCTGGGAGGGCGAGTCCCTTCTCTACGTCCTGCGCGAGCGCCTGGGCCTGCCGGGCTCCAAGAACGCCTGCGAGCAGGGCGAGTGCGGCTCCTGCACCGTGCGCCTGGACGGCGTGCCGGTCTGCTCCTGCCTGGTCGCCGCCGGACAGGTGCAGGGCCGCGAGGTCGTCACCGTCGAGGGCCTGGCCGACTACGCCAAGCAGCGCGCCTGCGGCACCGACTCGTGCGGCACGAAGGGCGCCTCGCTCGACGAGGCCAAGCGCTGGCAGGCCCAGGGCACCGACTCGCAGACCGGCGAGGGCACCGAACTCTCGCCCGTCCAGCAGGCGTTCATCGACGCCGGCGCCGTCCAGTGCGGCTTCTGCACACCCGGCCTGCTGGTCGCCGCCGACGAGATGCTGGAGCGCAACCCGAACCCGACCGACGCGGACATCCGCGAGGCGCTGTCGGGCAACCTGTGCCGCTGCACGGGCTACGAGAAGATCATGGACGCGGTCCGCCTGGCGGCCGCCCGGCAGTCCGAGGGGGTCTGAGCATGGCTGCCACCGGTGCACCCACGAAAATCACCCAGGGTTCCAAGACCAAGGGCGGTATCGGCGAGTCCACGCTCCGCCCGGACGGCACCCTCAAGGTCACCGGCGAGTTCGCGTACTCGTCCGACATGTGGCACGAGGACATGCTGTGGGGCCAGATCCTGCGCTCCACGGTCGCGCACGCCGAGATCGTCTCGATCGACACCTCCGAGGCCCTCGCCACGGCCGGCGTGTACGCGGTGATGACCTACGACGACCTGCCGACCGAGGTGAAGCACTACGGCCTGGAGATCCAGGACACCCCCGTCCTCGCCCACGGCAAGGTGCGCCACCACGGGGAGCCGGTCGCCATCGTCGCCGCCGACCACCCGGAGACCGCGCGCCGCGCCGCCGCCAAGATCAAGGTGGAGTACCGGGAGCTGCCCGTCATCACCGACGAGGCCTCGGCGACCGCCCCGGACGCGATCCTCGTCCACGAGAACCGCGACGACCACCACTCCGGCCACGTCCCGCACCCCAACATCGTCCACCGCCAGCCGATCATCCGCGGCAACGCCGAGGAGGCCGCGAAGAAGGCCGACTTCGTCGTCGAGGGCGACTACTACTTCGGCATGCAGGACCAGGCCTTCCTCGGCCCCGAGTCCGGCCTCGCGGTGCCCGAGGAGGACGGCGGGGTCCACCTCTACATCGCCACCCAGTGGCTCCACTCCGACCTGCGCCAGATCGCGCCCGTGCTCGGGCTGCCCGAGGACAAGGTCCGCATGACGCTGGCCGGCGTCGGCGGCGCGTTCGGCGGTCGCGAGGACCTGTCGATGCAGATCCACGCCTGTCTGCTGGCGCTGCGCACCGGCAAGCCCGTCAAGATCGTCTACAACCGGTTCGAGTCCTTCTTCGGGCACGTCCACCGTCACCCGGCCCGGCTGCACTACGAGCACGGCGCCACCAAGGACGGCAAGCTCACCCACGTCAAGTGCCGCATCGTGCTGGACGGCGGCGCGTACGCCTCCGCGTCCCCGGCGGTGGTCGGCAACGCCTCCTCGCTCTCCATCGGCCCCTACGTGGTCGACGACGTCGAGATCGAGGCGATCGCCCTCTACAGCAACAACCCGCCCTGCGGCGCGATGCGCGGCTTCGGCGCGGTCCAGGCGTGCTTCGCCTACGAGGCGCAGATGGACAAGCTCGCCGACGCCGTCGGCATGGACCGGGTGGAGTTCCGGCAGCTCAACGCGATGTCCCAGGGCACGATCATGCCGACCGGGCAGCCGGTCGACTCCCCGGCCCCGGTCGCCGAACTCCTGCGCCGCGTCAAGGCGATGCCGCTGCCGCCCGAGCGCCAGTGGGAGTCCAGCGAGGGCGCGGACGTCCGGCAGCTGCCCGGCGGTCTGTCCAACACCACGCACGGCGAGGGCGTCGTCCGCGGGGTCGGCTACGCGGTCGGCATCAAGAACGTCGGCTTCTCCGAGGGCTTCGACGACTACTCCACCGCCAAGGTGCGCATGGAGGTCGTCGGCGGTGAGCCCGTCGCCACCGTGCACACGGCCATGGCGGAGGTCGGCCAGGGCGGTGTCACCGTCCACGCGCAGATCGCCCGCACCGAGCTGGGCGTCGCCCAGGTGACCATTCACCCGGCCGACACCCAGGTCGGCTCGGCCGGCTCCACCTCCGCCTCCCGCCAGACGTACGTCACCGGCGGCGCCGTGAAGAACGCCTGCGAGCTGGTGCGCGAGCAGGTGCTGGAGCTCGGCCGGCGCAGGTTCGGCAGCTACCACCCCGCCTGGGCAACCGCCGAACTCCTGCTGGAGGGCGGCAAGGTCGTCACCGACGGCGGCGAGGTCCTGGCCGACCTGGTGGACGTGCTGGAGGACGAGGCCGTCGAGATCGAGGCGGAGTGGCGGCACCGGCCGACCGAGCCCTTCGACCTGCGCACCGGCCAGGGCAACGGCCACGTGCAGTACTCCTTCGCCGCGCACCGCGCCGTCGTCGAGGTCGACACCGAGCTCGGCCTGGTGAAGGTGGTCGAGCTGGCCTGCGCCCAGGACGTCGGCAAGGCGCTCAACCCGCTCTCCGTCATCGGGCAGATCCAGGGCGGCACCACCCAGGGCATGGGCGTCGCCATCATGGAGGAGATCATCGTCGACCCCAAGACGGCGAAGGTCAGGAACCCCTCCTTCACGGACTACCTGCTCCCCACCATCCTCGACACTCCGACCATCCCGGTCGACGTGCTCGAACTCGCCGACGAGCACGCCCCGTACGGGCTGCGCGGCATCGGCGAGGCCCCCACCCTGTCGTCCACCCCGGCCGTCCTCGCGGCGATCCGGAACGCGACCGGGCTGGAACTCCCGCGCACGCCGGTACGGCCGGAGCACCTGACCGGCCGGGCGTGAGCCAGGACCTCCCGAGCGGACCGGCGCCCCAGTCCGGCCCGGTCCGCGCGGGAGGCCCCGAACCCTCCGGGCGGCGCACCGGAACGTCACACACCCCGCCGCGCCGCCCGGAGCACTCCCCTCTTTGAGTTCCGTACCGCTCGCGGTCCTTGAAGTACCAGCAGTCAGGTTCGTCTCGGGCCGTCCCCCGGGTCGTCCATTCCCAAATCCCGTGCCCACAGGGGAACACGCACGGGTGCCCCTTTGAACCTTGGGAGATGGCCCCATGACCCAGCAGTCCGTGGAGCCGAGGACCACCGCCGAAGACGCGGGCGCGGGAACCCGCGTCCCGGCGGGACGGTCCTGGCTCGACCGGTACTTCCACATATCCCGGCGGGGATCCACGGTCGCGCGCGAAGTGCGCGGCGGCGTCACCACCTTCATGGCGATGGCGTACATCCTGCTGCTCAACCCGCTCATTCTGTCCGGCAAGGACGTCGCCGGCGACACCCTCGGCCAGAAGGCCCTGATCACGGCGACCGCGCTGGGCGCGGCGTTCACCACCCTGCTCATGGGCTTCGTCGGCAAGGTGCCGCTCGCCCTGGCGGCCGGGCTCTCCGTGTCCGGTGTCATCTCCACCCAGGTCGTGCCCCAGATGACCTGGCCCCAGGCCATGGGCATGTGCGTCGCCTACGGCGTCGTGATCATGCTGCTGGTGGTCACCGGGCTGCGCGAGATGATCATGAACGCGATCCCGCTGCCGCTCAAGCACGGCATCACCATGGGCATCGGACTGTTCATCGCCTTCATCGGTCTGGTCAAGGCCGGTTTCATCGGCCGCAACCCGGCGCCCGGCGGCGGCCCCGTCGTCCTGGGCCCCGGCGGCGAGCTCTCCGGCTGGCCGGTGCTCCTGTTCGCCGTCACCCTGCTGCTGATCTTCGCCCTCCAGGCCCGCAACATCCCCGGCGCCATCCTCATCGGCATCGTGGCCGGCACCGTCGTGGCGGCGATCCTCAACGCCGCGGGCGTCATCGACGCCAAGCAGTGGGTCAACGGCGCCCCCGAGCTGCACGGCAGCCCGGTGTCGATGCCCGACTTCTCGCTCTTCGGCCACGTGTCCTTCGGCGGCTGGGGCGACGTGGGTGTCATGACGATCACGGTGATCGTCTTCACCCTGGTCCTCGCCGGCTTCTTCGACGCCATGGCCACGATCATCGGCGTCGGCACCGAGGCCGACCTCGCCGACGACAAGGGCCGTATGCCGGGCCTGTCCAAGGCCCTGTTCATCGACGGCGCCGGCGGTGTGGTCGGCGGGGTCGCCGGCGGCTCCGGCCAGTCAGTCTTCATCGAGTCCGCGACCGGCGTCGGCGAGGGCGCCCGCACCGGCTTCTCCTCGGTGATCACCGGCCTGTTCTTCGCGGCCTGTCTCTTCTTCACCCCGATCACCGCGATCGTCCCGCAGGAGGTCGCCTCCGCGGCCCTGGTCGTCATCGGCGCGATGATGATGATGAACGCGCGGCACGTCGACTGGGGCGACCGCGCCACCGCGATCCCGGTCTTCCTGACCGTGGTGATCATGCCGTTCACGTACTCCATCACCCCGGGCGTCGCCGCCGGCGTCGTCTCGTACACCGTCATCAAGCTCGCACAGGGCAAGGCGCGGGAGATCGGGGCCTTCATGTGGGGCCTGACGGCGATCTTCCTCGTCTACTTCGCCCTGAGCCCCGTCGAGGGCTGGCTGGGCGTGCACTAGCCCGCCCGGGAAACCCGAACGCCGCCGCACAACCGCTGTTAAGGAGACCGACAGATGCTGGACATCGCCGAGGAACTGAACCGGTGGGTCGAGCAGGGCCGTGACTTCGCCGTCGCCACCGTGGTGGCGGTCGGCGGCAGCGCCCCGCGCCAGCCAGGCGCCGCCCTCGCGGTGGACGCCGACGGCACCGCGATCGGCTCGGTCTCCGGCGGCTGTGTGGAGGGCGCGGTCTACGAGCTGTGCCAACAGGCTCTGGCGGACGGCGAGAGCGTCCTGGAGCGCTTCGGCTACAGCGACGAGGACGCCTTCGCCGTCGGCCTCACCTGCGGCGGCGTCATCGACATCCTGGTCACACCGGTACGGGCCGGATCCACGGCCCGTCCGGTGCTCGCGGCCGCGCTGGCCGCCGCCGCCACGGGGGAGGCGGCGGCGGTCGCGCGGATCGTGTCCGGGCCCGCCGAACTGCTGGACCGGGCCCTGCTGGTGCGCCCGGACGGCTCCTGGGAGGGCGGTTTCGCGGCCCACCCCGAGCTGGACCGCACCGTGGCCGCCGAGACGTCCGCCTTCCTGGACGCCGGCCGCACCGGCACCCTGGAGATCGGCGAGCAGGGCTCGCGCTGCGGCGCCCCCCTCACGATCCTCGTCGAGTCCTCGGTGCCGGCGCCCCGGATGATCGTCTTCGGCGCGATCGACTTCGCCTCGGCGCTGGTGCGGGTCGGGAAGTTCCTCGGCTACCACGTGACGGTGTGCGACGCCCGCCCCGTCTTCGCCACCCGGACCCGCTTCCCGGAGGCCGACGAGATCGTCGTCGAGTGGCCGCACAAGTACCTGGCGGGCACGGACGTGGACGCCCGCACCGTCCTGTGCGTCCTCACCCACGACGCGAAGTTCGACGTGCCGCTGCTGAAGCTGGCGCTGCGGCTGCCGGTGGCGTACGTCGGCGCGATGGGCTCCCGCCGCACCCACCTCCAGCGCAACGAACGCCTGCGTGAAGTCGGCGTGAGCGAGCTGGAGCTGGCCCGCCTCAGGTCCCCGATCGGCCTCGACCTGGGCGCCCGCACCCCGGAGGAGACGGCCCTGTCCATCGCCGCCGAGATCGTCGCCGCCCGACGCGGCGGCACCGGCCTCTCCCTGACCGGCGCCCACACCCCGATCCACCACGAGCCGGTGTCGACGCCGGCCCGGCGGATCGGGTCGGTGGCCTGAGGGACGCACCGGACCGGGCGCACTCGGCGGCCGCCGGTACGGTGAGCGGCTCCGTAACCCGGGCGGGGACCGCCACAGGCCGCCCGCAGGCCGCCGACCGTCCGGCCCGATCCCGTCTGAGCCGGGGCGGGCGAGTTGCCGTGACGGCGCATCGGGGTACCGCTGTTCCGGTGGTCGTGGCGGGGCTTGGAGCCCACCGGAGCCGGCCAAGGCCGGTCGGCTGCCGTCGGCCGGGTGTCGCGGGTCGCTCGGCCCGGTCCGGTCGGATCCAGGGCCGGGGCGGTGCGTGCTGCCCCAACGGCGCGTCGGCTTACCGCTGTTCCGGCGGCACCCGCGGGGCCTGGAAGCCACCGGAGCCCGCCGGGGTCCGCCGGCTCCCGTCGGCCGGACGGGCGGAGCGGAGCCGAACGCCCTCGCCGGGGGGCGCGTCACGCTCGCCGCAGCAGCTTGTTCACCGCCCGTCCGTACATCGCGCGCGCCACGCGTTGAAGGACGGGATCGAAGGCGGCGGGCAGGAACCGCACCCCGATCTCCTCGCGCCACACCATCCGGGCACGGCCGCCGGGCCCGGGCCGCACCTCGATCTCGGCCCAGCCCAGGACCACCCGGCCCCGTTTCTCCAGTCGGCACAGGCCCGGTTCCCCGTCGGTCGGCGGACGCCAGACCGTGACCTCCATGCGGTCGTCGAAGCGGAGCGGGCCGATTCCGGTACTGGCCACGAAGCGCGTGCCCTCGCGGGTCGGCGCGGAGGTGACCACGGTGATCCGGGTCAGCGGGACCACGTCGGCGTGGCGGGGCCACCGTGTGAGCCGCCGCCAGGTCTCGTCGAGGGGGAGCGGCGGTGTGCGTTCCAGGGAGAAGAAGACCACGGGACGATCGTAGGCAGTCGGGGCCGCCCCACCGCGTGTTCGCGCCCGGGGCACCCCCGGGTGGCCGTACGCCCCCGCTCACCGTGCGGCCGGTGTTCGTCCGCACCCCACCGCGGAACTCGCGCCTCGACCATCGAACCGGGCCGGTCCGCCGGACGGGCTGACGTCCGCACCTGGACGTGCGGGGCGTGCGGGGCGGTCCTCGACCGGGACGTGAACGCGGCAGTCAACGTCGCCAAGGCCGCCGGATGGGCGGTGACAGCCAGTGGAGCGCAGGTGAGACGGGCATCCGTGCCCGCACCGCGTGACGAAGCAGGAACCCACCCGAAGCGGCCCACACAACCTGTGGGAGCAGGCGGGAATCGCGGGCCTTCAGGCCCGGGTGGATGTCAAGGGCGGTACACCTTCCCCGGTACCGGCTTGCCCGGCGCGAGCAGTTGAGGCACCGTCACGAAGACGTACCCCCGCGCCTTCAGCGCGTCGATGACCCCGGGCACGGCCGGCACCGTGCCCCGGTAGATGTCGTGCAGCAGGATGATCCCGTCCCGGGACACCTGGTCGAGGACGCGCTTGGTGATCAGCGCGGAGTCGTCGGTGGTGTAGTCCTTGGCCGTCACGCTCCACAGGACCTCGGACATGCCGAGTTCCTCGCAGATCCGGTGCACGGTGTCGTTCGTACGGCCCTGGGGCGGGCGCATCAGCGTCGGCCTGTGCCCGATCAGGCGCTCTATCGCGTCGTTCGGGCGCTGGATCTCGTCGCGTATCTGCGCCTCGGATATCCGCGTCAGGATCTTGTGGTCCCAGGTGTGGCTCGCCACCTCGTGGCCCTCGGCGGCCATCCGCTCGACCAGTTCCGGGTACTTCTCGATGTGCCGCGCACCGAGCAGGAAGAAGGTCGCGGGGACCTGCTTCTCCTTGAGGATGTCGAGCAGTCGCGCGGAGTTCTCGCTCGGCCCGGCGTCGAAGGTGAGCGCGACGCACTTGGCCTGCCGGCAGTCGACCGTGCCGAACCGGCCCGGCGCGCCCGCCGCGGCCTGGGCGCGCGCGGCGCTCGGCGTGGTGTCGCCACGCCCGCAGCCGGCCAGCGTCAGCACCAGAGCGGCGGCCGCCGCGAGCGCGGCCGTACTGCGCAACCCCGTCCCCGTTTTCGTCATCTTCCTGGTCACAGAAGGCATGCGCGGACTCTACAGAGCGGGTATAGACGCAGTGTATAGCGGGGTCGAATAAACGATCACCGAATACCAGGTCGATGAATATGCCCCATGTGTGCCGTTCTGGCGCCGGGTTACTCAAACCGACACGCAAGTGAAGGCGAGAGGGAGGAGAGTCCGGTGAGCGGACACACCTGGCGCCGGGCACTGGTGACCGGCGGAGCCGGCTTCGTGGGCTCCCATCTCTGCGCGCGCCTGCTCGACGCCGGCGCCGCCGTCGTGTGCCTGGACAACCTGTCCACCGGCGCGCACGCCAACGTGGCCGAGCTGGAACGCCACGGCGGCTTCCGGTTCGTCCGCGCCGACGCCACCGACCCCGACGCCGTACGCGGCCTGCCCGGCGCCTTCGACCTGGTCCTGCACTTCGCGTGCCCCGCCTCGCCCGCCGACTACCTGCGGCTGCCGCTGGAGACCCTCGACGCCGGCAGCACCGGCACCCGCGCCGCCCTGGAGCGCGCCCGCGCCGACGGCGCCCGTTTCCTGCTCGCCTCCACCTCCGAGGTCTACGGCGACCCCCTGGAGCACCCGCAGCGCGAGAGCTACTGGGGCAACGTCAATCCCGTCGGCCCGCGCAGCGTCTACGACGAGTCCAAGCGGTTCGCCGAGGCCCTGGTCACCGCGCACCACCGGGTCCACGGCACCGACACCGCCATCGTCCGCATCTTCAACACCTACGGCCCACGGATGCGCACCGGCGACGGCCGCGCGGTGCCCACCTTCATCGCGCAGGCCCTGGACGGCGCTCCGCTCACCGTCGCGGGCGACGGCGGCCAGACCCGGTCGCTGTGCTACGTCGACGACACGGTCGACGGCGTCCTCGCCCTGGCCGCGGCCCGCGAGACCGGACCGGTGAACATCGGCGGCGGCGACGAGATCACCGTGCTCGCGCTGGCCCGGCGGATCGTGGAGCTCACCGGCTCCGCCTCCCGCATCCGGTTCGTCGACCGGCCCGTCGACGACCCCGGCCGCCGCCGCCCCGACACCCGGCTGGCCCGGGAACGCCTCGGCTGGCGGCCGCGCGTCGACTGGAACGAGGGCCTGGAGCGCACCATCGGCTGGTTCGCCCGCGCGGCGGCGGCCTGACGGCCCCGGCGGCGCGCGCGAGGGCCGGCGCCCCGGACCGGCAGCACCCCGGATCGGCAGCACCCCGGATCGGCTGGTCGGCAGGACCGCTCCGCCGACCGGGAGGATCCCTCCGTTCGCCCGACGCGACTGGTCCGTCCGGCATCAGGGCCGGTCCGTCCGGCATCTGGACCGGTCCGTCCGGGGCCAGGTCCGGCCTCAGTAGACCGCGGTGTCCTGAACCGTACTGTGCCGCCCCCGCCAGGCATCGTCACCGTGGGTGAACAAAGCACTATACGTGCTGAAAATCTGGTCTTTGTCGTGGTCAGTTGACTTCACGTGTTTGAGACAGCCGCAGCGCGGCACCCAGATGCCTGAAGTGCGTGATGTGCCCGGTGTGACCTGTGGACCCCATACGCCGCACACCCGCCCGACGGGACGGAGCCACCCCCATGCGCATCCTTGGTATCAACGCCCTGTTCCACGACCCGGCCGCCGCGCTCGTCGTCGACGGCACGACGGTCGCGGCCGGCGAGGAGGAGCGCTTCAGCCGCCGCAAGCACGGCAAGCGCCCGGTGCCGTTCTCCGCCTGGGAACTGCCGGAACTCTCCGCCCGCTGGTGCCTCGAACACGCGGGCCTGCGGCCGGCGGAGCTGGACGCGGTCACCTACTCCTTCGACCCCGCCCTCGCTCGGCCCGCCGCCGACCTGGGCCTGTTCGACCCATGGGACCCGCTGCGCCTGGAGTACGCCCGCCGCGCCCCCGAGTTCCTCGCCGAGGCGCTGCCCGGACTCGACCCCGCGAAGGTCGTCTTCGTCCCGCACCACATCGCGCACGCGGCCTCCGCCGGTCCCGCCTCCCCGCACCCGGACAGCGCCGTCCTCGTCCTGGACGGCCGCGGCGAGGCCGCCTCCCACCTCGCGGGCCGCTTCCACGACGGCAAGCTCGACACCCTCGCCGCCCAGGCGCTGCCCGACTCCCTCGGTCTGTTCTACGAGGAACTGACCGAACACCTCGGCTTCCTGCGCAGCAGCGACGAGTACAAGGTCATGGCGCTCGCCTCCTACGGCGAGCCCCGCTTCCTGCCCCGGCTGCGCCAGTACGTCCACCCCACCGGTGACGGCGGCTTCCGCGCCCACGGCGTCGACTGGGCCGCCCTCGCCCCACCGCGCGCCGGGCACGAACCGTGGAGCCGGGACCACGCCGACCTCGCCGCGAGCTGCCAGGCCGTCCTGGAGGAGGTGCTGCTCGAACTCGTGCACTGGCTGCACCGCGAGGCGGGCGGCGAAGCCCTCGCCATGGCCGGCGGCGTCGCCCTCAACTGCGTCGCCAACTCGAAGATCGCCGCGAGGGGCCCGTACCGCCACGTGTGGGTGCAGCCGGCCGCCGGTGACGCCGGAACCGCGCTCGGCGGCGCCCTGTACCTGGCCGCGAGCGAGGGCGCCGCGCCCGAGCCCATGTCCGGCGCCGACCTGGGGCGCGGCTGGAGCGACGAGGAACTGCGCCACTGGCTCCAGGAGGCCGCCGTACCGTACGAGCGGCCCGCCGACATCGCCGAGACGGTCGCCGCGGAACTGGCCCGGGACGGTGTCGTCGCCTGGTTCCAGGGCCGTGGCGAGTACGGGCCGCGCGCCCTCGGACACCGCTCGCTGCTCGCCCACCCCGGCCGCGCCGAGAACCTGGAACGGCTCAACCGGGTCAAGGGCCGAGAGGAGTTCCGGCCGGTCGCGCCCATGGTGCTCGCCGAACGCGCCCACGAGCTGTTCCACGGGCCGCTCCCGAGCCCGTACATGCTCTTCGTGCACGACGTCCACCGCGACTGGCGGGACCGCGTCCCGGCCGTGGTGCACGTCGACGGCACCGCCCGCGTCCAGACCGTCGACGAGCGTCAGGAGCCGCTGGTCGCCCGGATGCTGCGCGGCTTCGAGCGGCGCACCGGGCTGCCCGTCGTCGTCAACACCAGCCTCAACACCGCCGGCCGGCCCATGGTCGACGACCCGCGCGACGCCCTGGAGTGCTTCGGCTCCGCGCCCGTCGACCTGCTCGCCATCGGCCCGTACGCGGTGCGCAGGGGAAGGGCGTACGCATGAGCCGCACCGACGAGGGCCGGCCCACCGGGACCGGCCGCACCGACGAGGCGCGGTCCGCCGGGCCCCCTTACGCCGTGGTGATCCCCACCCTCGCCCGGGACAGCCTGGCCGACTGCCTGGCCGCACTCGCCGCCGCGCACGGCCCCGGGCCGGAGGAGATCGTCCTCGTCGACGACCGGCCCGATCCCGAACCGGGCGCGCTGCACCACCCGTTGAACGTGCTGGGCGACCTGCGGGCCCGCACCACCGTGCTGGCCGGCGGCGGCCGCGGCCCCGCCGCCGCCCGCAACACCGGTATGCGCGCGGTCACCACGCCCTGGGTGGCGTTCCTCGACGACGACGTCCAGGTCGGGCCGCACTGGTGCGACCAGTTGGCGCAGGACCTGGCCGAGGCGAGCTCCGACACCGGGGCCGTCCAGGGCGTCATCGCCGTGCCGCTGCCCGGCGAACGCCGCCCCACCGACTGGGAGCGGGGCACCGCCGGGCTCGCCCGGGCCCGCTGGATCACCGCCGACATGGCCTACCGCACCGACACGCTCAAGCAGGTGGCCGGCTTCGACGAACGCTTCACCCGGGCCTTCCGCGAGGACGCGGACCTGGCGCTGCGCGTCCTGGACGCCGGCTGGCGCATCCGCCAGGGACGCCGCACCACCCGCCACCCGGTCCGCCCCGCCGACCGCTGGGTCTCCCTGCGCGCCCAGCGCGGCAACGCCGACGACGCCCTGATGCTGCGGCTGCACGGACCCGACTGGTGGCGGAAGGCGGTCGCCCCGCGCGGCCGGATCCGCTCCCACCTGGCCGTCACCGCCGCCGGGGCCGCCGCCTGTCTCCTCGCCGCGGCCGGCCGGCCCCGGGCCGCCGCCGGCGCCGCGCTCGGCTGGGCGGCGGGCACCGCCGAGTTCGCGTGGGCGCGGATCGCCCCCGGACCGCGCACCCGTGACGAGGTGGTCACCATGGCCGTCACCAGCGTCCTCATCCCGCCCGCCGCCACCTGGCACTGGCTGAGCGGACTGTGGCGCCACCGGTCGGCCCCCGCCTGGCGGGAGGTGTCCCCGTGAATCCGGTCAGGGCTGTGCCCCGGGCGATCAGGGCCGTGCTGTTCGACCGCGACGGCACCCTCGTCGAGGACGTCCCCTACAACGGCGACCCCGATCGGGTACGCCCGGTCGCGGACGCCCGGGAGGCCGTGGAACTGCTGCGGGCCGAGGGCATCGGCACCGCGGTCGTCACCAACCAGTCGGGCGTGGCCCGCGGTCTGATCCGCGCCGCCGACGTCCGCCGCGTCAACGAACGCGTCGACGCGCTGCTCGGCCCCTTCGACGCGTGGGCCGTCTGCCCGCACGGCCCCGAGGACGGCTGCCCCTGCCGCAAACCGCGTCCGGGCCTGATCCACCGGGCCGCGGACCGGATGGGGGTCAGGCCCGGGGACGTCGTCGTGATCGGCGACATCGGCGCCGACATGGAGGCCGCCCGCCGCGCCGGCGCCCACGGCATCCTGGTCCCCACACCGGTCACCCGCCCCGAGGAGACCGCCGCCGCCGGCCATGTGGCGCCGAACCTGCTGACCGCCGTCCGGGCCGTCCTGTCCGGACCGCCGTGGGGCGTGGTCCTGGCCGACCAGCGTCCGATCCGGGCGGCCTACCGCCAGGGCCGCCCGTTCGAGCCCGCCCGGACCACCGAACCCACCCGGTCCGCCGGCCGCGCACGGTCCGCCGACCGCGCCGGACCCGTCCGATCGGTCACCCCGGCGCGGACTCCCGGTCGTCCCGCGACCGCACCCGCCCACGACGACGGCCGGAGGTCCAGATGAAGGCTCTCGTCACCCGGCTCGACAGCTTCGGCGACGTGCTGCTCGCCGGGCCCGCCGTGCGTGCTGTCGCCGCCCGCGCCGACCGGGTCGCCCTCCTGTGCGGACCACGCGGCGAACCCGCCGCACGCCTGCTGCCCGCGGTGGACGAGATCCTGGTCTGGGACGCGCCCTGGGCCGGCTTCGAGCCGCCACCCGTCGACCGCGCCGAGATCGAGGAACTCCTCGACGCCATCGGCGCCCTCGCCGCCGACACCACTCTCGTCCTGACCTCCTTCCACCAGTCCCCGCTGCCCACCGCCCTGCTGCTGCGCCTGGCCGGCGTACGGCACATCGCCGCGGACAGCGTGGACTACCCCGGCGCCCTGCTCGACGTACGCCACCGCCGCGACCCGCACGCCCACGAGGCCGAGGCCGCCCTCGACCTCGCCGAGGCCGCCGGCTTCCCGTGCCCCGACGACGGACGGCTCCGTGTGCTGCCGCCGCCGGACACCAGCGGTCTGACCGGCCCGCGGCCGTACGTCGTGCTGCACCCCGGGGCGAGCGTCCCCGCCCGTGCCTGGAGCCCGGAGCGCTGCGCGCAGACCGTACGGGTACTCACCGCGGCCGGGCACCGGGTCGTCGTCACCGGCGGCCGGGGCGAGAAGGACCTGACCGCGTGCGTCGCCGGCGGGCACGGACTCGACCTCGGCGGACGCACCGCGGCCGCCGAGCTCTCCGGCGTGCTCGCGGGCGCCCGCGCGGTCGTCACCGGCAACACCGGTCCCGCGCACCTGGCCGCAGCCGTGGGCACCCCCGTCGTCTCCCTGTTCGCGCCGGTCGTACCGGCCGAGCGCTGGCGCCCCTACGGCGTCCCCCACGTGTTGCTCGGCGACCAGCGGGCGCCGTGCGCCGGCAGCCGCGCCCGGGACTGCCCGGTGCCCGGCCACCCCTGTCTGGAGTCGGTGACGGCCGACGACGTGCTCGCCGCGGTGGAGAAGGTGATGCGGTCGTGAGGATCCTCATCTGGCACGTGCACGGCTCGTGGACGACCGCGTTCGTCCAGGGCCCGCACACCTACGTCGTCCCCGTGACCCCCGACCGGGGGCCCGACGGCCTCGGCCGCGCCCGCACCTTCGACTGGCCCGGGTCGGTGGTCGAACTCCCGCCGGAGCGACTGCGCGACGCCGGCATCGACCTGGTGGTGCTGCAACGACCGCACGAGCACGCCCTGGTACGGCGGTGGCTGGGCCGTACGCCGCCGATGGTGTACCTGGAGCACAACGCCCCGCACGGCGACGTCCCCGACACCCGGCACCCGGCCGCCCAACTGCCCGGCGACGTCCCGCTCGTGCACGTCACCCACTTCAACCGGCTGATGTGGGACGCGGGGAGCACCGAGACCCGCGTCATCGAACACGGCATCGTCGACCCCGGCCCGCGCTGGACCGGCGAGCTCCCGCACGCGGCTGTCGTCGTCAACGAGCCGGTGCGGCGCGGCCGTACGACCGGCACCGACCTGCTGCCCGCGTTCGCGCACGCCGCCCCGCTCGACGTCTACGGCATGCGCACCGACGGCCTGGCCGGCCACCTCGGCCTGCCGCCCGGGCGCTGCCGCTCCCACGAACTGGTCCAGGCCGACCTGCACACGGAGATGGCCAGGCGCCGTCTGTACCTCCATCCGGTCCGCTGGACCTCCCTGGGCCTGTCCATGCTGGAGGCGATGCACCTGGCCATGCCCGTGGTCGCCCTCGCCACCACCGAGGTCGGCGATGCCGTGCCGCCGGGCGCCGGGGTGGTCTCCAACCGGATCGACGTACTGACCGACGCCGTACGGGACTTCGTCGCCGACCCGCTGTACGCCCGCTCGGTCGGCGAGGCGGCGCGCGCCGCCGCGCTCGCCCGCTACGGGCTGACCCGCTTCCTGGACGACTGGGAGCGGCTGCTGAAGGAGGTCACCCGATGAGGATCGCCATGGTGTCCGAGCACGCGAGCCCGCTCGCCGCGCTCGGCGGGGTCGACGCCGGTGGCCAGAACGTCTACGTCGCCCGCCTCACCGAGGAGTTGGCGCGCCGCGGACACGACGTCACCGTCTACACCCGGCGCGACTCGGCCGAGCTGCCCGACCGGGTGCCGCTGCCCGGCGGCGCCGTCGTCGAGCACGTGCCGGCCGGGCCGCCCGAGGTCATCTCCAAGGACGACATGTTCGAGCACATGCCCGCCTTCGGCGCGTACCTGGCCCGGGTCTGGCACCGCGAACGGCCCGACGTCGTGCACGCGCACTTCTGGATGTCCGGCATGGCCTCCCTGCTCGGCGCCGGACCGCACGGCGTCCCGGTCGTCCAGACCTTCCACGCCCTCGGCACCGTCAAGCGCCGCCACCAGGGCCGGGAGGACACCAGCCCGCGCGAACGCATAGGCATCGAACGGCAGATCGCCCGCACCTGCGACCGGGTCCTGGCCACCTGCACCGACGAGGTGCACGAACTCGCCGCCATGGGCGTCTCACCGCGCCAGGTGTCCGTCGTCCCCTGCGGCGTCGACGCCACCCACTTCCATCCCGGCGCGGACCTTGCCACCGCCCCCGCCCGCCGACAGCGCCACCGGCTGCTCTCCTGCGGCCGGCTGGTCCGCCGCAAGGGTTACGACCGGGCGATCCGCGCCCTCACCCGGGTCCCGCACACCGAACTCCTGGTCGCCGGCGGGCCGCCGCCCGGCCTGCTGCGCACCGAACCCGAGGCGCGCCGGCTGCTGGGACTGGCCGAGGCGGAGGGCGTCGCCGACCGGGTCCGGCTGCTGGGCGCCGTCGACCCGGCCCGGATGCCCGCCCTGATGCGCAGCGCCGACCTGGTGCTGTGCACACCCACCTACGAACCCTTCGGGATCGTGCCGCTTGAGGCCATGGCGTGCGCGGTGCCCGTCGTCGCCACCGACGTGGGCGGCCACCGCGACTCGGTCGCCGACGGGCGCACCGGCCGGCTCGTGCCCGAGGGCGACCCGGCGGCGCTCGCCGCCGCCGTCCGCGACCTGCTCGGCAGCGACCGGACCCGCCGCCGCTACGGAACGGCCGGCCGCGAACGCGTCCTCGCCCGCTTCACCTGGCGGCGCGTCGCCCACGGCGCCGAACAGGTCTACCGGCGGGCCGCGGCCGGCCAGGCGGTGGGCTCGGAGGTGGCCTGATGGCAACCGACTTCCCGGAGGTGACGTCATGACCGTGGGAACACCGGCAGTGGCCGGACACTGCGACGAACTCCTCGTCGCCCTGGGCCGGTTCCGCGCGTCCGCGCACATCACCCAGCGGTGGGGCGAACGGCTGGCCGCCGTGCTCGGCGGCGGCGGCCGGCTGCTGGCCGCGGGCAACGGCGGCAGCGCCGCCCAGGCCCAGCACCTCACCGCCGAACTCGTCGGCCGCTACCGTGACGACCGCCCGCCGTTCTCCGCGATAGCCCTGCACGCCGACACCTCCAGCACCACCGCCATCGCCAACGACTACGGCGTCGACGAGGTGTTCGCCCGCCAGGTCCGCGCCCACGGCCGCCGGGGAGACGTGCTGATGCTGCTGTCCACC
Source organism: Streptomyces sp. NPDC015220 (assembly GCF_043079345.1). Taxonomy (NCBI): domain Bacteria; kingdom Bacillati; phylum Actinomycetota; class Actinomycetes; order Kitasatosporales; family Streptomycetaceae; genus Streptomyces; species Streptomyces sp. NPDC015220. The sequence continues at coordinate 68,777 of NZ_JBIBUK010000008.1, read as the reverse complement.
AGCGGCGCCAGCGCCAACCTGCTCTCCGCCGCCGACGCCGGGCGGGCGGCCGGCCTGCGCGTCTGGGCGCTGACCGGACCGGCGCCCAACCCGCTCAGCGCCGGCAGCGACGAGGCGCTGTGCGCGGCCGGGGCCTCCACCGCCACCGTGCAGGAACTCCACCTGGTCGCGGTGCACATGGTCTGCGCCGCGTTCGACGCCGCGCTGGAACGGCACGGGAGGTGACATGACGGGCAAGGCACCCCTGGTCGTGGTCGGCGACGCCCTGCTGGACCGCGACCTCACCGGACACGCCGACCGGCTGGCGCCCGACGCACCCGTACCGGTCGTCGCCGACTGCGACGAGCGGGTACGACCGGGCGGCGCCGCCCTCGCCGCGTACCTCGCCGCCCGCGACGGCCGCGACGTCACCCTGATCACCGGCCTGGACGACGGGCCGGCCGGCCGCGAACTGCGCGGGCTCCTCGAGAACCGGCTGACCCTCGTCGCCCTGCCGATGGCCGGCGAACTGTCGCAGAAGACCCGGGTGCTGGCCCAGGGCCGTCCGGTGGTCCGCCTCGACCGGGGCGACGGCCGGGCCCGGGAGGCCACCGCCGAGGCCCGGGCGGCGCTCGCCGCCGCCTGTGCCGTCCTGGTCTCCGACTACGGCCGGGGCACGGTGGACGCCCTGCGCACCGAGCTGTCCGGACGTCCCCCGGTGGTCTGGGACCCGCACCCGCGCGGCGGCCCGCCCGTGCCGGGGGCCCGGCTGGTCACCCCGGCCCGCTCGGAGGCCCATGCCTTCGCGTCCGCGCTGCCCGCCGGAGCGGCCGGGGACCCGGACGGCACCACCCGCGCGAGCGGGGACGGATCCGTGAACGGCCCGGGCGGTGCCGAGGGCCCGAACAGCCCGAACAGCCCGAACAGCCCGAACAGCCCGAACAGCCCGAACAGCCCGAACAGCCCCAGCGGTCCCTGCGGCAACGAACTGCGCGCCGTCGCCCGGGAGGCCTGCGCCCTGGTCCGGCACTGGCGGGTCGCCGCCGTCGCGGTCACCCTCGGCGCGCGCGGCGCGCTGCTGTCGTACGGGGAGCACCCGCTGCTGGTCCCGGTGGCCGCCGCGCACCACGGTGACCCGTGCGGCGCCGGCGACCGCTTCGCCGCCACGGCGGCCGGGCTGCTCGCGGACGGCGCGCTCGTGGGGGAGGCCGTGGAGGGCGCCGTCACCGCGGCGACCGCCTTCGTCGGCGCGGGCGGAGCGGGCGGTGTGCTCGGCGCCGAGCACACCCCGGACACTCCGCTCCCGGGCGAGGACCCGGCCGCCCTGATCGCCCGGGTCCGGGCGGCCGGCGGCACGGTCGTCGCCGCGGGCGGCTGCTTCGACCTGCTGCACGCCGGCCATGTCGGTCTGCTCCAGGCCGCCCGGCGGATCGGCGACTGCCTGGTCGTCTGCGTCAACTCGGACTCCTCCGTACGGCGCCGCAAGGGCGGGGGCCGGCCGGTCAACCCACTGGCCGACCGCGTGCGCGTCCTGCACGCCCTGGCCTGCGTCGACGCCGTCGCCGTCTTCGACGAGAACACCCCCGAACGCCTGCTGGCCGAGCTCCGCCCCGACGTCTGGGTCAAGGGCGGCGACTACGCGGGCGCCGAGCTCCCGGAGGCGGCCCTGCTGGAGGAGTGGGGCGGCCAGGCCGTCCTGCTGCCCTACCTGGACGGCCGCTCCTCCACGGCCCTCATGGCCAGGGCGGCGGAGGGCGCCCGGTGAGCACGGACCGGGGCGCCGCGCGACGCCCGAGGCCCGCCGCACACCCCCCGCGACATCCGGCGACCACGACCGCCGGGAGCGGTGGGAGCGGTGGGAGCGGGGGGACGCCGGGCGCGGGACGGGGGCCGGCCGGAGCCGGGGGTGCGTCGCGCGGCCCGGGCCGGTCGGTCTCCGCCGTCGAGGCGGCCGATGCCGTGGCTTGCGCGAGCACGGTCGCCGGTGGCGGACGGGGCGGGTCGCCCGGCTTCCTGGACCCGCCGGGCGGTAGGGCGTACGCGAATGAGGGGTGGGGGGCGGCCGCGGCCGGGGGCGCGTCGCGGGGCCAGGGTCGGCCGGTCTCCGCCGTCGCGGCGTCCGGTGCCGTGCGTTCCGTGAGCGAGGACAGCGATGGTGGGCCGGTCGGGACGGGCGGCTTTCCGGACCCGCCCGGCCGTGCGGCGGCGTATGCGAGTGCGGACGCGGAACGGGGCGGGGCGGCGGGGGCCGTTCCCCGTCTGCTCGTCCTGCGTGCCCTCGGGCTCGGGGACCTGCTGGCCGGAGTGCCCGCGCTGCGCGCCCTGCGGCGGGGGTTCCCCGGCCACGAGGTGGTGCTCGCCGCGCCGGCCGGGCTGGCGCCGCTCGCCCGGGCGAGCGGCGCCGTCGACCGGCTGCTGCCCGCCGCCGCGCCCGGCCGCGCCGTACCGGCCGCACTCGACTGGACCGGCCCGCCCCCGGACATAGCCGTCGACCTGCACGGCAACGGGCCGCCCAGCCACCGGCTGCTCGCGGACCTCGGCCCCGGACGGCTGTTCGCCTTCGCCCACCCCGGGACACCCGGCGTCGAGGGCCCGCGCTGGTACGCCGACGAGCACGAGCGGGACCGCTGGTGCCGGCTGCTGCGCTGGTACGGCCTCGACGCCGACCCCGCCGACCTGCGGCTGCCCCGGCCCACCGCACCCTCACCGGCTCCCGGCGCGGTCGTCCTGCACCCCGGCGCCGGATCGCCCGCCCGCCGCTGGCCCGTCGACCGGTTCGCCGCCGTCGCCGCGGCCCTGCGCGCCCGGGGCGGGCGCGTGGTCGTCACCGGCGGAGCCGACGAGAGCGGCCTCGTCGCCCGCCTGGCCGAGCGGGCGGCGCTCCCCGGCACCGACGTGTTCGGCGGCGGCCTGCCTCTCGACCGGTTCTCGGCGCTGGTCGCGCACGCCCGCGCCGTCGTCAGCGGCGACACCGGCATCGCGCACCTCGCCGTCGCCCACGCCACCCCCTCGGTGACCCTCTGCGGCCCGGTCGCGCCCGGCCGCTGGGGCCCGCCCCCCGACGATCCCCGCCACCGCGCCCTGTGGCACGGCCCCGAGGGCGACCCGCACGGCCGCCGCCCCGACCCGGCACTGCTGAGGATCACCGCCGCCGAGGTCCTGGACGCCCTCGACGCGCTCCCCGAGCCGTCGAGCTGACCCGAGGGGACCAGCACCATGCAACGCTCACCCGTAGGCGTGGTCATCGCCACCCGCGACCGCTCCGCCGGCCTCGCCCTCACCCTGCGCCACCTGCTCGCCCTGCCCGAGCGGCCCGAGATCGTCGTGGCCGACAACGCCTCCACCGACGACACCCGGGCCCTGCTCGCCCGCGACTTCCCACAGGTCCGCGTGCTGGCCCTGCCGTTCAACCGGGGCGCCCTCGCCCGCACCCACGGCGTCCGCGCCCTGCGCACCCCCTACGTCGCCTTCAGCGACGACGACTCCTGGTGGGAGCCCGGCGCGCTGGCCGAGGCCGCCCGCCTCTTCGCCGTCCACCCCCGGCTCGGCCTGCTCGCCGCCCGCACCCTGGTCGGCCCCGAGAACGAACCCGACCCGCTCAACAAGGTCCTCGCCGACTCACCGCTCGGAACCGCCACCGACCTGCCCGGCACCCAGGTCCTCGGTTTCCTCGCCTGCGCCTGCGTGGTCCGCCGCACCGCCTACCTCGACGCGGGCGGCTTCCACCCCCTGCTCTTCTTCGGCGCCGAGGAGACCCTGCTCGCCTACGACCTGGCCGCCCGCGGCTGGGGCGTCACCCACTGCCCCGGCGTGGTCGCCCACCACCACCCGGCGCCGGGCCCGCGCACCGACCGCCCGGCCGTCCAGCGCCGCAACGAACTCCTCACCGCCTGGCTGCGCCGTCCCCTGCCGTACGCCATGGCCCGCACCCGCGCCGTGGCCGCCGAGGCCCGCCGCGACCCGCACGCCCGGCGCGCGCTGCGCGAGGCGGCGGCCCGGCTGCCGGGCGCCCTGCGCGCCCGCCGGGCCCTGCCCCCGTACCTGGAGCGCGCCGCCCGCCTGCTCGACACCGACACGGGCGGCACCGCGGGCACCGACCCCGGAGGCCCCGTATGACCGACCCCCGCACCACCGTCGTGGTCATCACCCACAACCGGCGCCCCGAGCTCCTGCGCACCCTGGACCGGCTCGCCGAACTCCCCGAGCGGCCCGAGGTCGTCGTCACCGACAACGGTTCCACCGACGGCACCTCCGCCGCCGTGGCCCGCCGCCACCCCCGGGTACGGCTGCTGACCCCCGGACGCAACCTCGGCGCCGTCGGCCGCAACCTCGCCGTGCGGCACGTCCACACCCCCTACGTGGCCTTCTGCGACGACGACTCCTGGTGGGCGCCGGGCGCGCTGTCCGGGGCCGCCGATCTGCTCGACCGGCACGCCGCGCTCGGCGCCGTCACCGCCCGCATCCTCGTCGAACCGGACGGCACCGAGGACCCGATCGTCGAGGAACTGCGCGACTCGCCCGTGCCCGGGCCGCGCTGGCTGCCCGGACCGGCCCTCGGCTCCTTCCTGGCCGCGGCGACCGTCCTGCGCGCCGACGCGTTCCGGCGCGCGGGCGGCTTCCACCCGCGGCTGTGGCTCGGCGGAGAGGAGGAACTGCTCGCCGCGGACCTGGCGGCGGACGGCTGGTGGCTGACCTACGCCGAGCACCTGACGATCCATCACCAACCCTCCGCCGTACGGGACGCCACGCGCCGACGACACGACGGCATCCGCAACACCCTGTGGTTCACCTGGCTGCGCCGACCGCTGCGGCCCGCCCTGCGCCGCACGCTGCACCTGGCCCGCACGGTTCCACGCGACACCACGTCCCTGCGCGCCTTCGCCGAGGCGGCCGCCGCCCTGCCGTGGGTACTGCGCGAGCGCCGGGTGCTGCCGCCCGCGGTGGAGGCACGGCTGCGGCTGCTCGAGGAAAGCCAGCGCCGGTCGAAGGCCCGCCGCTACACGGGGTGATGCCGCGATCCTCAAGGCCGCCCCACGCGGCAGCGCGTCCATCGGTGAGCCATCGCCGGCCCCGCCGTTCGTCACAACGGCGGGGCCGGCGGCGCTCGACCGCCGGGCTCGTACCGGACATCGGGCGGGTGGCCCGTCGGGCCGGCTGGGGGAGAGCGGCTCGGCGGGTCGGCTGGGAAGAGCGGCTCGGCAGGTCGGCTGCGGGGCGAGGGCGGCTGGGGTCCCCGTGGCCCCGTACGGGCCAACACGTCGCCGGTCGGCCACCGGCGGCACTCCGGCGGTGCCGGCCCTCGACGCGCGACACGGCCTGTTCGCCCGTGGTGACCGGCCTGCCCTCGACTCGCGACGGGTCGGTCCGCGACCGGCGGCATCCTGGTACGGCCGGTGATACGGCCGGTGCCCGGCCCTCGACGCGCGGCGCTGCCGGTGCGCGACCTGCGGCCGCGGGCCCGCGGGCGGGCTCAGCCGGCCCGCATCCGGCGGCACAGCAGCCGGAACGCGGCGTACAGGGTCAGCGGCCACACCGCCGCGAAGGCCCAGATCACCCCCGGCCGGGAGGTGACGGCACCGGCCGTCAGGAGGGCCGCGGCGACCGCCAGCAGCACCACCACCGTCCACGGCCGCGGCGCGTAGGCCGCCACCCGGGAGAGGTCGGGACCGCGCCGGCGGCGCCGCACCGTGCGCAGCCGGCGGACCAGCCGGCGGTCACGGCTGAGGGCGCGCTCTATCTCGTCCAGGATCCGCTGCTCGTGTTCGGGGAGTCGGTTTGTCGACACTGTTGCTCCTACGGGGGGACCGACCTGTCTGCCGCATCGTGTCCCGGGTGCCCGGACCGGCGTTGGCTCAACCGGCGCGCAGGGGGCGCAACGCGGCCGCCAGTTCCTCCGCCCCGTCCCGCCCCGTGCCCGCCGCGAACTCCTCGCGCAACTGCCGTGCGGCGACCCGCCCGGAGGCCAGGCACCACCGCCACCAGCGATCCAGTTCGGCCGTGCCCAGCCGCTCCAGCCGTTCGGCGCGCACCAGCGCGGGCCAGCCGCAGGCCCGCGCCTGCGCGGTCACCTTCGCGCCGCCCGCCACCGGGTCCACCGCCAGCGCGGGCGTGCCGGCGCGCAGCGCGAGCACCAGCCCGTGCAGCCGGTCGGTGACCACCAGGTCCAGGCGCAGCAGTACGGCTTCCAACTGCGCGGGGGTGGCGCACAGCCGCCAGTCGTGCGTGTCGAGCCGTGTCTCCAGCTCCAGGCGCGCGCAGTCCTTGCCGCGCAGCCATGCGGTCACCTCCCGGGCGACCGCGTCGTGCCGCCGGGCCCGCCCGTACTCGTGCTGCCCGTGGGTGAGGATTACCCCGACCACGGGCCGGGCGGGCAGGGCGGGGGCCCGGGCCGCCAGGTCCCGGGCCGGTTCGGCGGTCGGGGCGTCCCGGGCGAGCACCCGGTGGAAGCCGGTGACCGCGGGATCGTCCGGGTCGATCACCGAGGTGCCCACCGCGATCCGCGCGCAGTGCGAGAACCGGCGGTGCAGTTCCTCGATCTGCGGCCCGTGCAGCGGACCGCACACGAAGACCAGCCGCTCGTAACGCTCGGGCGGCACGTCGGCCAGATGCAGGGCGCCGGGCCGGAAACCGGGGCTCCAGGCGACGTCGTAGGTCAACCCCGCCCGGCGCAGCACGTCCTCCACCCGCCGCAGCGCCAGCACGTCCCCGGCGGTCGCCTCCCCGTCCGGGAAGCTGAACCAGCCCGTGAGCAGAATCCGTGACGCGTGTGGTTCCTGGTGCACAGTGCGCCCGGGTGCCCGCCCGTGCGCGGGCCATGCACCCACTCCTCCCGGCCGGGCGGCGGGCCCGCCCGGCGACCGCCGCGTCCGCGGGCCGACCGCCGCGTCCGCGGGCCGGCCGTCGGGGAATCGCCCCTTTGGTCGTCGTCCGTCCGCCCCGGCCTCTTCCGGCCATGCGTCAGGCGTCAGGCTTCCTGCTCGTCCTCCGCTCCGATACTGAACTCGACGTCGACGACCCCCTCGTCGCGGAAGAGTTCGGACGCCAGACGTCCGGCGTCGGCCGTGCCCTCCAGGCGCAGCAGCACCCGGGCGGCCGCGTCCGTGCGGCCGGGCAGCCGGTCGGCCCGCACGGCCAGGATGCGAAAACCCCGCCGGGTGCACGCCTCCATCAGGCGCGGCAGCAGGGCCCGCCCGGTCAGATAGGTCAGCCGCACCTCGATCGTGGCGGGCACAGCGCCGGGGACGAGCCGGCCGGAGAGCCGCGGATAGCCGCGTACGACGAGGAAGTGCAGCGCGGTGGTGGCCAGCGCCAGGATCGGCAGACCGCCCCCGCAGGCCATGCCCACGGCGCAGGTCAGCCAGATCGTGGCGGCCGTGGTCAGACCGCGCACCGCGTCCCGCCGTACGAAGATCAGACCACCGCCGATGAAACCGATGCCGGAGACGATCTGGGCCGCAACCCGGGACGGGTCGAAGGACACGTTCGTCAGGCCCAGCACATTGGTGAACCCGTGCTGGGACACCTCCATCATCAGCGCGCTGGCGACCCCGACCAGGGTGTGGGTGCGCAGTCCGGCGCTCTTCTGGTGGGCCTCCCGCTCCCAGCCGATCAGGCTCGACAGCAGCAGCGCGAGCCCCAGCTCGGCCAGCTGGCGCAGACCCTGCCCATTGGCCACGTCCCACAGCGGAACAGCGAGCAACGGCATGCGTCTCCCTTCGTCGGCGGCACCTCGCCCCGTCGCCCATTGTGTGGCCGACCGGGTCCCGGCGGGGTACCCGGCGCGGGACACGGACACGCAGCGGAGCAGGAGACACAGGAGACAGGAGTCACGCCCGTGCCCCGGATGGAGCCCGACCAGGCGCGGCGCCGGTTCACGGCCGCCCGGGTGGCCCGGCTGGCCACCGTGGACGAGGCGGGACGTCCCCACCTGGTGCCGGTGGTGTTCGCCGCGGCGGGCGAGGACGCCCTCGTGACGGCGGTCGACCGCAAGCCCAAGCGCACGACCGATCTGAAACGGCTGCGCCACATCGCGGCCGCCCCGTCCGTGTGCCTGCTGGTGGACGCCTACGACGAGGACTGGGAGCGTCTGTGGTGGGTCCGGGCCGACGCCACGGCCGCGATCGTCCGGCCGGACGCGCCGGACGCCGCCGTACGCGAACGGTACGCGGCGGCCGTCGCCCGGCTGTGCCGCAAGTACCCGCAGTACCGCGCCGACCCGCCGGACGGCCCGGTGGTGGCGATGGACGTCCACCGGTGGAGCGGCTGGCAGGCGGCCCCGCCGCCGGACGCCCGCCCGGCCGGGTGAGGCGTGACGGCGGGTCGGGTGGGGCGTGGCGGCGGGCCGGGTGAGGCGTGGCGGAGGGTCGGGTGGGGCGTGGCGGAGGGTCGGGTGGGGCGTGGCGGCGGGTCGGGTGGGGCGTGGCGGCCCGGTCGGGTGCGGTGCGGGGACCGGTCGGTCAGGCGTGGCGGCCGGCCGGGTTGTTTGGGGCGGCCGGATACGGTTACGCGGCGCGCGACCGGTCGTCCACGGATCCGGGAGGTGCCCCATGACCCGGCGAGTACGCGACGTGATGTCCCCCGGCGCGGTGGCCGTCGAGCCGATGACCACGCTGGAGAGCGCGGCCCGCGTGATGCGCGAGCAGAACGTCGGTGACGTCCTGGTGGCCTACGACTGCGACCTGTTCGGCGTCCTCACCGACCGCGACATCGTCGTCCGGGCCGTAGCCGACGGCGACGACCCGCACACCACCACCGCCGGCTCGGTCTGCACCAGGCCCCCGGTGGTCACCCTGACCCCCGAGGACACCACCGACCACGCGGCCGAGCTGATGAGCCAGTACGCCGTACGCCGCCTGCCGGTCGTAGAGCACGGCGGCTGCCCGGTCGGCATGGTGAGCCTCGGCGACCTCGCCACCACGGAGGACGTGCACTTGGCGCTCACGGACATCAGCAAGGCCGACCCCAACCGCTGAGGACGTCCCGGCTGAGGGCAGGGGATCGGCCGGCCGCCGCCCGGATCCGTGGAAGGCGCCGGCAGCGCGGGGGCACGACGGAGGGAGACGACCGTGTACAACGACGCGCCACGCAGCGGCACCGAGCCGCGTACCGCGCGCAGCCCGCTGCGCCTGCGGCGGTTGCTGGCGGGCGTCTTCCTGCCCGTCTTCGCCGTCGCCGCCGCCCTCCTGGCCTACTGGGCCACCCGTTCCGGCCCTGGTGACAGCCCGGGAAGCACCGTTCTGTCCGTGCTGGCCGGCGTCTGCGCGGCCCTCGCCCTGGTCACCGCCGTGGACCTGGCGGTCGTCGCCCGCCGCCTGGGTACCCGGCGGGCCGGATCCGTCTGACCGGGCGACCGGATCCGCGCGAGCGGACGGCCGGATCCGTGCGAGCCCGACCGGCTCCGTACGATCAGGGGCCCGCATCGCGGACAGAAGCTGTCCGCGAGCGGCGTTAGCGTGCGGGCATGAGGAAGACGACGACCACGACGGTCCCCGTACTGGGCGTGCGCGCGCTGAACCGGGCCACCCTTGGCAGGCAGCTCCTGCTGCGCCGCTCGGCACTGGAGCCCAAGGCCGCCGTCGAGCACCTGCTCGGTCTCCAGGCGCAGAACGTCCAGCCGCCGTACTACTCCCTCGCCGCCCGCCTCGACGGTGGTGCGCCCGAGCGGCTGTCCCGGCTGATGGCCGACCGTGAGGTGGTCCGCATGGTCACCCTGCGCTCGACCATCCACACCCACACCGCCGCCGACTGCCGCGTCGCGCGCCCGCTCGGCCGGGCCGCCCGCGAACGCGAACTCGGCCAGTTCCGCCGGGGCCTGGCGGGTGTCGACCTCGGCCGGCTGGCCGAACTCGCCCGCGACCTCGTCGAGGCCGAGCCGCGCACCATGCGGCAACTGCGCGAGGCGCTCTCCGCGAGGTGGCCGGAGGCCGACCCGCGCGCCCTGGCCCTCGCGGCCCGCTGCCGCCTCCCGCTCGTCCAGGTCACCCCGCGCGGACTGTGGGGAAGCGGCGGCCAGGTCGCCCTCACCACCGTCGAACACTGGCTCGGCCGCCCCGCCGAGCCGGAGCCCGCTCCGGAGGCCGCCGCCGACGCGGCCGTCCTGCGTTACCTCGCCGCCTTCGGGCCCGCCTCCGTCAGGGACATGCAGACCTGGGCCGGTCTGACCCGGCTGCGCCCCGCCTTCGAACGTCTGCGCCCACGCCTCATCACCTTCCAGGACCCCAACGGCGTCGAACTGTTCGACCTCCCGGACGCTCCCCGCCCCCATCCGGACACCCCGGCCCCGCCCCGCTTCCTGCCCGAGTACGACAACCTGCTCCTCTCCCACGCCGACCGCGCCCGCGTGGTGCCGCCGCGGTACCGGGGCCGCAACCGGCAGGGCAACCAGGCCCACCGCACCCTCCTCGTCGACGGCTTCCTGGCCGGCGTGTGGCGGCTGGAGAGCGACGCACTCCTCATCGAGACGTTCGGCGAGCCGACCCGGGCCCAGCGGGCGGAGGTGACCGCCGAGGGCGAGCGGATGCTGACCGTCATGCACCCCGGGACGTCGTACGACATCCGGTTCGGGACCGTCACGGACGTCACGGGGCCGTGACGCCGCTCGGCGCATCGCATCCGCATCCGCATCCGCCTCCGCACCCGGGGCCCTCCGTCCGGACCAGGATGTACCGGTCCGGATCAGGCTGCGCCGGCCTGGACCGTGATGCCCCGGGCCGCACCACGCCGGACCGGGCCCGCGCACCCGGCGGGACAGGACTCGAACGCGTGACCCTAGAGTCGGGGCCATGGAACTGCGGCAGCTCGCCTACTTCGTCACCGTCGCCGAGGAGTTGCACTTCGGACGGGCGGCCGGGCGGCTGCACATCGTGCAGTCGGCGGTAAGTCAGCAGATCCAGCGGCTCGAACGGGAGCTGGGCGCCGAACTGTTCGACCGCTCGCCGCGCCGGGTGCGGCTGACGGCGGCGGGGGAGAGGCTGCTGCCCGAGGCGCGGGCGGTGCTCGCGGCGGCCGACCGGGCACGCGCGGCCGTCGCGCCGCCGGCGGGGCTGCGGATCGGGACCAGCACGGGGCTCGGGGCGCACCTGGACCGGGTGCTGACGGCGTTCGCCGAGCACGCGTCCGACGTGCCGGTGGAACTGGTCTCGCTGCCGGCCGCCGAACGCCTCGCCCGGGTCGCCGCCGGGGAGCTGGACGCGGCGTTCGTCCGGGCCGCCGAACCCGTCTCCGGAGTGCGGGTGCTGCCCCTGTGGCCGGACCCCCTGGTGGCCGCGCTCCCCGCGAGTCACCCGCTGGCCGCACGGGACGCGGTCGGCCTGTCCGAACTGGCCGGGCTGCCGCTCGCGCTGACCCCGCGCCGCACCAATCCCGCCCTGGTCGACCTGGTCGTCGGCGCCTGCCACGCGGCCGGGTTCGAACCGCCGCCCGGACCGGTGAGCGGCTCCCTCCAGGACACGCTCGCCACCATCGGCACCCGCCCGCTGTGGACGGTGGTGTACGCCTCGCACGCACGCGTGCTGCACACCCCCCGGGTGGCCTTCGTGCCGTTCCGCGCGCCGGGTCTGGCGCTGCCCACCGGACTCGCCGTGCGCGCCACCGACCCCACCCCGCACCTCGACATGCTCCTGCTGGCCTGCGGCGATCACCGGAACTGATCGCTGCGGTCGCGGTCTGCCTCTTGGTCGGCGACCGCGCGGGCGGTGAACTGGACCCATCGCGGCCGAGAGGCGGCAACCGCCGCCGAAGGCACCGCGGACAAGGGAGTTCAGCCATGCCGATCGTCACCGTCCAGCAGGGACCGCGCGACACCGAGCTCAAGCGTGACCTGGTCAAACGCGTCACCGACGCCTTCGTCGACGCCTACCACATCCCGGCCGATACCGTGCAGGTGTGGATCCACGAGGTCCCGGCGGACAGCTGGGGAGCGGCCGGGAAGCTCACCGCCGACAAGTAGCGGACCCATGTGGAAAGGGGGCGTTGCGGGCCGCTCGTGGTGGCTCGCAACGCCCCCTGGCGATCACCCGGGGGATCCCCCGGGAACCCTCAGGAGCCGACCTGTGCCGTGACCAGGTCCGAGAAGGTGGTCAGCCGGGTGTACACACCCGGATACCCCGCCTCGGCACAGCCGTTGCCCCAGGAAGTGATCCCTGCCAGGACGCCCCCGACTAGCAGGGGACCGCCGCTGTCGCCCTGGCAGGTGTCTACGCCGCCGGAGGAGTATCCGGCGCAAACCATGTCGCTCGCGACGAAGTCGGAGCCGTAGGCGCTCGCGCAGCCGGCGTCGGACACGACCGGAACGGTCGCGGTCCGCAGCTGGTCGGCGGAGTCGCCGCTCTCGGAAGTGGTGCCCCAGCCCAGGACGCGGGCGGTGGTGCCGGCCGCGTACACGGCCGTGTCACGGGCGGAGACGTACTTCGCCGCGGTGTACGGCATGGCGGTCGCCAGGGTCAGCACCGCCACGTCGTCGCCGCTCGCGGAGTCCGTGTAGTCCGGCTCGACCCAGATCCCGGCGACCGCGCTCACCGTGCCGTCGGTGCCGTCCAGATAGGTGCGGCCGCCGACCACCCGCACACCGTCGGGGTTGTCCCCGGCCACGCAGTGCGCCGCGGTGACCACCTTCCGGGCCGCCACCAGGGTGCCGCCGCAGAACTGGTTGCCGGACGCGTCCGTGATCTGCATGACGAACGGGTACTCGGCCGTCGTGGTCGCCGTGCCGCCGACTACGGGCTGGGGAGCGGCGGCGGGCCGCGCGGCGGCGGTGGCGGTCGGGGCGGTCAGCAGGGCGGTCGCGGTGGTGGCGGCGCCGGCCGCGACCGCGGCGGCGGTCCGTCCGCCGCGCGTCCGTCTGGCGCGGGTGAGGCCGAACATGCGTCTCCTCGTGGGGCCGATGGGGGGTCGCACGGGTGGGTGGAGCACGGAGGTCCAGGGATCCGGTGCGCGGACTCCGGTGTGCCCGGGCGATCGGCACGCCCCTTACGCTAGGACCGGGCCCACTCCCCTCCAATGAGGGAAGCCCCTAGGGGCGCCGGGGAGGGAAAACCCTCGGTCGTCCCCGACAGGTCCGCTGCGTCGTCGGTCCGGCCCGGCCGGTCGCGGCCGTCCCCGCTCCTCCCGGGCGGCTCCCGGCCGTCCCCACTCCCTCCGGGCGCTCCGGTCGTCCCTGTTCCCTCCGGCCGCTTCCGGCCGCTTCCGGCCGCCTGCGACCCGTCCCGGCCGCCTGCGACCCGTCCCGGCCGCTCCCGGCCGTTCTCGTCGGCGCCCGGCGGTCTCCGCCGGCCCCCGGCCGGTCACGGTCGTCCCGCGGCGCGCCGCGGTGGTGCTCCTCGCTGGAATCACCCGGTCAGTCAACCCGGACCGCGCTCACCTCGCGCGCCGGCCCGCCGCCAATCGGACGATGTCCACCCGCGAACGGATCCCCAGCTTGCGGTAGACCCGGGTCAGGGTGGCCTCGACCGTCTTGACGCTGACGAACAGCCGGGCGGCGATCTCCCGGTTGGTCGCCCCCTCCATGACCAGGGAGGCCACCTGACGTTCCATCGCGGCCAGCCCGTCCAGTGCCGCCGGGGCGGTCTCCGGTCCCGCTCCCGGCCCCGATCCCGGCCGTGCCGGACGGGCGCGGGCGGCGGCGTCCACCAGGCGCAGCCACGGCAGCGCCCGGCAGCGCCGGAACAGCCTCGCCGCCTCGTCGTAGGAGGTCGGGCCCGGCACGGGGGATCCCCCCGCCCGAGCGGAGCCGGGAGCCGGGGGGAGGGTGCGCAGCCGGGCCAGCGCGAAGGCGGCCCGGGCCTCCTCCAGGGCGTTGCCCAGCTTCGCCAGCCGGTCCTGGGCGGACGTCAGCTGGGCGACGGCGGCCTCCGTCTCGCCGCGGGCCGCCCGCACCAGTGCCTCGGCCCGGTCCAGGACCGCGAGCACGCCCTCGCGGCCGAGCCGCAGCGCGTGCTCGCGGGCCACGTCGACCACCTGCTGCGCCTCGTCCGGCTCGCCCACCAGGACCAGGGCCTCGGCCAGATCGCCGTGCCAGCGGCCGCGCGCCGGGTCGGTGATGCCGAGCCCGAGCTCCAGCTCCCGCACGCGGCGCAGTGCGTCCACCGCCGCCTGCGCGTCCCCGGCCACGAACTGGGCGTAGCCCAGGGCGGCCAGGGCGCGTGAGAGGTACATCTGGTCGCCGTCCTCCTCGGCGTGGTCCACCGCCTCCCGGGCCAGCGCCAGCGCCCGTCCGGTGTCGCCGCCGGAGGCCTCGGCGAGGGAGGCCAGCATGGCGGAGGCGCCCTCGCCGATGCCGGTGTCCCGCGCGAGCCGCAGGCTCTGCCGGGCCAGGTCCAGGGCCCGCCCGCAGTGTCCGGAGAGCAACTCGGTCTCGGCGTGGGAGCGCAGGAAGTGAACCTCGCTCTCGACCATCCCGCGCCGCCGCACCTCGCGCAGCAGCGCGGTGATGGTGGCCCGGGCCTCGGCCAGCCGGCCGCTCATCAGCAGCCAGCGGAACCGGGCCGAGCCGACGCCGTTGTGGTGGCAGGCGACGTAGTCGTCCTGGGGCTCCTCCAGCGCCCGCCGGGTCGTCGCCGCGGCGTCGGGATGGCCCATCAGGGTCTCGGTCGAGGCCTGGTGGGCGAGCGACATCAGTTCGGTGCGCCGGTCGCCGGCCCGGGCGGCCAGCTCGGCCGCGTGCGCCGCCTCCTGACGGGCCTCGGGGAAGTCGCCCTCCACGATGAGCGCCCGCCAAGCCAGCATGTAGTGCACCAGGGCGAGCAGCCGGGGGTCGTCACCGGCGTCGGCCAGCGCCTGCGGGAAGACGGCGTCCACGTCCCCGAGGGCCTGCCCGGCCGCCTCGATCACCACCATCCACGCCCGCACCCGTTCCGCGGGCACGGCGGCCCGGGTCAGCACCTCATGGGCTATGTCCCGGGCGAGGTCCGCCTCGCCGGCCGTGATGGCGTCCTCGGCGGCCTGCAACCGCCGCTCGTCGGGTCCCGGTTCGCCGTCGGCCGGGGTGTGCCGGGCGGCGAGCAGCCCGAGCGAGGCGGCCACCGAGGGCGCCCCTCGGTCCCGGGCCAGCGCGGCCGCCTCGGCGAGCCGGGCGGCCACCTCCGGATCGGTGCCGGTGCTGGCCAGGGCCAGATGGCGGGCCCGCTCGATCGGGTCGGAGGCCGCGGTGGACAGCGCGGCGTGCGCGGCCCGTCGTTCCTGGGCGGGCGCCTCCGCGTACAGCGCGGCCGAGATCAGCGGGTGCGCGAACCGTACGGCAGGGCCCTCCGGCTCGGTGGCCAGCAGCCCGAGTTCGGCGGCCTGGGCGCACTCGGCCTCGGCGTTCTCCCGGCCGGCCGCGTGCAGCAGGGCCGGGGTGGGGCGGGCCCCGGCGCTGGCCACGAGCAGGGTGCGGCGGGCCTCGTCGGACAGCATCTCCAGCCGGCTGAGCACCAGGGCGCGCAGCGAGGTCGGCACCGGCAGCGGCTCGCCCGGCCGCGGCGAGGCGGGGGTCTCGGCCAGCGCCCGGCCCAGCTCCAGCGCGAACAGCGGGTTGCCGCCGCTGGTCCGGTGGATCTCCCGGACCGTGGAGCGGGGCAGTCCGGTGTAGCCGCGGTGGTCGAGCAGCGTGGAGACCTGATCGCGCGAGAGCGGGCCCAGCCGGACGGAGAGGGTGTCGGGCGGGCAGGCGCGCAGGTGGCGGTCGTACTCCTCGTCCTCGGTGCGCACCGCGCACAGCATCTGCACCGGGGTGCCGCCCAGCCGGCGGGCGGCGAAGCCGAGCAGCTCCGCACTGGCCGAATCCAGCCATTGGAGGTCGTCGGCGACGAGCAGGACCGGGCCCTTCGCCGCGAGCGCGCGCAGTGCGGAGAGCACGGCCAGGCGCAGGGCGAGCCCGTCGCGCTGGAGGGTGGACTCGCCGCGGCCGGTGAGCGCCGACTCCAGCGCGGTGCGCTGGGCGGCCGGCAGCCCCCCGGACACCTCGTCCAGCTCCAGACCGAAGAGGTCGGCCAGGGCCAGGAAGGGCAGGTGGGATTCGGACTCGGTCGCCGAGCAGCGCAACACGGTGCGGGCGGTCGGCGCGTATTCCGCCGTCAATGCCCGCAGCAGGGTGGACTTTCCTATTCCGGCCGGACCGTGCAGCAGCACACTGCCGCCGCGGGCCAACTGCTCGCGCGTCGCCGCGGACGGCTCCTCCTGGCCGATGACAAGCTCGGAACGGCAGCTCGCAGGGCCCTTGAAGTCCCGTCGCACGGTTACCGCTCCCCTCGAGTGTCGTGTTCTGGCCAAATACTAGGCAACCAGTCCTTGAATTCCGGACCGGTGGGGTGGTGAGGGAAACAACAGTGGGCGGGGCTTGTCCTATTCAAAGCGCCACCAAATGAATACGAACCCCACGCGAACAGCCCTTCGAAGGTACCCCCCGCACCGCGCCCACCGGTACCGCGCCCGCCCGGCACCCGCCCCCACCACGCCCGCATCCGGCCACCGGCGTCACGCCCGCGTCCGGGCACCGGCACCGGGCTCGCATCCAGCCACGGCCACCGCCCCCGACCCGAGCCGCCGCTCGTCAACCTCACCTTGTGGTCCTGCGGTCCTGCGGTCCTGCGGTCCTGCGGGGATCGTGGATCGACGGTCAGGCGCCGTCGGTGGGGTGGGTGCCAAGGCCGTCTCGTCCCGGCCGCCGTGACAGCGCTCCCGCCCGGCCGCCCGCGCCCCTCGGCCGCAACCGACTCCACCGGTCCCGCGCCCCCGCCGGCCGGCCGCGGCCACACTCACCGGGTCCCCGGGCCGGGACCCGGTCCCCGGGCCGGGCCCCGGTCCCCGGACCCGGCCCCGGTCCCCGGACCCGGCCCCGGTCCCCGGACCCGGCCCCGGTCCCCGGCACTTCGGCTGCCCGGTGGCGCCTCGTCCGCTCCGGCTACGGCAGCACGCCCGCCCGGCGTGCCGCCGCGACCGCCTCACCGCGGGTGTGGGCGCCGAGCTTGCGCATGGCCGAGCGGAGGTAGCCCTTCACCGTCTCCGGTCGGATGCCCAGCCGGGCGGCGGCGGTCGCGTTGGTCGCGCCCGCGGCCACGCAGGTCAGGACGTCCACCTCCCGGGGGGTCAGGACCACGCCCGCGGCCGGGGCGGCGGCCGCGGTCAGCAGGCCGCAGGCGGTCAGGAGCTCCGCGCGCAGGGCCGGGTCCGTGATCCGCGGGGCCAGGGCGCGCAGCGCCGCGTGGGCCTCGCGGACCTGCTCCCAGGCCGTGCCGCCCCACGGATCACCGGTCACGGGTTCCGGACGGGACGCCGCCAGCAGGGCCCGCGCCTCCTCCCGTGCCACCAGCGCCTGCTCCACGTCCCGGGCCGCCGCCACCGCCGCGCTCAGCGCCCGGTCGCCCAGCGGCTGGGCCGAGCGCAGAGCGCCGTACAGCACGCCGCGCACCCGGCGCCGTACGACGACCGGGACCGCGAGCACCGAGCGCAGCCCCTCCGCGGCCACCGCGGCGTCGTACTCGTGGCTGATCTGCCGGGACAGCGAGTAGTCCGTCACCGCGCACGGGCGGGCCAGTGCCACCGCCTTGCCGCCCAGCCCGTTGCCGGAGGTCACCGCCAGCGCGCTGAGCGCGAGCGTCGCCGTACCGGTCAGTTCGCTGATCCGCACCCGCGGCCGGCCCGGCTCGACCAGGCCGCCGAAGGCGACCGGCAGGCCCGTCGCCCGCCGCAGCCGTACCAGCGCACCCCGGATCTCCGCCGCCCCGGACGCCTCCGTCGTCACCTGCTCGCTCCTTCGCCCCGGCCGTCTCGGCCGGCCACTGTGCCAGGCCCTGTCCGACAATCCCCGCCGGGCCCGCGACGCCTTCCGTCGGCCGGGACCCGGCGCAACCCCGCACCACACCCCCGTTCGGGGGTAGTGAGACGTGCATCACGGATTACACGATGTGACAGAGCCGCCCGGCAATGGTCCGGAACATTCGGGACCGCACATGGAGGACAGATGACGACGGCGACGGAGACCTTCCGCAGGGCCCGGGACTTCCTGCTGACCCACCGCGAGGACTACGCGACGGCCTGCGCCGGTTTCGAGTGGCCCCGCCCCGACCGCTTCAACTGGGCGCTGGACTGGTTCGACGTCGTCGCCGAGGGCAACGACCGCACGGCCCTGCACATCGTCGAGGAGGACGGCACCGAGACCCGGCTCTCCTTCGCCGAGATGTCCGAGCGCTCCAGCCGCGCCGCGAACTGGCTGCACGACCGCGGAGTGGCCGCCGAGGACCGCATCCTCGTCATGCTCGGCAACCAGGCCGAGCTGTGGGAGACCGCGCTGGCCGCGATGAAGCTGCGCGCGGTCGTCGTCCCCGCCACCCCGCTGCTCGGCCCCGCCGACCTGCGCGACCGCGTCGAGCGCGGCCGGGTCAAGCACGTGATCGCGCGGGCCGAGGACACCGCGAAGTTCGCCGACGTGCCCGGCACTTACACCCGCATCTCGGTCGGCGGCCTGCCCGAGGAGGGCTGGGAGCCGTACGAGGACGTCTACGCCGCCCCCGCCGACTTCCTCCCCGACGGGCCCACCCTGGCCGACGACCCGCTGATGCTCTACTTCACCTCGGGCACCACCGCCCGCCCCAAGCTGGTCGAGCACACCCACACCTCGTACCCGATCGGGCACCTGGCCACCATGTACTGGGTCGGCCTCAAGCCCGGTGACGTGCACCTGAACATCTCCTCGCCCGGCTGGGCCAAGCACGCCTGGTCGAACCTCTTCGCCCCGTGGAACGCCGAGGCGACCGTCTTCATCCACAACTACACCCGGTTCGACGCGGCCCGGCTGATGGCCGAGATGGACCGGGCCGGCGTCACCACCTTCTGCGCACCGCCGACCGTGTGGCGCATGCTCATCCAGGCCGACCTGAGCCGACTGCGCACCCCGCCGCGCGAGGTCGTCGCCGCGGGCGAGCCGCTGAACCCGGAGGTCATCGAACAGGTCCGGCGGGTCTGGGGGGTGACCGTCCGGGACGGCTTCGGGCAGACCGAGACGGCCGTGCAGGTCTCCAACAGCCCCGGTCAGCCGCTGAAGACCGGCTCCATGGGCCGGCCCAGCCCCGGTTTCCGCGTCGAACTGCTCGACCCGGTCTCCGGCGCGCCCGGCGTCGACGAGGGCGAGATCGCGCTCGACCTGTCCGCCCGCCCGGTCGGCCTGATGGCCGGTTACCACGGCGACGCCGACCGCACGGCGGAGGCGATGGCGGGCGGGTACTACCGGACCGGGGACGTCGCCTCCCGGGACGAGGAGGGGTACCTGACCTACATCGGGCGGTCCGACGACGTCTTCAAGGCGTCCGACTACAAGATCAGCCCGTTCGAGCTGGAGAGCGCCCTGCTGGAGCACGAGGCGGTGGCCGAGGCGGCCGTCGTGCCCGCACCGGACGAGCTGCGCCTGGCCGTGCCGAAGGCGTACGTGGTGCTGGCGGGGGGCTGGGAGCCGGGGCGCGACACGGCGAAGGCGCTCTTCGAGCACTCCCGCCGGGTCCTCGCCCCCTACAAGCGGATCCGCCGCCTGGAGTTCGGGGACCTGCCCAAGACCGTCTCCGGCAAGATCCGCCGGATCGAGCTGCGCGAGGCCACGGCCAAGGGCTCCGCGGATGAGTACCGCGAGGAGGACTTCCGGTGACCGCGGAACCGTCGTACGCCCACGGAACGAGCGACACCCGCCTGCTGGGTGACACCATCGGCGCCAGCCTGGACCGGGCCGTCGCCGCCTGGCCCGACCGCGAGGCCCTCGTCGACGTCTTCGCCGGCCGGCGCTGGACGTACGCCGAGTTCGCCGCCGACGTCGACCGGCTGGCGTACGCGCTGCTGGCGAGCGGGGTCGCCAAGGGCGACCGGGTGGGCATCTGGGCCGTGAACTGCGCCGAGTGGGTGCTGGTCCAGTACGCCACCGCCCGCGTCGGCGCGATCATGGTGAACATCAACCCGGCCTACCGCACGCACGAGGTCGAATACGTCCTGAAGCAGGCGGGCATCCGTCTGCTCTTCGCCTCCGTACGGCACAGGACCAGCGACTACCGGGCGATGGTGGAGGAAGTGCGCGGCGCGTGCCCCGAGCTGCGGGAGGCCGTCTACATCGGCGACCCGAGCTGGGCGGCGCTGATCGACCGGGGCACCCCCGACCGGGCCGGGGAACTGCGGGCGCGCGCGGCCGAGCTGTCCTGCGACGACCCCATCAACATCCAGTACACCTCGGGCACCACGGGCTTCCCGAAGGGAGCCACCCTCTCCCATCACAACATCCTCAACAACGGCTATTTCGTCGGGGAGTCGATCGCCTACACCGAGCAGGACCGGGTCTGCATCCCGGTGCCCTTCTACCACTGCTTCGGCATGGTGATGGGCAACCTCGCGGCGACCTCCCACGGTGCCTGCATGGTCATCCCGGCGCCGTCCTTCGATCCCCGGGCCACCCTGGAGGCCGTCCAGCGGGAGCGCTGCACCTCGCTCTACGGCGTCCCGACCATGTTCATCGCCGAACTGAACCTCCCCGACTTCGCGGACCACGACCTGTCCACCCTGCGCACCGGCATCATGGCGGGCTCACCCTGCCCGGTGGAGGTGATGAAGCGGGTGGTCGCCGAGATGCACATGGAGCAGGTCTCCATCTGCTACGGCATGACCGAGACCTCCCCGGTGTCGTTGCAGACCCGGACGGACGACGACCTCGAACACCGCACCGGCACGGTCGGCCGGGTGCTGCCGCACCTGGAGGTGAAGGTGGTCGACCCCGCCGGGGTGACCGTGCCCCGCGGCACGGCGGGCGAGCTGTGCACCCGCGGCTACAGCGTGATGCTCGGCTACTGGGAGGAGCCCGAGCGGACCGCCGAGGCCGTCGACGCGGGCCGCTGGATGCACACGGGGGACCTCGCGGTGATGCGCGAGGACGGTTACGTCGAGATCGTCGGCCGCATCAAGGACATGATCATCCGGGGCGGCGAGAACGTCTATCCGCGGGAGATCGAGGAGTTCCTCCACGGCCACCCGAAGGTCCGCGACGTGCAGGTCGTCGGCGTGCCGCACGAGAGGTACGGCGAGGAGGTGCTCGCCTGCGTCATCCCGCTCGACGCGGCCGACCCGCTCACCCTCGCCGAACTGCGGGCCTACTGCGAGGGCCGGCTGGCGCACTACAAGATCCCCAGCCGCCTGGCCGTCCTCGACGCCTTCCCGATGACGGTGTCCGGAAAGGTGCGCAAGGTCGAACTGCGTGAGCGCTACGGCGTCTGAGGAGGTGTGAACGACCGGACACCGAGTGTCCGGTGAGAACTCGACGGGGGACCCCGGCCAGAGGATCCGAGTGCGCAGTCGGCGGCGCACACGGCGGGCCGGGGTCCTTCTTCGTTTCCGGGGGTCTTCGGCGGGCCCGCGGCCCGCCCTGTCCCGGCCCTTCCGCTCGCCCTCTCTTGACGACCTCCGCACGCCCACTTACATTGCTTCCAGATCGTAGAAAATACTTTCCGCTATACGGAAGTACGGAAGAGAGCTCACCGCGGGGCGCGACGGGAGTGCGAATCCGGCAGCCGAAGACAGCAGAAGACAGCCGAAGCAGGAGTACTCGATGGCTCGTATGACCGCTGCCCGCGCGGCAGTTGAGATCCTCAAGCGCGAGGGCGTCACCGACGCGTTCGGTGTGCCGGGCGCGGCGATCAACCCCTTCTACGCGGCGCTCAAGGCCTCCGGTGGCATCACCCACACCCTCGCCCGTCACGTCGAGGGCGCCTCGCACATGGCCGAGGGCTACACGCGTACGCACGCCGGCAACATCGGCCTCTGCATCGGCACCTCCGGACCCGCCGGAACCGACATGATCACCGGCCTCTACTCGGCCATCGGCGACTCCATCCCGATCCTGTGCATCACGGGCCAGGCCCCGACCGCCGTGATCCACAAGGAGGACTTCCAGGCCGTCGACATCGCCTCCATCGCCAAGCCGGTGACCAAGATGGCGGTCACCGTCCTGGAGGCCGCGCAGGTCCCCGGCGTCTTCCAGCAGGCCTTCCACCTGATGCGCTCCGGCCGCCCCGGCCCGGTCCTGATCGACCTGCCGATCGACGTCCAGCTGACGGAGATCGAGTTCGACCCGGAGACCTACGAGCCGCTGGCCGTCTACAAGCCGGCCGCGACCCGGGCGCAGATCGAGAAGGCGGTCGGGATGCTGACCGCCGCCGAGCGGCCGCTGATCGTCGCGGGCGGCGGTGTCATCAACGCCGACGCCGCCGACCTGCTCGTCGAGTTCGCCGAGCTGACCGGCACCCCCGTCGTGCCGACCCTGATGGGCTGGGGCATCCTGCCCGACGACCACGAGTTGAACGCCGGCATGGTCGGCCTGCAGACTTCGCACCGCTACGGCAACGCGACCTTCCTGGAGTCCGACTTCGTCCTCGGCATCGGCAACCGCTGGGCCAACCGCCACACCGGCAAGCTGGACGTCTACACCCAGGGCCGCACCTTCGTGCACGTCGACATCGAGCCCACCCAGATCGGCAAGATCTTCGCCCCCGACTACGGCATCACCTCGGACGCCAAGGCCGCGCTGGAGCTGTTCGTCGAGGTCGCGCGCGAGCTGAAGGCGGCCGGCCGGCTGCCCGACCGCTCGGCGTGGGCGGCCGCCGCGCAGGAGCGCAGGGCGACCCTCCAGCGCCGTACGCACTTCGACAACGTCCCGATCAAGCCGCAGCGCGTCTACGAGGAGATGAACAAGGCCTTCGGCCCGGAGACCCGGTACGTCTCCACCATCGGCCTCTCCCAGATCGCCGGCGCCCAGATGCTGCACGTCTTCAAGCCGCGGCACTGGATCAACTGCGGCCAGGCCGGCCCGCTCGGCTGGACCATCCCGGCCGCGCTGGGCGTCGCCAAGGCGGACCCGGACTCCCCGGTCGTGGCCCTCTCCGGCGACTACGACTTCCAGTTCATGCTGGAGGAACTGGCGGTCGGCGCGCAGCACAAGATCCCCTACGTGCACGTCCTCGTCAACAACTCCTACCTGGGCCTGATCCGTCAGGCGCAGCGGGCGTTCGACATCGACTTCCAGGTCAAGCTGGAGTTCGAGAACATCAACTCGCCCGAGCTGGGCGTGTACGGCGTCGACCACGTCAAGGTCGCCGAGGGCCTCGGCTGCAAGGCGATCCGGGTGACCGACCCGAACGAGCTGGGCGCCGCCTTCGAGCAGGCCAAGAAGCTCGCCGCCGAGTTCCAGGTGCCGGTCGTCGTCGAGGCGATCCTGGAGCGCGTCACCAACATCTCGATGTCCGGCACCAACGACATCAGCAACGTCGTCGAGTTCGAGGACCTCGCCACCGAGCCCGGCCACGCGCCGACCTCGATCAGGACGCTGAAGGTCTGACACGCACGCACACCACGACGAAGGGGTGGCCCGTCCCGAGGACGGGCCACCCCTTCGTCGTGCCCGCGCCGGACCGCGTACCCGGCAGGTGGCCGGCGGAGTCCGCCGCCCCGGGCGGTCGGAGCGCGCCATGAGCCGCCCCGCGCGGTCCGGCCCCGCACCCGGGGTCCGTCACCGCCGCGCAGGACCCCGGCGCCCGGCCCCGTCGGCCCCCCGTGCCGACCGGCGCCCACGCCGAGGTCCTTCCGCCCCGTGCCGACGGAGCTCGCCCGGGATTCCTCGGCCCTCTTTCGGACAGGTCCCGTGCCGGCCGGGTCCTGTGACAGGTCCGTCGCCCCCGTGCCGACGGACCTGTCACAGGACCCCTCACCCCCCGTTTCGAGGGGTCCCGTGCCCGGGACCCCTCGTCCCCCGTGCCCGGGTCCGTCGCCCCCGTATCGACGGATCCGGCGCCAGGGTCCGTCGCCCCCGTTCCGACGGGCCCCCGCGCAGGGACAGACTGCCCGGCCGCGGGGGTGGCCGAAGCCTCCGCCGCCGGTTTCAGAGGTTGATTTGAGCATGGCGTAGCCGGCCTGCGCCTCCTGCTGTACACGGGCCGGACGGCCCTTTCAGAAGTCGTCGTGCTCCGACAGGCCCGGCCAGTCGTCCGGGCCGCCGCCCTGCCATTCGACGAGGTCGGTCTCCTCGACCTCCACGCGGTCCAGGTCGGCCAGCCGGAGGATCTCGACGACGTCGTCCAGGTGGGAGGCGAGTCCGAGCGTCACGTCGCCCTCGGTGACCCGCCGGGAGCCGTCCAGGGCCGGCGGATGCACCACGATGTGCGGATGCTGCGTGAGGTGGTCCATGCCCTCAGCCTCCTGCCCGCGCCGCCGGTCCGCACCCCGGGACCCGTCCCCACTCCGGAACGGGTCCGCACCCGGCCTGCTCGCGCGCCGAACGGGCCCGTACGCCAGGGCCCGTTCCCGCCCCGGAACCGATCCGCACCCGGCCTGCGCGCGGGTCGAACCGGTCCGCGCCCGGACCCACTCGCCCCTGGCCCCGCTCGCACCCCGGTCCCGCTCGCTCTCCGGACCCGACTCGCACCACGGTCCCGCCGGGCGGCCTCCCGTGCCCGCCGCATGCCGTGCTCCGCGTGCCCCGGCGCCGGCGCCGGCCCCGCCCCGCCCGGGTCCCGCCCAAAGGCCGGGGCCGGCCGCCCGTGCCGTGGCACGCCGAAGAGCGCCGGATGCGGGACCGTCCGCATCCGGCGCTCTTCGGCCTGGTGAGGTATGAGGTGTCGTGATGTCCGTCCGACGGCGCGAGACTGGGCGCGACAGGACATTCGCGCCGCCGGACGGAGTCTGGGGGAGCCTCGTTGGACGCGAGGCGGATTGGCTGGGACCGCGGTGGGTGCGACGGCGCCGGGAGGCCTTCCCTCTGGTCGAGAAGGCGGCTCACGGAGCCTTCACCACCGCACTGGCTCGCACTGCCCCGGGTTCTCGCCTTCGCTCGAACAGGGGCACCCCCACCGCGGTCCTCGCCCTGACCGCACGGCCGCCGGCCGACCACCCCTCATCCGGGTCGTCCGGCGCCCGCGCGGGGCGTTGTGCGTCCGGCTCCCGACCTCCCCGTCGGGGTGCCGGACGCGGCTTGCGGGATCAGTCCTCGCGCAGGGCGCGGACCGCCTCCTCCACGCGCTTGCCGTAGTCCGGGTCGGCCGCGTGGAAGTGCGCGAGGTTCTTCTCGATCACGTCGTTGCGGGTGACCTGCGAGAGGCCGCCGGCGATGTTCGCGACCAGACGCTTCTTCTGGTCCTCCGACAGCAGCCGGTACAGCTCGCCCGCCTGGAAGAAGTCGTCGTCCTTGGTGTGCTGGGGCGCCTCGTGCGTGCCGGTGTGGCCGGACACGGGCAGCGGGGCGGACAGCGGACGGCCGGTCTCGACCGGGCCGTCGTAGGAGTTCGGCTCGTAGTTCTTGGCGTACCGGCCCTGGGAGTTGGAGGCCATCAGACCGTCGCGGCCGTAGTTGTCGGCGCCACCGGGCACGGCCTTCGGGGCGTTCACCGCGAGCTGGGTGTGGTTGACGCCCAGGCGGTAGCGGTGGGCGTCGGCGTAGGCGAACAGCCGGCCCTGGAGCATCTTGTCCGGCGAGGGGCCGATGCCCGGCACGAAGTTGTTCGGGGAGAACGCGGCCTGCTCGACCTCGGCGAACACGTTGTCCGGGTTGCGGTCCAGCACCATGCGGCCCACGCGCTGGAGCGGGTAGTCCCTGTGCGGCCACACCTTGGTCAGGTCGAACGGGTTGAAGCGGTAGTTGTCCGCCTCGGCGGCCGGCATGATCTGGACGTAGAGGGTCCAGGACGGGTGCACGCCGCGCTCGATCGCCTGGAGCAGGTCGGTCTGGTGCGAGTTGGGGTCCTTGCCCGCGGTCTCGGCGGCCTGCTCGCTGTCCAGGCAGCGGATGCCCTGGTTGGTCTTGAAGTGGTACTTGACGAAGAAGCCCTCGCCCCGGGCGTTCGTCCACTGGTAGGTGTGCGAGCCGAAGCCGTCCATGTGGCGGTACGACGCCGGGATGCCGCGGTCGCCCATCAGCCAGGTCACCTGGTGCGTGGCCTCGGGGGAGTGGGCCCAGAAGTCCCACACGTTGTCCGGCTCCTGGCGGCCGGTGAACGGGTCGCGCTTCTGGGAGTGGATGAAGTCCGGGAACTTGATCGGGTCCTTGATGAAGAACACCGGGGTGTTGTTGCCGACGAGGTCGTAGTTGCCCTCCTCGGTGTAGAACTTCACCGCGAAGCCGCGCGGGTCGCGGACGGCGTCCGCGCCGCCGAGGGAGTCGGCCACGGTGGAGAAGCGCACGAACACCTCGGTGCGCCTGCCGATCGTCTTCAGGAAGTCGGCGTGGGTGAAGCCGGTGACGTCGTCGGTCACCTCGAAGTGGCCGTAGGCGCCGGAACCGCGGGCGTGCACCACACGCTCCGGGATGCGCTCCCGGTTGAAGCGCGCCAGCTTCTCCAGGAGGTGCTGGTCCTGCAGGAGGAGCGGGCCGCCGATGCCGGCGGAAGCGGAGTTCTGGTTGTCGGCGACCGGGGCGCCGGACTCTGTCGTGAGCACGCGCTTCGACATCGAAGACCTTCCGTACGAGGGGCAGCGGAAACTTGTTTCCGCTTTGTGGAGCCTAGGTTTGGAGCGATCGGGACGTCAACAGTTTGTTGAAGTTCACCGGGTGGCCGACCGGAGGTGATACCGGGGGACGCCGCCGCCTGGGCGCGACAGGACAGGTGTCGGCGGCGGCGCCACCCGGAGTCGGAGGGGGCCGGCCGGCTCAGCGGGAACCGGCCGGCCCGGGCGGGCGCCCGGTCAGACCTGGGCGCCGGACAGGCGCTCCACGGCCCGCAGCAGGGCCGAGTGGTCCAGGCCGCCGTCGCCCTGGGCGCGCAGCGAGGCGACGAGCTGGGCGACCACGGCGCCGACCGGCAGGGCGGCGCCGACGTTGCGGGCGGCGTCGGTGACGATGCCCATGTCCTTGTGGTGCAGGTCGATGCGGAAGCCCGGCTTGAAGTCCCGGTTGAGGAAGTTGTCCTTCTTCCGGGTGAGCACGGTGGAGCCGGCCAGGCCGCCGTTGAGGACGTCCAGGGCCGCGGCGAGGTCCACACCGGACTTCTCCAGGAAGACCACGGCCTCGGCGCACGCCTGGATGTTCACGGCGACGATCAGCTGGTTGGCGGCCTTCACGGTCTGACCCGAGCCGTGCGGACCGCACAGCACGATCGTCTTGCCCAGCGCCTCGAAGATCGGCTCGGCCTCGTCGAAGTCGGCCCGCTCGCCACCGACCATGATCGAGAGAACGGCCTCGATGGCGCCGGCCTCGCCGCCGGAGACCGGGGCGTCCAGGACGCGGATGCCCTTGTCCTTGGCCGCGGCGGCCAGGTCGACCGAGGTCTGCGGGGTGATCGAGGACATGTCGATCAGCAGCGCGCCGGACCGGGCGTTCTCCAGGATGCCGTCCGGGCCGTAGGCGATCGCCTCGACCTGCGGGGAGGCGGGCACCATCGTGATCACCACGTCGGCGTCCCGGACGGCCTCGGCGATCGAGCCGGCCGCGTTGCCGCCGGCGGCCGCCAGCCGGTCCAGCTTCTCCTGCTCCAGCGTGAAGCCGGTGACCTGGTAACCCGCCTTGATCAGGTTCTCGGACATGGGGGAGCCCATGATGCCGAGGCCGACCCAGGCGATCTTCGGAAGGTTGCTCATAACGGGGGTGCCTCTCTGAAAAGCTGTGCTGTGTCTGCGACTTCGGCGGGCCCGCCGGGGCCCGGAGCGATCAGCGGGCCGCGCGGGCCTCGGCCGGCAGCCAGTCGAAGGCCTCGGCGCTCGGCCGGTCGCCGGGCTTGTACTCCAGGCCGACCCAGCCGTCGTAACCGGCCTTCCTCAGCTGGTCGAGCAGCTCCTCCAGGGGGAGCGAGCCGGTGCCGGGGGCGCCGCGGCCGGGGTTGTCGGCGATCTGCACGTGGCCGGTCTTCGACGCGTACTGCTCGATCACCGACGGCAGGTCCTCGCCGTTCATCGACAGGTGGTACAGGTCCATCAGGAACTTGGCGTTGCCCAGGCCGGTGGCCGCGTTCACCTTGTCCACGACCTCGATCGCGGCGGGCGCGCTGACCAGCGGGCACAGCGGCGACTCGGGCTTGTTCAGCGCCTCGATCAGCAGGGTGCCGCCGATCCGGCCGACCGCCCGGGCGGCCAGGACCAGGTTCTCCAGGGCGAGCGCGTCCTGCTCGGCGGGGTCCACGCCCTCGACGCGGTTGCCGTAGAGGGCGTTGAAGGCCGTGCAGCCGAGGGACTGGGCGAAGGCCACGGCCACGTCGATGTTGGCGCGGAACCTCTCCGACTCGGCACCGGGGATCGACAGTGCGCCCCGGTCGGGGCCGGGGAGCTGTCCGGCGTAGAAGTTCAGCCCGGTGAGCTGGACGCCGGCGTCCTCGATGGCCTTCTTCAGCGCGTCGAGTTCGGACTGCTCGGGGGTGGGGGCGTCGACCCAGGGCCACCACAGCTCGACCGCGGAGAAGCCGGCCGCGGCGGCGGCCGCGGGACGCTCCAGGAGCGGGAGTTCCGTGAAGAGGATCGACAGGTTGACGTTGAAGCGCTGGTCTGCGAATCCCATCGGGGCCGCGCTCCCTTCCGTATTGCTATTTCGTATGGCGGAAGTTCATTTCTGCTTAATGGAAGAGTGCCGTCGAGCGTCCCGGCTTGTCAAGAGGGGGTCCCCGACCGGCGTGCCCCCGGACCGGCCGGGACGGTCCCCGGGCGCCGCCCGCGCGTTAGGTTGAGCGCGTGCGATTGAGAGTTGAGTTCACGACCGAACCCTTCGACCTGGACGAGGCGCCCGCTCACGCCGTGGTGGCCCGTGAAGTCGTCGAGGCGGCGGAGCTGGACGCCGTGGACGTCGGGCCGTTCGGCAACACCGCGGAAGGAGGCGCCGACGCGGTCCTGAACGCCGTGGACGCCCTGCTGCGCAAGAGCCTGAAGGCCGGCGCCACCCGTATCTCGCTCCAGGTCAACGTGATCGGGGAGGGTGATAGATGACCGGGTCCGAGCCGTTCATCGCTGCCGTGAAGCCGCTGGTGGACGCGATGGGCGGCGAGCTGCTGCCGCCGGACGAGGCCGGGCTCGACGACGTCGTGCTCGCCTGGGAGGGGCAGGACGTCGTCGCCGTGCGGCTGCCGCAGCTCGCCGACTCCCTGGACCACATCCTGGCCGCCATGGAGCGCCGCAAGGGCATGCCGCTCGCCGAGCTGGACCGCAAGGCCAAGCAGGAGGTCGTACGGGTCCTGGAGGCGCGCGGCGCGTTCTCCGTGCGGCACGGGGTGGAGACCGTGGCGGGCGCCCTGGGCGTCAGCCGCTTCACCGTCTACAACTACCTCAACCGGGAGAAGGAAGGCTGAGTCGCCCCAACCGGGAGGAGGCGCGACGGGCCGCCTTTGGGCTTTACCCGGAATTTTCAACAAAGTGTTGACGCAGTGTTTCGGAGGGCGTTAGCTATCCGCAGCCCGTTCAGCACAAAGGCCGTTCGCGGCCACGGAGGCTCCCGTGACTACGAGTTCCACGCCGTCGGGCCTCGCCCGCTTCAACGCTTCCCCGGACGCCGCGGCCCGCGCCGCGCTCCTGGAAGCGTGCGCCTCCACGGCGTGGGCGGAGCGGCTCCTCGCCGCCCGCCCCTACGCCGGTCCCGAGGACCTCTTCGCCGCCAGTGACGCCGCCATGGCCCAGCTGACCACGGCGGACCTGGAGGAGGCGATGGCCGGCCACCCCCCGATCGGCCGTCCCAAGCCCGGCGACCCGACCTCGGCCCGCGAGCAGAGCGGCATGGCCGGCGCCTCCGAGGCACTGAAGACGGAGATGCTCGAACTGAACCTGGCCTACCAGGAGAAGTTCGGCCATGTCTTCCTCATCTGCGCCACCGGCAGGACCGGCGAGCAGATGCGGGACGCGGTCGAGGAACGGATCGGCAACTCGCCCGAGCGGGAGCGGGAGATCGTCCGCACCGAGCTGGGGAAGATCAACCGCATCCGGCTCGCGCGACTGCTCGAAGACGCCTGAGCACCTGCTCGACGACGCCCGAAGAGGAAACCATGAGCACCGAGACCACCGCCTCCGTGTCCACGCACATCCTGGACACCAGTGTCGGCCGGCCCGCCGAGCACGTCGCCGTCCAGCTCTCCGCCCGCTCCGGGCCGAGCGCCGACTGGCAGGCGCTCGGCGGTTCCGCGACCGACGCGGACGGGCGGTGCAAGGACCTTCCGGCCCTGCCGGAGGGCACCACCCACGTACGGCTCGACTTCGACACCGAGACGTACTTCGCCAAGAAACAAGCCGCGGCCCAGCAGGACGCCCCCGCGCTCCGGGACAGCGAGAACGGCCGGCCGGTGTTCTTCCCCGAGGTCACCATCACCTTCGCGGTGGTGCCCGGTGAGCACTACCACGTTCCGCTGCTGCTCAACCCGTTCGGCTACTCCGTTTACCGAGGGAGCTGACCGACACCATGACCCGTTTCGTCCTGGGACAGAACCAGTACGGCAAGGCAGAGAACCGCGTAGTCAAGATCACGCGTGACGGCGACACGCACCACATCAAGGACCTGAACGTCTCCGTCGCCCTCTCCGGCGACATGGAGGAGGTCCACCGCAGCGGTTCCAACGCGAACGTCCTGCCCACCGACACCACCAAGAACACGGTGTTCGCCTTCGCCAAGGAGCACGGGATCCAGAGCGCCGAGGACCTCGGCGTCAAGCTCGCCCGCCACTTCGTGGACAACAACGAGCCCATCCACCGGGCCCGCATCCGCATCGAGGAGTACGGCTGGGAGCGGATCGAGACCTCGCAGTCCGGCGCCCGCTTCGTCGGCTCGGACGAGATCGCCCACTCCTTCGTCCGCAAGGGCCAGGAGACCCGCGTCGCGCAGATCACCTACGACGGCCACGGCATCCAGGTGCTCTCCGGGTTCAAGGACCTGACCGTCCTTAACTCGACCAACTCCGAGTTCTTCGGCTTCCTTAAGGACAAGTACACCACCCTCCAGGAGGACCACGACCGCATCCTCGCCACCACCGTCTCCACCTGGTGGCGGCACAACTGGGACGGCATCGACTCGCACGCCCCGGACTGGGACCGCTCGTACAACGGAGTGCGCAAGCACGCGCTCCAGGCGTTCGGCGAGACCTACTCGTACTCGCTCCAGCAGACCCTCTTCGAGATGGGTGTGCGGGTGCTGAACTCGCGCGACGAGGTCGAGGAGATCCGCTTCTCGATGCCCAACAAGCACCACTTCCGCTCGGACCTGTCGCCCTTCGGGATCGACAACGAGGCCAAGGACGGCGCCGTCTACTACGCCGCCGACCGCCCCTACGGCCTGATCGAGGCCACCATCCTGCGCGACGGCGCCGAGCAGCTCATCCCGGTCGACATGACCAACCTCTGACGCGGGACGCGCGCCACCGGCCCGGCCGCCCGGGCCGGTGGCGCGCCACACCGGAGGGAACACAATGGCACAGCCTGCAATGGAGCCGGCGAAAGGCTCCTGTTCCACCCCGCCGGTGCACACCGAGGACGCCGTCACGTCCGTGCACCCGGTGGACGAAAAGCTCCACCCCTCGCGGCTCGTCCCCGCAGCTCTCCAGCACATCGCCGCGATGTACGCAGGCGTTGTCACTCCTCCGCTCATCATCGGCCAGGCCTGCGGACTCGACATCGCGGCCCGCACCCGGCTGATCGCCGCGTCCCTGCTCATCGCCGGCGTCGCGACCATCCTCCAGACCATCGGCGTCAAGGGCGTCGTCGGCAACCGGCTGCCGTTCGTCAACGCCGCCTCCTCGGCCGGCATCGCCCCGATCCTCGCCATCGCCGAGACCAACTCCAAGGGCCACCAACTCCCCGCCATCTACGGCGCGGTGATGGTCGCCGGCGTCTTCTGCCTGGCCATCGGCCCGTTCTTCGGACGGTTGCTCAGATTCTTCCCGCCGCTCGTCACCGGCGTGGTGATCACCCTCATCGGTGTCACCCTGATGCCGGTACCGGTCGGCTGGGCCCAGGGCGGCGACAAGACGGCCGCCGACTTCGGCTCCATGAGGAACCTCGCGCTCGCCGCGTTCACCCTCGTCGTCATCCTGCTGATCCAGCGCTTCGGCACCGGCTTCGTCAAGCAAGTCGCCCTGCTGTTCGGCCTGTTGATCGGCACCCTGGTCGCCATCCCGTTCGGCATGGCCGACTTCAGCGGCATCGAGTCCGCGCCGCTGGCCGCACTGCCCACGCCGTTCGCCTTCGGCGCCCCCGTCTTCCAGCCCGCGGCCATCCTGTCGCTGTGCATCGTGATGCTGGTGCTGATGACCGAGTCCAGCGCCGGCATGCTCGCCCTCGGCGAGATCTGCAACCGCCGCGCCGACGCCCGCACCATTACCCGCGGCCTGCGCACCGACGGCATCGCCACCCTGCTCGGCCCCGTCTTCGGCGGCTTCCCCACCTCCGCCTTCGCCCAGAACGTCGGCGTCGTCTCGCTCACCCGGGTGCGCAGCCGCTACGTCGTCGCCGTCGCCGGCGGCGCCCTGCTGGTCCTCGGCGCCTTCCCGGTCCTCGGCGCGGTCGTCTCCCTGGTCCCCATGCCGGTCCTCGGCGGCGCGGGCATCGTCCTGTTCGGCTCGATCGCGGTCAGCGGCATCCGGACGCTCTCGGAGGCCGGCCTCGACGACAGCTCCAACATCATCCTGGTGGCCGTGGCCCTCGGCGCGGGCATCATCCCGCTGGCCGCGCCGACCTTCTACGCCGAGTTCCCGGCCTGGGCGCAGACCGTCCTCGGCTCCGGCATCAGCGCCGGCGCGATCGTCGCGGTCCTGCTCAACCTGTTCTTCCACCATCTCGGCACCCGGAGCCGCGCCGCGGCCCCGGCACTCAAATCCTCCTAGGGTCCTGCCGTGCCCTCCCCGTGGACCCTCCCCGTCCACGGGCCGCCACCGAAAGACAAGGAAGCGCAATGGCACCATCGGCAGCCCAGCGCATCGTCATCGAGAACTGCGCGATCGCGACCGTCGACGCGGACGACACCGAGTACGCGTCCGGACACATCGTGATCGCCGGCAACAGGATCGAGTCGGTCGGCGCCGGCCGGGCCCCCCAGGGCCTGGAGGACGTGCAGCGCCGGATCGACGCGAGCGGTCACCTGGTCACGCCCGGCCTGGTCAACACCCACCACCACTTCTACCAGTGGATCACCCGGGGCCTGGCCACCGACCACAACCTGTTCAACTGGCTCGTCGCGCTCTACCCCACCTGGGCGCGCATCGACGAGGAGATGGTGTACGCCGCGGCCCAGGGGTCGCTGGCGATGATGGCCCGCGGCGGCGTCACCACCGCCATGGACCACCACTACGTCTTCCCGCACGGCTCCGGCGACCTGTCCGGCGCGGTCATCCGCGCCGCCCGCGAGATGGGGGTCCGCTTCACCCTGGCCCGCGGCTCGATGGACCGCAGCGAGAAGGACGGCGGCCTGCCGCCGGACTTCGCCGTCGAGACCCTGGAAGGCGCGCTCGCCGCCACCGAGGAGACCGTCAAGAAGCACCACGACGCCTCCTTCGACGCCATGACCCAGGTGGCGGTCGCCCCCTGCTCGCCCTTCTCCGTCTCCACCGAACTCATGAGGCAGGGCGCCGAACTGGCCCGCCGGCTCGGTGTACGGCTGCACACCCACGGCTCGGAGACGGTCGAGGAGGAGAAGTTCTGCCACGAGCTGTTCGGCAAGGGCCCGACCGACTACTTCGAGTCGACGGGCTGGCTCGGCGAGGACGTGTGGATGGCGCACTGCGTCCACATGAACGACTCCGACATCGCCGCCTTCGCCCGGACCGGGACCGGTGTGGCGCACTGTCCGTCGTCCAACGCCCGCCTGGCGGCCGGCATCGCCCGGGTCCCCGACATGCTGGCCGCCGGGGTCCCGGTCGGCCTCGGCGTCGACGGCACCGCCTCCAACGAGTCCGGCGAACTCCACACCGAACTGCGCAACGCCCTGCTGATCAACCGGCTCGGCGCGCACCGCGAGGCCGCCCTGAACGCCCGTCAGGCGCTGCGCCTGGGCACCTACGGCGGCGCCCAGGTCCTCGGCCGTGCCGAGCAGACCGGCTCCCTGGAGGCCGGCAAGCTGGCCGACCTGGTGCTGTGGAAGCTGGACACGCTGGCCCACGCCTCCATCGCCGACCCGGTGACCGCGCTGGTCTTCGGCGCGGCGGCCCCGGTCACGGCCTCCTTCGTCAACGGACGGCAGATCGTCGAGGACGGCCGCCTGCTGCACGCCGACGAGGACGCCATCGCGCACGCCACCCGCACGGAGGCCCAGCGCCTGGCGCGGATCACCGCCCAGGGCTGAGCCCCCGGAAGACTCCGACCGGGAGGGACGGCTCCCGGTCGGTGCCCGTGGACCCGAGCGGGGTCCACGGCGGCCGTCTCCGGGGCGCGCGTGGACGCGCGCGCCCCGGAACGGTGTCCGTTCGCCACCCCCCGAGGGCCCCGCAGGGGCCCGCCCCCGGTCCCGCACGACCACATGCATCACCTCCCTGACACCCACGTCAGCAGACGTGTTAACCGACCGGAGGAGCCGCCGTGGCCACTCAACCCGCTTCCAGCGATGAGGCACGACAGCCAGCCGAGTCCATCCACCCCGTCGACGAGAAACTCCCCGCACTCAAGATGGCGACCAGCGGGCTCCAGCACGTTGCCGCCATGTACGCGGGCGTGGTCGCCCCGCCCCTGATCGTCGGCGCGGCCGTAGGCCTGTCCGGCACCGAACTCACCTTCCTGACCGGAGCCTGCCTGTTCACGGCCGGCCTCGCCACCTTCCTGCAGACCCTCGGCATCTGGAAGATCGGCGCCCGGCTGCCCTTCGTCAACGGCGTCACCTTCGCCGGTGTCGCCCCGATGACGGCGATCGTCGCCTCCACCGACGACAAGTCCGACGCCCTGCCGATCATCTTCGGCGCGGTCATCGTGGCCGGCCTCCTCGGATTCCTGGCCGCCCCCGTCTTCTGCAAGGCGGTCCGCTTCTTCCCGCCGGTCGTCACCGGCACCGTGATCACCCTCATCGGCGTCTCCCTGCTGCCCGTCGCCTTCGGCTGGGCCCAGGGCCCCAACCCGGCGGCGCACGACTACGGATCGTCGACCTACCTCACCCTGGCCGGGATCACCCTCGTCATCGTCCTGCTGCTGCGCCGCTTCACCCGGGGCTTCGTCAAGCAGATCGCCGTCCTGCTCGGCCTGATCGCCGGCACGATCATCGCGATACCGTTCGGCGTCACCGACTTCGGCCCCGTCGCCGACGCCTCCGTCATCGGCTTCCCGACCCCCTTCCACTTCGGCGCGCCCCAGTTCCACGTCGCGGCGATCGTGTCGATGTGCGTGGTGATGGTGGTCTCCATGACCGAGTCCACTGCCGACATGCTCGCCCTCGGCGAGGTCGTCGAGCGTCCCTCGAACGAGGAGACGATCAAGGCGGGCCTGCGCGCCGACACCCTCGGCTCCGCCCTCAGCCCGCTGTTCAACGGCTTCATGTGCAGCGCCTTCGCACAGAACATCGGCCTGGTGGCGATGACCCGCATCCGCAGCCGGTTCGTGGTCGCCTTCGGCGGCGGCTTCCTGGTCCTGATGGGCCTGTGCCCGATGGCCGCCTCGCTCATCGCCGTCGTCCCGCGCCCGGTGCTCGGCGGCGCCGGCGTGGTCCTGTTCGGCTCGGTGGCCGCCAGCGGCATCCAGACCCTGGCCCGGGCCGGCCTCGACAAGGACAACAACGTCCTGATAGTC
Organism: Streptomyces sp. NPDC015220; assembly: GCF_043079345.1. Taxonomy (NCBI): domain Bacteria; kingdom Bacillati; phylum Actinomycetota; class Actinomycetes; order Kitasatosporales; family Streptomycetaceae; genus Streptomyces; species Streptomyces sp. NPDC015220. The sequence goes on along the minus strand of NZ_JBIBUK010000008.1, from coordinate 33,161 downwards.
GCCGTGGCGCTCGCCGTCGGCGTCATACCGATCACGGTCCCGGGCTTCTACCACGCCTTCCCCGAGACGGCCCGGATCGTCCTCGACTCCGGCATCTCCACCGGCTGTGTCGCCGCCGTCGTCCTCAACCTGGTCTTCAACCACCTGGGCAAGTCCCGCAAGGAGGAACGGGACGTCACCCATCCCATGGAGGCGGGCGAGGAGATCGCCGTCGTGCACTGACCGCGGGGCGGGGTACGGTGCACGCGCCGTACCCCGCCGCGGCTCACAGGCCGAACAGCTCCGGTCGCGCGGCGAGCTCCTCGAAGCGGTCGCGCGGGTCGGCCAGCAGCTTGCGCGCCTTCAGGTCGAGCAGTCCGCCGACCGCGGTGACCTCGGCGGCCACGGTGCCGTCTGCCTTGCGTATCGTCTGCTCGATTCGGAAGGTCTTGCCGCCGCCCCACTCGAACGAGCACGTCACGTCCACCTCGTCACCGGCCAGGAGCTCCCTGCGGTAGCGGATGGTGGTCTCCAGGGCCACCGGGCCCACGCCCCGCGCGTGCAGGCCGGCCTGGGTGATCCCGGCCGCCTGGAGCATCGACCAGCGGGCGTGCTCCGCGTAGTTGAGGTACACGGCCTGGTTGAGATGGCCCTGCGTATCGGTCTCGTACCCGCGTACGGTCACCCGCACGGAAAACGGCTCGCTCACGGCGTCCCCTCCACACACGTCCGGCATGTCACACCCTCGCCCATGATCTTGGCACGCCCGTCACACCCGGCGCGGGGACGCCAGCAGATACCGGGCCCGCGTACGGGGCTCGGTGTACTCCCCGGCCTGCCAGCCCGCCCGTTCCAGCGCCACCGCGTACTCCCGCAGCGCCTCGGGGCCGGGCCCGTGCACGGCGACCGCCTCCGGCTGCGCCGTCGCCCGCACCCGGTACCCGTCGTCGCCGTTCGGTCCGGCGGGGCGGCGCCCGGCCGCCTCCAGGGCGAGCGCGGCGGCCCGCACCAGATGCGTGCGCTCCCAGCCGCACGGCCGGTCCACGGAACCGTCCGGATTGGTCATCCGCCGCAGCTCCAGCAGCCCCTGCCAGGCGCTGTGCACCTCACGGGCACGGGCGGGGGAGGCGTCCGCCGCCTGCTCCTCGCCTCCGACGCGGGCGGCGAACACACCGGCGGGAGCCTCCTCGGCGGTGGGGTGCTCGGGCTCGGGCGCGGGTTCCGCCTCCCGTGTCCGATGGCCGGCGGGCGTCAGGAAGTGGTCGTGCGGCGGGCGCGGATGCCGGAACGCCAGCCCCCGCCCGACCAGGGCCGCCAACTGGGCCGGTGTGCCCCGCACCCGCCCGGTCACCGGGTCGGCTGAGTCGATGACGCGGCGCTGCGCCGCGGTCGGCGGTCGTGTCACGGCGTGCTCCCTCCGAGGCCGTCGCGCACGGCCCGGCCGAGGGGCCGCGAAGACGGTCCTCCCGGCCCTTGGCGAAGAGTACGACCCGGGTACGACAACGGCGTCCGGCGACCGGCGTCCGGCGACCGGCGTCAGTCGGAGGGCCGGTCCGGACCGGACGGCCGGATGTTCCAGCCCGCGACCACCGGCCGGTCGTGCTCCGTGCCCAGTCGGCACACGGTCCCCGTGGCCAGCTGGAACAGCGCGCCCGCCGACGGCGGCAGACCGAGCCGCCGGGCGGTGAGCACCCGCAGGAAGTGACCGTGCGCCACCAGCAGCACCACCCCCTCGGTGTTGGCGAACGCGGCGTCCACCTTGGCCAGCATCCGGTCGGCGCGCTCGCCGACCTGCTCCACGCTCTCCCCGGGATGCTCCGGCGGCCCCGGGGCGACACCGTCGGTGAACAGGAACCAGCCGGGCCGGGTGCGCTGGATCTCCGGGGTGGTGACGCCCTCGTAGCCCCCGTAGTCCCACTCGCGCAGGTCCGCGTCGACCCGGGCGTCGTGCACGCCGACGAGCTCGGCCGTCTCCCGGGCCCGCTGCGCGGGGCTGACGAACGCCGCGCCGATCCGGTGCGAACGGATCAACGGCACCAGCGCCCGCGCCTCCTGCCGGCCGCGCTCGGTCAGCGGCACATCCGTCCAGCCGGTGTGCCGCCCGGACCGCGACCACTCGGTCTCCCCGTGCCGGACGAGAAAGAGATCACCCACGGCCGTCGTTCCTTCCTCACGACGCGTACCCCAGCACCGTGCCACACCCCCGCCGGGGCCCGCAGGACGGACTCGGCCAGTCGGCCGCCGCACGGCGAGGCCCCCCTGCCCGGCGGACGGGGAGGCGAAACGGCGGCGGACGCGGGAGGACGCAGGCGCACGCCCGGTCATCCGGGGTGTGCCGGGGGCGTCCGTCGCGGGGGCGTCATGGTCATGTACTCGCCGCAGGCCCTCATGACGGCCACCCGGTGACGCGTGTCCAGGACCGGGACGACGGCGCGGGCCCGGTCGTGCGCCGCCCAGACGACCGCCTCCTTCTGGCTCACGCACAGGGGGGAGGCGTCCTGGGAGCCGGCCGGGGTGTAACGGATGTCGAACGCCACACCCGCGCCCTCGCGCAGTTCGAGGGGCGCGAAGCGCCCGCGGCCGAGTCCGTCGACGCTGTTCGCCTTCCCGTTGTGGATCTCGACTCCCGGGTAACCGGCGAACACGCAGCTCCCCGGCCCGCCGTTCACGGCCGTCAGCCGGGCCCCGGGCCCGCCGGAACCGGCGGGGCGCAGGAGCACCAGCGTCCAGCGCAGCCGGTCCGTCCCGCAGGTGCCCGGTCCGCGGGCCGTGGAGGGCGCCGCCGAGGGGGACGCGGACGCCGGCGCGGCCGTGGACCCGGGTGTGCCCGGCCCCGCCGTCGGGGAGGCCGGCGACGCGACGGACGGACTCGCCGAGGCGTCTGCCGGCCCGCTGGCCGGCCCGCCGGCCCACGGCGTAGCGGACCGCTCCGCCCGTGCGTCCGAGGGACCGCAGGCCGTCACGGCCAGAGCGGCCGCGAGCACGGCCGCGGTGGCGGCGAGGCGGCGGGTCGTGGTTCGCATGGCTCCCCCTGGACGTTCCGGGCTCATCCTCGGGGTAAGAGGCCGTCCGCGGCCGATGAGTTCATCCGGCCGGCGACCGACCCGGCGAGCGGGCGGCGACGGGTACGGCTCCGGCCCGGTGGCGGGGTCCGGCGACTGCCCCCGGCAGGCGGACGGTGACTGGTTCGGTTCCGGTCCGGTGACCGGGTGCCGACCCGGCCCGGCGGCCTGCCCGGTGGTGGGTCCGGTCCGGCCGGCGGGCCGACAGCCCTCGGCCGGACCGGCCGGTCACGTGTGGGGGTAGACGAGGACGGTCTCCTTGCCCAGTGCGCGGGTGCCGGTGTCGGGGTACAGGGTGGTCCGGCCGTCGGACCACCGCACGAGGAGGTCGTCTCCCAGACGGTTGGCCGTGTAGTCGCCCGCCGTGACGACCTGGCCGAGCTTCCAGGCGCTGCTCGGCCCGCGCAGACGGGACTTGACGCCCAGTCCCGCGGCCGAGGTGCCCGCGTAGTCGTCGAGCGAGCCGTCCGCCCAGCGCACGACGATGTCCCAGTTCTTCTTGTGGCTGAAGTTCGAGCTGGTCACCAGGGCGGCGTTCTTCCAGGTGGCGTTCGGCGCGAGCAGGCGCTTCTCCTTGCCGAAGGTGCCGGCGCCGACGCCCGTGTAGAGGCTCAGTTCGCCGTCCGACCAGCGGACCACGAGGTCCGTCGGGTACGTTCCGCCGTGGAACTGCCCGGCCGTTATCTGGACGGCGTTCTTCCAGACGGAGCCGGAGCGCGCCATCTGGACCTCCTTGCCCAGTCCCTTGCGGCTGACGTCGGGGAAGAGGCTGACCCTTCCGTCGGACCAGCGCACCATCAGGTCGTACAGCGAGCCGCCGGCGAAGTCCCCGCCCGTGATGGTCGTGGCGCGGGTCCAGGTGGCGCCGGCGGCGCGCAGCCGTACCTCGGGCAGGAAGCCGCCCTTGCCGTCGCCGGGGTACAGGGTGACCTCGCCGTCGGACCAGACCACGATCAGATCGCCGCGGTGGTCGCCGGTGTAGTCGCCCGAGGCGAACAGCCTGGCGTGCTGCCACAGCGCCGCGCCGCCCGGGAGCTTGCCCGGGACGCCCCGGTACGGCGGCAGGCCGGACGGCGGGGTCCGGTCGGCGACCGCGTCGGCGAGCAGGTTGGCGGCGTCGGCGCCGAAGGCCGGGGCGTAGCTGACGTAGTCGACGTTGGCGTCGTTGCCGCCCCCGTTGTAGCCGCCGAGGTTGCCGATGACGTGGCCGGTGCCCGCGTCGTCCCGGTAGTCGGTGATCCACGGGCTGCCGGACACACCGCCGTAGTAGCCGCCGCAGGTCATGGACATCTGGCGGTAGCCGGGGAGCTGTGTCGTCGGCACGGTGCACTTGACGGCCTGCCCGGCGTCGTTGCCGTACTTGCGGGCCGGGTAGCCGACGACGGTGACGTTCTTGTTGGAGTAGCCGCCCGGCCGGGTGAAGGTCAGGCCGCCGCCCACCGCGTCCTGGAGCTGCTGCCCGCGCTGGTTCGCCGAGACGCGGGCGAAGGCGGTGTCCAGGTCGGACAGGGGCGTCTTGGTGGTGGACGACCCCTTGTCGGGCACGTAGCGCGGGTCGATGAACATGCGCTGGATGTGGAAGATGCCGTACGGCTGCTGGTCGGGGCCCGCGCCCTTGACGAACCGCGGCACGAAGATGTAATTGCTCCCGATGCCCCGTCCGCAGTGCGCCGCGGTGAGGATGACGTTCCGGGCCGCGGTGTCGAGCACGCTGCCGGTGCACGTCCAGTCGGTGCCGTCCGGACCGCCGGAGCCGAAGAACGTCCCGACCAGCCGGGTCCCGCCGAACTTGGTCCCCTGCGGGATCGCCGCCACCGCGTTCGCGGGCCGGTGCGGGGCCGGAGCCGCCGAGCGCAGGTCGTCCAGCGGCCTCGCGGCCGCCATCCGCCGCGCCGTCCAGTACGCGGCCGCCCTGCGCGCCTCCTGCCCCGCCGCCGTCCGGGCGGACGGCGTGCCGGGGCCAGGGGTGGAGGACGGCCCCGGCGACACCGGCCGGACGGCCGAGGACGGCCCCGGGGGAGGCGGCGCGGCCTGCGCCACGGGAACCGCGGAGCCGAGCACGGCGGCGGACAGGACGGCGACGGCCGTCGGGCGTCTTCGGGGCGAGAACAAGCCCACTCCTCCTGGTGCGACGGAAGATCGATCGCGCGGGCGGCGCCTCGGCCGGGCCGCCCACCGCGCCGCGGGACCGGCACGGGTCATGGGCCCGCGCCCGTGGCCGGACCGGAGCCGGTGGTGGCCGGCGGGCAACTCCCGCACATTCGCGTGATCTTCGCACGAACGGTCCCGTGCGGGCCAGGAGACCGGGCGGGGACCGTCGCGTGTCGGCCGTGCCGCTTGGGGTGCCGCGGCGCGGCTACTGCCGGTACCCGCTCAGGAACCGTCCGATCCGGCTGATCGCCGTGTCCAGCACGTCCGCGTGCGGGAGGGTGAGGATGCGGAAGTGGTCGGGGGACGGCCAGTTGAAGCCGGTGCCCTGGACGACCTGGATCTTCTCGCGCAGCAGGAGGTCCAGGACGAACCTCTCGTCGTCGTGGATCCTGTGGACCTCGGGGTCCAGGCGGGCGAACGCGTACAGCGCGCCCCTGGGCTTGACGCACGACACGCCGGGGATCTCGTTCAGCTTCTCCCAGGCCACGTCGCGCTGTTCGTACAGCCTGCCGCCGGGGGCGGTCAGCTCGCGGATGGACTGGCGGCCGCCGAGCGCGGCCTGGATGGCGTACTGGGCGGGCGCGTTGGGGCACAGGCGCATGGAGGCCAGCATGGTCAGGCCCTCCAGATAGCTCTTCGCGTGCTGCTTCGGGCCGGACACCACCAGCCAGCCGGAGCGGAAGCCCGCCACCCGGTAGGTCTTGGACAGACCGCAGAAGGTGAGGACGACGAGGTCGGGGGCGAGCGCGGCGGTCGAGTGGTGCACCGCGTCGTCGTACAGGATCTGGTCGTAGATCTCGTCGGCGAAGACCATCAGGCCGTGCCGTCGGGCCAGGTCGAGGATGCCCTCGAGGATCTCCTTGGGGTACACCGCGCCGGTGGGGTTGTTCGGGTTGATGATCACCACCGCCTTGGTACGGTCGGTGATCTTCGAGGTCATGTCGTCCAGGTCCGGGTACCAGTCGGCCTGCTCGTCGCACAGGTAGTGCACCGCCTTGCCGCCGGCCAGGGTCGTCACGGCCGTCCAGAGCGGGAAGTCGGGGGCGGGGATGAGGATTTCGTCGCCGTCCTCCACCAGGGCCTGCACGGCCATGGAGACCAGCTCCGAGACGCCGTTGCCGAGGAAGACGTCGTCCACGCCGACCTCCAGACCCCGCTCCTGGTAGCGCTGGGCCACCGCCCGGCGCGCGGAGAGGACGCCGCGCGAGTCGGTGTAGCCGTGCGCCTGGGGCAGCATCCGGATCATGTCCTGGACGATCTCCTGCGGCGCCTCGAAGCCGAAGAGCGCGGGGTTGCCCGTGTTCAGCCGCAGGACGCTGTGGCCCGCCTCCTCCAGGGCGTTGGCGTGCTCGATCACCGGGCCGCGGATCTCGTAGCAGACCTCGCTGAGCTTGTTCGACTGCCGGAACTCCATGCGCCCCTCCGGGAACTCGTGTTACTTGGTTTTACCAAGTTGGAGCTTGGAAAGTCCAACGACATGTCTAGACTGCGTCGCATGCCACCTCGCCGAAGCTACGACCAGTACTGCTCCGCCGCCCGCGCCCTCGACCTCGTCGGCGACCGCTGGACGCTGCTGATCGTGCGTGAACTGCTGGCCGGTCCCCGCCGCTACACGGACCTGCACGCGGACCTGCCCGGAGTCAGCACGGACGTTCTCGCCTCGCGGCTGAGGGACATGGAGCGGGACGGGCTGACCGGCCGCCGTCGGCTGCCTCCGCCCGGCGCCGCCTACGTCTACGAACTCACCGAGCGCGGTTACTCGTTGCTGCCGGTGCTCCAGGCGCTGGGGGAGTGGGGCCGGGCCGAACTGGGCGAGCCGCGGCCCACCGACGCGGTACGCGCCCACTGGTTCGCGCTGCCCCTGCTGCGGGCGCTCGACGGGGAGGGCGTCGTCGAAGTACACCTGGAAGAGGGTGTGTTCCACCTCCGGGCCGGCGCCGAGGACGGTCCCTTCTACGGGGACGGCCCGGCCCCCGGAGAGCCCGACGCCCGGCTGGTGCTGGACTCCGCCACCTGTACGGCCGTCGCCCGTGGAGAGGCGACCCTGGTGGACGCGGTACGCGACGGAAGGGTCGGCGTGAGCGGCGACGGCGCCCTGGCCAAGGCGCTTCGCGAGGGATGACGGAAGGCCCGTCCTCCGGGAGAACGGGCCTTCTGGGTATCGCAGGCGTCGTGGCGTCAGTTGTCCGTGGGCACCCGGGACGGGCGTCCCGATCCCCGCGTCAGCGCGTACCCGCCGATGCCCGCGAGGGCGGCCAGCACCGCGCCGATCCCGCTCCACACCCACCGGTCGGACCACCAGTTGGAGGACCAGCCGTCGTCCGGCTCGATGCTCGACAGCACCGCGTGCTTCTTCGAGCCGCTGCCGCTGTCCGAATCGCCGTCCTTCTGAGCGGACTTGACGGCGATGCCAGGAACCAGCGGCTGGGACAGGGAGCCGTCCACCGCCGCCGGACCGCCGATGTGCTTGGAGTGGACCCGCACCTCGGCGCTCACCGGCTGGCCCAGGTCGGACGCCTGGAGGCCGACCACGGTGAGCCGGATGTAATAGGTGCCCGGCAGCGGGTCGTCGGCCCACGGCTCCGACCAGGCGCGGACCGTGCGCATGACGCAGGCCAGCTCCACCGTGGCCGCGCCCTGGGCGGCGGTGCGGGTCTGCGCGCCGTACTGGCAGGACTGGCGCCGCCGCAGACCGTCGTAGACGTCGAGCTGCCAGGTCTGCGAGGTGTGCTTGTCCGACAGCTTCACCGTCGCCTCGACGGTGGGCCGCTCGCCCGCGTCCGCCGGGAACGACCAGTACAGGTAGTCGCCCGTGGAGCCGCCGGCGGTGGCCCGCTGCCCCTGCTCGATCTCCGTCGCCGTACGGAACGACGTGCCCGCACTGGTCGGCGCGTCGCCGTCGCCGGACGGGCTCGCGGAGGGCGAGGAGTCGGCCGCCGCGGGCCCCGCGGCGAGTCCCACGGCCAGCAGCGCCGCGCTCAACACACGTGTGAAACGCATCAGTTCGTCCTCCAGATCGCGACCCGCCAGCGCGACAGCCAGCCCCAGACCAGACCCGCCAGGAAGCCGATCACCACGAGCAGGCCGAGCAGCCACCAGCCACGGCCCAGACCGAACGCGGCCACGTCGTGCGCCTTGTCCGGTCCGTCCACCACGTCCACGGTCAGCTCCAGCGGCAGACCCGGCGAGGTCTTCACCCCGGCGGCCGCCGCGAAGGAGTTGGTGACCTGGAGGCACACCGTCTCGGCCGGCGCGTTCTCGTCGTCGCTCTCCGGGCGCGGGTAGCGCAGCCCCGTCGAGATCACGTCCGTGCGGCCGGTGCCGGCCGCCTCGCCGCGCACGATCTCCCGGCCGTGCACCGTCACCGCCCGCAGCAGCACCCCGTAGTCGGGGGCGACCGCCCGGTCGTCGGCGACGCTCACCGAGGCGCGCAGCTCCTGGCCGGCCTTCACGTCCACCCGGTACCAGCGCTGCTGCCCGAACTCCTCACGGTCGGTGTAGAGGCCGGACTTGAGCGCCGGCGCCTTGGCGCAGTCGGCGGCGCCCTGGGCGGCCACCGGGGTCACCACCGGATCGGCGGCCCGGTCGACCAGCTGGCCGACGCGGTCGCTCAGCTCCTCCTTGTGCTGCACGGAGGTGTAGGTGCCGCCGGTGGCGTCCGCGATGCAGCTGAGCTGGTCCCGGGTCTTGGCGTCCGGGACCAGGCCGAGGGTGTCGATGGTCAGGCCGATGCCCTTGGCGGCTATCTCACGGGCCACCTCGCACGGGTCCAGCGGCTGGCAGGTGTCCTCGCCGTCGCTGATCAGGACGATCCGGCGGGTGCCGTCGCCGCCCTCCAGGTCCGTCGCCGCCTTCAGCAGCGCCGGCCCGATCGGGGTCCAGCCGGTCGGGGAGAGCGTCGCGACCGCGGTCTTGGCCTCGGTGCGGTTCAGCGGACCGACCGGGTAGAGCTGCGCGGTGTCCTTGCAGCCCGTCTTCCGGTCGTCGCCCCGGTAGTTGGCGCCCAGCGTGCGGATGCCGAGCTGGACCTCCTCGGGCGTCGCGTCGAGCACCTCGTTGAACGCCTGCTTCGCCGCCGCCATCCGCGATCCGCCGTCTATGTCCCGGGTGCGCATGGAACCGCTCACGTCCAGGACGAGTTCGACCTTCGGCGCGGCCTGGCCGTCCGTCTCGTCGGCGGCGACCGCGCCGGCGGGGAAGGCGGTCCCGGCCGTCAGGGCGGCGAGCAGAGCACAGACTCCTGCCGCCAGCCGTTGTCTTGTGATCATCGGCGGATCTTATTGACCGGGTGTGCGTTGCTCCAAAACGACGTCCTCGACCAGCGGGTTGGGCAGCACGGTCCACTGGTCGCCGGACGTCCCGGGCGACAGCCGCATCAGCGTCAGCGCCTTGGCGGGCAGCGGCTCCTCGCGCAGCGCCCGCGTATCGGGGGTGCGCGGCAGATCCCGTACGGCCGCCTCCAGGGCCGCCCGGAGCGCGGCCCCCGATCCGGCCGTCCCCGCCAACGCGCCCGCCACCAGGGAGCCGAACAGCTTGCGGCGCAGGGCGACCGGGTCGTCGGTGAGGTTGCGGGCGGGCAACCGCGGCACCTCGATGCCATGGTGCGCCAGCCGGGCCGGGCTCACCCGGATGTCGGCCAGGTCGCGGTAGACCAGCCGCACCGGAGCGCCCGAGGCGGACAGCACCACCAGCAGGTTCTGGCCGTGCGCCTCCAGGGCCACGCCCAACTCCAGCAGCCGCAGACCGGCGAGGAGGGCGAGCCGCGCGAAGTCGGCCGTCCACTCGGCGGACTCGGGCAGGCGCGTGGCGGCGAGGGCGGCCACCGGCAGCACCTGCTCGCCCGGCGCCGCGTACGCGCGCGGGGACTCGCGCCACAGCGCCGCCAGGTCCGGCGAGCCGGCGGTGGCCGCGCCGAGGGTCCGGGTGAAGTGCAGCAGGCCGTCCGTGCGGGCGGCCAGATCACGGGCGAAGGCCGACAGCGCCGCCGAGGCCGTCACCGAGCCGACCGAGATGTCCCGCACCGACGACGTCAGCCGGGCCGACAGCGCCGTCTTGACGTGCGGGCCGTCCGGCAGGGCCAGGGTGCGCAGGGACATCAGCGGGTGCGCCGCGAGGCCCGTGCCCTCGCCCGCCCGACCCAGCACGTGCCGCGCCTGCCACGGGTGCACGGGGATCAGCAGCCGTCCCGCGTCCCGCATCCCGCTCGGCCACTCCCCGCTCACCAGGCACTCCGAGGCCCGCACCGGCAGCAGGGCCAGCTCCACCAGCGGACGGTGCTCCGGCCCGTACGCCAGTTGCTCGGCCACCGAGAAGCCGGGCCGAGAACGGCAGTTGGGGTGGAAGGGGTGCCCGTCGACCACTCGCTGTTCCCACCCCCAGTCCGTCGCGGGCCATCCGTTCGGGTGAGTCCCGCCGCTCTCCGGCTGGTTCGCCCGCGACAGCGCCAACGACGCGGCACTGTGCGCCAGTTCGGCGGCGAAGTCCTCACCGTGCGGCACGGCCAGGTCCGTCGTCAGGCGCGCCGGATCGTCGTAGGGCCGGCCGTCGAGGCGTACGGCGGACACGTAGCCGGCGGTGGCGTACGGGTCCGCCGCAGGACCGCTCAGCGTGCGGCCGTCGGAAAGTTCGAGGACCAGCCTGTCGCGCGCCCGTTCCCGGGCGCCGATCCACGGCAGCGGCTCGTGCGCCAGGGCACGCCACAGCCGGGTCAGCACGGACGCCCGGGCGCCGGGCAGCTCCCGCGCGTACCGTGAGACCAGGCCGGGCCGCCCGGCGGCCAACTCGTCGCCGATCTCGGTCTCGACGCTCGGGGGACGGTGCACGATCGGGCTCCTCGGTAGCGGGTCGGGCGTCACCGTAGCGCGCGCCGGGCAGACATACTGATCACGTCGCACCCTGTGGACGTATGGAACGAATGGAACGCGTGGAGCCCATGCCCCCCAGCGCCGACGCCGGAGCGCGCGCCGACGCGTACGCCGCCGCGCCCCTGCTGAACTGCCTGATCCGCGAGCTGGCGCGGCCGTGCCCGGATCCCCGGGGGCGGCAGGCGTACCGGCTGCCCGGCGGCCGGCTGCTGCGGGTGCGCGCCGGGCGGCGGCCCGCCGAACCGGAGGTCCGCGCGGACGGTGGCTGGCGGCCCGTCGGCCACACCGAACTGGTCAAGCTCGTGTCCGAGGAACTGCGCCGGCACACGGGCCTGACCAACGACGAACTGCCCGCCGAGATGATCGACAGCCGGGAGGCGGTGGCGGCGCTCCTCGCCGCGCGCGACCGCGCGATCCCGCCCGCCGATCCGTACATCCGCTCCGAACAGTCCCTCGTCACCGGCCACCCCTACCATCCCGCGCCCAAGGCGCGCGGCGGCGGCCCGGTGGCCTCCTGGCTGCCCTACGCCCCCGAGGCGCACGCCCGGTTCCCGCTGGCGCTGCTCGCGGTGCGCGAGGACCTGGTCGTCGAGGAGGGCGACACCTCGGCGCTCGACGCGCTCGGCCAGGCGCCGCCCGGCTACCGGCTGCTGCCCGCCCACCCCTGGCAACTGGAGCTCGTGGGCCGCGACCTCGCGGGGGCGTTCGCGGACGGCCGGCTGCTGCGGCTGGGCCGCACCGCGTTCGAGGCGCACCCCACGGCGGCCGTCCGCACCGTCCACGCCGCCGACGCCGACCTCTTCCTCAAGTTCAGCCTCGACGTGCGGATCACCAACGACGTGCGCCGACTGTGGCGGCACGACCTGCTGAGGCTGCGCCGCACGGACACGGCGGCGGCGGCCGCCTTCGCGCGGCTGGACGGCCCGGCCGCCTGGCTGAGCGACCGCGGCTACCGCACCGCCGCGTTCGCCTTCGAGGAACTGGCCGTGGTCGTCCGCGACGGACTCGGCCGGCACGCGCTGCCCGGCGCGACGGTGCTGCTCGCCGCCGCCCTGGCCGAGGGCTTCGACGGCAATCCGCTGGACCGCCCGGTGGACCCGGCGGTGTGGTGGGCGGCGTACCTGCGCCAGGTGGTGCCGCCGGCCCTGGCCGCCTTCGCCGATCACGGCGTCGTGCTGGAGGCCCACCTGCAGAACTCGCTGATCGCCGTGGACGCGGCCGGGCTGCCCGTGCAGGCGCTGTTCCGGGACGCCGAGGGCGTGAAACTGCTGTCGGAGACGACCCGGGCGGCCGGCTGGGAGCGGCTGGTGTACTGCCTGGTCGTCAACCACCTCACCGAGATCGCCGGCGCGCTCGCCGAACGCCGTCCCGGCTTCGACCCGTGGCCCGCCGCCCGCCGCGAACTGTCCCGCCACGGCCTCCCCGAGATCCCCGCGCTGCTCGCCGCGCCGACGCTGCCCGGCAAGACCAACCTGCTGCTGCGCTGGACCGGAGCGGACGGCGCCGCCGCCCGCTACCGCCCGCTCCGGAACCCGCTCGCCACCGCACAAGGGCGGGCCGGGCGAAGAATTTGAGACAGCGGGCCGGTACGGCAGAAGAATGTACGTGCGATTCGCGTTGCTGACAGAATTCTGTTCCCTGCTCCCCGCCACTCGTTGAACAATTGCGTCGAATAGTGGTGGACGGGCACGGCGACTACTCCTTTATGCCCGCTTTTGTCCACCCGTCTGCGGATGGTGCCCGCGCATTACGACAGGTGATGTCGCTGTTACTCGCGGCCCCCGGGTGGCAGAGTGATTGACCGACCACGAGAAGTGACTGGTCAAATCCTGAACAACGGGGAGTGAAAGTGAAGCGCATCACCGTCTGCCTGGTATCCGTGATGGCCCTCGCCATTCCTGTTTCTCTGAGCGAGGTACCCGGATCCGGACAGTTCAGTGGTTCGACCGCACGATCTGCGGCCGCGCAGGACCTCGGCTGGGGCTGACCGCCGTACACAGCCACGACATACTCCGCGCCTCACGAACAAGGAAAGGTTGTTTCGGAATGTCCGACGCCAGTCTTCCGGTGGTTCTCATCGCCGAAAAGCTCAGCCCCGCCACCGTCGACGCCCTGGGCCCCGACTTCGTGATCCGGCACTGCGACGGCGCTCGCCGTGACGAACTCCTCGCCGCCGTCGCCGAAGCCGACGCGCTCCTCATCCGCTCCGCGACCAAGGTGGACTCCGAGGTGCTGCGGGCCGCCGGGAAGCTGCGCGTCGTCGCCCGGGCCGGGGTCGGGCTGGACAACGTGGACGTCGCCGAGGCCACCCGGGCCGGCGTGATGGTGGTGAACGCCCCCACCTCCAACGTCGTCAGCGCGGCGGAACTGGCCGTGGGCCTGCTGCTGGCCACGGCGCGCAACATCGCGTCCGCCAGCAGCGCCCTCAAGGCCGGACAGTGGGCGCGGTCGCGCTACGGTGGCGTGGAGCTCAGCGGCAAGACCGTCGGCGTGGTGGGTCTGGGGCGCATCGGCTCCCTGGTCGCCGAGCGGCTGCGGGCCTTCGGCATGACGATCGTGGCCTACGACCCCTATGTGACCGACGACCGCGCCGAGCGGCTCGGCGCCGAGCGGGTGGAGCTCGAGGAGCTGCTGCGCCGCTCTGACTTCATCACCATCCACCTGCCGCGGACCGCGGACACCGTCGGCCTCATCGGGGACGAGGCGCTGCGGAAGGTCAAGCCCAGCGTCCGGATCGTCAACGCGGCCCGGGGCGGCATCGTGGACGAGGTCGCGCTGGCGCTGGCGCTGAAGGAGGGCCGGGTGGCCGGCGCCGGCCTGGACGTGTTCGAGTTCGAGCCCACCGTCGAATCCCCCCTGTTCGACTTCGACTCGGTCGTCGTCACCCCGCACCTGGGCGCCTCCACGGGAGAGGCCCAGGAAAAGGCCGGAATATCGGTTGCGCAGTCCGTCCGCGCGGCCTTCGCGGGCGAACCGGTGCCCGGCGCGGTGAACGGAGAGGTTCTCCAGGAGCGCCGACCGTGACCTCTGCCGATACGCTCGGCACAGTTCAGGCCCCGGTCCACGACATTCTGGGAATCGGATTCGGCCCGTCCAACCTCGCGCTCGCCATTGCCGTCCGGGAACACAACGACCGGGTTCCGGACACCGATCGTCTGACCTCCTTCTTCCTGGAGAAGCAGATTCGTTTCGGGTGGCACCGTGACATGCTGATAGACGGCGCGACGATGCAGGTGTCCTTCCTGAAGGACCTCGCCACGATGCGCAACCCCGGAAGTCGGTACGGTTTTCTGCCGTATCTCCAAGCGAAGGGGCGTTTGGTCGACTTCATCAACCACCAGAGTTTCTTCCCGACCCGTGCCGAATTCCACGACTACCTGGAATGGGCGGCGGCGGACTTCGCCGACCAGGTCGCCTACGGAGAGACCGCCGACGCGGTCCGGCTCACCCGCTCCGACGGCGAGCCGCTGTTCCAGGTGACCTCGCACCGCACCCGGGCGCCGGAGCGGACGACGGTCCGGCTGGCCCGGCACGTCGTCCTGGCCCCCGGCCTGACGCCCCGCCTGCCGCCAGGGGTCACCGAGTCCAAGCGGGTGTGGCACAGCAGCGGTTTCCTGTCCTGTCTGGACGCACTGGCCGGGGCGGAGCCACGGCGGTTCGTGGTCGTCGGGGCGGGGCAGAGCGCGGCCGAGATCACCGAGTACCTGCACCGCCGCTTCACCGGGGCGGAGGTGTGCGCGGTGTTCGAGCGCTACGGCTACAGCCCCGCCGACGACAGCCCCTACGCCAACCGCGTCTTCGACCCGGAGGCGGTCGACCGCTACTTCCACAGCGACGACGACCTGAAACGGCGTCTGCTCGCCTACCACGCCAACACCAACTACGCCGTGGCCGACCTCGACCTCGTCAAGGAGCTGTACCGGCGCGAGTACCAGGAGGGGGTGAGCGGTCCGCGGCGGCTGCGCATCCTCAACGTGTCACGGCTCGTCGCGGCCGACGACCTCGGCGACCACGTCGACGTCACCGTGCGGGACCTGTCCTCCGGCTCGACCACCCGGCTCACCGCGGACGCCGTGGTGTACGCGACCGGGTACCGGCCGGCGGACCTGCGCGAGCTGCTCTCCTCCGTGGCGGGGCACGTCCAGTGGGACGAGCGGGGCCTGCCGAGGGTCGCCCGTGACTACCGGCTCACGACGTCGCCCCGGACGCCGCTGCCCGGCGGCGTCTACCTCCAGGGCGGCACCGAGCACACCCACGGCATCTCCAGCTCGCTGCTCTCCGTCTCCGCGGTGCGCGCCCAGGAGATCTGCGACTCGATCCTGGCCGGCCGGCGGACGCCGCACCGCGCACCGGCGGGAACCCGGTGAGCCAGGCCCGGCCGGCCGGCCCGGACGGAGAACGACGGCCGAGCGGGCGTGCGCCCGCGCCGGCCGGCGGTCTCGGCACCCGCGGGCTGGTGACGTTCTACGTCACCAGCCTGATCGGGGCCGGCCTCCTCGGCGTGCCCAGCGTGACGGCCGCCATCGCCGGTCCGGCCTCCCTGCTGGCCTGGGCGGCGCTGGCCGTGGCCTCCTACCCCATCGCCCGGCTGTTCGCCGAGATGTCCGCCCGGCACGTGGACTGTTCGGGGCTCAGCGCACTCATCCGCAGCGGGTTCGGCAGGCACGCCGGTGACACCGCCAACATCCTGCTCGTCCTGGTGTACATGGCGGGCAACCCCGTCATGGGCGTCATCTCCGCGCGGTACTTCTGTCACCTCACGGGGCTCGGCGACGGCTGGACGATGTACGTCGCGGCCGGCTTCATGACGCTGTCGGTGGCGTTCAACGCAATGGGGCTCGCGCTGGGAGCCCGGATCCAGCAGGCCGCACTGGTCCTGCTGCTGCTCTGCCTGGCCGCCGCCGTCGTACTCGCGGTGCCCTCGATGTCGGCCTCCCGCCTCACGCCGTTCGCCCCGCACGGCTGGCAGGCCGTCGGCACGTCCGCGGTCATCGCGTTCTTCTCGTTCCTGGGCTGGGAGAACGTCTCGGCGGTGGCCGAGGAGGTGCGCGACCCCGCGCGTTCGTTCCGCCGTGCCATCCGCTACGCGGTGCCCGTCGTGGGCCTGGTGTACATGGTCGTCGCGGGCGCCTACCTGCTCGTCCCCCATCCGGAGGGGACCATGGTCCTCTCCGCCCTGCTGGGTGCGCGCGACTCGGGGGTGGGCGCGGCCGCCGGCGACCTCGTCGCCCTGGTGATCGTGGTGACGGCCACCAACTCCTGGGTGCTGGGCGCTTCCCGGCTCACCCTCGCCGCGACCCGCCAGGGCCTGCTGCCGGCCGCCCTCGGCCGGGTCGGCCGCCGAACCGGGGTGCCCGCCCGGGTGCTGCTGACGCTCGGCGCCGGCTACGTGGCCGTGCTCACCGTGCTCGGCCGCTTCGGTGTCGAGGAGGACCGTCTGGTCGCCTTCACCAGCGCCGTCTTCCTGATCCTCTACATCGCCTCCGCGGCCGCCGCGGTGCGCGACCGTCCCACGCGCGCCATGCGGGCCAGCGCCCTGGTCACCGGGGCGCTCGCGGTGTTCTTCCTGCTCTTCACCGGTACGGCCCTGCTTCTCGCCCTGCTGCTCGTGCTGAGCGTGGTGCCGGCCACGGCCCGCCGTCGCTCGCCGGACAGGCTCATCAGCAACGAAGAGGTCACGTGACAACCAAGTTCCGCATTGATCCCGCCCTGGCCGAGGAAGAGTTCGGCATGCGCTGCCAACGGCTCGTCCCCTGGGACGGCGGCGACGAGCCGCCCGTCGGCGCCATGGCCTGCTTCCTGCCCGCGGGCGCCAGCTCCGATCCGGACCGGCACAGCCAGGTCGAGGTGATGTTCGTGCTCGGCGGCGCCGGACGGGTGGAGCTGGAGGGCGAGAGCACCGACGTCACCGCCGGCGACGTCGTGGTGCTCCCCGGCGGGCTCGAGCACGTCGTGCACAACCCCGGCGCCGCAGGCGCGGCCACCCTGAGCTGGCTCTCCGTCTACTGGCCCCTGCACGAGGACCCGCGGGAGGTCGCCGCGTGACCGCGCCCGTGTGGATCACCAGCACCCCTCCGACCCCCAACGGCGACCTGCACGTCGGCCACCTGGCCGGACCGTACGTCGCGGGCGACGTGCTGAGCCGCTTCCTGCGGGCCGAGTCCCGCAGCGTGCTGTACACCTCCGGCATCGACGACCACCAGAGCTACGTCCAGGTGCGCGGGCTCAAGGACGGCGGCAGGAGCGCGGCGGAGATCGCCGACCGGTACGGCGCCTCCATCGAGCGGACCTGGCGCGGCGTCGGGGTGCGCCTCGACCGCGTCGTCCTGCCCCGCCGGGACGCGGGGTACGCCAAGGCCGTGCAGGGGTTCTTCAGACGCCTTTACGACGAGGGCCGCATCGAGGCCCGCACGACCCCGCTGCCGTACTGCGCGCCGTGCGAGCGCTGGCTCTACGAGGCGTACGTGGTGGGCGGCTGCCCGCACTGCGGGGCGTCCTCCAACGGCAACGCCTGCGAGGCGTGCGGCCGTCCCAACGACTGCGGTGACCTCGTCGGCCCGCACTGCGCGCTGTGCGGACGAGCGGCCGTCAACCGCCCGTGCGAACGGCTGTACTTCCCGCTGGGTCCCTACACCGAACAGCTCCGCGACTACTGGTCGACGGTGCGCATGCCACCGCACCTGCGGGCCCTGTGCGAGCGGATGGCCGCCGACGGACTGCCGGACATCGCGGTGACGCACCCGGCCGACTGGGGCGTCGGCGTCCCGGTGGTGGGTTTCGAGGACCAGCGCGTCCACGTGTGGTTCGAGATGGCCCCCGGGTACCTCGTGCAGTCGGGCCGGGAGGACGCCCCGGACCACGTGGAGCACCCCGGCCACGTGCAGTTCTTCGGCTTCGACAACGGCTACTTCCACGCCGTGCTGTTCCCGGCCCTGTACACCGCCGCCGGCCGGGCCGACGCGCTGGCCGCCGGGTTCGTGGTGAACGAGTTCTACCGGTTGCGGGAGCAGAAGTTCTCCACGAGCCGCCGCCACGCCGTCTGGGCCGACGAGGCCATCGAGGAGTGCGGCAGCGACGTCCTGCGCCACCACGTGTGCTCCGACCGGCCCGAGGGCCGGCAGACCAGCTTCGACCGGCCGGCCCTGGAGCGCACCCGCCTGCATCTGGACACCTTGTGGAACGGCTGGCTGGAGCGGCTGTTCGACGCGGTCGGGACCGAATGCGGCGGACGGTTGCCCGAGGAGGAACCCGCCGGCGCCGACTGGGGCAGGCTGCGCGCCCGGCTGCTGGCCTCCCTGGCCGAACTGCGCGATGCGTACGGGCCGGCCGGGTTCGCGCCCCGCCGGGCGGTGGCCCTGCTGGACGAGATGGTCCACTGCGTGACCGACTTCGCGTACGTCCAGGCCCACCAGGCCGAACGCCCCGACGGTGGCCCCGGCCATCGCGCGGCCCTCGCCGGGCAGCTCGCCGTGGCGTCGGCGATCGCGGCCTGGGCGGCACCGGTGCTGCCGGTCGGCGCGGCGCGGCTCGCGGCCGTGCTGGGCCTGCCCGCCGACCGGCCGGTGACCGCGGCGGCGCTGGAGGTGCCCCGGGGCCGGCGCCGACTCGCCCCACCGGCCGGTCCCGTCTTCGGCTCCGTCACGCACTACGCTGCCGTCGGCGCCGCCACCGGCGAGGAGGGACCCGACGGGGTGCTCCTGGGCGCCGCGAACCGGCCCGTCATGGAGGAGAGTTGATGAACGACAGCGTGCGGGTGCGCACCGCGGTCCTCGCGGACCTGCCGGAACTGACCGGACTCTTCCGCCTGTACCTGGAGTTCTACGGCGTGGAGCCCGCCGACGACGAGGGCCCGCGGACGTTCCTCGCCGACCGGCTGAAGAACGGTGACGCGATCCTGCTGCTCGCCGAGACGGACGCCCGAGCCGTCGGCTTCGCGCAGGTCTACCCGACCTTCTCGTCCCTGTCCATGCGGCCGGTGTGGACTCTGAACGACCTGTACGTGCGTGCCGAGGCGCGCGGCGACGGAGCGGGCCGCGCCCTGGTGCGCTCCTGTCTGGAGCGGGCACGGGCGGCGGGGGCGGCCGGGGTTCAGCTGGAGACCGCGCCGGACAACCACGTCGCCCGGGACCTCTACGAATCCGAGGGATTCGGGCGCGGTCACTACCTCACGTACTTCCGCGCCACGGACACCGGGGCCGACGCCTCCGGGTGACGGCGGACGGATGACATCACGCGGCGGAGCACGGGCCGAAAGCCCCCGTGCTCCGCCGCTTCAGTCGTTCTCGGACCGGTCGCGGTCTCCGGCCGGCGGGTCGTGCGGACCGTCGTCGGCGTCGCCTTCGGTGAGGGCCGCCAGCCCCGGGTCCCCCTCGTACTCCCGCAGCAGATAGCCGGCGTGCACCCGGCTCTTGGCCCCGATCCGTTCCATGATCTTCGCGATGTGGCGCTGGCACGTCCGTACGGTCATGCCCATCCGCCGGGCGATGACCTTGTCCGACTCGCCCTGGACCAGGAGCCGGATGATGTCCTCCTTGGTCTTGTCGGAGACCCGGATGGCCTGCGCCCGGCCGAGGCTGACGGGGAACGGGTCCGCCTGCCGCCACATCAGCTCGAAGGCGGCCACCGTGAAGGAGACCACGCTGGGTTCCCGGACCACCAGCGCGGCCTTGGCGTCGCCCTTCTGCTCGATCACGACGATCTCCCGGTCGAAGGCGATCATCCGCATGAAGCCCTCGCCCAGGGTGCGCACCTCCGCTCCGAGCCCGGTCACGATCTCGACGTACGCCGCCGTCCCGGGGTTGTACTGAGCGGTGTGCTGGTAGAGCGTGCGCATCCGGACGCCCCGCCCGAGCACCGCCTCGGTGCGGCCCATGGCCTCCTGGAGGACCTCCTCGTTGCGTCCGCCCCCCGGCTGCGAGGTGAGCACCTCGTGCCGCGCCTCGGTGGCGAACCGGTCCAGCTCGCGCCGCACACTGGCGACATCGGGCAGCTCCTCGAACAGGGGCTGACGCAACCGCCGTTCGAGGGCGTTCTCGTAGACGGACACCAACTCGCCGCGCAGGCGGTCCGCGGCATCACGTGCCGTGCGCGCCTGCTGGACGATGGGACGGATCAGGGCCTCGCACGCGGCATCGGGGGGAGCCGCGGCGAAACGCTTCTTCTCCCCGCCCACCGGCAGTAGCAGCCGGCGTTCCGTGAGGTTGTGAAAGGCGGCCGCGACATCCTCGGCCGCCATGCCGTCGATCTCCGGCAACTCGTCGCGGGGTACATCTGCGCGTTCCACGGCAAAGGTATACAGCGCGAGTTCCGCCGCGGAGAGGGGGGAAAGTAACGTATTGTATGGCATGTCCATTTTATTCACCCGTCCTAAAGTGTGCTCGACTAATGAGTATGCTTCCGTTCGGCCTTCGCCCCGGCCGCGGGTGGCACACTGGAGATGTCTCCACGGAAGGTCTGCGGCGAGAACGCGCCGCCAGCGGAAGGTGCGGAGCGACTACCTGTCATGGACATCCTGAGCGCGTCGTTCGTTTCCTTCCTCGCGGCGGCCACGATCGTGTGCGTCACTCCCGGGCCCGACATGCTCTACGTCATGTCTTTCGGGGTGTCGCAGGGGCGCCGCGGTGGAGTCTCGGCGGCCGCCGGCGTGGCGGCCGGAATGTTCGCGCACGCGGTGCTCTGCGCCTTCGGCGTGTCCCTTCTCGTCTCCCGCTACCCGGTGCTCCTCTCGGCCTTCAAGGTCGTCGGGCTCTGCTACCTGCTCTACCTCGGTGTCTCGATCATCCGGGACAAGTCCGACATGGCGGTGAGCACGGCCCGGGCGCGCCAGGACTACGGACGCATCGCCTACCGCGCGATGCTCGTGAACCTGACCAACCCCAAGGTGATCGTCTTCTACGTGGCCTTCCTGCCCCAGTTCACCTCGTCCTCCGGCTGGCCCGTCCCCGCCCAACTCCTGGCGCTCGGGGGCATCTTCGTGGCCATCGGCTTCGCCGCGGACGCGGGAGTGGGGCTGGTCAGCGGGGCTCTCGCCGAACGCTTCACCGCCGACAAGGGCCTCGCCCGCAAGGTCAACATCGGCTGCGGCATCGTGATGTTCCTGCTGGCCGGCGTGCTGGCCCTGGACATCTGAGCCCACCGTCCCGCCCGTACCCGGGCCTTCGCCGGCGGCCGGCGGCTCACCGGGCCGCCACGCCCTGCCGTCCCCCCCGTCTCCCACAGGGCCCCGCCCACGGCCCCGACTCGACCATGCCGCACGACCAGAGGAGTGCCGTGCCCGCACAAGAGTTCCCGCCGCCCTCCACCACCGATCCCTTTTCCCTCTCGTCCGGCATCTGGCCGGTCACCGCCGCGGACGAGAACGGAACTCTCACGATCGGCGGAATGTCCGTCACGGAAATCGCCGACCGTCACGGCACACCGGTCTACGTTTTCGACGAGACCGACTTCAAATCACGCTGTGCCCGATTCCGCACGGCCTTCGAAGAATTCGACGTCTATTACGCCGGAAAGGCTTTCCTGAGCCGCACCACGGCCCGGCTGGCGGAAGAGGCCGGACTGAGCCTGGACGTGTGCACCGAAGGCGAACTGGCCTTCGCCAAAGCCGTCGGATTTCCCGGCGAACGCATACTGATGCACGGCAACAACAAATCCGCGGAGGAACTCGCCGCGGCCCTCGAATACGGCGTGG
Organism: Streptomyces sp. NPDC015220; assembly: GCF_043079345.1. Classification (NCBI taxonomy): domain Bacteria; kingdom Bacillati; phylum Actinomycetota; class Actinomycetes; order Kitasatosporales; family Streptomycetaceae; genus Streptomyces; species Streptomyces sp. NPDC015220. Next base: position 11,418 of record NZ_JBIBUK010000008.1, on the reverse strand, counting down.
GCCGCATCGTCGTGGACTCCTTCGCCGAACTCGACCGGCTGGGCGAGCTGCTGCCCAGGTTCCCCGGCGTCCGGCCCGCCGTCCTGCTGCGTGTCACGGTCGGCGTGCGCGCCGACACCCATGCCCACATCGCCACCGCGCACGAGGACCAGAAGTTCGGCTTCTCCCTGGTCAGCGGCGAGGCGGCGGCCGCCGTCCGGCGCGTCCTCGACGAGGACCTGCTGGAACTGCGCGGGCTGCACAGCCACATCGGCTCGCAGATCCTGGGCACCGCCGGGTTCGAGGCCGCCGCCAAGCGGCTGCTCGAACTGCGCGCGCAGTTCGTCCGGGAGGGGGCCCGACTGCCCGAACTGGACCTGGGCGGCGGCTTCGGCATCGCCTACACCCCCGAGGACGAGCCCACCGAGCCGGAGGAGATGGCCGAGCTCCTGCGCACGGTGGTGGCCAAGGAGTGCGCCGCCCTCGGCGTCGACGTGCCCCGGCTCGCGATCGAACCGGGACGGGCCATCGCCGGCCCCAGCGGCGTCACCCTGTACACCGTCGGCACGGTCAAGCACCGCGAGGGCATCCGCACGTTCGTCGCCGTCGACGGCGGCATGAGCGACAACGTGCGCACCGCGCTCTACGACGCCAGTTACTCGGTCCGCCTCGCCGGGCGCACCTCCGACGCCCCCGCGCGACTGGTGCGGGTGGTGGGCAAGCACTGTGACGCCGGCGACGTCGTCGTACGCGACGACCACCTGCCCGCGGACGTCCGGCCGGGCGACCTGCTCGCCGTACCGGGCACCGGCGCCTACTGCCGCAGCCTGGCGCACAACTACAACCACGTTCCCCGGCCGCCCGTCGTCGCCGTCGCCGACGGCGAGTCCCGGGTGATCGTCCGCAGGGAGACCGTCGACGATCTCCTGCGCCTCGACATGGACTGAGCAGCACAGCACAGCACGGCACCGCCGCCCCTTCCTCGATGGCAGAGAACAGTCAAGGAGTAAAGAGTGACGAAGCTGCGCGCCGACGACGCCTACCGCAACAGCATCGAGTCGCCCACCTACCAGAGCGCCTCCTACTACTTCAACGACGCCGAGCACGTGAAGGCCGGACTGCACGACCTGTCGGTCCCGGCCGGCCGCTACGGCCGGTACTCCAACCCGACCTGGATAGAGGTGGAGAACCGCCTCACCTCGCTGAGCGGGGCGGACGACTCCCTGGTGTTCGCCTCCGGCATGGCCGCGCACACGACGGCCTTCCTCGCCCTGCTCCAGGCCGGCGACGAGGTGGTCCTGCCGTCCGAGTCGTACCGCCAGGTGCGCAACGTCTTCCACCACATCCTGCCGAAGTTCGGCGTCAAGGTGCACGAGTTCTCCATCCGCGACCCCGAACGGTTCATCGAGAACGTGCGCTCCCTCAAGGGCCGGCTGAAGCTGGTCCACCTGGAGATGCCGTCCTCCCCGCACATGTACCTCATCGACGTGGCCCGGGTGCGCGAGGCCCTCGGCCCGGACGTGATCATCACCCTCGACAGCTCCTTCTCGCCGCCCCCGAACTTCTACGCGCTCCAGTGGGGCGTGGACCTGGTCCTGTTCAGCGCGACCAAGTACCTCAGCGGGCACGGCGACATCGTGGCGGGAGTCGCCTCGGGCCGGCAGGACCTCATCGACAAGCTGCGCTGGTACCGCGACACCACCGGGCCGATCATGGACGGCAACACGGCCTTCCTGCTCCGCCGCAGCCTGTACACGCTGAAGCTGCGCATGGAGCGGGTGAACGCGATGGGCCTGGAGATCGCCCGGTACCTCGAGGGCCACCCGTGCGTCGACCGTGTCTACTACAACGGCCTGGAGAGCCACCCGCACTTCAAGATGGCCCAGCAGTACCTCAACGGCTACGGCGGTGTCATCACCTTCGAGCTGGACCTGAGCGAGGAGCGGACGGCCGAGGCCGTGGACCGGCTGAAGGTGCCCTTCATGGCGTCCAACTTCGGCGCCCCGCACACCCTGGTCGAACAGAGCACCTTCTTCACCTACTTCGAGTACTCCGACGAGGAGCTGAAGAGCATCGGCGTCCCGCGCGGCACCGTCCGCCTGGCCCTCGGCTACAGCAACGAAACCCAGGCCGTGATCGAAGACCTGGACCAGGCACTGTCCCAAGCCCGGTGAACTCCGCGATCTGCGACCAGCCGTACGACGCGGGGCCGGCCCGGCCCTTCCTCACCCTGCCGGGCTTCTGCCCGGGCTTCAGCACCACGCTGAAGCTGGAGGCGCTCAATCCGGCCGGCTCGATCAAACTCAAGACGGCACGGGAGATGGTCGCCTCGGCCCACCGGGAGGGCCGGCTGCGGGCCGGCGCCCCGCTCATCGAGTCGACCTCCGGGAACCTCGGCATCGCGCTCGCCATGGTGTGCGCGGCGCAGGGCCACCCGCTCACCCTGGTCACCGATCCCAACACCCAGGCCCAGAACATCCGGCACATGCGGGCGCTCGGGGCCGAGGTGGTGGTCGTGACCCGCCGGGACGGCAACGGGGGGTACCTCCAGTCCAGGATCGAGTTCATCGAGCGGCACCTGCTGGCCCACCCGGAGGCGGTCTGGCTCAACCAGTACCGCAATCCGGCGGGCGCGCGGGCGCACCAGCGCGACACCATGGGGGAGGTCGTCGACGGGTTCGGCGTCCCGGACTGGCTGTTCGTGGGCGTGGGCAGCACCGGCACGCTGATGGGGTGCCGCACCGGCCTGCGCGAGCGCCGCCTGGCGACCCGCCTGGTCGCCGTGGACGCGGAGGGATCGGTCACCTTCGGCGGCGCCGGCGCACCGCGCAGCCTGCCGGGCCTCGGCACCAGCCGCCGGCCCGAACTCTTCGAGGACGACGGGTCGTTCCTGAAGATCCGGGTCGCCGAGGCGGACACGGTGCGCGCCTGCCGCCGGGTGGCCCGCGACTACGGACTGCTGCCGGGGGCGTCCACCGGCACCGCCCTGCACGCCGTGACCGAGTTGCGCGGGCTGATCGAGGACGGCGCGCGCGTCCTGGTGATCGCCCCGGATCTCGGCGAACGGTACCTGGACACCGTGTACGACGACGACTGGGTGACCAGCACGTTCGGGCCCGCGGCGCTCGCCGACCCGCGGTCCCCGATCCTCAGCACCGGGCGGCACCGCCCGGTCGCCTCCTGAACCCCAGGAAGCCGAAAGACAGGAACCAGCCATGCACGATTTCTCCGTCCTGCCCGGAAAGGACGTGGTCGAACTCCTCACCGGGCGGGAGGCCGAGGTCATCGACTGGGTGCGAGAGGCCTATCTCGCCCACGACGCGGGTGACACGGTCAACCCCGACAGCTACTTCCTGCGGTTCCCGGAGAAGCCCGAAGCCCGCATCATCGCCCTCCCCGCCTACCTGGGCGGCAGGGACGAGGTGGCCGGCATCAAGTGGATCGGCAGCTTCCCCGGCAACGTCGACGACGGACTGCCCCGGGCCTCCGCGGTCCTCGTCCTCAACGACTACCGCACCGGCTACCCCTTCGCCCTGCTGGAGTCCGCGAACATCAGCGCCGCCCGGACCGCGGCCTCCGCCGCCCTCGCCGCCACCACGCTCGGCGCCAAGGCGCCGGCCTCGGTGGGCGTCGTGGGCGCCGGGGTGATCGCGCGGACGGTCTGCCACTACCTCACGGTCGCGGGCGTCCCCTTCACCGACGTGACCGTCCACGACCTCGACGACGCCTCGGCCGCGGCGCTGGCCGGACACGTCGGCCGGGAGTACGGCGCCGACTGCCGGACCGGGAGCCTGAGCCAGGCGCTCGGCTGCGACCTGGTGGTACTGGCCACCACCGCGCTGCGCCCCTACATCGGCACGGACCACGTGCTGCGCGCGGGGCAGGTGGTCCTCAACGTGTCCCTGCGCGACCTGGAGCCCGAACTCCTGCTCTGCGCGGAGAACTTCGTGGACGACGTCGAGCACTGCCTCAAGGCCGGCACTTCCCCCCATCTCGCCGAACAGCGCGTCGGCCACCGCTCCTTCATCCGGGGGACGCTGGCCGACGCCCTGCTCGGCAGGCGCACGCCGGACCCCGAACGCCCGGTCGTCTTCTCACCGTTCGGCCTGGGCGTGCTCGACCTCGCGGTCGGGCACCGCCTGTACCGACGGGCCGGGGAGGAGGGCCGACTGCTGCCCGTCCCCGGATTCTTCGGCGAAACCAGCCGCTGGTGAACCACCCCGACCCAGGAAAGGACCTTTCATGACCGCCACCGAGACCCGCCTCGACGCCGACGCCACCGAGAAGCGCGTCCTCGACCTCGCCGAGTCGGTGTACCGCCACCCGGCGCTCGACAACGCCTTCTACGACCTGTGGCGTTCCACCGAACTGCCCGCGGAGAAGGTGGAGATCGTCGCCCGGAACTTCTACGCGCAGGTCTCGCCCACCGTCAACCGGCTCGCCCTGGTCTTCCTGCGCATGTCGCCGGACGACCTGGTGGCCCGCTCCGAGACCATCGAGAACATCAACGACGAGATGGGCAACGGCGACCCGAGCAAGGTCCACACCGTTCTGCTGAAGAACTTCTTCTCCGCCCTGCTCTCCCGCATCCGCGGCCACGAGGTCGACTTCGACGACATCGACCCCACCGTGCTGCCCGCCACGCAGCGGCTCGTGGACCGGGGCGCCGCCCTCTTCGCGGACGACAACGTCAGGGTCGGCTGCGGAGCCCTGCTGGCCCAGGAGTGGCACGCCTACGCCCAGTTGGTCTACCTGTACGAAGGCACCCGCAACTACCTGCACCACTTCTCGCTCGAGGAGTTCCACGAGCACTGCGAGTTCTTCTACATCCACATCGGGGCGGCCGAGAAGGAGCACAAGCTGCACGCCGTCTCCAGCTCCGCGGCGCTGTGCCGCGACGAGGAGGACCTGGCCGCTCTGGAGCACGGATTCACCAGCTACCTGGGGCTGCTCGCCGACTTCTGGCAGGAGCTGGCCGAGGCCGTCGGCGCCGGCCGGGCCGCCGCCTGACACCGGCCCCGACGCGGCCGGGCCCGGCCCGGCCGGCCCGCCACCGACCCCGACAAGAAGGCTGGAGCAATGACCGCCGTACCGCGATCCGTCGTCGTCCTCGTCGACCCCCTCCGTGCCGGCACCAAGCTGGCACAGCTCTTCAACGGACTGGGCCTGCGCTGTGTGGCCGTCCTCTCGCAGGAGAGCGACTCGGAGTTCTGGCGGGCGTCCTTCCGCCCGCAGGACTTCCTGGCGACCCTGGAGGAGTCGGACGGCGTCGAGGCGCTGCTGCGCGGCCTGTCGGCGTACGAGGTGGCCTGTGTGGTGCCGGGAGGGGAGTCCGGGGTCGACCTGGCCGACCGCCTGGCACCGCACTTCCCCGGCATCCCCGCGATGGCGCCCCGCGCGGCCCACGCCCGCCGGGACAAGTACCACATGGCGGAGGCCCTGCTGCGCGACGGCCTCGCCGCGATCCCGCACTGCCGGACCGGCGACGCGGCCGAGGCCGTGGAGTGGTACCGCACCCGCTCCGACGGCCGGGCGGTCGTCAAGCCGCTGGCCGGCACCTCGGCCGAGGGCGTGCGGTTCTGCGCCTCCGCGGACCAGGTGCGGGCCGCCTTCGCCGAACTGCGCGACAGCGTCAGCCTGTTCGGCCGGGTCAACGACGAGTTGCTGGTCCAGCAGGACATCGCGCACACCGGCGGCGTCGAGTACACCGTCAACTCGGTCAGCTCCCGGGGACGGCACCATGTCACCGACGTGTGGCGGATGAACCGCCGGATGGTCGACGCCACCGCGGTGTGCACGTACTCCGACCTCGTCCACCCCGACGAACCCGAGTACGGGCAGCTCAGCACCTACCTGCACGACGTGCTGGAGACGCTGGGCATCGACAACGGCACCGCGCACAGCGAGATCATGCTGACGTCCGGCGGCCCCGTCCTGATCGAGACCGGCGCCCGGGTCGAGGGCGCCTGCGACCCCGGCGCCGTGCTCACGGTGTGCGGGCGCAGCCAGAACTCACTGCTGCCGCTCAGCTACCTCGACCCGGAGGGCTTCGAGCACGCGATCCGCCGGCCGCGGCCCGAGCCCCGGCTGTACGCCCGCCACGTCTACCTCCTGAGCACCGTCGAGGGAAAGGTCGTGCGCGCACCCGACCTGACCCGCTTCCGCTCGCTGCCGACGTTCTACGGGCTCGACACCACGCTCGACGCGGTCCCCTACCTGGAGCGGACGGTCAACCTGGCGACCTGCCCCGGCAACCTCTACCTCATCTCGCCGCACCCCGAGCGCATCGAGGAGGACTACGCGGCCCTGCGCGCCATGGAACCGGGGCTGTACGCCGACATGCTCGCCGAATGAGCCAGGAGGAGAACCCGATGGACGTCTTCACCGCCGTACTCACCCGCCGCAGCGCCAAGCGGCTCGTCGGCCCGGCTCCGGGGGACGAGGAGTTCCGCTACCTGCTGCAGACCGCGGCCACGGCACCCGACCACGGGGTGCTGCGCCCGTGGCGGTGGATCCTGGTGCGCGGCCAGGGCCTGCACACCGTGGTCGACGGCCTCGCAGAGGAGGACCCGGCCGTCCCCCGGCAGCAACTCGTCGACAAGGTGGTGCGCGCCCCGCTCAAGGCGATGCTGGTGTTCCGCCCACGCGTCGGTCACCGCGTGCCGGAGTGGGAACAGCTCGCCGCGGCCAGCGCCATGACCCACGCGCTGCTGCTCCTGCTGCACGCCCGGGGGTACGCCGCCATCTGGCGTACGGGCCGGCTGTGCACCTCCCGGACGCTGCCCGGCACGCTCGGGCTCGCCGACGGCGAACGCCTGCTGGGCGCCCTGGACATCGGCTCGCCCGACCCGGCGTCCGGGCCGCAGCGGCGCCGCAGCCCGGTGGACGTCACCGATCATGTCGCGACCCTCGTCTGAGACCCGGCCCGCCGGGCGGCGGGAGGCGGCGGCCGGGCCCACGGGGCTGCGCCGCTACCGCCCGCTGCTGGCGGAGCCCGGCATGCGGACCACCTTCGTGGTGGGCTTCCTCGTCAAACTGCCCGTGATCGCCATTCCCCTGGTTCTGTCCCTCCAGGTCTCACTGGGGCTGGACCGCTCCCTCGCGGCGGCCGGTCTGGTCACCGCGGCGTGGATGGCGGGAGTGATGGCGGGGGCGCCGGTCCTCGGCTGGGCCATGGACCGGTCCTCGATGCGCCCGGTCCTCGCGGTCAGCGCCGTGGCGCAGGGCGTCTTCTGGGCGGCGGCGGACCACCTGTCCTACCCGGCGCTGGTGTGCGGCGCCCTGGCCTCCGGACTCCTGCTGGTGCCCGGTTCCACCCTGACCCGGATGGTGCTGGCCGAGCGGACGGCACCGGAGCACCGGCAGGCGGCCTTCGCCCTGGACACGGTGACCAGCCAGCTCTCCTACCTGACCGGCCCCGCCCTCGGCGCCGTGCTGTCCACCCAGGGCTCGCCGACGACGGCCTGCCGGCTGCTCGGCGGCGTCCTGGTCCTGGGACTGGCCGCCTTCGCACTGCGCTCCGGGGCGCCCGCCGGGCCGGCGCCGGCCGCGGGCGCCGGGGCGGCGGACCGGCCGACCGCCGGGCCCGGCGCCGCGGACCGGCCGGCCGCGGGGCTCCGTCCGATGCTGCTCGCCGTCCTGGCCTGCGCCTTCGCCACCGGAACGATCTCCTCGGGCTTCGAGCTGTCCCTGCTCGGGCTGGCCCGCGCGCAGGACGCCGTGGCGTGGGTGGGGCTGCTCATCGCGGCGTGCGGGGCCTACGCGGTGCTGGGCGGGCTACTGTTCGGCGCCCTCCCGGTCACGCCCCGGCCCGCCGTCCCGCTGCTGCTGCTCGGTCTCGTCACGGCGCCCCTGGGCCTGGCCGGGGACTGGCGTGTCCTGCTCGTCGCCGTCGCCCCCGCCGCGATGCTGTCGGCGACTTCCTTCGCGGTGACCGCTGCGGCCTGCGGCGCGGCCGCGACGGAGCACAACCGGGGCCGTGTGCTGGGCCTGTACGGGGCCGCCGTGGCCGGCGGCAACGCGGCCGGCGCCCCGCTGGCCGGCGCGGCGATCGCCGTGCGGGGCCCCGCCGCCGGCTTCCTCGCGGTGGGCGCCGCGGCCGTCCTGGTGGCCCTGGCGTCCTGGCTCCTGAGCGCCCGGACGGGCGGCGCCCGTCTCCTCCTCCCGCAGAAAGGCTGACATGCCGGCAACCCCTCTCGTGTGCGTCGTCGACTCCTACGGACTGTCGAAAGCACTGGTCGACGAGTTCCTCAAGCGCGGCGCCGCCGTGGTACGGGTGCAGAGCACCCCGGGGGTGCCGGCCGCCTACCGGGGCCCGTTCGACCTCTCGGAGTACGTCGACAACATCGTCCACCGGGGAGACCTGGAGGCCACGGCGCGCGCGGTGGCCGCCCATCGGCCCGTCGCCGTGGTCGCCGGCGGCGAGATCGGCGTCGAACTCGCCGACGCGCTCAGCGAGTCGCTGGGGCTGCCCACCAACGGCACCGCGCTGAGCGCCGCGCGGCGCGACAAGTACGTGATGATCGAGACGATCAGGAGTGCCGGGGTGGCGGGCGCCCGGCAGACGCTGGTGACCGACGAGGGGCAGGCACTGGCCTGGCACCGGTCGGTGGGCGGCAGGGTCGTCGTCAAGCCGCTGCGCAGCGCGGCGGGCAACGGCGTCCACTTCTGCGACACGCCCGAGGAGTCCGCGGCCGCCGCCCGCGCGGTCATCGGCGCCGAGAACGTCTTCTCCGACGTCAACACGGCGGCCGTGGCGCAGGAGTACCTGCGCGGCACCGAGTACATGGTGAACACGGTCAGCCGGGACGGGACGCACCGGGTCTGCGAGATCTGGCGCACCACGCGGATCACCGCCAACGGCGTGGCCGACCTGTCCGACAGCGTGTACCTGATGCCGCGCTCGGGCGAGGTGCAGGACCGGCTGACCGGGTACGCCGTCGAGGTGCTGGACGCGCTCGGCATCCGGCACGGCCCCGCGCACGTCGAGATCAAGCTCACCGGGGCCGGACCCGTCCTGGTCGAGGCGGGGGCCAGGATCGGCGGAGCCAACCTCCCGCACTACGCCCAACTGGCGCACGGCGCCTCGCAGCTCGACTGGACGGTCGACGCCTATCTGGACCCCGAGGGTTTCCTCGCCCGCCACAAGGACGACGACCCGCGCGCCCTGCACTGCGCCTTCGTCGGCCTCGTCTCGCCCTTCTCCGGCACTCTGCGCGGCTACCGGCACCTGGACCGGCTCCGCGAACTGGAGAGCTTCCACGAGATGCGGGTGGCCGTGGCCCCCGGACAGCCCATCCGCCGCACGGTGGACGACCTGAGCTACCCCGTCTTCGTGGTCCTGCTGCACGAGAGCGAGGAGACCGTCCTGCGGGACGCCAACACGATCCGCTATCTGGACGGACCGTCGTTCTACGACGTGACCGGCCCGGACCAGGACCAGGATCCCGCGTCCGGATCGTGAGCCCGGCCACGCCTCCCCACCCCCTCGCCCCAGCCCCCTCCACCACCCACACCCCACGCAGGGAGTCGTCCATGCTCTCCACACCGTCCACGCCGTCCACCGGCATCTCCGCCGACCGCCCGGCCGCGCTGCGCTGGGCGGAGCGCTGGGACCGGCAGCAGGAGGAGTTCCTGCCGGAGCGCGAGGCCCTCTTCGACGCACTGGTCGACGTCGTCCAGGAGACCGCGGGACGACCGGACCCCCTGGTGGTCGACCTGGGCTGCGGCCTGGGCTCCATCGGGGTGCGCCTGCTGCGGCGGATCCCGGACGCCACCGTCGTCTCCGTGGACGCCGACCCCCTGCTCATCGCCCTGGGCCGGGCCGCCTACGGCGACCTGGACGGACTGCGCTTCGTCCCGGCGGACCTGCGCCGGCCCGACTGGGTGGAGCGACTCGGCCTGGACCGCCCGGCGGACGCCGTGGTGAGCGGCACCGCGCTGCACTGGCTGGACCGGCCGGTGCTGACCTCGGTGTACACGGCGGCGGCCGGAGCGCTGCGACCCGGCGGGGTCCTGGTCAACTGCGACGAGCTGGAACGCGACCACACCGCCACACCGGCGCTGGCCCGCCTCGACCGGTCCCTGCTCGCCCGGGAGAAGGCCCGCCGGCTCGCCCCCGGCCACGGCGAGGGCTGGTACGACTGGTGGGAGCGGGCCCTGGCCGAGCCCGCCTTCGCCCCGGCGGTGGCCGAGCGCAGGCGCCAGGGATTCGAGGGAGAGCACCACAGCGACCTGTCCTCCGGGCTCGACATCCACCGCACCGCCCTGCGGGAGGCCGGGTTCGCCGAGGTCGGCACCCTGTGGCAGCGCGGCGAGATGCAGCTCCTGTGCGCGGTGACCGCCTCCCCCGACGGCGCCCCCGAACCGGCGCCCGCGCACACGCACACCCACAACAGCGCCCCGGCGTCGCGCTCGTGACCGCGGGGCCCATGCGGCCGCTCGGCCCGACGGACCGCAACCGCTGGCGGGCCTCGGCACACCAGGTGGACCTCACTCGCCCCGTGCCCGCGCCACGCCCGGTGACCGTGCCGGCCGCCCCGCAGCGTCTGACCCTGGACCTGGCGCGGACCGCGCTGGTCGTCGTCGACATGCAGAACGACTTCTGCTCGCCCAAGGGCTGGCTCGCCTCCATCGGGCTGGACGTCTCGGGCACGGACCGGCTGGTCGCCTCGCTCGCCGAGACGGTGCCTGCGCTGCGCGCCGCCGGGGTCCCGGTGGTCTGGCTGACCTGGGCCAGCCGTCCCGACCGCGCCAACATCCCGCCCAACGTGCTGCACGCCTACGACATCGCGGGCGAGGGCGGCGGCGTCGGGTCCGTCCTCCCCGGCGGGCGGAGTCCGGTGCTGGAGGAGGGCAGCTGGGGCGCGGCCCTGGTGGAGGGGCTGGAACCCGCGGCCGGTGACATCCACGTCACCAAGCAGCGGATGAGCGGCTTCTTCGACACACCGCTCGACTCCGTCCTGCGCAACCTGCGGGTGGACACCGTGCTGTTCACCGGGGTGAACGCCGACCAGTGCGTCCTCGCCACGCTCACGGACGCGGCGTGCCTCGGCTACGACGCGGTCCTCCTGGAGGACGGCGTCGCCACCACCTCGCCCGAGTTCTGCCTGCGCGCCACCCTGTACAACGTCGAGCGCTGCTTCGGCTTCGTCGCCCGGGGAGCGGACCTGGTCGCGGCCGTGCGCGACTCGGCCGCCGCCCCGGCGGACCGCGGGGTCCCCGCCCGGTCCCGTTCCTCTGCCTGCACCGTCTGAACCCGGAGACGACCACCATGTCCGACATCCAGATCCCCGCTGACATCAAGCCCGCCGACGGACGTTTCGGCGCCGGCCCCTCCAAGGTGCGGATCGAGGCGCTGGACGCCCTCGCCGCCACCGGCACGTCCCTCCTGGGCACCTCCCACCGTCAGGCTCCGGTGAAGAACCTGGTCGGCAGGGT